>JACQDE010000054.1 GCA_016201285.1 Acidobacteriota bacterium | reverse complement strand
CGCCGCGGTGCCGTTTCGCTGGACCTTCACGCGCCAGGATCTCGCCGCGCTCATGACGAAACTCGCGGCCGAGCACCGCGTCGCTGCCGCAGCCTAACCATGCCCAGTCGATACGTCACTGCAATTGCGAATCACAGTACTTAGGTTCCTGGTGATCGTCGGGCTACAAATGTTGTGCCCGATGTACGTTGCGTAGTGTCTGCCCTCCACCGCGTCGTAGAGATCGAGCGTGCGAAAATCCTCCTTGAGGAGGTAGCCGGACACCAGGACAAAGCACTTGTTGAGCCTCGAATTGAAATGATTCTCGTAGTCGGAGCCGAGGTCGGGCTTCCAGCCCCTGCTGACAAGAAATCTGGTCGCACTTGCTGCGCATTCCGTCTGTTCGGAAAGCGCTCGCTGCTTCGACTTATCCGCGAGGGCTGCGGTGAGGTCTTGAATTCTTTGCTCCTGCTGCCGAATGGCAGCGCTTTTTGAGAACACCTCCCAGCCGAGTACGCCTACCGCTGCGACCGCGACCGCAAGAACACTCCTCATAACCCTCCGTCGTACGTTGGCGTCACCTGCGTAACTCGTCCCCGGACTCAAGGAGTCACCCACTGTAGATCGGGCGAACGTACCGCTGAGCGGCCGCGGCGAGCGAAGGCGAGCCAGCGGTCCGCTCCAGCGGGAAGTTCGACGCCACGCCGCGGTGCAGTCACGGTATGGCCGGTCTCACTGAATGATCTCTGTTCCCCGCAGGAGGACGGACTGCGGAATCGTCAGCCCGAGCGCCTTGGCGACCTTGAGGTTGATGACCAGCTCGAACGTTCGCGGTCGCTCCACAGGCAGGTCACCCGGCTTCGCGCCCTTTAGGATCCTGTCGACGAAGTAAGCGGCCCGCTTGTGCATGTCCGCGTAGCTTGGCCCAAAGGACATCAATCCCCCCGCCTCGACCAGTTCCCGGTAGGCATGCACCCCGGGGAGCCGGTGGCGGGTAGCGAAGTCCATGATGAGCGCGCGGTGGTGCAGAAGCAGCCGATCGGCCAGGACGAGGAGCGCATCGGGTCGCTCCCTGGCGATCACGGCAAGCGCGCTCTTGATCTCTTCCTCAGTCTTCACCCCGAGGGATAGGACTCTCATTCGCAGCACCTGGGCCGCGGCTTGGACTTGCTTCTCGGCGAGTACCTGGAGCGGGCTGCCCGCATTCCAGAGCAGGGCGATGTACGAGACGCTGGGGACGACTTCCCTGAGCAGCTCGAGTCGCTTCGCGTCCATTTCCGTCGAGATCGCGGTCAACCCGGTGATGTTCCCGCCAGGATGGCTGAGCGACGGGACGATGCCCGTTCCCACGGGATCGCCGACCGCGAGCATGACGAGAGGGACCGAGGTTGTCGCCTTCTTGACTGCGAGGGTGGCGGGTGTCCCGGCGGTCACGATCACCGCGACCTTCAGGGCGAGTAGCTCCCCGATGAGGGCAGGGAAGCGATCATACTGTCCCTCCGCCCACCGATACTCGATCAGGACGTTTCGGCCCTCGACATACCCGAGGTCGCGCAACCCCTCGCGGAACGGCCCGACGAGATTCGCCTCGAGGGCCGCCGTGGAGTTTCCGAGAAACCCTATCCGGTACACGTTGCCCGTCTGCTGGGCCTGGGCGGCGAGTGACCCCAGCAGAATGCCGAGGGTGATGATGAAGCCGATCCCTTTGACCGTCACGTCGGCCTCGTCGAGCCTTTCACGTTCTCCCCCTGAGCTTCTTTAATGTGAAGAGGAGTGCCCGTCTACCCGCCCGGTCTCTCCTCAAGTAACTGTGCGGCGAACGCTCCGGATCAGGCGCGGCGGGCGGCGCTGACCTTCGACTCTGTGTTACCGGCCGGCCCGCCCGCCGTCGCCTGCATCCGGAACTTAGGCTGATTGGAGTGCATTCAACTTCCGACGGATCGTGTCTCGCCAGGCCAAGGAGCGAGAGCTGGCCGACGAACCTGGACTTCTTTCTTGAGCGCCCTGGCGCCATCGCGGTCAAGGTTGCTACTGACTCAAGCGGAAGAGCCGCACGGCATTCCCGTGAGCGATACGCTTCGCCGCGTCCGGCGCAAGCTGAGAGAGGACTTTGCGATAGAAGCCGATGATTGCTCGAAACTGGCCCAGATCGTCGGCGTCGGTGCCGATCAGAAAGCGATCGGAATGATGCTCCAAAAGCGCCTTCCAGTCCGGCTTCAACCGACGCCAAAAGCCTGTAATCGCGACCGGCTGGAATCGCGGCCCATACGCACGGTCGTCCCTGTGGGAGAGCTCGCAAAAGAGATTGGAGTGCCGGTTCATCAGCCTTCGCACTTGATCGGCTTCGATCCAGAATCCGCAGTGAGCCCAGATCACGGGGCCATTGCGATCGATCGGGAGGAGGCGTTCCAGTTCCTCGATCGACTGTGGATCGGAATCCATATGAACACTCAGTGGCGCATGGTAGGTGGCCGCGAGAGTCAACAAGCGTCGCATGAGGGGTGAATCAGCCGGATAGCGAGTCGACTGGAATACACCGTGAGAGTTCTGGTTGTTCACGAACAGCTCGCCGATTCCTCGGAATCGCCCGTCGCGGAGACCCTGTTCGAGCGACTCGAGGTAGCGGATGATCTCGGGACTCTCCAAGGTCCACGCGGCCTCACCCTGCGCCTGGATGCGCGCGCCAATCGCTCCCTGGCCGGCGAACGGGAGGAATCGATCCGGCGCTGCCTCGACAAAGGGGCGCCAAAGGCCATCGGGGCCCTTAGCGCCATTTCCCGCCCATGTGACGCCGGCGCGGTCCATAGCACCGAGGACCGCGTCGGGTGCGAGGCCCCGCTCCGCGTGGAAGTGGAGGTCAGCCAGGGGGAGGGCTTCGCTTCTGGGTTGCGCGTACGCAATGCCGCGCGGAAGGGAATGAAGCGCGATTCCTAGGACCACGCCACTCACAAAGAACAACCTGCCCAGGCAGCGCAAGTGTTTCATAGAAGGTCCTTCACTGCTTGAGCCTAACGCGGCCGTTCACCTGCGGCGGACCGAGCGACCACAGGGAGCGAGGCCCGACGTCAGGTGAAACGGCATGTTAGCGGATGCACTCATCATGGGGGCGGAGTGTATCCTGCTTCATGTGCTGTGAACCAGGTCTGCCGCTGTACGTCAGTACCTTCGAGCGCCTGGAGGGCAAATTGCGACGAGAGTACAACCCGCCAGAGATTGCGAAGGGCGTTGCCGAAGCGAGCCAGGGTGGAAAGCCGGTCAGACTGGGGCACGTTGTACGTACGCCCGTGCATAATGTCCGAGCGTGACCCGTACAGGGCCGCAAATTCTCGGAAGGCAGTATCACGGTCGGTCGGCGTGGTCGCAACAAGGCACGCGTACGAGGTCGACAGACGGCGTGTGATCCCAGGACCGGTCGAGTACGTGAGGATGGCCTCCGCTGCAGCGGCATGGCAAATCAGGGCGACCTGCCATTTATGAGACCAGCACCCCGTGAGCGTCAGCACCAGAGCGTCGTTGAGACGGCCTCTCGCTCGGCACAGACCAGCGAGCGTGGGCAGATACAGACCGGCCGACCGAACGTCTGCGTCGTCAAACGCTGCGGCGGTGGCGCCCGGCACCCAGGCGAAGCGATCAAGGAGCCGAGAAGTCCGATCCAGTCTGCCTTGAGGTGGACCGCAGTCGAGCTGAAACCGGTGAGTCGCGTGGGCCTTGGTGGGCTTCGTCAACCAAAACGCCAGAAGGGCGAGATTGACCCATTCGGCGGCTGACGGCGTCTCGGCCTCCGTCCACTGAAACTCGAGCCAATGATCGACCATGGTGATCGTGTCTTGCTCGTCGAGCGCGAGTCCGGCATTCAGGCCCCTCAGCTCCGGCTTTTGCACTCGGCGCCGTAGCCAAAAACCCGGGATGAGTTCGGCTTCCGATCCCGGCCACTCGAACTCGCTCAGGGGAGCGTAAACCTCATACTTTGGCATGCCGGTGACCAAGCGTGTGGTTAGCGGACCTGCTCAGCTTTACGTCCATAGTCGTTAATGGCGACCCCAGCGGCTCGCAAGACTTCGTTCGGTGGCGGCTGTGGTCGATCGGGTCTAACGTATCTACCCCAGAACGCCGAGACCTTCTCATCTGCGAGTGGTTCGATGACGAACTCTCGTTCCGGGGAGGTCGCGGCGAAGTGGCCCCGTATCGAGACGTCATCGTTCATCTTCCAGAAATCACGGAACCTACGGACCATGAGGCTGCCAAGGTAATACCTCTTCCCGTCGTAGAGTTGCTTCGCCTCGATGCGAACTCCGTTTGCACGGTCGGTGAAGGTGAGGTCGACGAAACTCTCACTTGATGTGCTGCGATCGACGTCGAAAGTGTCGGGTGCACCCCAAGCCGATAGGACGACCATCTGAAGACGGCCAGAGGGCGCCTTGACGAAGCGGACCAGACACCATTGCCGGCCAAGGACCGTGGTCTCGTAGTATCCGGCCCACCAACGGTCCTCAAGCCGAGGGATCAAAGGCATACCTTCAGAGAGCCACGACCACACGTTGTAGACGGCGATCAACCCGATGATCAGGGCGACGCCGGCCACAACTCCCAAGATCCGTTTGATCAATGACTCCTGCGCCATATCAACCGCAGTCCGCTAACACTGCCGTTCACCTGCGGCGGACCGAGCGACCGCAGGGAGCGAGGCCCGGCGTCAGGTGAAACGGCTTGTTAGACGGTGGTTCGAACAATCCGTGCGTCAATGAACCGTCGTGGGTTCGGACCCGCCCTGGGTGGACCGGAGTGCGGGCAAGACTTGGTGAAAGAAGCAAGACGCGAGCGCAAAGACGTCAATCAGTGCTTCTTCTCGCCGGTCTGTCTTGGTTCGCAGGTAGATTACTCCGACGGCACCTCCGGCGATCTTTGCTGCGTCGTCCGGCAAGCGTTCAAATCCGACCTCGAACTCCGTCGCGTGGACGATTCGGTTCAAGGCGTCCTGGAGAACGTGCACCTTGCTCAGGCCATGCGCAGGAGACCAGTGTCTGAACGGCTCGTCGAGCGTGAATCTCGTACGGATGCGTCTGTTGTCAAGGACGCGCCGAGCATGAATGGCAAACGAGATGGTGGTGTCGGTGACCGAATGCTCGATGTGGCTCTGGATGATGGCTCCATTGGCCAGCGGGAATGGAGCACTCCCCAACGCCCACAGCTTGGCGGCTGCTGCCTCGGCTTGCCGCAATGCGAACTCGTCGATATCAGCCATTGTGCCCCGTCCGCCGTCTAACGTTCAGGCTTTTATCCGTCGTGCGTCGAGCATGGCGGATAAAACCAGTTGGACTAAACCCCGCGCGTCCATGACGTACGGGGATTCTACCGTGGGAATGGCGGCGCTAGAAGCGGGAACGGTAGGTGGTGCAGACGG
>JACQDE010000051.1 GCA_016201285.1 Acidobacteriota bacterium | reverse complement strand
CGAGCGGAAGGCCACCTTCGGGTTGGACTTCCCCAGCACCTTGGTGATCGCTGCCGTCAGCGTCGTCTTGCCGTGATCGATGTGCCCAATCGTCCCGATGTTCACGTGCGGCTTTGTGCGTTCGAATTTTTCCTTGGCCATAAGTGCTTCAGCTCCTCACCTTCTGCGTCGTACTGAACCCCCAATGAACTTGTGTGGCCCGTCTTACCGGGTAACCTTTCCCGTAGCCTTGGCGATCACTTCTTCCGAGACCGAATTCGGCGCCTCCTCGTAATGGGAGAAGTGCATGGTGAAGCTGGCGCGGCCCTGGGTGCGGCTGCGCAGCTCGGTGGCGTAACCGAACATTTCCGCCAGCGGCACCTGGGCGCGGATAATCTGGCTGCCGGCGCGCGATTCGGTGCCCTGAATCTGTCCGCGACGCGCGTGCAGATCGCCGTTCACCGGGCCCATGAAATCTTCCGGCACGACCACTTCGACGCGCATGATGGGCTCGAGCAGCACCGGTTTGGCGCGCCCGCAGGCCTCCTTGAAGGCCATCGAACCGGCAATCTTGAAGGCCATTTCCGAGCTGTCCACTTCGTGGTAACTGCCGTCGTAGAGCACCACGGCGACGTCCACCATCTCGTAACCGGCGAGCGTGCCGGTTTCCATGGCCTCGCGGATGCCGTGCTCGATGGGCGCAACATATTCCTTGGGGATGGCGCCGCCAACAATTTTGTCGATGAAGAGCAGGCGGTGCTCCTTGTCGAAACGCCACTTGCCGCCAGAGCCGCCGGCCACCTGCTTGGCGAGCACGTCGAGCTCGTCGGTGGACATCTCGTGCATGTCTTCGTGATTGGAGCTGGGCAGTGGGTGGACCTGAATCTTGCAATGGCCGTACTGGCCGCGGCCGCCGGTCTGGCGGATGTACCGGCCTTCGGCCTGGGCGTTCTTGCGGATGGTTTCACGGTAGGCCACCTGCGGGCGGCCGACATTGGCCTGCACGTTAAACTCGCGCATCATGCGGTCCACGATGATTTCCAGGTGCAGCTCGCCCATGCCGGAGATGAGCGTCTGGGCGGTGTCCGGGTCGGTGTGGACGCGGAAGGTGGGGTCTTCCTGCTGGAGCTTGGCCAGGGCGTTGGACATTTTGTCCTGGTCGGCCTTGGTCTTGGGTTCGATGGCGATGGAGATGACCGGCGCGGGGAACTCGATGTTTTCCAGAAGAATGGGCTTGGCTTCGTCGCAGAGCGTGTCGCCGGTGGTGACGCTCTTCAGGCCGACGCAGGCGGCGATGTCGCCGGCCTGGATGGAGTCAATCTCTTCGCGCTTGTTGGCGTGCATGCGGAGGAGGCGGCCGACGCGCTCGCGAGTGCTCTTCGTGGAATTGAAGATGTAGCTGCCGGCATTCAGCACACCGGAATAGACGCGGATGTAAGTGACGTGACCGACGAAGGGGTCGGTGGCAATCTTGAAGGCCAGCGCGGAAAAAGGCTGCTCATCACTGGCGCGGCGCAGAACCGCCTCGCCACTGTCCTTGGTCAGGCCCTCGACCGGGGGCACGTCCACAGGCGACGGCAGGTAGTCCACGATGGCGTCGAGCAGCGGCTGGATGCCCTTATTTTTGAAGGCGGCGCCGGCCACGACGGGCACGAGCTTCAGCGCGATGGCGGAGCGGCGGACTGAAGCCCGCAGCTCTTCCGTCGAGAGGTCGTGGTTTTCCAAAAACTTTGCCAAAACGAGATCGTCGTGCTCGGCGATGTACTCGACCACCTTGGCGCGGTGCTCGATGTAGAAATCCTTATTGATCGCGGAAGCCCGCAGGGCGGTCTCAATTTCGGGGCGGGACTTCACGAAAGCCGCATCCCAGAGCTTTTCCACCTCGAAGACTTCGAACTTGGCGCCGAGGGTTTCTTCCTGCCAGATGATGGCTTTCTGCTCGATGAAGTCGATGACGCCGATGAAGTTGTCTTCCTTGCCGATGGGAAACTGGATGGGGACGGGGTGGGCGGAAAGTCGCTGGCGCATGGTGCGGATACAATGGTCAAAATCGGCGCCGACGCGGTCCATCTTGTTGATAAAGGCGATGCGCGGGACGCGATACTTGTCCGCCTGACGCCACACGGCTTCGGACTGCGGCTGCACGCCGGCAACGGCGTCAAACACGGCGACGGCGCCATCGAGCACGCGGAGCGAGCGCTCGACTTCCACGGTGAAGTCCACGTGGCCCGGAGTGTCGATGATGTTGACGCGGTGCCTGGCGCCGAAGCGGTCCCAGAAGGCAGTGGTGGCGGCGGAGGTGATGGTGATGCCGCGCTCGCGTTCCTGTTCCATCCAGTCCATGGTGGCAGTGCCTTCATGGACTTCGCCGATCTTGTACGTCACGCCGGTGTAAAAGAGGATGCGTTCGGTACACGTGGTCTTACCGGCATCAATGTGGGCCATGATGCCGATGTTGCGCGTGTGTTCGAGTTGTGTCTGGCGTGGCATTGCGTTTTTTTCTGAAAGCGGGCGACCCATCGGGTCGCCCCTACCAAACCTTTACCAGCGGTAATGGGCGAAGGCCTTGTTGGCCTCGGCCATGCGGTGCACGTCTTCCTTTTTCTTCACCGCGCCGCCTTTACCGTTGGCGGCGTCCATCAGCTCGTCGGTGAGGCGTTCAATCATGGTCTTGCCGGCGCGATCGCGGGAGTAGAGCAGCAGCCAGCGGATGGCCAGCGACTGCCGGCGGAACTGATTCACTTCCACGGGCACCTGATAGTTGGCGCCGCCGACGCGGCGGGTCTTCACTTCCACGAGCGGCTTGACGTTCTCGACGGCCTTCTTGAAAGTCTTCAGCGGGTCGTCGTTCGTCTTCTGGGCGATGTTTTCCATGGCGGTGTAGAAGATCTTCTGCGCCTTGGAGCGGCGGCCCTGCCACATCATCGAGTTGATGAACTTCTGCACCAGGTCGCTGCCGTACACCGAATCGTTCGGAACCTGACGGCGCGAAACGAATCCTTTGCGAGGCATTGCTTTTGTCTCTCCTCTTCAGTCGGGCGACCAGCCGGTCGCCCCTACAAATTCAAGCCAGCCCGCTGCGGGGCGGACAGGCTGAAAGCCGGTCCTACTTCTGCGCGGCCTTGGGCCGCTTGGCGCCGTACTTGGAGCGCCCCTGCTTGCGGTTCTCGACGCCGGCGGCGTCGAGCGTGCCGCGGATGACGTGATAGCGGACGCCGGGCAGGTCCTTCACGCGGCCGCCGCGCACCAGCACGATCGAGTGCTCCTGCAAGTTGTGGCCGATGCCGGGAATGTACGTGGTCACTTCAATGCTGTTGGTGAGGCGGGCGCGGGCGACCTTGCGCAGCGCGGAGTTGGGCTTCTTCGGCGTCTGCGTGTACACGCGAATGCACACGCCGCGCTTTTCCGGACAGCCCTGCAGCGCGGGCGACTTAGTTTTGGCCTGCACCTGCTCCCGACCGTAACGAACCAGCTGTGAAAACGTTGGCACGGCTCTCCCTCAATCGAGCGAAAATTCTTCCCGTCTGCGTTCGCCGAGACGGACGCGGACTCATGTTGTCGGATCAACCGACAAGAAAGGTCAGTTGCGAACCAGGACCGTTAAGAGACTCCGCACCCGTGCGTATTCGGCTTGCGAACAACACTGGGCAGAACGGAGAGGCTTACTCGGCTTTGCGGGGCTGGCGCCCCATTCCGGCCGCGCTCCTCACTTCATTCCATCGTTCTTGTTCTGAAGGAGGAGCCCTACCCTTTCCACTTCACCAGACAGGGCCGAAAGCTCCCTGACAAAACGGCAAGTATAAGGAAAATCAAGCCGGGTGTCAAACAAAAACCTACGAGAAACTTCAGCGGCCAGTGGAAAACTCTTCGCCGGATGTTCGCTCCGAGTGCGCGCGTTCGCAGCGCTCCCGGAGCATTACATGGAATGCTGCTGAAGTGCGCCGGAATGCTACATCCTGCGCTGACTCGTTCTCGGGGGGGGGGGCAGGTCACGCGAGGTTATACCAATGCGGTTCCTGAAAACGCACACAGGAAACCGGGCTTTACGCTTACTGAAAGATTCAATAGACTGCGGAGGAAGAATTCGAGAGGAGAATTGCGAATGCCGCGAGGCCGCCTGGGAAATGCACTACTGGGGCTGCTGCTGATGCCTATCCTGCTTCTTGCGCAGGAAGGCGGAAGGAAAGGCAAGACAGAGAGATCCTACGCTTCGCTCCCCTCGGCTTCGCTCGGGGCAGGCAGGATGACAGGCACAGCACAGGGCGCGGCGCAGGGAACCACGGCAAACCAGAAAGCGGCACTGCTGCCCGCGCAAGCGAAAGCAGAGGAGAAGAAGGCGCCGGATTATTCGCAGGAGGCGTTCGTCTTCGAGCAATGGCAAACGCGGGTGCGCTTCGAGGCCGACGGCACGGGGCGGCAGGAATCGCTGGCGCGCGTGAAAGTGCAGAGCGACGCGGGCGTGCAGCAACTGGGCGAGCAGAACGTCGGGTACAACTCCGCGAACCAGAAGGTGCAGATCGAGTACGTGCGGGTGCGCAAGGCGGACGGAAGCGTGGTGACGGCCGGCGCCGATGCGGTGAAGGATTTGAGCACGCCCATCGCGCAGGAAGCGCCGGTCTATACCGACTACCGCGTGAAGCACGTGAGCGTGCCAGGACTCCGCCCGGGCGACACGCTGGAATACAAGGTGGTGACGCTGACGGAGACGCCGCTGGCGCCCGGGCATTTCTGGTTCAACTACGACTTCGAAAAGAACGCCATCGTGCTGGATGAGCAGCTGGAAGTGGACGTGCCGAAGTCGCGAGCCGTCCATCTGAAGACGCATGCGGATCGCGAACCGGCCATCAGCGAACAGGGCGACCGCAAGATCTACACGTGGACCAGCCGGAACCTGGAACGCCCGGCGGAAGGCGCGGAAAAGAAACCGAAGCGCGAGGAAGCGCACGGGCCGGCGGTGCAATTCACGAACTTCCAGAACTGGGAGGAAGTAGGGCGGTGGTACGCATCTCTGGAAAAAGACCGCATCGCGCCGACCGCGGAAATTCGCGCGAAGGCGGCGAAGCTCATCGAAGGCCGCACGACGGACATGGAGAAGATCGAAGCGCTCTATGATTTCGTGGCCAAGAATTTTCGCTATGTGAGCCTCTCCTTCGGCGTGGGGCGCTACCAGCCACATGCGGCCGGGGAGGTGCTGGCCAACCAGTACGGCGATTGCAAGGACAAACACACGCTGCTGGCGTCGTTGCTGGAGGCGGTGGGCATCCACGCGGAAGCGGTGCTGATCACATCCCAGCGAAAGCTGGACGAGGATGTGGCATCGCCGTCGCAGTTCGACCACGTGATCACCGCTGCGCGGCTGGGGAGCGAGAAACTCTGGATGGACGCGACCCTAGAGGTGGCGCCCTTCCGGCTTCTTTCCGCCAACCTGCGCGGGAAAAAAGCACTGCTGATTTCGCGGGACGCGGCGCCGGGGCTCGCGGAGACGCCGCTCGATCCGCCGTTCGCCTCCACGCAGGCGGTGGAGATCGAAGGAAAGCTGAGCGCGCTCGGCAAACTGACCGCGCGGGTGAAATACATTCTGCGCGGCGACGCCGAACTGGCACTGCGGCTGGCGTTCCGGCGGACCCCGCAGAACCAATGGAAGCAGCTCGCACAATGGGCGGCGATCAGCGACGGCTTCCGCGGCGAAGTGAACGACGTGAAGAGCAGCGACCCCGCAGCGACGCGCGAGCCGTTCCAGTTCGAGTACGCGCTGTCGCAGGCGAACTTTCTGGACTGGTCGAACAAGAAATCGCAGATGAACGTGCCGCTGCCGTCCATGGGGCTGCCGAACCCGCCGGAGGAAAAAGAAGGCGGCGCGGACAAGGTGGAACTCGGCACGCCGATGGAAGCGGTGACGCGGCTGACGCTCGAGCTGCCGGCGAACTTCACGGCGCGGGCGCCGGTGTCGGTGGGCGTGATGCGCGATTACGCCGATTACCACGCGACCTACAAGATGGAGCAGAACGTGCTCCGCGCCGAACGCGTGATGAAGTTCCGTTTGCGCGAGCTGCCTACCGAGCGCGCCGGCGACTACCGCGCCTTTCTGCGCGCGGTGCGCAACGACGAGGGGCAAGCGCTGTGGGTAGAAAGCACGGCGGCAGCGGGCACGCCGGCGATCCCGGAAACGGCAAAAGCAGAAGAGTTGCACGAGGCGGGCGTGGCCGCGCTGAACAGCGGCAACTATGAAGCCGCGATGGAGCTGTTCAAACGCGTAACGACGCTCGAGCCAAAGCACAAGTGGGCGTGGAACAACCTGGGCCGTGCCTACATGAACCGGTTGCAATATTCGGCGGCCATCGAAGCCTTCCAGAAACAGATCGAAGTGAACCCGTACGACGAATACGCGCACAACAACCTGGGCTCCGCGCTCTGGGGGCAGCAGAAACTCGACGAAGCCGCCGCGGCGTTCCAGAAGCAGATCGAGATCTTCCCACTGGACAGGCAGGCGCACGGCAATCTGGGAATGCTCTACCGCGAACAGAAGAAATACGCGGAGGCGATCCAGGAGCTGGAAAAGGCGGTGACGTTAACGCCGGACAACCCGCTGCTGCACGTGAGTCTGGGGCAAAGCTACCTGAACCGGGAGCAGCCGGAGAAAGCGATGGAGGCGTTCGACAAAGCGGTGGAGCTGGCGCCGGCGCCGCCGGTGTGGAACAACGTGGCCTACGAGCTCTCTCTGCGGAAAGTGCGGCTGGACCGCGCGCAGCAATACGCGGAATCGGCGGTGGCGGCGACGTCCGCGTACCTGCGCAACATCCAGCTCGAGCGCCTGTCCCCGAACGACCTGCAGCAGGTTTCGGCGCTGGCCACCTACTGGGACACGCTGGGCTGGGTGCACTTCCAGAACGGGGACATCGAAAAGGCGGAAAAATACGTGCGCGCGGCGTGGCTGCTGGGTTTCCATGGCGAAGTGGGCGACCACCTGGGACAGATTTACGAGAAGCAGGGCCGCAAGGCGGAAGCAATGCGCGCCTATGCGCAGGCGCTGGCCGCCACGCGCCCGGTGCCGGAGACCAGAGGACGGCTGGCCGCGCTGGCTGGCGGAGGCGAAGACAAGATTGCGCTCCTCACGGGCAAGGCGGGCGAAGAGCTTTCGGCACTGCGGGCCGTGCGGCTGGGACACCTTCTTCAGGAAAAGGCGGAGGCTGACTTTTACATTGTGTTCAGCCCCGCGGCGGGCGACAAAGCGGAAGAAGTGAAATTCATTCGCGGAAGCGAAAAAGTGCGGCCGCTCGTGGAGGCGCTGCGCGGAGCGAGGTACGCCGCGCCCTTTCCGGACGAGACGCCGACCCGGATCGCGCGGCGTGGCACGCTGACTTGCTTCCCTGTCGGAGGGTGCGTATTTATCATGCAGCCCCCAGACACTGCGACGACCGTGCCGTGAGCGGTGGCCCGGCGCCCAGAATTTTCCGGCAAGAGCAGCACGCACCGGAGAGATCCTTCGTCCCGGTCAAAACCATCGGGCCTCAGGATGACATCGCAAGCAAAATCCTAAAGTGCCAGAAAAGAAAACGGGGCACGGAAGACCGTGCCCCGGGGCAATTCCGTTCAAGAATCGGAGTGCTATTTCTTCGCGCCGTGACCGACCGCGCGCCGAGTCTGACGGCGGACGACCGTGGCAACGCCGAAGAGGCCGGTGCCGAAGAGAGCCAGTGTGGCCGGCTCAGGCATGGGGGCCGCCGGCACGGTGGTGATGAATTCCTGCACCTGGCCGGTGCGACGGACCGGACCCACATTGGTGACCACGCGGAAGCTCTGGAAGTTCATCGAACCGTAGTTGGCGGCGGCCAGCGCGAGCCAGGAGTTGGAGCCGCCGGTGTCCGGCGCGCGGCTTGGGTTGAACAGGTTCCAGAGCGCGTACTGCAAGTTTACGTAGTCGGTCGGGTGCGAGGGGAACTGGGCAACGAGCCAGGCGGCCTGTTGGTAAAGCGCCAGCGCGTTGGACATGCTGCCATAGCGCGTATGGCTGAGGTTCGACCCGTTGGTGATGGTGGTCAGATTGGCCTGCCAGACCTGGCCAAAGTGGACGGAGTTGGCCAGGTCCACGCAGAAGAGAGTGACCGGCGCGCCGTTCATGGTGCCGAAGTAAGGGCTCACGTAATAGTGGCGATCGTGAGCGCCGTTGACCCCGGTGAACTTCATCGTCACCGAGTCCGCGTGCACCGCAGTGGCAAGCAGCAGGACTGGCAGGAATAACCACGCTTTGCGGAGTTTCATTAGACCCTCTTAATCTTTCTGAGTACAGTTCGACTGCACGTACACTTATAGGGGTCGACTCCGTGCGGGATAATGGAGCGTCCGTACTGGGCAGGTACTCTGGGCGTTCTAGTACTTTTCTCTAGGAATTGATATGCCGTAAGTTGTTTACATGAAAGGTGTTAAATGAGGAGCAGGGCGGGGTCGGCGTAGCCTAGACCGAAAGGATTTCTTTCTCCTTGGTGGCGGAGAGGTCTTCCAGCTTCTTGATCTCGGCGTGGGTGACCTTTTCCAGCTCGTCGAGGGAGCGCTTCTTGTCGTCCTCGCTGATCTTCTTTTCCTTCTCGAGTTTTTCGACGGCTTCCTTGACGTCGCGGCGGATATTGCGCACCGCGGTGCGGTGGTTTTCCAGAACTTTGTGCAGGTGCTTGACGAGTTCCTTGCGGCGCTCTTCGTTGAGCGAGGGGATCGGCACGCGGACCACTTTGCCGTCGTTGGCGGGATTGAGGCCGAGGTCGGAGGTGCGGATGGCCTTGTCCACCAGGGGCACGGCGCTGGGATCCCAGGGCGCGATGACGATCATGGTCGGCTCGGGAACAGAGAGGGTGCCGAGCTGGTTGAGCGGCATCGGCGTGCCGTGGTAGTCCACACGGATGTGGTCGAGCAGGCTGACGTTGGCACGTCCGCTGCGCAGGCCGGCGAGCTCCTTGCGGAAATCCTCGACGGCTTTTTCCATCCGCGACTTCGCCTGGGCCATGGCGTCTTTGGTGTTGTTGATTGTGGTCATTGCGAACAATTCTCCGGGAATCGCCGCCTCTGAAGAGGCGGGCTACAGACTCCTACGTGCGGACAGTGGAGCCGACCTTTTCGCCCATCACCACGCGCTTGATATTGCCCGGCACGGACAAGTTGAAGATGATGATGGGCAGCTTGTTGTCCATGCACAGGGAGATGGCGGTGGAGTCCATTACGGAAAGACCTTTCTGAATCACATCCATGTGGCTGATGGTTTCGAATTTTTTCGCGCCGGGGACTTTTTCGGGATCGGCGTCGTAGATTCCATCCACGCGCGTGGCCTTCAGGATCACCTGGGCGTGGATTTCCATGGCGCGGAGCGCGGCGGCGGTGTCCGTGGAAAAATAGGGGTTGCCGGTGCCGGCGGCGAAGATGACGATGCGGCCCTTTTCCAGGTGCCGGGTGGCGCGGCGGCGGATGAACGGCTCGGCCACCTGGTGCATCTCGATGGCGCTCATCAGCCGGGTGTAGCATCCCTGCTTTTCGAGGGCGTCCAGGAGCGCCAGGCCGTTGATCACCGTGGCCAGCATGCCCATGTGGTCGCCGGTGGCGCGGTCAATGGCCAGCGACTTCTGGCGCGTGCCGCGGAAGATATTTCCGCCGCCGACGACAATGGCCAACTGTACGCCGAGGTCATAGGCCGCTTTCACTTCCCGGGCGATGGCGTGGACCGTTTCGGCGTGGATGCCATAGCCCTGCGAGCCCTGAAGCGATTCGCCGGAAAGTTTCAGGACCACGCGCTCGTAGGCGCGACCGGATTTGTCAGTGTCCTTCTTAGCAGCCGTGTCCGCAGTGGCCATTCGTTTGCGCGCCCCCGTGCAAGCCGGGAGGCATTCTAGCAGAGAAGTGCGGCAGGAAAAAACAAGGGGCGGGCACGCGGCCCGCCCCTGCGAACGATACCCGGGATGGTGAACTTATTGCGCAGCGGGAGCGTCGCCCGCCGCGGCGCCTTCGCCGACCTTGAAGCGGACGAAACGGCGGACGGAGATGTTCTCTCCGACGACGGCGATCCTCTGGGCGATGAGCTCCCTGATGGTGACGGACTCGTCCTTGATGAAGTGCTGTTCGTAGAGGCAGGTTTCCTCGTAGAACTTCTCCATCTTACCGTTGACGATCTTCTCGATCACCGGCTCCGGCTTGCCGGTGGCGCGGGCCTGGGCGCGGTAGATTTCGCGCTCGCGCTCGAGGATTTCCGGAGTCACTTCCTCGCGGCGGACGAAGCGCGGGTCGAGCGCGGCGATATGCATGGCGACATCGTGGCAGAGCTGCTGGAACTGCTCGGTGCGCGCCACGAAGTCGGACTCGCAGTTCACCTCGACGAGCACGCCGATCTTTCCGCCGGCGTGGATGTAGCTGCCGACGAGGCCCTCGCTGGCCGCGCGGGCGGCCTTCTTCTGCGCGGCGGCCTGGCCCTTCTTGCGGAGAATATCAATGGCCTTCTCGATGTCGCCGTTCGATTCGACGAGCGCGGCGCGGCAGTCGCTGAAGCCGGCGTTGGTGCGCTCGCGCAGCTCCTTGACGAGCTGGGCGGGAATGTTGGTCTGCTGCTGAGGCTGTGTGGTCATATCGTCTTTCGGGTCCTTCTTTTTGTCGTCGTTTTCCGAATCTCCGCTTTTTCGCGCCGCAGGAGCCCGGCCTTTGCTGCTGGACTTGCTTTGAAGTCCTGCTTTCGTCTTTCGCTGTGATCGCTTTCGTTTTCCAGCCATCGGCCTGTTTTAGTTCAGCGGCGGGCATGTTGCCCACTCGGGTGAAGTGCAGGGCGCCTGATTAAAGAAAGGGCCCTGCGCAACCTGAGTGCGGGTGGCACAGGGCCGGCCCGTCCCGGAAAGCGGGAAGGGCCTCGCTAGCGTTCGGCTTCGGGTTCGTCCGAGGGGACGGTTTCTTCGGCGGCCACGGCCGGCTCGGCCAGCGGCTCGGCGGCATCCACGAAGTCGCCTTCCTGTTTCTCGTACCCCTCGTAGGCGCTGGTGTCCACGTACTCGGGCGCTGCTTCGCCCGCCGCCACGCCCTCGGCGGCCTTCGCCTCAGCGAGTTGGCTGCGTTCGAGCGCGGAGCGGCCTTCCAGCACCGCGTCGGAAATCTTCGAAGTGAACAGGCGGATGGCGCGCAGCGCGTCATCGTTGCCGGGGATCACCCAGTCCACCAAGTCGGGGTCGCTGTTGGTGTCTACGATGGCGACCACGGGGACACCCATGCGGCGCGCTTCGCGGACGGCAATCTCTTCGCAGTTGGAATCAATCACGAACATCAAGTCGGGCAGCGTAGCCATGTTCTCGACGCCGGCGAGGTTCTGCTTGAGGTGCTTCATCTCGCGGTCGAGCCGCGCCGCTTCCTTCTTCGAGAGCTGCGCCATGCGGCCATCTTCGGTCATGGCCTTCAACTCCTTCAGGCGCTTAATGGATTTCTGCAGGGTGGCCCAGTTGGTGAGCGTGCCGCCCAGCCAGCGGTGGTTCACGTAAAACATGTTGCAGCGCTGGGCTTCCTCGGCAACGGCTTCCTGCGCCTGGCGCTTGGTGCCGACGAACAACACCGTCTTGCCGTGCGTGGCCATCTCGCTGACGTAGCGGGCCGCCTCGCGGAACATTTTCAGGGTCTTCTGCAGGTCCACGATATGGATCCCGTTGCGCTCGCCAAAGATGTATTCCTTCATCTTCGGGTTCCAGCGGCGCGTCTGGTGACCGAAGTGAACCCCGGCCTCCAGCAGCTCTTTCATCGTGATTTCGACTGCCAACGTTCCTCGCTTTCTAAAGTGGATGTTTCAATCCCGGCTTGCCGGGACAACATCGTTTTTTGCCGGCGCCTTGCCGGCCGTGAATTTACTGCCGCCTGGTATCAGGCCATGCCGGCCTGAAGGCCGGCGCTACAAAGGCCCCGTCCCGATGAATCGGGACGGGCTACAAAAATCTAGCGCTTACTGAACTGGAAGCGCCGGCGCGCGCCCTTCTGGCCGTACTTCTTGCGCTCCTTCATGCGGGAATCGCGCGTCAGGAAACCGTTGGTGCGCAGGCGCGGCCGCAGTTCCGGATTGAAGAGCGAAAGCGCGCGCGAAAGGCCCATGCGCACGGCGCCTGCCTGGCCGCCCGCGCCGCCGCCCTTGCAGGCGGCGCTGACGTCCAAGAGATCCTTCGTCTCAGTGAACTTCAGCGGCTCGATGGCCGCGTTCAGCCAGTTGACGTTCTTGAAATAGTCGGTCACCGGGCGGCCGTTCACGGTGAACTGGCCGGAGCCGACCTTGATGTACACGCGAGCCACCGCTTCCTTGCGGCGGCCGGTGCCGTAGAACTTGTTCTTGCCGTTGTCCGTCATGGCGGACTGTGCGTCGCTGCTCAAAATTCCCCCTGACAATTAGGGACAGATTTCCCCATCCCGGCATGCCGGGATGGGCTACAAATTCTTTCTGGGCGGCTAAAGCGCGAGTGGCTGGGGCTTCTGCCCGGTGTGACGCTTCAGCCCCTCGGCGTCGAGATAGACGCGCAGCTTGCGGGCGCGTCGCGCCTGCAGCTTGTTCTTCGGCAACATGCCGACGATGGCCTCGCGCACGATGCGGTCAGCGCGCTGCTGCGCCTTCAAGCGCTTCGCGGGCACTTCCTTCAAACCGCCGGGGTAACCGCTGTGCGACTGGTACACCTTCTGTTCCAGCTTGTTGCCCGTGAGCTTGATCTTGTCCGCGTTGATCACGATGACGTGGTCGCCGGTGTCCATGGACGGCGTGAAGACGGGCTTGTCCTTGCCCAGCAACAGCCGCGCTACCCGCGACGCCAGCCGGCCCAAGACCTGTCCGGTGGCATCCACCACGTACCATGTTTTCCCCGCTGCTAGTTCTTCGGCCTCCCGGCCACTCGGTACATACGTCCGCATACGCTCAGTCACACCTTTCCGTCCAGAGACAAACGTAGATGATACGGGAGAGAGCGGGAACTGTCAACGAAATGCTCGAATCGAAGGGTTGAAAAGTGGCGGCCAGGCAATACCTTGCGGTGACAAACGATGCGCAAAAGCTGGAATGCCTGGCCGGGGATCGCAGGTTTTGCCGGAGAAGCGTGCGTGGCGAGGGGACGCGCCGATGCAGAGGGACGAGGGACAGGCCAAGAGAGCCTAGCTGGCGGCAGAATCACAAGCGGGGAAAAAGCGGGCGGGGCTGAAGCTACACAGAGAGATCCTTCGCTTCGCTCAGGATGACACCAGGACACGCTGGAATGCCTGCGCGGCACACATTGACGGACGCGACGTGGACAGGCCTGTCCCGGATCCCGAAGCATCGGGATCGGGAGCCTGTCCTACAGGGAGCGCTGGTCGAAGCGGCGGAGGCCGGCGGCGCGGGCGGTGGCGAGGGCGTGCTCGAATTCGGCGGGAGTGATGGCGCGGTTGATGATGGGAAACGATTCGGCGGTGACTTTGCCGGCGGGGCGGTATTGAGTCATGAGGTTCACATAGGTGTCCGGCCCGAGTTCGCGGGCGAGCCACTCGGCGATCTGCTGCGTGCCGGCGACGCCGCCGGGCATGAGCAGGTGCCGCAGCAGGACGCCGCGGAGGGCGAGGCCGTCTTCGTCGAAGACCAGCAGGCCGACCTGGCGGTGCATTTCCCGGATGGCGCGGCGCGCGGTTTCGGGATAATCCGGCGCGCGGGCGTAGAGCCGGGCCATCTCCGGCTCCCAGAATTTGAAATCGGGCATGTAGATGTCCACCACGCCGTCCAGGAGCGCGAGCGAATCGAGCGAATCGTAGGCGCCGGTGTTGTAAACGAGCGGCAGGCGCAGACCGCCTTCGACGGCCAGCAGCAGGGCTTCGAGGATTTGCGGCACGACGTGTTCTGGCGTGACGAAGTTGATGTTGTGGCAGCCGCGCGCCTGGAGCTCAAGCATCAACGCGGCAATTTTTTCGGGCGGCGCCGGAAAACCTTCGCCGAGCCAGCTCGTTTCGTAATTCTGGCAGAAAACGCAGCGCAGGTTGCAGAAGCCGAAAAAAATCGTGCCGGAGCCGCGTCCCGAAGCCTCTGGACCGCGCAAGCAATCCTCTTCGCCGAAGTGCGCGAAGCAGCTCGAGACCACGGCATGGCGGCCGGTGCGACAGACGGCGAATTTGTTGTCGAGGCGGTTGACGCGGCACTCGCGCGGGCAAAGCACGCAATCGCGCAGCTTCTCGAGCGCGAGCTCAACGCGGCGGGCGAGTTCGCCGGATTCGTAGAGGCGCAGGTAGGCCGGCTGGAACTGGCTGCGCTTCACCACGTATGGGCCGATGGCCGTAGGGCCGTTTTTCCTGGGCGCGGGCCGCATGCCAGGCAAGGATACCTTAAAAACAGGGGCCATGGGTCAGGGCGAACGAGCGACCGAAGGAAATAGGGGCGGGGCTCCCGACAGAGAGCCTCGGGACACACGCCCAGCGGACAGGCTGAAGCCTGTCCTACTCCTGGCGGGTGGCGGCGCGGGCGAAGGTTTTCTCGGCGCCGGGCTGGGCCTCGCCGCGCTCGATCTCGATGGAGCCTTTGAAGTAGGCGCCGTCTTCGATCATGATGCGCGCGGTGGTCAGGTCGCCAACCACGGAGCCATCCTTCTTGATCTCGATGCGGTCGCGCGCGCGCAGATTGCCCTTCACCGTGCCGAAGACGACGATCTCGCGGGCCACGATATCGGCGCTGACCTTGGCGCTCGAGCCGACGGTGAGCTTGCGGTCCTCGAGCGAGATGAGTCCCTCGACGCTGCCGTCCACGTGCAGGTCTTCGTTGCCGTTGATTTCGCCCTTCACGTGCAAGCTCGGGCCAAGGCGCGCGCCGGTGGTGGACGCGGGCGTGGCCGGGCGCATTTCAGTCGTCATGGGAGTGACCTCCTGCGGAATCTCAATTGCCGAGTGAATCGGGACAGGCGCGGCCGGCGGCGGCGTTGCGACGGCAACGGGCTTTGGCGGCTCGGGTTTCCTGCTGCCCCACATGCTCTACCCTCCGGCGAAACATCCCCGAAAAGCGCGGACGGGGCCGGGGGAAAAGGAGTGTAGTCCTCTGCTGCAAAGCGGGGCAAGGAGAAAAAAGCAGGTGTCAGGTATCAGGTAACAGGGGGCAGGGCCAAGCCACAGAGGCGCGGAGAAAGACCAAAAGCGAAAATAGAAAAGAGAGAATAGAAAAGAGGAAAAAACATCCAAGCAACACTGAGAAGTTACCTGCGTCAATCGGTGCGCAAAACAATTCTGCGCACGGGCCTATTTTCTAATTTCCATTTTCTATTTTCTGTTTCTCAGTACTTGCGCAAGACGCCGATGACTTTGCCCTGGATCTTGACGTCGGCGGCGGAGACGACGATGGGCTCCATCTGGGAGTTGGCAGGCTGGAGGCGAACCTTGCCAGGGCCTTCGCGGTAGAAGCGTTTGAGCGTGGCTTCATCACCGCCCACGAGCGCGACGACGATTTCGCCGGGGTTGGCCACCTGCGACTGCTCGACGACGACGAAGTCGCCGTCGAGGATGTGGTCGTCCTTCATCGAGTCGCCCTTCACCTGCAGCACGTACACATTCTGCGAACGCACGAAATCGCCGAGCGAAATGGTCTGCTTGTCCTCGAGGGCTTCGAGCGGGCGGCCGGCGGCGATGCGGCCCATCAGCGGAAGCTCGACGGCGCGCTCGATGAGGTGCTCGCGGCCTGGCTTGGGCAGCGGCGTGACTTCGATGGAGCGGCTCTGGTTGTAGCCGCGGCGGAGGAAGCCTTTGCGCTCGAGCGTGGCAATGTGCTTGTGCACGGTCGCCAGCGAGGTGAGCTTCTTCCCGCCGAAGCGCTTGTCCTTCAGCCCTTCGGCGATCTCCTCGAACGAAGGCGAATAGCCCTTCTCTTCCAGAAAGGTTTTCAGGAAATCGAGGACTTGCTTCTGGCGCTTGGTCAGAACCATGGCATGCTCTCCCTCTTCGGCCATCAGGTGGGCGAAGGAAGATTAGGCGAAGACAAGGCGAAAAGTCAACAAGAAACGTGATTATTCACTTGACACAACACCTCGAATCTGATACCTTTCTTCCATGAGTTACCTACGACGCCTAGCCCACCTCCCGCCCCACGGCTTGATAGGCCGTGCCCCTTTTTTCGCGGGGTTTTCCATGCGCGGAGTG
>JACQDE010000048.1 GCA_016201285.1 Acidobacteriota bacterium | reverse complement strand
GATGTGGGCGAGAAGCAGGATCGGCTTGCGCGCGCCGGTGCCGTGATACCGAACCACGAGGTTTGCCTTCTTGGGATTCGCACCGCCAACAAAGATATCGGACTCGGGGAATCCCGCAGCTCTCAACCGCGCAGCCGCTGCCTCGGCAACGGGAGTGGTAGCGCCGGTTGTGTAACCGGACTGGATTTCGACAAATTCTCTATAGATATCGCGGGCAAGCTTCTTTTCCGCGTCCGGCCGCATCGTTTGGGCGCTCGCGGTCGCCGTGAAGACAAATGGGACAACGAGCAATGCGAGAACATGCCACTTTTTCATGGTCAGCATTATGGCATTTTTTCACGGTGAGCGTATTCACTGCAACTTTCCACCGGCCGCACAACCCGCGGCCTTTCCCAGCCTATGAGGCGCCGGAAGGGGGTGCTGCCTCAGGAGACGGCGGAGCCGGTGGAACAAGCAAGCGCGAACAAGCGCGGATGATGCGGCGATAGGGCCAGCTTGTGGTGAGCCCGCCTGCGGGCGAACCATCGGGCTGAGCAAAGAAGATTTCACCGAGACGCGGCTTGCCGTAAAACCAGCGCGCGAGAAGCGAGAGATGGTCTTCGAGGACGTGGTTGGTGGTTGATTCGTCGCCAGGGGCCGGGAGCAATTTCTCGCGGAGAATTGCTTCGATGGAACGCGGCTGACTCTGCATCTCGGCAAAGCGGAGAAAAAAGGGATCGGCGATGCGCCCGGCGCGGACGTGGAAGGCAGCAATCGTGTTTTGTTCGACGGCGAGATGAAGAAGCACGGCGTTGAGGTCCTCGAGACGCCGCGGCAAGTCCGGCAAGCCACGGAGAACGCCGGAGACTTTTTCGGTTTTCTTGTGGACGGCCGCGGCGCGCTCGAAGTCGAGAGATTCGGAAGCGGTTTCGCGCTCACGCTCGAATTCTCCCGTGAGTGAAGCGCCGCACGTGGCCAGAAATTCCTTCACGCGGCCCACTTCGAGATCATATTCCTCTTTCGAGCAGCCCGCGAAGCACGGCGCAAGACACATTTTCATTTCCGAGTAGATGCAGCCGGGAAAAGTCGGATCGCGGCGAATTTTGATCTGGCAGCGGCGGATCTTGAAGAGATTGAGGAATTCGCTGGAGAAGCCGTCGGCGGCTTTGCGCGAAGGAAAGGGTCCGAAATAGAAAGCGCTGCCGGAAAGAATGCGGCGGGTGACGTAGCAGCGCGGGTATTCGCCGGCCAGGTTCAGTTTCAAAAGCGACGGCGGACGCAGGCGAAGAAAATCGCGATAGCGGCGGGGATGCAACTCACGGGCAAGATTGTAGAGGACGAAGGACTGCTCGAAAGGAGAGCCGGTGAGCCGGTAGCGGATGCGCGCGGCGACTGCGCGGAGATTCAGGCGCTTCGAGGACGGATCGGGCGGGCGGAGCAAACGTTCGAGACGCCGGCGCAGGTCGGCGGTGCGCGAAAGAAACACCTGCGCGCCTTCTTGTTTTGGTTCGATGGCGAACACCGCGGGGCGCGGCGGCAGCGCAGCGAAAAATTCTTCTTCGCGGGAGAGATCGAATTCTTGGCCGCACTCGAGCGGGAGCACGGCATAAGAATACAGTTAAAAAGTTGAAGGGTTAAAGAGTTAAAGAGAACAGCAAGCGAACACGTTTGATCGTGATTCAATAGGACTTCAATACCCAGGCCGCGATGACCAGGCGCTGGATTTCGCTGGTGCCCTCGTAGATTTCGGTGATGCGGGCGTCGCGGTACATGCGCTCGACGGGATATTCGCGGCTGTAGCCGTAACCGCCGTGGACCTGAATCGCTTTGTGCGTGACGCGGGTGGACATTTCGCTAGCGTAGAGTTTGGCGATGGCCGCGTCCATGGAGAAGCGCGCGCCGGTGTCCTGCTTCCAGGCAGCTTTGCGGGTGAGCAGGCGCGCCGCGTCGATTTCGGTGGCCATGTCGGCGAGCATGAACTGGATGGCCTGGAACTGCGAAATGGGCCCGCCGAAGGCCATGCGCTCCTGCGAGTATTTCAGTGAAGCATCAAACGCGCCCTGCGCGATGCCAACGGCCTGCGCGGCAATGCCGATGCGTCCGCCGTCGAGCGTGGCGAGAGCAACCTTGTAGCCTTCGCCCTCGTTGCCCAGGCGATTCGCGGCGGGGACTTCACATTCCGTGAAGGAAAGCTCGACGCAGGCGGTGGCGCTGATGCCGAGCTTTTTTTCTTCCTTGCCGACGGCGAAGCCGGGAGTTCCCTTCTCGACGACGAGGGCCGTGATTCCCTTTTCCCCTTTTTCGGGATGCGTATTCACAAAGGCGATGCAGGCGTCGGCGACGCCGCCGTTGGTAATCCACGCTTTCGTGCCGTTGATGACGTAGCGGTCCCCCTTCAACACGGCTTTGGTGGCAAGGGCCGCGGCGTTGGAGCCGGCTTGCGGCTCGGTGAGAGCGAAGCAGCCAATTTTTTCGCCACGCAGAAACGGAGCGAGAAATCGCTTTTTTTGTTCCTCGGCGCCAAAACGATGAATGGGATCGCAAAAAAGCGAGTTTTGAACAGAGAGAATAGCGCCGGTAGAGGCGCAGGCGCGGGAGATTTCTTCGATGACGATGGTGTAGGCAACGTGGTCGAAACCGGCGCCGCCCACGTCGTCGGGAAACGCGACGCCGGTGAGGCCGAGCTCAGCGGCCTTGCGAAACGTTTCCAAAGGAAAGTGGCCGGTCTCATCGAGCTCGCGGGCGTGAGGTTTCACTTCCGCCTGTGCAAACTCGCGGACGGTGTTTTGCAAGAGCTGCTGTTCTTCGGTGAGTTCGAGGTTCACGCAGTGTCCTCTGACGATTATTTGGGTCGGCGCAGAGAATACAAATTCTAGGCTGCACCGCGTGAATAGGGAAGCAAAATCCTGCCGGAGCCATTTGATCGCTCCTAGTTCTGGACAGGAGTCGCTGTGGAACTCGCGGGCGCAGCGCTTGCCGCCTGGCGAGACAAGAGACAAACACGGAAATCGGCGATGTCCTCGTCAAGGATATTCGAATAAATGGCGTAAAGCCCTACGGCTCCGCCAACGATCAAGCCTACGAAAGTGGAAGAGACTGCAACAATGGCCGGGCGCGGTTTAAATATGCCTACAAACCAACCCAACGGATAAAGAACCACAATCCAGGCAATGAGGAAATAAACAAGCGTGCGCCAAGAGTATGTCCACCAGACGCGGAGTGCACGCCGGAGTGTTGGCTTGAGGAGTTGCGCGCCCTCCCCGCCGCGATGTGAGAGCAGCCCGATGCGGAAATGCCGGAAATTTTTGCGAAGAATGTAGAACATGATGAACAGGGCCACGACGTACGTAAAGAAGTAGCCATCAAACTGCAAGATGGGACGGACCACTCTTCCGGGCAAGTCTGAATTCTCGTACAAACGCCGCAGGCCGACATTCACCGCAAAAGTCAGGACTGCGGCAATCAGTGAAGTCGGCCAATAAAAAGCCCACCAGATGCGCAGCCCATGGCCCAAATTCGGCTGAATGTAATCGCTCGTCGGAAGAGGCACCCCACGACTCGAAGACGGCGTTTCGAACATCGAAGGGGGTTCACGCATAGGAACTTGCGTGGATTCTGCTCGATGGCGCCACGAGAGTCAAGTGGCGCGACTTTGACTTCTGTGCCGACGAGCGGGTCGATGGATAAGCGCCGAAGAAATTGCCATCCGCAGAGATTCCGGATGCCAGTAGAAATCTATGCGAGGGCGGCGCGGAGCTTCTGATAGGTGGTGGAAAGCTCTTCGGGCTGGACGCGGGTTTCGGAGACAACGCTCATGAAGTTGGAGTCACCGGACCAGCGCGGGAGGACGTGGAGGTGGAGATGGCCGGTGACACCGGCGCCGGCGCAGCGGCCGAGGTTCATGCCGAGGTTGTAGCCGTCGGGCTTGTACGCGGAGGCGAGAGCGAGCTGGACGCGGCGGGCGAGTTGCATCATTTCGGAAAGAGTATCGGCTTCACAGGCGGAGAGATCCGCGACATGCGTGTAAGGAACAATCATCACGTGTCCGGAGGTGTAGGGAAAGCGGTTGAGGACGACGAAGTTTCTTTCTCCGCGGAGAACGATGAGCGCCTTTGCGTCGTCACCGAGGGCGAGCAGATCGCAGAAGATGCAGCGATCATTCTTGGCGGCATCCGCGATGTAGGTGAAACGCCAGGGAGTCCAGAGATGGTCCATAACAGCCCGGGCGCGCGGCGCTAGCCGGAAGAGGAGTCTGCCGGCGCGGAAGCGGCCCGCGCACCGGAGGTGTTGACGAAGTCCTTGAGCTCCTTACTGGGCTTGAAGAAAGGGATGCGCTTGGGAGGAACCTCGACCCGGGCGCCGGTTTTGGGGTTGCGGCCGATGCGCCCCTGGCGCTGACGGGTGCGGAAGCTCCCGAAGCCGCGGATTTCAATTTTGTCGCCGGTCTGCAGAGCTTTGATGATGTGCTCGAAAATCGTCTCGACGACGGTTTCAGATTCCTTGCGGGGCAGGTCGGTGACCTTCGCAACCTCTTCAACCAGGTCCGCCTTTGTCATGGTTGCATCGTTCATCGGCGCGTTCTCCCTCATCATGGCGATGAAATCCCGGGGCTAGCCGGCGCGGTCGAAGGAGCAACCACGCTGGGCGGCGGGAGATTGACCCCGCACGCCTGCCTGTCAATACCACCAAACCGGCGGAAAGGTAAGTACTTTTTTTTGAGCGTCCCACGCGAGACAGGCGGCGCGCGGAGGCCAGCCGACGCTGCGCGTCGGACGGCGAAGCGGTCTAGGAAGACGACTCGCGCTTGGCCCAGAAGATATCGCCCAGCGTGGCCGTGGGCGACGACTTCGAAGAGCGGTACTGGTCCAATTCGTTGCGCTCGGCCTGTTTGAGCGCGCCGCGGTAGCTCAACCCAATCTTATGCTGGTCGCAGTCCAACTTGATGATTTTGAAGTCATATTCCTGGCCGACCTCGAGCTGCACGCCCGATTTCGTGGCGGAGCCGCGCGGCTGGCTTTCACGGTCGGCGCGGGAACGGCGGTCCTCGATTTCCGAGATGTGGCAGAGCGCCTCGATGCCTTCAGCGAGCTCGACGAAAACGCCGAAGGTGGTGCTGCGGGCAACCTTGCCGCGGACGACATCGTTGACTTTGTGGGAGTCGAACCAACTGGACCAGATATCGTTCAACTGCTTCAGGCCCAGGGAAAGGCGGCGGTTGGCGGAGTCGATCTTGAGGACGCGAGCCTGCACGGTATCGCCCTTCTTGAAGACTTCGCCGGGATGCTTGACGCGCTGGGTCCAACTGATATCGCTGACGTGAATGAGGCCGTCAATGCCCTCCTCGATTTCGACGAAAGCGCCAAAATCGGTGAGGTTGCGGATCTTGCCGGAAACGGTGGAGCCGACCGGATACTTTCCGGAGAGGGCATTCCATGGATCGGGCTGGGTCTGCTTGAGCCCGAGCGAGATACGGCGCTGGTCCGGCTTGACGTCGAGGACCACGACTTCGACTTCGTCGCCGACCTTGACGATCTTCGAGGGATGCTTCATGCGCTTGGACCAGGACATTTCGCTGATGTGAACGAGGCCCTCGACACCGGGCTCGAGTTCAACGAAAGCGCCATAATCGGTGACGCCAACGACCTTGCCGTGCACGCGGGAGCCAACAGGGAAGCGCGTGGGGAGGCCCTCCCACGGATCGGGCAGCAACTGCTTGTGCCCGAGGGAGACGCGCATCTTTTCCTTGTCGAACTTCAGCACCTTGACTTCGATTTCCTGGCCGGGCTGGACGACTTCTGAAGGCTTGGTGACTCGGCCCCAGGAGAGATCGGTGACGTGGAGCAGGCCGTCCAGACCGCCGAGATCCACGAAGACGCCATAGTCCGTGAGGTTTTTCACCTTGCCAACGAGGATCGCGCCTTCGGCGAGCGATTCCAGAAGGTGCTCGCGGAGGGCCTTCAGGTCATCTTCGAGAATCACTCTGCGGCTGACGACGACATTGCCGCGCTTGCGGTTCATCTTGAGGACGCGCACCTGAACGTCCTGACCCTTCCAAGCGTCGAGGTCGCGGATCGGGCGCACATCCACCTGAGAAGCCGGGAGGAAGGCGCGGATACCGACATCTACAACAAGCCCGCCTTTGATGCGGTCAACGACCCTGCCGGTGAGCGTGACGCGGGTGTGATAGGACTTTTCGATGCTTTCCCAGGCCTTGCGACGGCGGGCGCGGAGATAGGAGAGCAGGCGGTAGTGTTCCTTGTGCTCACTGAGAACCTGAATGAAGACTTTCTGGCCGGGCTGAAGAGGAATAGCGCCTTCGGAATCGGCAAACTCCTGGGCGGGAATCAGACCTTCCGACTTGGCGCCGAAGTCCACGACCACACCGAGGTCGTTGATGGCAACGACCTGCCCCTCGACAAATTCACCCTCCGAAGAGGTCTCTTCGTGAGCGGCGATCTGTTCCATCAGCTCGCTCATGCCCTCCATCGAGGCGTCATCGGCGGACGGCTCGGCGCCTTCGGCCGAGGGCTCCGCCGCAGGGGCGGAAGACTCGCCGGCGGCTTCCACCGGTGCATCGCCGGACGGTGGAGCGGGAGCTAAGGAGGAAACCTCAAGGGGTGTGGCTTCGGATGCGGGTTGAGGAATTTCTTCGGGCACATCGGCCCGAATTTCAGGTTCGGCTTCCGCGGCGCTGGTCGCGGAAAGCGCTGTTGGTTTGTTGTCGGTTTCGAGTGACATCAGAACAGCCTCCCAGGGGCAACTTCCCCTGCTCGCCGAGGAATTTCCCTCGAGAACACCCAATCAAGGGGGTGAGAGCAAGGAAGGGAATGCAGCGGCTCTCCACCACGCTGCATCGTTTGGGATGATACGCGGCCCCTACGGGGTTGTCAATGAAAGGGGAGACGCGGAGGGAGGGGCCCTAGGAGCGGAGGCGGCCCGCCTGGCGGATGACCTTGCGGTAGTCGCGGGCGAAGACTTCGACGGTGCGGCACATTTCGTAGAGGCGGGAACGGATGCGCTGGCCGACACGGTCGGCGAGCGAGTCTTCGGTGTTCACGACGGCTTCACCGGAGGGGAGGACGGAGCGGGCGTGCTGGGCGCTTTCGCCGTCGAGATAGTTGGTGGTGATGAGAGTGATGCGTTTTTCGTTGTAGCGCGAGTTGAGAATATGGCCGACGGTTTCCAGCGCCCACGCGGAAGGCTTGCTGGCGCCGAGGTCGTCGAGCAGGAGAAGCTCGGCCTTCAAGACGGGTTCGAGGACGTCCATTTCGGTGGTTTGGTTGACCGGGTTGTAGCTGGACTGGATTTCCTTGAGCAGTTCGCGGTAGTCGTAAAAGAGACCTTCGTGGCCGCGGAGGACAAGTTCCTTGAGGGCGGCAACGGCGAGGTGGGTCTTCCCTACCCCACAAGGGCCCATGAGGAGTAGGCCTTGCTCCTCCACCTGAGGGAAATTGCGTACAAAACCCTGCACGACGAGACGCGCCTGTTCGAGGCTGCGGTCCCAGGCTGCGCCGCCAGATTCGGACGAGTAAATATCCACATCGAAGTTCGAAAGATCGCAGTGCTCGTAGCGCTTGGGGATGCGGGCGCGGTCGAGAAGGCGGGCACTACGGTCCGGCGCAGAGCATTCGCATCGAACGGCGGCGCGGGTAGCGCTGCCGTCGTCAGCAGGAACGAGCCGCCAGCCAGTGCCGTTGCAGTGTGGGCAATCCGCCTGGGCCATGGGGAAAGGATAGGCGGACACTGCGAAGGGTGCAAGAAGGCGGGCATGTGGAAAGTAGGACGACCTGTGGAAAGAGCGGTCGCGTCATTCGCGACATGGCGCGGCAACAGCGCAGCCACTCCTGGCTGTGCAGGATGACCCGGCAAAACAGCGCAGGCAAGAGTGCCTGCGCGACTTCAGCGGCGGAAGGGGACGATGGCAGTGCGTGAGCGGCGCGCCTGGGCGGCGGTCTGACTGATGAGCTCGTCCTGAACGAAGCGGATGAACTGTTGCATCTGCTCTTCCATCTGGAGCATCTTCTCGCGCATGTTGAGAATGATTTCGATGCCGGCGAGATTGACGCCCATATCGCGGGCCAAAGTGAGAATCACTTCGAGGTGCTCGAGGTCCGCGTCCGTGTACAAGCGCGTGTTGCCCTGAGAGCGGGACGGCTTGAACAGGCCAAAGCGCTCGTAGAGGCGGAGCGTCTGCGGGTGGATGCTGTACATCTCGGCGACGGCGCTGATCATGTAGCCGGCGCGGGACTTCTTGTTCGCGCGGCGCGGCTTGGTCGGTCTCCGTTTGGGCATGGCTAGAGCGCAGCGCGATCGAACAAGCCGCCGCGCGGGTCCTCCTGTGAAAACTCGCTCAATTTGCGAAGAAGATCGCGGACGCGCTCGTCCACCGGACGAGGCACCACGACCTGCACTTCCACATAGAGATCGCCGCGGCGGCCGGGCGTGCGCGCGGAGGGAACACCCTTCTCGCGCAGGCGGAACTTCTGGCCGCTATCGGTGCCAGGCGGAATGCGCAGCAGCGCGCGGCCATCGATGGTGGGCACTTCAATCTTCGCGCCCATGGCGGCTTCGGTGACGGTGATGGGAACGGCGCAATACAGGTCGTCGCCGCGGCGGTCGAAGAACAGGTGCGGCTGAACATTGGAAATGATGTAGAGGTCGCCAGGTGGGCCACCCATCAGACCGGCTTCGCCGCGGCCGGGGACGCGAACCCGCGAGCCGGTTTGCACGCCGGCGGGCAGGCGAACGTCGAGGGCGTCGGCGCGGCGGACGCGACCTTCACCGCCGCAGGCACGGCAGATGTTGCGGAGTCGTCCGCTGCCGCCGCAACGGGAGCATGGCACATTGAATCGCATGCTGCCTACGCCCTTGCTGATTTGTCCGTGGCCACCGCATGCGGGACACGGCTGCGCCGAGCCGGAGCCCACCGCACCCGAGCCGCGGCAGTCCGAACAGGTATCGAGGCGGGCGAAGCTGAGTTTCTTGACCACTCCGCGGACGGCCTCCCCGAAAGTAATATCCACCTGGTACTCGAGGTCGGAGCCACGCTGCGGCTGCGTGGCCTGGCGCTCCGCGCCCACGCCGCGCATGAACTGGCTGAAAATATCGCGGAAACTGGCCCCGCCGGCGCCGCCGAAGTCGAAACCGCCAAAATCGAAATGCGATTCCTCAGGCGAAGCGGTACCGGGAGGCGGGCCACCGGCATAATTCTCCGAGTAGAAACCGAATTGATCGTACATCTGGCGCTTCTTGGGATCGGAGAGAACGTCGTAGGCTTCCTGAATCTGCTTGAACTTTTCTTCGGCGGACTTGTCGCCGGGATTGAGATCGGGATGAAACTTGCGCGCCAGCTTGCGGTAGGACTGGCGGATTTCCTTCAGAGGCGCGCGGCGGGGAACGCCGAGCAGCTCGTAGTAATCCTGCTTGGATGTCGGTGGCATCGGTGATGACTGCCGGCGCTAGAGTTTGGCCCAGCGTGCATTCAACTGCGCGAGTTCCTGCTGTTCGCGGGCCAGCTCTTCACGGCGGCGGCGCGCCTCCTCGGAACGCACCCCCATCGAGGCTTCCTTTTCGTTGGCGCGTTCAATCCACTGATCAATCCACTTCAGTTTTTCTTCGACGGTCGCGGCATCGGAACGGAAACGGAGCGTGGCGCCGCTCATTTCCACCGAACGCGGCGGAAATTCGGGAGAAAAGCCGCGCTGCGCATCGTAAAAGAGGCGTTTCCAGTCGGCGCCCGGAATTTCGGACACGTTGACCTGGACCAGGTACACATCTTCGCGGACTTTCTGCACCGCCTGGGGCGGGCCCATCCGATGCACGCCATCCGAAGTCAAATCCGGCTCCTCAGCCGCAGCCTCCGGCTAGTTGGGCTTTTTCGATTCGTCCACGTCCACGTATTCCGCGTCAATCACGTCGCCTTGCGGAGGCGGCTGCGCGGGACCCGGGCCCTCCTGCGGGGCAGCGCCCGGAGCGCCGCTCGCCGCGGCGGACTGGGAACGGTACAGAACTTCGGCCATTTTGTGCGAGGCCTGCTCGAGAGCGGATGTGGCCGCTTTGATCTTGTCCACATTGCCATCGGACAAGGCAGTTTTGCACTGGGCGACGGCATCCTCGATGGCGCGAATGTCTCCCTCGGCGAGCTTATCGCGATTCTCGCGGAGAAGTTTTTCCACCTGATAGACGAGAGAATCGCAGCGGTTGCGCGTTTCGACTTCCTCGAGATGCTTGCGGTCTTCATCGGCGTGCGATTCCGCATCGTGACGCATGCGCTCGGCTTCGTCTTTGCTCAGGCCGGTGGAAGCAGTGATGGTGATTTTCTGTTCCTTGTTGGTGGCTTTGTCCTTGGCCGAGACGTTCAGGATGCCGTTGGCGTCGATGTCAAAGGTGACTTCGATCTGCGGCAGCCCGCGCGGCGCCAGAGGGATTCCCACGAGGTGGAACTTACCGAGGGTACGGTTGTCGTGCGCGAACTTGCGCTCGCCTTGCAGGACGTGGATTTCGACGTCGGTCTGATTGTCGGCCGCCGTCGAAAAGACCTCCGCTTTGCGCGTGGGGATGGTCGTGTTGCGCTGGATCATCACGGTCATCACGCCGCCAAGAGTCTCCACACCAAGCGAAAGCGGAGTGACATCGAGGAGCAGGATGTCTTTCACTTCCCCGCCGAGCACGCCGCCCTGGATGGCAGCGCCCACCGCGACGACCTCGTCCGGGTTTACGCCGCGGTGCGGCTCCTTGCCGCCAAAAAGCTGCTTGACGATGTCCTGCACGCGGGGAATGCGCGTGGAGCCGCCGACGAGAACGACCTCGTCAATTTTGTCGGGAGAGAGCCCGGCATCGGATAGTGCCTGTTTCACCGGGCCGACGGTGCGCTGGAGAATGTCTTCCATCAACTTCTCGAGTTCTGCACGCGTCAGCTTCTGTTGCAGGTGCTTGGGGCCTGAGGCATCAGCGGTGATAAACGGAAGATTGATTTCCGTCTCGGAGAGCTGCGAGAGATCACACTTGGCTTTTTCCGCGGCTTCCTTGAGGCGCTGGATGGCCATGCGGTCCTTGCTGAGGTCGATGCCCTGGTCCTTCTTGAATTCGGAGATGATCCACTCGATCACGCGCTGGTCAATGTCGTCGCCGCCGAGGTGCGTATCGCCGGCGGTGGCTTTCACTTCGACCACACCTTCGCCGACTTCGAGGATGGAGATGTCGAAGGTGCCGCCGCCGAGGTCGTACACGGCAATCGTTTCGTCCTTCTTCTTGTCGAGGCCGTAGGCGAGAGCGGCGGCGGTGGGCTCATTGATGATGCGCAGGACTTCAAGGCCGGCAATCTCGCCCGCCTGCTTGGTGGCCTGACGCTGGCTGTCATTGAAATACGCCGGAACGGTGATGACGGCCTTGGTGATTTTCTCGCCCAGAAAAGCTTCGGCGGCGCTCTTGAGCTTTTGCAGGATCATCGCGGAGATTTCTGGGGCGCTGTAAGGCTTTCCGGAAATCTGGACGCGGGCGTCGTCATGGGGCCCGCTGACCAACTTGTAAGGAACCCTTTTCACTTCCTCGCTGACTTCGTCGAAACGCCGGCCCATGAAACGCTTGATGGAATAGACGGTGTTTTCGGGATTGGTGACGGCCTGGCGCTTGGCGACTTGTCCGACCAGCCGCTCACCGGACTTGGTGATGCCGACAACGGAAGGGGTGGTGCGGCCTCCTTCCTGGTTGGCGATGACGACGGGTTCGCCACCCTGCATGACGGCGACGACGGAGTTGGTCGTGCCGAGGTCGATGCCGATGATCTTGCTCATTGCGAGAGAGCCTCCTCAAAGTTTGGAAAGAGCCACAAGTATCAGAGCAAGGGGATTATAAACATTGAGTGTATCTTTGTCAAGTATTTTGATGTCCTGTAATCTATTGAAATTGAGGCTTTTATTTAGACTTCGAGTGGTTGAATAAGGCTTGATCAAGACACGATTTGAGAAGGCTTCAAAGCTATAAATTGGGTTGAATTCAGTAAGGAAGTCGAGGAATTCCTACAATCGGCCTGTGCTTCTCTGGCTAATCTTGCCTTCTCATGGCAAGAAGTGAACCAGGTCAAAGCGAACGGCATCAGAAGAAAGGGAGATTCTAATCAATTCTGAGCACGGCGAGCGCAAGTGCGCCGCAGGTCATGTAGAATAAGCAGACTCAGTATGAATTTAAGATGGAGGATAGAGTGAGCAGGGGAGTCCGAGGGCTAAGGGTTGGCAGGGTGATTTGCACTGCGCTGCTGGTGCTGGGGATCAGTGGTCACTTGATAGCGCAGACACAAGCGAAGCAGCCCGGTGCGGCAAAGAACGCCGTGGCAAAGAATAGCTCCGCTCGGGCGAGCGCGGCGCCGGTGGACATCACTGCCTTGAAAGCGGTCGGCACGAAGGCGGCGCCGATCACCATGGAAGTGTTCAGCGATTTCCAGTGCCCTGCATGCCGGGAACTTTACTTTCAGACGGTCCGGCCGGTGATTGACAACTATGTGTCGGCGGGAAAGGTGTACCTGATCCACCGGGACAATCCGCTGCAGCAGCATCCGCATTCGCGGGAGGCCGCACGGTACGCGAATGCGGCGGCGCGGGTGCGCAAGATGGAAAAAGTCGTGGTGGCGCTTTTTGACAAACAGGCAAACTGGGCGGCCGACGGGAACATAGACGGGGTCGTGGCAGCGGCGCTCACGCCGGCGGAAATGAACCAGGTGCGAAAACTGGTGCGCAGCGGGACGCTGGACGCCGGCATCGACAGGGACTTGGCACTGGGCAATCAGTTCCGCGTCACCCAGACGCCGACAACGATCATTACGTACAAAGGACAAACGTATCCGGTGGTCGGAGTCGTAACCTACAACATGCTGAAAACCTTTCTTGATCAGTTGCTCCGGCAATAGCGATGATGCGCTGGCTGATCTTCCTGGGACGTGTGGCGCTGGGATTCGTGTTCGTGTACGCGGCGTATACCAAACTCTTCGAATATACGGCCGAGGGCTGGAGGCAGTTGCCGTGGATCAGCTTTGCGGCGACCATCCAATCGTATAAGGTGCTGCCGGAAGACGCGGCGATGTTTCTGGCAAAAACATTGCCGTGGTTCGAACTGGCCTTGGGTGTCCTGCTGCTGATTGGCGTGCAGCTCCGCTGGGTGGCGACGGCCGCAAGTGTGTTGCTTCTCACTTTCTTTGCCGTGCTGGTGCGCTCTTATGTGCTGGGAATGAACATTGATTGCGGTTGTTTCGGGCCTGGCGACCGGCTGACATGGAAGACGCTGTTGCGCGACGGGTTGCTTCTGTTCATGTCGATTTCAGTGACCGTCGGCGCATTTTTGACACGCCGGAAGACGGCCGATGTTTCCGCGTTGACACGCGCACCGCAGCCTGCCGACGGGCGCAGCGAATAAAACTCCATGAAAAGCCTGGACGAATATTTGGAGCTCGCCGAGCGGGCGCATGGTCACATGTGTGCGGGGCAAGTGCTGGGCGTGCGGCTGGCCATGCTGGGGGTGCGCGAGCTTGGGCTCGACCCCGTCAAGGACCGGAAGCGGCTGGTGACGTTTGTGGAGATCGATCGGTGTATGACGGACGCCGTGGCCCTGGTGGCCAACTGCCGGCTGGGAAAGCGCGCGCTGAAGTTTTTTGATTGGGGCAAGGTAGCAGCGACGTTTGTGGACTTGCAAACAGGACGCGCGATCCGGGTGGTGGCGAAAGAAAGCGCGAAGCAAAAGGCGCAGGAAATGTTTCCGGAACTGGACAAGGAACAGGGCCAACAGAAGGCCTACCGCGCGATGCCGGACGAGGAGATGTTTGAGAAGCGGTGGGTGCGCGTCGAATTGAAGCCGGAGGACCTGCCGGGGTTCAAAGCGCCGCGCGTGGTTTGCGCGGAATGTGGCGAGGGAATCAATTTCAAGCGCGAAGTGGTCAAGGAAGGCCGCACGCTGTGCCGGGCGTGCGTCGGTGAGCGGTATTACGAGCCCCTCTCCTAAATAGCAGATTTGTGGTGACGCCACACAGATCGTTCCATTCGCCCAGAATGATGCGCAACTAGAAGAAGAGCGTCCTGGCCGGGGAGCGAGTTGCGGTAGGATGGCCGTCCGATGATGAACCTGCAAAAAGACCCAGGCTGGCTGCCGACATGGTTGTGTGAGCATCCTCGGTTTGGGCGCTACGTTTTCGTCTTCTTGATAGTTTTCGCAATCGTCATCGGAGCCGGCGCCGGGCTGTTGTTCGTGTATTCGAGCGATCTGCCGGAGGTGCGCGCGCTCGAAGATTTCCGGCCCAACGTGGTGACCGAACTGTACGCGGATGATGGGCAGCAAATTGGGAGCTTTGCGCTGCAGCGACGCGTGCTGCTGACCTACGAACAGGTGCCCAAAGTGCTGAAAGACGCGGTGCTGGTGACGGAGGATCAGCACTTCGAAGATCACTGGGGCATTGACCTGCCGCGCGTGGTGCAGGCAACGTGGCGCAACGTGATTAAGATGCGCAAGGCGGAAGGCGCGAGCACGCTGACCATGCAACTGGCGGGGACACTCTTTCTCGACCGGACCGACCGCAGCTTCCGGCGAAAGATTCAGGAGATGCTGCTCGCGATGCAGATCGAGCGGCACTACTCCAAGCAGCAGATTTTCACTCTGTACGCCAACCAGATTTATCTCGCGCACGGAAATTACGGCTTTGCCGCGGCGGCGCAGTTTTATTTCAGCAAGCCGGTGAAGGAACTCACCCTGACGGAAGCGGCACTGCTGGCGGGGATGATCCGCGGGCCGGGGTATTCGCCGGTGCTTTACGGGCCGAAGGCTCTCGCCCGGCGCAACCTGGTGCTGCAACGGATGGAAACGGAGGGAAAGATTGACCGCGCACTGATGCAGCAGGCGATGCAGCAGCCGCTGGGGCTGCGGCTGCAATATCCGCGGAATGACCTGGCGCCGTATTTCATTGAAGAGATCCGAAAATATCTGGAGCACACCTACGGAACAGAAGCGGTACACGAGCGCGGGCTGCGCGTTTACACCACGCTGAACGTGGCGATGCAGCAGGCGGCGAACCAGGCGGTGCGGGACGGGCTGCATGCCTACACGCGGCGGCATGGGTGGCGCGGCAATCTGCCCAACGTGCTGCGCGACAAGCTGGACACGCTGGAACACTACGACGACGAAGACTGGAAGCGTCCGATGGCGAAGGGCGCGTACGTAACGGGGCTGGTGACGGTGGTGGACGACAAGGCGGCGACGGTGAAGCTGGGGCCGTACCGGGCACTGGTGACCGCGCCAGACTTCGTCTGGACCGCGCGGAAGACGCCGGCACAGCTTTTCCAGGTCGGGGACCTGGGCGTGTTCCGCATCAAGGAGATTTCCGGAAATGTGGCGCGGGTGGACGTGGAGCAGAAGTCCGCGGCGCAGGGCGCGCTGGTGGCGCTGGACAACGCCACCGGCGAAATCAAGGCGCTGGTGGGCGGGTACAGCTTCGAAGAGTCGAAGTTCAACCGGGCGACGCAAGCGATGCGGCAAGTGGGCAGTTCGTTCAAGCCGTATCTCTACACAGCGCTGATCGAGGACGGCTCTTCGCCGTTCGATACGATTCTCGACGCGCCGTTCACGACGATCAGCGGAGGGCAGGAGTACTCGCCGCAAAACTATGACGGGAAATTCGAGGGCGTGATTACACTGCGGCGAGCGCTGGCAGGATCGCGGAACGTGCCGGCGGTGAAGCTGGCCGAGAAGCTGGGGATTGAAAAGGTGATCGATGTGGCGCGGCGGTTCGGCATCACGAGCTCGCTGCCGCCGTACCTGCCGCTGGTGCTGGGCGCGGCGGAAATTACGCTGCTCGAGCACACGTCGGCGTTCACGGCGTTTCCTAACGACGGCATCCGGATCGAGCCGCACCTGATCCGGCGCGTGGCGAGCTACGACGGCGCGGTGCTGGAGGAAGCACGGCCGAAGGTGCACGACGTGATCCAGCCCGAGACTGCGCGAACGATGGTGGCCATGCTGCGCGAGGTGGTGGAATTTGGCACGGCGATGAAGGCGAAGGAGCTGGGCCGGCCGCTGGCGGGCAAGACGGGAACGACCAACGAGTTTTCCGACGCGTGGTTCATGGGATTTTCTCCGTCGCTGACCACGGGCGTGTGGGTGGGTAACGACGACAAGCGCATTTCGCTCGGCAAGAAGGAAACGGGCGCGCGCGCGGCGCTGCCGATCTGGATGGACTTCATGAAAGCGGCGCTCGAAGGGCGGCCGGTGGAGGAGTACCCGAACGTCGAGCCGCTGGCCAAACTCGCGCTGACCAGGCAAGTGAAGGTGGACACGCCGGACACGGCGCCGACCGAGGATGAAGGTCGCGAGAAACCACCGGTCAAGACACCGCCCCCAGAGAACACACCAAAACTGCCGGGAAAAACCTCAGACAACACGGCGGCGAAACCCAAGAACTGACTGTCCGCACAACGGGAAGAATTTTTTCACTTCGCTGAGGAGGGATTCTTCGCTTCGCTCAGAATGACGAGGAATAAGTGTCTCTCTGCGGCCGCTAGCGCCGGAAGTGGTCCCAGCCGAGGGAAAGGAGGGGAGTGGCGCGGTCGTCTTTGCCGACCAAGGAAATTTTTCTTTCGCGGGTGATTTCACCGATGGGAGTGAGGCGCACGCCACGGTGTTGCGCGGGAATTTTTTTGGCCAGCCGACGCGGTACGGTGAAGAGGAGCTCGTAGTCGTCACCGCCGTGAAGAGCGATCGTGATGGGATCGAAACCACGAGTGCGGAGTGACGGAGGGACGGCAACGGCGGGAAGGTGATCGAGCCAGATGCGCGCGCCGACGCGGCTCGTGGCGCAGAGGCGAGAAAGATCGGTGGAGAGTCCATCGGAGAGATCCATCATCGCGGAAGCAAGATGCCGCACGGCCAGAAATTGGCCGAGAAAAATGCGAATGGAGGGATAGCAGTGTTGTCGCAGGAACGGTTTCCAGCGTGTTTGGCGATGGAGGCCGCGGCGGATGAGTTGGAGCCCGAGTTGTGCGGCGCCGAGCGTGCCGCTCACAAAGATCCGGTCACCGGGGCGGGCGCCGGAGCGGGTGAGTGCAGCACCAGGGGCGATTTCACCGATCACCGTGATGCTGATGGCAACGGTGGGCTGGCAGGATGTGTCGCCGCCGATGAGAAGCAGGCCGTACTCCCGGGCGGCGCGAGACATTCCGGCCAGAAAGGCGTCCAACCATTGGCCGGTGCGCCGGGCGGGGAGTGCCAGGGTCAGAAGGAAATAACGAGGCGCGGCGCCCATCGCGGCAAGGTCGCTGGTGGCGCGGGCGAGGGATTTGTAGCCGACCGAGCCGGGCGAGTGGACGTCCGGGAGGAAATGGACGTTTTCCAGGAAGGCGTCACACGTAATGACCGAATCCAAGCCGCAGCGAGGGGAGATCAGGGCGGCGTCGTCGCCGATGCCAAGCCGGAGTCCAGCCGGCGAGCGAGCACGACGGCGGGACTGGGAAGGAATCGCGCGCCGGATACGGTCAATCAGGGTCTGCTCGCCGTTCATTCGCTTCCTTAAATGAATTATTGCATAGAGCCAGAAAGCTGCGGAGCAAAAAGAAGAATCCACATTTTGGAATATTTTTTGGTTGACTTGAGTTTCCGGCTGCCAGTAGACTCGCAGCGGTTTCGAACCAAAGCTCGCGGTTCAGACCCCAAGTTGTTGCGGCCGCGCGAGGGGAAGCGGCTCCAGTCCTGCAAAGCTAACTAGGCGACCCGGTGAGTTCATGAAGTCGAAGTTTTATACATTCCTTATCGCATCCAGCAATGAAGGACGTGTGCGCCGGGTACGCGTGCCCCACACCGTTGTCCATCTGCTTGCACTGCTGGTAGTTGTCGGGGGTGTGACGGTCTTTGCGGCGGTCACCTCCTACAGCCGGATGCTGTGGAAGGTAACGAACTACAACGAGCTCCGCAGTGAGAAAGCCACACTCCAGAAGCAGTACACGCATTTGCAGGCGGTGGTGACCGATACCAACCAGCGGCTTTCCTCTCTGCAGTCCCTAGCGACGGAAGTGGCCATGACGTACGGCATAATCCGCTTCCGTCAGACGCCGTTCGGGCTCTCCGAAGGGGTTGAGGGGCCGGAGGCACAGCACCAGAGAACGCTCGAGCAGTACGACTTCCTGAAGAAAAACGCCACCGCTATCGCGCTGGCGTCGGAAGGATTGCGGTTGATGCCCGGCAGCAGTCTGTCGGACCTTGCGTTCACGCCATCGTTGTGGCCGGTGCAGGGGCGGATCACCGGGAGCTTCGGGGAACGACTCGACCCGTTCAGCGGTGAAGGCGCATTCCACGCGGGCGTGGATATTTCGTCGAGCTACGGGGACGCAGTGCGGTCCGCCGCGGACGGGCTGGTGGTGGCGGTAGAGACGCGGCCAGGATATGGGCGGGTGGTGGTCGTGGATCACGGCTTCGGCACTTCAACGTGGTACGGTCACCTTTCGGGCTTCAGCACGCGGATGGGCGCGCGGGTGAAGCGGGGCGAGGTCATCGGCTACGTGGGAACGAGCGGGCGGTCGTCGGGGCCGCACGTCCACTACGAAGTGCGCGTGTACGGCGCGCCGGTGAACCCGTGGCGCTACCTGCGCGGCAGCTCCGCGGACTAGCGCAATCCCTCAACCGGCGCCGGCCAGCGAATTTCCGTTCCGAAACTCCAGAGCGAGTATCAGCGGTTGGGGTGTATTCAGCGAGGCCGTGCGGGGGAAGAACGCTCTGCTCCGGACGGTGAGGGGACAGTAGCGAGCGCAGCGGCGGTAATTTCGAAACGCAATTGCACGCGCTGATCGTTCTGAATGAATTCCCCATTGCGGAGGATCACTTCGGCCAAAGCAGCAGCCTGAGGCGAAAGCGCCCCACGGGCGCGGGCATCAGAGAGCAAGATGCGAGCCAGGAGACGAAACGCTTCCGCGGTTCGAGTAAGTTCCCGGGCGGCATCAGCGCTCACACATTCGGCTTCGACAGCGACCTTGAGGTGGTCGCCATCGGGCCGAGCGGCAAGTGTCAACCAGCGAGTGTTGCGGAGCAATTTGGCGAGATCCCGGGAACGTAAACCGAACAGAGAGAAGTTTTCTTGGGAACCATCCACCCGTGCAAGCGCGATGAGGGCAGAGCCGGCGACGCGCAGCAGACGCTCGCGATGCTCCGGCGGGAGATCCTGAAGCGGGCGCGCAACAACAACGGGAACCAGGGCGGGAGAGTTTGCAAGAACGATGCGGCCGGGCGCGAGGAACGCAAAGGAAATGGTCTTTGCCGGCGGGCCGGAAGAGACGACGTAAATTTCAGCGCCGTTCCGCTTTTCCAGCCTGCCCGAGCGCAAGGCGTAGGCGGAAATCTTCTCGCGATTGAAACGGCCATCGGCAAAGGCAAGGGTCGAAGCAGTTGACGTGGAAGGCAGGCCGGCAATCAGCGCGTGATCCAAGTCGCGCGAATAGTCAAAGCCAGTGGCGGTGACGAATCCGCGATAGTCAGGATCTTCACCCGGAGACGCAACGAGCGCGAGCAACTGCGCCAGGAAAGGCGAGCGGCGAAGCTCCGCGAGATCCACATAGAAAAGGGAAGTGGCATCGAGTGGAGCAAACAGGAACAATTCAGGGACGGCAGCGGCGGGCGGCGCAATCCAACGTTGGCGGAAATAGAAAATCAGGAGTGCACCGACAGCTAGAAGAGCGGCGAAAGCGAGAATGGCGCGTCGTCTCATGGACAGGACGGCAAGTATAGGCAGGTAAAGCGCGGCGGAGCAATGGAGGTCTGGGAGCACGCGGTACAGAAAACGCAGGCGCAGGGCGGGCAAAAGAAGAGTTCCAGGATTTGCACAGGAGTGGCGGAATTTCCACACCCAAAGTGTGTGCAACGTAAGAATTACACCTTGCAATTGAATGGCCCATATGGTAGTTTTTGGAGGTTTGAGCAGGGCTGGCGTAGCTCAGTGGTAGAGCATCTGATTTGTAATCAGAGGGTCGTGGGTTCAAATCCCTCCGCCAGCTGAGATTCGGAATAGTGGACGTTTGAGGTTGCGGAAGCCGGGTTCCCTGCGAAGAAAAACAGACGGGCTGGTGTCTCAAGACACGAGCCCTATGTGTGTTGCGGTTCTCCCGTGCGGGACGGGTGGGTGAGTGGCTAAAACCAGCAGACTGTAAATCTGCCGCTCCTTGCGGGCTACGGAGGTTCGAATCCTCCCCCGTCCACCAGCTCCTGCGCAACAGGCCGAAACCTGAGGGATTCCTCTGGTAGTCCTGAAGTCGCCACGGCGACCACGAATGAGACGCGATTCGGCCCCGCCGGCGAGGCGGAGTTCAGGGGAAGAAGTTTGAGCCTGGGTAGCTCAGGTGGTAGAGCGCGTCCTTGGTAAGGACGAGGTCACCGGTTCAAACCCGGTCCCAGGCTCCAGAGTCCCGATTCGTCGGGAAGCAGGAATTGCGGGGGTAACTCAGCGGTAGAGTCTCGGCCTTCCAAGCCGATGGTCGCGGGTTCGAATCCCGTCCCCCGCTCCAGGGAGTAAGCAAGGCAGGAACACGTGTTGGAGAACTGACCAAGGAAAGCGAGCCGCGAAGCTAGAACAAAGAGGACAGCGAGCGATGGCCAAGGAAAAATTCGAACGCACAAAGCCGCACGTGAACATCGGGACGATTGGGCACATCGATCACGGCAAGACGACGCTGACGGCAGCGATCACCAAGGTGCTGGGGAAGTCCAACCCGAAGGTGGCCTTCCGCTCG
>JACQDE010000046.1 GCA_016201285.1 Acidobacteriota bacterium | reverse complement strand
TGACGCGTGCCTATAGCTGGCGAGCCGGTATGCTATTGGCATCGGTTGTCACGGCATTGGCGGCCGTTGCGTGGTGGTTGTCGGCTCCTGATGTAACTGCTCGCTCGGCGACGAAGACGAACGAGGCAGCCCCGGCCGTCGTTGCACCGTGGCGCACCTCAAGCTTCTGGTTCTTATTTGGGAGCTACTTATTGCAGGGCTATGTGGGATACATCTTCGTATTCTGGTTTTACTCATACTTAGTGCAAGTCCGGCACTTCGATCTCCTCCAAGCTGCGGGCATCACTTCGCTGCCGTGGGTTGCGACGCTCATCGCGATTCCAGCCGGGGGGGCAGTATCGGATGCTGCCGTGCGTCGGTGGGGCGCGACGAAAGGGCGACGCATTGTACCGATGACAGCGCTCGTGACCGGCGCCATAGCGCTCGCGGTAGGGGCGCGGGCTTCGATCGACGTAATTGCGGTCGGGGCGCTCATTGCGTGTACGGTGCTCGTGCTCTGCACGGAAGGACCTTTTTGGGCGGCCTTGAATGAAATCGCCGGCGCACGCAGCGGGACAGCGGGCGGTTTGATGAATTTTGGATCGAACCTCGGCGGCATGATCTCACCCGCACTCACGCCTTGGCTCGCGAAACACATCGGATGGGAAGGCGCGCTTTCCGCAACCGCGGCTCTGGCGGCGGCGTCTGGCCTACTCTGGATCGGAGTCAGAATTGGCGATCGGCGGTAGTCCATAAGCAGTTTTCGCTTCGATAAAGCCCAGCGGCGGCGAATTCCTGCGACAGCAAAACGGCAGCGAGGGGTGCCCCTGAGCGTCTGCAGCGCCCTTGAGAGCGCTTTCTGAATCCCTGGCTCCAAAGCTGCCTTGGTTCAGAACATCAAGTATTTGAACAATTCGGTAGTGGGTCAGTTTGGGGCGAGCGGAGCGCAACACAGGCTTGTAGCCTGTGAACCCGCATCTGGCGCCCGACGAACACAGGCTATAAGCCTGTGTTACACACGTCACATCCCAAACTGACCCACTACCATTCGGCCGCTTTGCTTGTCAATTCCCGCAAATCCCCTTAGACTGGTACGAATCGTTGTTGCACACCACCGGTGGCGCTATGGTGCAACGGTTAGCACGCGGCCCTTTCAAGGCCGAAATGCGGGTTCGATTCCCGCTAGCGCTACCACTTTCTTCCTGAAGAATCCGATCCTTTCAACAGGCCTGAACGCCAGTGCATCACGTTGAGTGCGAACTGGCGGTCGTCCGCATCGGTGTGACTCTTACCGAAGTGAAAGACGCGCCCGCCGCCCGCACCGCGCTGGTTCCCGGTGGCTTGGAGTGCGGGATCCCGATCCCGAAGCGTCGGGATTCGGGATATTCCCGCTTTCTTGGTGCATCCACGTGTACGCCCTCTGTCTGCTACGCTTGGAAAACAAAGGGCGGACACGCAGGTCCGCCCCTACAAGGCCATTCTCTGGCACAATATGTCGCATGCGCCCCACCGACTGGACCTTGCGGCCGCTCGACGACGAGTTGGGCGAAGCGCTGCGCGCCGAGCTGCTGGCCTGGCCGGGTGTGAAATCGCGCCCGATGATGGGCTGCCTCGCGTTTTTCCGCAAAAAGAATTTTCTCGGCGCCTACGTGAACCGCAATCTGCCGAAGGAGAAGCCGGAGTGGCTGAACCGTCCCGACGAGCCGACGTTTGTCTGGGTGCGTCTGCGTCCCGACGACGCCGCGCGCGCCATGCACGTGCCGTGGCTCCGGAAATGCCGTCTGGCATTCGCCGGCTGGGTGGAGATCCCGCTCGACTCCCGCAAAATGCTCGAGGAAGCCGTGCGCTGGTTTGGTCGCGCCTACGAGCGCGCCGCGCCGCCCGCAAGGAAGCGCGCTCCGAAGCGCTCGCGCAAACGCCTTTGCAAGCGCCCGCGGAAGCGCGCTCGAAAGAAATTTTAAGATTTCACCGCACAGAAAGGCCCCATTGAAGGCTCCGGCACGAAACACGCCGTTCCTGACGAAGCGCTTCGACGATGCGTTCCTCTACGCGCACGGACTGCACGGCAGCCAGGGGCGCAAAGGCACCACGCGGCCATACATCGCGCACTTGATGGGCGTGGCCGCCATCGTCCTGACGCATGGCGGCGGCGAGGACCAGGCCATTGCCGCGCTGCTCCATGACGCCGTCGAAGACTGCGGCGGCGCGCCGACGCTTGCGGCGATCCGCGAAAAATTCGGCGCCCGCGTGGCGCGCATCGTCGAAGGCTGCACCGACAGCGACCAGACACCCAAGCCGCCCTGGCGCGCCCGCAAGGAGGCGTACATCGCGCACGTCCGCACCGCCCCCGAAGACGTGCGCCTGGTCTCCGCCGCCGACAAGCTCTACAACGTCCGCGAAATTCTTTCCGATTTCCGCATGTTGGGCGAGGAAGTGTGGAAGCGCTTCAGCGGCCGCCGCGATGGATCGCTCTGGTATTACCGCGCGCTGGTGGACGCCTTCCGCGAGCTTGCCTCCTCGCCCGATCTCGCGCGCCTGGTGGACGAGCTGGATAGCGAGGTCTCCGAACTCGAACGCTTGGCTGGAGCGTGAGTAGTGCTTCCGTCCCTTTCGTTTTGTTTCTTGTAGCAATAATTGCTTTGTTGCAGAATGAGCGCAGGTCGTCACTAGGGCTGTTCGATTGAGCGAATCTTCTTCCACGCGCGCTCTCTATACGATTGGTCATTCCAATTTGGAGTGGGAGGCATTTGTCCGCATCCTGGGCAAGTTCGACGTCAGCCTTGTCATTGATGTGCGCAGCCGTCCGCATAGCTCCCGCTTTCCCCAATTCAGCCAGCCGGACTTTGAAGGCGCGCTTCGCGAGGCCGGTATTCTCTATCTGTTTCTCGGTGAAGAGTTGGGTGGGCGTCCGGAGGATCCGAAGGCCTACGGCTCGAATGGCGTGGTGAACTATTCAGCGCGTCGCCGGGCGCACGACTTTCAGCGCGGAGTCGATCGAGTACTGACTGAAATGCAGCAGCGCACTCTCGCGCTCTTGTGCGCCGAGGAAGACCCTCTAAGCTGCCACCGGTTTCTAATGGTGTGTCCGGAATTGGTCGCGCGGGGAGTTGAGCCGCAACACATCCGCAAGGGCGGCGTTATCGAAACGCAGCGGGAAGCGGAGGACCGGCTTCTGTACGCTCATCATTTCAGCGACGTGACCAGCGGTGCGCTCTTTCCCGTGGGCCGCGCCGCCGCGTTGGATGACGCCTACATTGCCCAGGCGCAAAAGTGCGCCTTCCGGGTTGATCCTCAAACCGTGGACATCTGGTAATCGCCGGATGAAAATCACTATTTGCACGATTGGGTTTGCCGGAAAGACCGCCGAGGAATTCTTCCGCCTGCTCCGCGAGGCCGGGGTACAAGAGGTGATCGACATCCGTGAAAACCGCGCCGGGCAACTCGCCGGTTTCGCCAAGTACCCCGACATTGCGTTTTTCTTGAAACAGCTCGGAAGCATGGAATACCGGCACGAGCCGCCGCTGGCTCCGAGCACGGAGATCCGCAAGTCCTACCGCAGGGGACGCGATTGGGCCGCGTATGAGCCGACCTTTCTGGCGCTCATGCGGGAACGCGAGATACCGGAACGCGTCGATTTGAATGGATTCAAAAGCACCGTGGCGCTTCTTTGCTCGGAGCCGGGGCCGGAAAAATGTCACCGGAGGTTAGTCGCTGATCTGCTGGCGAATTACTGGCAATCACTGGGCCATTCTGTAGAAGTCAAACACCTTGTTTCTGAAAACTCTGTTCCACCCAAAAAGAAGAGGAAGCGGTCCAGTGGCGATGACGGAGCTGATCCTCAGTGACATCACCCGGATGGGGCACGGCTTCTGCGTAATCGGATTGGAGCGAACCGAAAACGGCTATTGTTCGGTTCGTCCTCTGCCGCCTTTCACGGATTCGTGGCCCGCTCCTTTTCCTTTCCATCGCGGAGATGTAATTCAGTTTGATCTGTATCCCGTTCCAGTTATCCGGCCGCATATCGAGGACAGGCGCTCGCGAGGTCAGCCCAGAGTTCTGCGGCGGGTTTCCGAAAATGAGCTCGTGGCGTCCCTTCGCCAGGCCGATTGCAGTGCGGATCTGAACGGGTTATTCGGTTGTGACGTCCAAGAAAACGCCAAAGGAAGCGGCATCTACGTACTACCGGGGCAGGGACAACGGTCCATCTGTGGATGCGGCGTGAACAACGTCCGTTTTGAGGTCTTTCCAGACGAAGTGCGGGCCATGATTCTGTTGCCTTCCGG
>JACQDE010000047.1 GCA_016201285.1 Acidobacteriota bacterium | reverse complement strand
TGATCCCTTCCTGCACGATCTCCCACTTCTCCTCCGCCGTCCGCTGCACTCGCGGTTTCCTGCTCATGTCGCCTCCTTTGAAGTCGGAGGCCCCGCATCATACCGAAACTACCTGTCTAGTTTTAGAGGGGTGCACTACAAACCTCACCTATTGTTGGTCGTTTGATCCAAACAACGAATCTTATGACCTGATGAAGGCGCGAAAAGCCCTGGAGAATCTGAAGGCAACGATCAAGAAACGTACCTGGCGCCCGACCCATCCAGAGTATTTCCACACAGAGGCCCATTTAGAATTTCAGGAGTACCTAATGGGGAAGCGCAAAGGGGCGAACAGAGACTTTCTGCGAACTAAGCTGAAGACCGCGTTAGACAATATTGACGCAGCGATCCAGCTTTATCCGAAGAGGCTTTATGAAGATCTCAAGCGCAACATAGAAGAAGCTCGTGTAGATTTATGAGTGGCCTAGCGCGGATGCGAGCTGCAACCTTGTACAACGGTCTTCTGAGATAGAAGAAATGCACACCTCTCAACGCCGTTCGCGCCGCCAAGATAAAGCCTTTTAGCAATTTCAGAGATTATATATGTTTCGTCACGTCCATAAGGCGACTGAGCCGCCCCGGAAAACTGTACCAGAAGAAGACTGAGGTGAGCTTAGTTAGAGATCAGCGGACAGCTTGCTTCTGAGGGACCATTCCACGCTGCGTGCCGCGCGCCACGTTTCCTTGACTCCCTTCACTCCCCCCTGTAAAGTTATCGGGTCCGCATTTCAGTTGTTCTGCGGCAATTCTCCGTGGTGATGGTGGGTGGAGTGGAGACTTCTTCCCGGCCGGTGCGCCGGTCAATCACACTGAATCTTTCCCGAAAAACCTTCCGGCTCTCGGTTTTTCTCCCCCTGCTGCTGGGGTTAACAGCATTTGGCGCGCTCGCGCCGGCGGCGCGTGCGCAGGCCAGCGTTTCGGTGGACTCCAGCCGCCAGCTTTTCGCGGTGATGTGCGCGTTGCACGCCGCCGGCTTCGAATCCAACGTCGCCTCGGCCAGCTTCCATCCCGTGCGCGCGCGGCTCCGCGAAGTGCTTCTGCGCAAGCAGGGGCCTGCCACCGACGCGCTCCGCGAGTTTTACCGCAACCACGAAGTCACCGACCCCGCCGCCACTTTGGCGCGTTACGTCTCCTTCGCTCTGGTTGTCGGCCCGCCGCCCACTTTCAAGTACGAATTCTCCCGTGACGAGCTGCCTCCGGATGCCCTCGCCCTGGAAAACTTCAATGAAATCCTCGCCGCCTTTGACCGCGAAGCCGGCATCGAGGAGCTTTGGCGCAGCGTCGAGTTCGAATATCAGCGCGAAATCAGCCGCGCCCGCGAGCCGGTCGGACAGATCGTGCTCGTCGCCACCAGTTATCTCCGCGAAGTCCCCAAGCCGCGTCCCGGCCGCTCCTTCACCGTCATCGTCGAGCCGATGATTGGCGGCCGCACCACCTTCCGCAACGTCGGCGACCGTTACGCCATCATGCTTCGTCCCGGCGCCGAGCTGCCTCTCGACGACATTCGTCACGCCTATCTCCATTTTCTGCTCGACCCGCTGCCCTACCGCTACAAGGCCGCGACGAACAGCAAGCGCATTTTCCTCAACTACGCCGGACGCGCCCCGCGCCTCGCCGCCGAATACAAGGACGACTTCGAGGCTTTCCTCACCGAATGCCTCGTGAAAGCCGTCGAGCTGCGCCTGAGCAAGCTCTCTCCCGAAAAGCTGGCCGCGGAAATCGGCGCCGCGGAGGCCAACGGCTTTGTGCTTGTCCGCGCGCTTCACCGCGAACTCGTGCGCAGTTTTGATCAGTCCGCGCCGCCCATGAGCCTCTATTTCGCCGACCTCCTCCGCGGCATCAGCATCGGCGAGGAAGGGAAGCGCCTCGAGACAATCCAGTTCGCCGCCGCCGAATCAGCTTCGGCCAGTGCCGAGCCGGCCACGGAACTCAGTGAGCTCGACCAGTGGCTCGTCGAAGGCGACCGCCAGATTGCCGGCCAGGACGGCGCGGCCGCCTCCGCGACCTTCGAGCGCATCCTGGAAAAATACCCCGGCCAGCCGCGCGCTCTCTACGGGCTGGCGGTGGCCCTGGTGTTGCGCGGCGAAGTGGAAAAGGCCAAAGACATGTTTCAGGACTTGGTCAGCGCAACCTCGGCAGGCGCGCAGGCGTCTGAGAAGAAGCCGCCCTTCGTGGTCGCGTGGTCCCACGTCCATCTCGGGCGCATCTACGATCTCGAACGCAACCGCGAGCTGGCTTTGAGCGAATACCGCGCCGCGCTCGCTGTCGAAGGCGCGCCCGACGCCGCCCGCATTGCCGCCCGCCGCGGCATTGAGAAAGGAACGCCGCCGCCCTCCAAAAAGGACGACGCGGCGCAACGCCCTTAGCCCGAAGAACGAATCCACTCCCTGTCCCGCCGCCTCCCAGCGCAACACTTCGTCGCCGGGCCGGGGAAAGGAAAAACTCGAAGGAGAACATGGAATGAAAGCAACGGCACGATTTCTCGCACTGATGGCGCTGCTGGCGCTGGCGGCTTCCGCCCCCGTGGTGGCGCAGTCCACGCAGCAGAAGCCCGGCACGACGCCGGCGCAGCCGCCGGCCAAGCAGCCCGGCACCCCGGCTCAACCCGGCGCGCCGGCCGTCTCCGCCGCCGACCAGCCTCCCGCCCCGCCCGTCAACAAGGAAGAGGAAGACGCCTACAAGGCCTTCTTCGAAGCCAAGGACGACACGCTCAAGGTGAAGCTCGGCGAAGAGTTCCAGGAGAAGTTTTCGGTCAGCCGTTATCGCGAATTGGTGTACGCCACGCTCTCGAATGCCTATCAGAACCTGGGGCAGGATGAAAAGATGTTTGCCGCCGGCGAGAAGACTCTCGAGATCAACTCGGACAACCTGGCGGCGCTCGTCACAATGGCGAAGGCCCTGGCCCGCCGGACGAGCCCGCAGGCGCTGGACGCCCAGCAGAAGTTCGACAAGGCTGAGAAATATGGCAAGCGCGCCCTCGAGCTCCTGGCCACGCTGCCCAAGCCGGAAAATGTAACCGAGGAGAACTTCGCCAAGATCAAGAACGACGCGCTCGCGGACGTCCACGGTGGTCTGGGGCTCATCTATCTCCGCAAGCAGCGAATCGCTGATTCGGTTGCCGAGCTCGATCAGGCTACGAAGGTCACCAGCAGCCCCGATCCGGTGGATTTCTACCTCCTCGGCATTGTGTTGCAGGCCTCCAAGCGCTTTGAAGAGTCCGCCGCGGCGTTCGGCCGCTGCGCGGAGTCCCCTTCCCAGTTGCAGGAGACCTGCAAGCAGAGTCAGGCGGATGCCAAGAAACAGGCCGCGGCAAAGCCGGTCACGCCGCCGGCGCAGGCTCCGCCCAAGCCGTAGCGCATCGTCCGCGGGCTCTCACGGGCCCGCGGCTTATTCTTCCGGGATGGACACTACTCTAGCCGCGCGCGAGGAACTCGAAGCCGCTCTGGGCCATCGCTTCCGCGAGGCGGCGTGGCTCGAGCGCGCGCTCACGCACAGCTCCCGCCGCCAGGACGTCCGGGAAAAAGCCGCCGAGGACAACGAGAAGCTTGAACTCCTCGGCGACACCATCCTCGGCCTCGCCATCACCGAGCAACTCCTCGCCGCCTTTCCCGATTGGACCGTCGGCCGTCTCACGCAGGCTCGCGCGCAACTCGTAAACGCGCGCTCGCTCCAGGCCGCTGCCAACCGCCTGCAGCTCGGCCGTTTCCTGCTGGTCGGCAGCGCTGGCGAAAAAGAAGGCATCCGCGAGCAGCGCGACCCGCTCGCCGACGCCTACGAAGCGCTCATCGGCGCCATCTACTGTGACGCCGGCCTCGCTGCCGCTGCGGACTTCGTCCGCCGCACTCTTCTTGACGAGGCTCTGCGTGAGCAGGCCGATTCGCTCGGCGATCCCGACCACAAGTCCGCGCTCATGCTCTGGCTGCAGTCGCGCGGCCAGCGCCTGCCGGAGTACTCTGTGGTGAACGAAACCGGCCCCGACCACCGCAAGCGCTTCGTCGTGGAAGTCCGCATTGACGGCCGCCCCTTCGCTGAGGGCGATGGCTCCTCCAAAAAAGAAGCGGAGCAGGTCGCCGCGCGCCTGGCCCTGGCCCGGCTCCGCGATTCCTCCGATGCGAGGGAACGCGCGTGACCCCTGAAGCGCCGCAAACCGCCGGAGCGCCCACCCTCTCCGTCCCCGCGTCGGCTGATCAGCCGCGGCCGAAGCGCAAAAGCCGCGAGGGCGCCAGCTTCCGCGAGTACGCCGAATCGCTTCTCGTCACCGTCCTGCTCGCGCTTTTCGGCACCAGCTTTGTCGTCCAGGCCTTCAAGATCCCTTCGCCTTCAATGGAAGGCACGCTCCTCGTCGGCGATCATCTGCTCGTCAACAAATTCGTCTACGGCGGCCGCGGCGCCTGGTACGACTGCTTCCTCCCGTACAGCGAAATCAGGCGTGGCGAGATCATCGTCTTCAAATTTCCCTTCGACGATCACGCGCACTACGTCAAGCGCGTCATCGCCGTCCCCGGCGACCGCCTCAAGATCGTGGACCAGCAGGTCTTCGTGAACGGCAGGCCCCTCGATGAGTCCTACAAGGTCCACGACGCCGCCGTGTACGATCCCTACGGCGACAACTTCCCCCCCGCCAACCGCTTCTTTCCCCAGCGCAACGTCCGCTCCGAATGGGCCGAGGACCTTTTCAACCACGTGCACCACGGCGAAATCGTCGTCCCTCCGCTCAAGTACTTCGTCATGGGCGACAACCGCGACCATAGCTGGGATTCCCGCTACTGGGGCTTTGTGGACCGCGAAGCCGTCATGGGCCGCCCGGTCATGATCTACTGGTCGGTGGACGCCACTTCCGACGACTACACCGACCGCACCGTCCGCGGCCGCCTCGTCGGCCTCGCGCACACCCTCACCCGCCTCCCCGTCAAAACCCGCTGGGGACGCATGTTCCGCTCCGTCCGCTAGGGGGTAGTGGGTCAAATTCAGCCGGAAGCAAGGGCCGATTTCAGTGCCGATGTTACTTTCCGAAAAGCGCGTTTCTCAGGCGCGGTCTAACTTAGATAGCCGGGGGCGTTTCTGTTTCTAGCGTTATAATCCAGCCCCGCATGGCGCTCACCTCTGGCACTCGCCTCGGGCCCTACGAGATCGTCGCGCCGCTGGGGGCGGGCGGGATGGGCGAGATGTCCACAGCCCGCTCGACCGGCTGTGGATGCCCGCCCCGATCAGATCGGGGCCCGTATCCGGTGAGACACCGAGGATTAGCCGAGGCCACCGGTCGGCCTAAGAAGGCCGGCCTAAGAAGATGGAGGCAACATACCTGATAGATCATCAGTGGCCTTATAATGAGAACTTATCCGTACCGCAATCGTGGGGGTGCCCGCCCCGGCGGGCCGCCCTGGCGGTTCAGGTGGATCGGCCTATGCAAGAGTTAGACCTTTGGGGGACTACAAGCTTAGAATCAGGGCATGCATTTTGAATGGGACTCTGCCAAGGCTGCGAAGAACCTCCGCAAGCATCGGGTTTCGTTTGAGGAAGCTTCGAGTGTTTTCTATGACCCCTTGGCAGTGACGGGTGCCGACCCCGACCATTCGGAAGGTGAGGAAAGGCGGGTCACCTTTGGCCTGTCGTCGGCCGGCCAGCTTCTCGTTGTATCCCATACTGAGCGTGGTGAAGCAATCCGCATCATCAGTGCTCGTATCGCAACTCAGCCTGAAAGGCGCATTTATGAAGAAGATTAAGTCCACATCCGATGAGCTTCGCGCGGAGTACAAACGCTCTGACTTCAAGAAGCTTGAGCGCGGTAAATACTACGAGCGGATCAAGGCAAGCTCGAACGTCGTAGTGCTTGATCCTGAGGTTGCGGCTGTCTTTCCAAACTCAGCCGCTGTCAATAAAGCGCTGCATTCTCTGGTCGAAGTGGCCGAGAGCGTATCGGGTCGAACATCCCGTTCCCGCCGACCGGCCCGCCTTCGGCGGTCCGGCGGCTAAACCTGAGCGCTAGGTGACCTGCCCCCCATTTCTAGTCCAGTCATAATGTAACTTCTGGGGGTCTTTCTACCACGTTTCCTGCCAGGATGGGGCCGAGAGGCGGCGGGCCGCCCGCCATGGCGGTTTAAGCGGGTCGGCCTAAACAAGAGTTAGGCAGCGCTGGCTCGCGTAATCCGGTTTTCACATGCCGACATATAAGGGCAATCGCGGCAACTTGCTTCAGCACTGGGCGCTTGCCGAACTTGCCACGCTCCTTCAGCAAGAGTGCACGGCGCGTCACCGCCTCTGCTTTGTTGATGCGCACGCCATGTCGCCGTACGCCACGCGCGATTCGAAGCCTGGCCAGACCGCCGACGACTTCGACCGCGTGCGAGATCGCCTGCCTGGGCAGTCGTCCACATACGAAGTCGCATGGCACTCCCTGCGCGGGCCGCGCTGTGAATACCCGTCCTCAGCCGCGTTGCTTCGGGAGCTATGGCAGGGCAAACTGCACCTTCTGTTGTGCGAGGCTGATGCCAGCACAGCGAGCGAGATAGCTGACTGGCTAGATACTCTCAGTCCTGCCACCACATCTGACCTGCATCGCGGCGACTGGCGTGACCGCTTTTGCCAGGGGATACCCGCAGAATATGACGCTTACCTCGTCTCACTTGACCCCTACATGTTCGACCGAAACGGGCCCTCCGCGTCGCCCAATCATGGCAATATGTGGCCGATCGACCTAATCCGTGCTTGTGCTGCCCTCATCGAGCTACCACGACACCCGGCACTCGTCCAATTGTCAACTTACAGCGCCAACAACAGAAATTCACGGAATGACGTTATTAAGGTGATCGAACCGGTCCTTCGAGCCGCCGGATTCGCCCTCGGAGCTATCGTTCCTGCTGACGGCAACATGATGTCGCTCGTCTTCTCTCGCGATGTCTCGCACTCCGCAGTTTCGAAGGTTTCGAAGCTGCCTGACCGTTTCAGCAAATGGCTCAAGCGAACTCGCGAATCTCAGCCTGCCTAACGCTGCTTCGTTAGGCGTAGCGTGTCCCACACCGCCCCGCTGGAGTCCTAGTAGCGCAGTGTTGATCGATCGGCCTGGTACTGCGTTGATCCCTCGGCTTTCCCTTTGACCTCGCCCATGCCTTCACCCGCCCCCCGGTCAAAACCCGTTGGGCGCGCATGTTCCGCTCCGTCCGCTAGCGTTAAACACTTTGTCATCCCGAGCCCCGATGTTTTCCAGCGGGGCGAGGGATATGCTTTTGGTTTTCACTGCAAGCGCGTTTTCAATATTCCGTCAGCCCCGCGACTTTGCTTCTCCATCCGCTTCTGCCAAAATGCCTTTCCTTGTGACGGACTCGCTCCACAACTCCGGCACTCCTCGCCGCAAATGGCTTCGCCGCTTCGCCATCGCCTTTTTCGTGTGGCTCGTCGCGCATTTGAGCCTGCTCTTGCTCGTCTCCACCAGCCGCGTTCAGCGCGCCTTCGCCGCGCGCATGACCGTCGCCTTCGGCCGCCCCGTCGAAGTCAGCAATTTCGAAATCAGCGTCCTCGAGGGTCCGCGCCTGGTGGCCAACTACGTCACCGTCAGCGAAGACCCGCGCTTCGGTCGCGAGCATTTCCTCCGCGCCGAGCGCCTCACCGCCGCCATCCGCTGGACCGCGCTGCTCCGCGGCCGCCTCGAGTTCGACACCGTCTCCTTCACTCGCCCCAGCCTGAACCTCGTCCGCAACGCCGACGGCCAGTGGAACCTGGAAAGTTGGATGCCTCCGCCGCGCGGCGCGCTGGGAAGTCCTTCGCCCGGCGCAACGATTCACCAGACACTTTTCACCCGCGTCAACATTGACGCCGGCCGCATCAACTTCAAGCGCGGCGTCGACAAGCACCCCTTCGCCTTTGTCAACGTGGAGGGCTTCGTCGAGCGCGACTCCGCCGGCCGCTGGCGCGTGGACCTCGAAGCCAGCGTCATGCGCGCCGCTGTCTCCGTGCAGGAGCCCGGCACGATTCGTCTGCGCGGCCGCATCGGCAGCGCTGCTTCGCGCCTCCAGCCCGCCGAACTCATCCTCACCTGGCAGGAGGCTTCGCTTTCCGACGCGCTCCGCCTCGCCCGCGGCCACGACTTCGGTGTGCGCGGCGGCTTCGAGCTGGCCGTCACTGCTTCCGTTCCTCCGCCTTCGACCGGGCCCGCCGTCTGGGCCTTCAACGGCGATCTTCGCCTGCGCCAGGTTCACGGCTGGGATCTTCCTCAGCGACCGAGTGACCCCGGCCTGAACCTTGCCGTCGAAGCGAAGTGGACGCCGCAGCAGGCCCGTGTTGAGTTCGCCAAAATCCTCCTCGACGCGCCGCAGTCCAACCTCCGCGCCAGCGGCGCGCTCCAATGGGCCCGCCCGCAGGACTCCAGTTTCCGCGTTCTCTCCTCCGGCGTCAGCCTGAACGATCTGCTCGACTGGTACCGTGCCTTCCGCCCCGGCGTGGCGCCCGGCCTGCGCATCGACGGCAACGCCGGCCTCGACGCCGAGCTCGCTGGCTGGCCCATCGCCGTCCGCCGGGCCGCGCTCGCCACCGGCGGCGCGCTCATTCGCGTGCCGGGACTCCGCGATCCGCTCGCGCTCGGCCGCGCGATCCTCCGCTGGCGCGGAAAGCCGGCGGCTCGCGCCACTGTGCCGCGCTTCGAGTTGCAGCTCGCCACGCTCTCGTTGGGTCCGTCGCGCCGCAACGAATTGCGCCTCGATGGCTCGGCTTCGCCCGGCGCGTCACTCGCGCACCCCTGGGATTTCACTCTCAACCTCGCCGGACAATCCGACCGTGCCCAGGATTTGCTCGCCGCCTCCGCCGCCGCGGGCTGGACGCTCGACGCCGGATGGCGTCTCGATGGCGGCGCCGCCCTCAAGCTCCGCTGGTCAGGAAATCTCTTTCCGTTTGCCGCGCGCCTTTCCGGCGCCGTGGATTTGCGCGGCGCGGTGTTGCGCCCGCCGTTCCTCAATGAGCCGCTCAACCTGGGCAATGCCCGCATCGAGTGGCAGTCCGGCGAACGCCGCGTGACTCTCGCCTCGGCGCAGGCCCTCGGCGCGCGGTGGAGCGGCACGTTGCGCTCTCCCGCGCCGGGCGTGCCGTGGGAGTTTTCGCTCTCCGCCGACCGCCTCGACGTGGCCGCCGTCAACCAGTGGCTCAACCCGGCCCGCCACCAGGGCCTGCTCCAGCGGTTGATTCCGCAAGGCGGCGCCCAGCGCGGCCTCGCCGAATACGAAGAACAGATCAAGCGCCTCCGCGCCCGCGGCCGCATTTCTGTGGATCAACTCACGCTCGCCCCCGTTTCCCTGCACAAGTTGCGCGGCACCCTCGAACTCGACGGCCGCAACCTCAACCTCATCGATACGCAGGCAGACTTTTACGGCGGAGCCGCCCGCGGCTCGTTCCGCGCCGAGCTCGCCGCCCAGCCCCGCTTCGACATCCGGGCGAAATTCGACCGCGTCAACCTCGCTTCCCTCGCTGCCGCAACCGCCACGCTGAAAAATCTTTTCACCGGAACCGCCGCCGGAGAGCTCTCGCTCACCACTCGCGGCGCCGCCCGCGCGGACCTGCTGCGCTCGCTCGAAGGGCAGGGAACTCTCGAATTTCGCGACGCCCAGTTCCGCGGCCTCGACCTCCCGGAGTCCGTCCGCGCCAATCGCGCGCGCCCCGGCGCCACCAGTTTCCGCTCTGCCTCCGCGCAACTGCGCATCGCATCGGAAAAATTCCAGCTCGAAGAGTTCCGCCTGACCGCTCCTTCATCGCAGTGGGAAGCGGAAGGCACGGTGGATTTCGCCCGCCAACTCGACCTCCTCTTGCGCGCCGTGCCGCCGCCCGCCGCCCAAAAAGCGGCTCCTGCGCCAGCCGCGCCCATCTTCCATCTCACCGGCCCGCTCTCTGCTCCTCAGCTTGTTCGCTCCCCGCCCGCCAAGAAGCCCTAACTCTGAAACTTTGTAACTCTGCAACTCTGTCACTCTTTCTAGCCACTTGCCTCTGTTTCTGTTGAAACTTGCATCCCCCACTCGCGCGTCCTAACATCTGCGCCGCCATTTTGCTCCCTGGAGAAACGACATGAAGCGCATCGCCGGTCTGGTCTTCCTGTTTGTCCTGCTCGTCGCGGTTGCCTTTGCCGGAGACGAAAAGTTCACGCTCCAGCAGGTTCTGAGCTCTCCGTTCCCCTCGGAGATGACCGCCGCCCCCAAAGGCAGCCGCATCGCGTGGGTCTTCCGAGCGCAGGGCCAGCGCAACATCTGGGTCGCCGAAGGCCCCAAGTTCGCCGCGCGCCATCTCACGTCCTACAACAAAGACGATGGGCAGGAGATCACCAGCTTGGCGTTTTCAGCGAGCGGCAACACCCTCGTCTATGTCCGCGGCGGCAGCAAGAACCAGGCCGGCGAAGTGCCCAACCCGGCGAACAATCCCGAGGGCGCGGATCAGGCCATCTGGTCCATCGCCTGGACCGGCGGTGCCCCCAAAAAGATTGACCTCGGAAACTCTCCTGTTGTCTCGCCCGGCCGCACGGATGCCGCGGCCCTGGTGGCCTATGTGAAAGAAAACCAGATCTGGCTCGCGCCGATTTCCGGCGTTGGCAAGCCCAGGCAGATTGTCGAGCGCGGCCAGAATTCCTCACCCGTCTGGTCGCCCGACGGCAAGAAGCTGGCCTTCATCTCGAATCGCACCACGCACAGCCTCATCGCCATCTACGACACCGCGAAAAAATCCATCCGTTTCGTCGCGCCCTCCGTGGACCGCGATGGCAATCCGCGCTGGTCGCCCGACGGCCAGTCCATCGCCTTTGTCCGCACGCCCGCGCGGCCCACCGGCCCCGCGCCCGGCTTCTGGACCGGCCCCGACGCACCCAGCCCGTGGGCCATCTGGATAGCCGGCCTCGCCTCCGGCTCCGCCCGGCAAATCTGGCGCAGCGCCGACAACGTCGAGAGCAACATCCCGCGCATGGCCGGCCCCGCGCTTCTCAACTGGGCCGCCGGCGGCCGCATCGTCTTCGCGTCCGAAATGGACGGCTGGCTGCACCTCTACTCCATGTCCTCCACCGGCGATTCTCCGATTCTCCTCACGCCCGGCGAATGCGAATTCGAGCAGGCCACCTTCACGCCCGATCTGCGCAGCATCGTCTTTGCCTCCAACTGCGGCGACATCGACCGCCGCCACATCTCCCGCGTTTCCGTGGCTGGTCCCGAAACTTCGGGACCAGAAGTGCTTACTTCCGGCGACGGCATCGAGTGGGCGCCCGTCGTCACCGGCGACGGCAAGTCCATCGCCTATTTCGCCTCCGACGCGCGTCTCCCCGCCATGCCGCATGTTCGCGGTGCCACCGCCACCGGCAAGGGCGAAATGCTGGCGAAAAGCGCCCTGCCGAAAGATTTTCCGTCGGAAAAACTCGTCGTCCCGCAGCAGGTCATCCTCAAATCCGCTGACGGCGTGGAGTGCCACAGCCAGCTTTTCCTTCCCGCCGGCCTCAAGCCCGGCGAGAAGCGTCCCGCGGTGATCTTCATGCACGGCGGCCCGATGCGTCAGATGATGCTCGGCTGGCACAACCGCGGCTACTACCACCAGGCCTACGCGGTGAATCAATACTTCGCCAGCCGCGGTTACATCGTGCTTTCGGTGAACTATCGCAGCGGCATCATGTACGGCCGCGCTTTCCGCGAAGCAAAGGATCGCGGCGCCCGTGGCGCCTCCGAGTATCAGGACATCGTCGCCGCCGGAAAATACCTCGCCGCGCGCCCCGACGTGGACCCCAGGCGCGTCGGCCTCTGGGGCGGCAGCTACGGCGGCTATCTCACCGCGCTGGGCCTCGCCCGCGACTCTGATCTTTTCGCCGCCGGCGTGGACCTCCACGGCGTGCATGACTGGTCGCAGCGCGACATCGCCGGCGTCCCGCTTCCGGCCGACGCCGCCAAACTCGCCCGCGATTCCTCCCCCGTCGCTTCGATTGAAAAATGGAAATCGCCCGTCCTGCTCATCCAGGGCGACGACGACCGCAACGTCGCCTTCGCGCAGATGGTGGACCTCGTCGCCCGCCTCCGCCGCCAGGGCGTCTATTTCGAGCAGATGGTCTATCCCGACGAAGTCCACGACTTCCTGCTCCACTCCAATTGGCTGCACATCTACTCCGCGGCCTTCGATTTCTTCGAACGTAAAATGTCCGGCAAGTAGCGCAGCCACTCTTGCTTGTCCTGAACGAAGTGAAGGGGCTGCGCCTGATTTTCGCGGCACACCTTCGCAGTTTCGTAGAGGCGCTCCCGAGGCATCGGGATTGCTGCGCCCGTCGCGCCCCGATCCTGAAGCCTCGGGACTCGGGATTAGCCTGTCCGGCACGTTGTCTGTTACTTGGCAAAACCTTTTAGCTCACGTCCTGTCTCGACCTGCCAAGAGGTCTTGTCGTTTCCGTCATTTCAAATCTTCAATTTCAAACTTGCTTCTGCGTTGGTTGCGCGTTTCGTAGTGCCCGCCGGAACCTGTCCCGACGCAGTCGGGAGGCGGGCATCTTGATTTGCTTGTCCGCCATTTCAAATTTCAAATCTTCAATTTCAAATTCCGGCTCTTGCTTTTCGCTCTGCCTCGTTTTTCAATCTCTTCTCGGGCTTCCCCCCTGCTTTGATTTGCATCACAATGTCTGCTTCGACGATGCTCCGCCGGCCATACTTCCGACTCATCATCTTTCTTCTCTTCTTGTTGGGTGGCGGAATTGCGAACGCGCAGGAACGCCAGCTCGAACGCAGCTTCTCCGTCGGCGCGCCGCACCGCTATCGCGTCCGCCTCACGCTGCGCAGCGAACTCGAGGCCCAGCGCCCCGTCCCCATCGGCGCGAAAACCTACGTCGAGCCTTTCTCCCGCAGCGCCGAAGTCACTCTTTCCTGGCGCGCCACCTCGCGCGTGGCCGCCGTCGCCGACGACGGCGCCGCTGTTGTCGAGGAAGTTCTGGACGAATTCGAGGCCGCGCAGTCCCGCGTCGAGCCCGCCGACGACGACGCCAAGAAAATGTCTGCCGCGCTCGCCGGAGCCGTCGAGGCCTGGAGAGTCCCGCGCACGCTGCGCTATCGCGAGACTCCCGCCGGGCAATTGCTCGGCCTTCCGCCCGATGGCGTTCCCGCGTTGGGAGAAAACGCTCCGCCGCTGCTCACGCTCTGGCTCCTGCGCGCGCTGCGCCCGGCGGTCACGCTTCCCGGAAAACCCATCGTCTTCGGCGAGCGCTGGCAGGACCCACGCGCCGTGAAGCTGGAAAACTGGTCGAATGTCCGCGGCGTGGAAAGTGGCGAATGGCTGGAAGTACCCGGCGGCGCCGAGCCCGCCGTGCGCCTGCACGTCGTGCAGCAGATTTCCGGCAACGTCGCCGCTGGCTCGGACATGCCCGAAGCCGGCGCGGCCCAGGCGCGCTTTCACGCCGAGTCGCTCACCACGCTCGCGTTGCTCGACGGCCGCGTGCTCTCCGCCGAGCGCTCTGCCGTGCGCGAAATTTCCCGCACGTTCGAAGCCGTGCCCGGCTTGCCCGGCCCGCAGCGCTTCCGCGCGCGGCTTTCCGTTCAGGTGCAGATTGAAGATTGCCAAGACAACCCGTGCCTCGCTCCTTCCTCTCCGGTTGTCATGCTGAGCCCGCTACCGAGGGCGAAGCATCTCTCTTCCTATCTTCCGCCTTCGCTTTCCGCGCTTCGTTCGCGCTTTGTTCTTTCAAATTTCAAATCTCATATTTCAAATCCTGTTTTTGTGTTTCCAGGTGTTCGATTTTCGAATTTCGAATTTCGAACCTCGAATCTCGAACTTCAATCTTCTCCTTCACCACAACGTATCAAACTCGCCCCCAAGCTCGTTCCCGGCCAATCTTTGCGCTACCAGATTGACGCTCGCACCGTCACCACTTCACGCTCTTCCGGCCGCATCGAAGACCCGCAGGGACCTGCGATGTCGGAAGTAAATCTCGCTGCTGTCGTGCGTCTGGAAATCCTCGCTTCGTCCCCGGACGCGCCGCTCCGCATCCGCACCACCTACGAAAAATCCTCCGCCATCGCCACGAGCGACTCCTACGATCCCGCGCTCGCCGTTCTCGAAGAGCAATACCGCAAACTCGAGGGCCGCTCGCTCGAATTCTCGCTCGATGCGCAGGGCAAAGCCGTGAACTTCACCGGCCTCGACGGAAGTTTTCCTGACGAGAAAGCCGCCGCGGCAGCCCGCGAGTGGTTTTCGCAGCTCGCCGCCGGCGGCGAATTCCCGCGCGAAGGAATTATTCCCGGCCAATCGTGGACCAGCGAACAGACCAATCCCGCTGGCGTTCCTCTGCTCGGCCTCACCTGGCGCACCGAATCCACCTATCTGCGCGACGCGCCTTGCCCCGCCGCTGAGCCACCTGCACCCGCTCCGGCGGCGCCTACCGGCACCTGCGCCGTCATCCGTACGCGCCTCAGCGTCACCCAGCGCCCCTTGAAGGACCCCACTCCCGACGACTATCGCCTCCGCAACTTGCGCACCTCCGGCACACTCTCCGGCTCCGGCGAAAGCCTCAGCTACATCTCCCTGCGCACCGGCTGGCTCGTCCGCGTCACGCAGACCTCGTCCGAAGAAACGGACATCGTCCTCCTCGCCACCGACGGCGGCTCCCAGCTCCGCATCAACGGCCGCGTCGAAAGCACCACGCACATCACGCTTCTGCCCGAAGAAAAACTGAAGTAGGGAAGTACAGTATGAACAAAGTAAGGACAAGCAGGGTGACGGTTGAGTGGCCTTTGTCATTCTGAGCGAAGCGAAGAATCTCCTCTTTTTCCGCTGCCTCGTTCTTCGTCCACTTTGGGTTATAATGAAAAGTTTACGCACGGCCCAAAACTCCTCCTGTGCCGACCGACTTCAAACTCGTCTCCGACTACGAGCCTCGCGGCGACCAGCCCGAAGCCATCGCCCAGCTTGTCCGCGGCGTCGAGCAGGGCGACAAGCATCAGGTCCTCCTCGGCGTCACCGGCTCCGGCAAGACCTTTACCATGGCCAAGGTCATCGCCGCCATCAACCGCCCCGCGCTCATCCTCGCTCACAATAAGACGCTCGCCGCGCAGCTTTACCACGAGTTCAAGTCCTACTTCCCCGCGAACGCCGTCGAGTATTTCGTCAGCTACTACGACTACTACCAGCCCGAAGCCTATCTGCCCTCCAGCGACACCTACATCGAGAAGGAAGCCACCATCAACGACGAGCTCGACAAGCTGCGCATGTCCGCCACGCGCTCGCTCTTCGAGCGCCGCGACGTCGTCATCATCGCCAGCGTCTCCTGCATTTACGGACTCGGCTCGCCGGAAGCCTATTTCGGCGCGCTGCTCATGCTCGAAAAAAACGCCGCCATTCCCCGCGAGCAAATCCTCCGCAAGCTGGTCGAAATCCAGTACGAGCGCGGCGAGGAGCTGCGCCGCGGCACGTTCCGCGTCCGCGGCGACGTCATCGAAATCTTTCCGCCCTACGAGGACAACGCCTATCGCATCGAGCTCTGGGGCAGCCAGATTGACTCCATCCACCAGATAGATCCGCTGCTCGGCGAGATCCGCCCCGGCGGCCGCGACATCCCGCGCCTCCCCATCTATCCCAAGACGCACTACGTCATGTCCGCCGCGCAGCGCGAGCGCGCCATCGAAACCATTCTCGCTGAGCTGGACTGGTGGAAACCTGAAATGGAAAAGATCGGGAAAATCGTCGAAGCGCAGCGCGTCGAGCAGCGCACGCTCTTCGATATCGAAATGATGCGCACCATCGGCTACTGCCACGGCATCGAGAACTACTCGCGCCATCTCTCCGGCCGCCTGCCCGGCGAAGCCCCGCCCACGCTGCTCGATTACGTCCCGCAGGATTATTTGCTCTTCGTGGACGAGGGCCACCAAACCATCCCGCAGGTCCGCGGCATGTACCACGGCGACCGCTCGCGCAAGCAGACGCTGGTGGATTTCGGCTTCCGCATGCCCTCCGCGCTCGACAATCGCCCGCTCACCTTCGAGGAATTCGAGCACCGCGTCAACCAGGCCATCTACGTTTCCGCCACGCCCGGCCCTTACGAGCTCACCAAATCCGGCGGCGTCGTCGCCGAGCAGGTCATTCGCCCCACCGGCCTCATCGATCCCGAAGTCGAGGTGCGCCCGGTCAAAGGCCAGGTGGACGATTTACTCGAACAAATCCGCCTGCGCACCGAGCGCCACGAGCGCGTGCTCGTCACCACGCTCACCAAACGCATGTCCGAAGACCTTTCCGAGTACATGACTGAGGTCGGCGTGCGCTGCCGCTATCTGCACTCCGAAATCGACACGCTCGAGCGCGTGCGCATTTTGCGCGATCTCCGCCGCGGCGAGTTCGACGTCCTCATCGGCATCAACCTCCTGCGCGAGGGCCTCGACCTCCCCGAAGTTTCTCTCGTCGCCATCCTCGACGCCGACAAGGAAGGCTATCTCCGCAGCTCGACCGCGCTCATCCAGACCGTTGGCCGTGCCGCCCGCCACATCAACGGCAAAGCCATTCTCTACGCCGACGTGATGACCGCGTCCATGCAGCAGGCCATCGGCGAAACCAACCGCCGCCGTGCCAAGCAAATGGCCTACAACACCGAAAACAACATCACCCCCGAATCCATCGTCAAGTCCGTGGACATGCGCCTCGCCGCCATCGTCGAAGCCGACTACGTCACCGTGCCGCTGGATGATGTCGTTCCGGAAAATATCAAAACTGAAGAAGATCTGCGCCAGGCCATCGCGCAGCTCGAAACGCAAATGCGGGAAGCCGCCAAAAAATTCGAGTTCGAGCGCGCCGCCGCCCTCCGCGACCGCCTCCGCTCCCTTAAACTCACCTCCACCCACGACCCCGCCGAACTTTCTCCTTCCTCCCCACCCCCATCCGTTTCCTAGCAGCTTGTTGAAAAATTCGTTTTGCGTGTCATCCTGAGCGAAGCGAAGGATCTCTCCTCATCGGCCGGCGGTTCGTTTGGCGCTACCCCGCCGCGCCCATTCGCGCATCACCCATCACCCCATCAAACGATTCCTTTCCGCAATTCCTCCAGCGGATAAAACGTCCCCCGCCACGTCACCCCGCCCTGCCACAGCGTCACAGTCATCGACCGCAGCAGCATCCAGCAGAAAATCAGCGCCCCGATCGGGTGCGTGAGCCCGTAGAGCAGCGACACGCGGTGGTGGTAGGCCACTCGCCCCTGCGCCGCGACGGCCAGCAGCGCGCAAATCGCGGCAAACATCCGCGCCCAACCGGTCACGAACGGCAGCGCGACAAACGGCACGACGCTCACCATCAGCAGCGCGGCGATTTGCGCCAGCGTAAGCGGCAGGTTATACCCCGACGAGGCGAAGAAATTCTTCGTGGTTCCGCGGATGATATTTCCGAGCCCCTCGTGCCACCGCAGCGTCACCCATTCCTCGGAGATGCCCGCGCCGGAGCGGTAGCCGCCTTCCTTGACGAGCTTCCCGAGTTTCATGTCGTCAATCACTTCCATGGCCAGCCGCCGGTGGGTTCCAATCGCTTCGTACACGCTGCGCCGCACCATTTGGAACGCGCCCACGCCGATGTAGCTCCGCGACCGGCGGTCGCTCGCCTCCCACGGCCGCACGCCCAGCCCGAAAGCCATGCCGAACGAGGTGATGGCCACGGTCTCCCAGAATCCGTCCATCTCGATGTTTGTGAGCAGCGTCAGGTGGTCCCAGCCTTTTTCCCGCGCCACGCTCAGCGCGCGCCGCAGCAGGTCCGGCGCGAAACGCACGTCCGCATCGGTGAACACGATCCACTCGCCGCTGGACTGCTCGTAGCCTTTCTGCAACGCGTGCGGCTTGCCCAGCCACCCCGGCGGCAGTTCTTCGACGTGCGCCACGTTCAGGTTCGCGTGGCGCGAAGCGGCCTCGTCGAGGATCTGCGGCGTCGCATCGCCCGAGCGGTCGTTGACGGCAACGACTTCGCAACGCGGAAAATCCTGCGCGAGCATCGTGGCCAGCGCCGGCGGAAGCTTTTCCGCTTCATCGCGAGCCGCGAAGATCACCGAAACCGAAGCGCACTCCTCCGCGGACAACGGCCGGGTGTTTGCAATGCGCGGCAGCTTGCGCATTCCCAGCGTGGCGCGGACGGCCTGCAGGATCCAGAGAAGCGCGAGAATGCCGAAAAAAACGCTCCAGAACGTGTGCATATCAGATTTTTGTCAAAGGACCGAAACACGGTATTCTATCACTTCTATGTCTTCCTCTCGGACGATGAGCCTGGCCATCGTCGGCGCCGGACGCGTCGGCCGCGCGCTGGGAAAACTTCTCCGCGACCGCGGCTGGCGCATCGCTGCCGTCGTCACGTGCTCCTCCGCCACCGCCCGCGCCGCCGTCCGTGCCATCGGAGCAGGGAAGCCCTTTGCGCATCTCACGCCCGAAATTCTTTCCGCCGACGTAATCTTGCTCACCACTCCCGACTCCGCCATCGCCGCCACCGCCGCAAAATTGGCCCAGGTAACGCGGGGCATACCCCCGCGCCCCGGCGTTGTAGGGGCGACCCGGCTTGCCCTGAGCCCCGCCGAAGGGCGGGTCGCCCGCTCCGAGTGGGGCGGCAGAATCGTCCTGCACACCAGCGGCGCCCTCGATTCCTGCGTTCTGGCCCCGCTCACCCGCCTCGGCGCCGCCGTTGGCTCGCTGCACCCGCTCCAGACGTTTGGCGCGCGCTCCATCCCCAGCCTGCGGGGCGTCCTGTTCACTTTGGAAGGCGATCCGCGCGCGGCGCGCGTGGCGCGGCGCATCGCCCGGCAGCTCGGCGGCATTCCAATTGAGATTCCCGCGCGGGCCAAACCTGCGTATCATGCTGCGGGCGCATTTGCCGCCGCGCACATGCTATCGCTCATCGAGGGCGGCACGCAGATGCTCGTCAAACTGGGTTTTCCGAAAAAGCAAGCGCAGCGCGGCCTGCTGCGGATGGCGCGCCAGATGCTCTCGAACCTCGAGACCCTCGGCCCGCGGGCTTCGTGGAGCGGCCCGGTGTCGCGCGGTGATTTTTCGACGGTTGAAAAGCACATGGTCGCGCTCGCCCCCTTCGCGACGGAGTTTTCCCGCGCGCACGCGGCGATGCTCTTGCTCTCCGCCCGCGTTCTGGCCGCGGACAACGGCGCCACCCTGCGCCGCTTGAAACGCATGTTGAAGGATTAGCCACCGAGTCACAGAGGAATAGAGCCGGAGCTCGAAAATAGAAAATGGAAAATAGAAAAGCGGCTTCGCATGTGATTCCTATGGGCCATTCAGAGACCGCCGGGGTTTGCGGTGTGCTTTTTCCTGTTTTCTATTTTCTCTTTTCTATTTTCTGATTTCCGCCTTGGAGAATGGCTTGACCAAACTTCAGATTCCTGTTGAGAGCACGACTTTGAACAACGGCCTCCGCGTGGTCATTTCGCCCGAATACGCCGCGCCCTTCGTCACCGTCGGCGTTTATTACAACATCGGCTTCCGTCTCGAGCCGCAGGGGCGCAGCGGTTTCGCGCATCTCTTCGAGCACATGATGTTCCAGGGCTCGGAGAACGCCGGAAAAATGGTGCACATCAAGCTCATCAACTCCTCCGGCGGCGTGCTCAACGGCTCCACGCGCTACGATGTCACCAACTATTTCGAAGCCGTGCCCTCCAATGCTCTCGAGCGCTCCCTGTGGCTTGAAGCCGACCGCATGCGCGCCCTCAAGGTGGACGACGAAAATCTCCGTAACCAGCGCGACGTCGTCAAGGAAGAAGTCCGCGCCAACGTCTTCAACCAGCCCTATGGCGGCTTCCCCTGGCTCGACCTGCCGCCCGTTGCCAATCGCAACTGGGCCAACGCCCACAATTTCTACGGCGACTTCAGCGACCTCGACGCCGCCACGCTCGGCGACGTGCAGAATTTCTTTCGCACCTATTACGCCCCTAACAACGCCGTGCTGCTCATGCTCGGCGATGTTCAGCCCGAGGAAGGCTTCCGCCTCGCCAGGAAGTATTTCGAGTCCATCCCCGCCGGCAAACTGCCGCCGCCGGTGGACGCGAGCGAGCCTCCGCAGTCCGAGGAGCGCCGCGGCAGCGTAGTGGAAAAATTCGGCACGCTGCCGGCTCTTGCCATCGGCTACCACGCGCCCAAACGCCGCACCGCCGACTGGCACGCGCTGGCCATGGTGGACCAGGCTTTGCACGGCGGCCGCGCCGGCCGCGTCTATCGCTCGCTGGTGCTCGATAAGCAGATTGCCGTGGAAACCTCCGGCGGCATCCACTACCCCATGGGCGACGTCTTCGACTACAACGGCCCCATGCTCATGGTCACCACCATCATGCACAAGCCGGAATGTTCCGTGGACCAAACCATCGCCGCCTACGACGCCGTGATCCGCGATGTGCAGGAGAAGGGAATTGCCGCGGACGAGGTGGCTCCGTTGAAGGTGAAGTTCCGCTCCGACTACTATTCCACGCTCGAAGCCGGCATGGGCGGCTACATGCCGCGCTTCGGCCTGATGCACTATCTGGCATGCTTCACGCTTTTCGATGGCGACCCGTCGCTCGTCAACTCCATCCTCGACGGCTTTCTCGACGTCACGCCCGCGCAGGCCCAGGCCGCCGCGCAAAAATACTTAGTGCCCGGCAACCGCGCCATCGTCGAGCGCCGCCCGGTCCCGTCCCGAGACTTCGGGACGGGAAAAGGGGCCGCCTGATGAGCACCGCTCCGCTCGGCAATCTCGCCGCCGTTCCCGCGCTCGCTTCCGAGCGCCCGGTCGTCTGGCCGCGCCGCACCCGGCGCACGCTCTCGAACGGCATGCAGGTCGTGCTCGTCGAATCGCACACCATTCCCAAGTTCGACGCGCAGATCCTCTTCCGCCGCGGCAACGCCGTCGCCGCGCACGAAACGGTTGGCCTCGCGGAGATGACCGCCTCCGTCGTCCGCGCCGGCACAACCTCCCGCTCGCTCCTGCAAATCGAGGAAGACCTCCGTCGCATGGGCGCCGACCTTTCCACCTCCGCCGGCGCCGACACCTCCGCGATCTCTTTCTCCGGCCTCAGCGACTTTTCCGCTGAGCTTCTCGCGCTCGCCGCGGACCTCGCGCAGATCGCGTCCTTCCCCGCAGAAGAATTCGAGCGCGAGCGCCGCCAGCGACTCGAAGAAGTCAAGATTGAGCGCACCACGCCCGGCTTTCTTGCTGGCGAGCGCATCCGCCAGGTGCTTTTCGGCGCGCATCCCTACGCCACTGTTGCGCCCACCGAAGCGCAGGTCGAAGCCTACGGCCGCGAGCAGCTCGTCGCCTATTACCGCCGGCACTACTCGCCCGCAAACGCGCTCTTCCTCGCCGTCGGCGCGTTTTCCGCCGATCGCATGATGGAGCAGATCGAGTGCGCCTTCGGCTCCTGGCGCTCTCCGGCCAGCGGCGAACCGGCGTATCCCTCGCTGCCCGAAATCCGCGGCCGCCGCGTTCATCTGGTGCACCTGCCCGGCACGGTGCAGGCGCAGGTGCTCGTCGGCAACCGCGCCATCACCCGCCATCATCCTGACTGGATGCCGCTCCTGCTCGCCAACGCCATTTACGGCGGCGCCTTCAATTCCCGCCTGGTGATGAACATCCGCGAGCAGAAGGGCTACACCTACAGCCCGCGCAGCGCCGTCAACGCGCTCCGCCAGCACGGCTACTTTTCCGCGCACGCCGCCGTGCGCAACGAAGTCACCGCCGCCACGCTCACCGAAATCTTCTATGAGCTCGACCGCATGCGCTCGCTGCCCGTCAGCGACGACGAACTCGCTGACACGAAAAACTATCTGAGCGGTGTCTTCTCACTCGGCCTCGCCACTCAGGACGGCCTCGCCGGGCAGCTCGCCACCGTCTATCTCAACGATCTCCCGGAGGATTATCTCGAAACCTACCGGGACAAAGTGCACGCGCTCACTGCCGGCGACGTGCTCGCCGCTGCGCGCAAACATTTTGATTCGGCCAGCGCGCAGATTGTCGTCGTCGGCGACCGCCCCCAGGTCGAGGCCCAGGCCGCGCTCTTCGGCGAACTCGACATCCGCGATGCCCACGGCAATGTTTTGTGAGATTGTTTTGTAGGGGCGAGCGGCAGCTCGCCCGCTTTGATCCGTTTTTGGGGTGTTGTCATGTGCGCGCGCTGGAAACTCGCGCTTGTCACGCTGCTGAAACTCCGTTTCGCTTGTCATCCCGAGCGGAGCGAGGGATCTGCTTTTGTATTTTCGGTCGTGTAATGAACGCTCGCCGCACACTCGCCCTCGCCACGCTTCTGGCCCTTGTCCTGCCTGTGCTGTCGTTGGCCGTACCGCAATCAAGAAAACCGCCTCCCCCGGAAAAACCCCTCGACCTCAACTCCGCCACCGTCGAGGAGCTCCAGCAACTCCCCACTGTCGGCCCCACCGCAGCGAAAGCCATCGTGCGCTTCCGCGAGAAGAGCGGCCCCTTCCGCCGCGTCGAAGATCTCCTCGCCGTCCGCGGCTTCACGAAAAAGCGCCTGGAAAAAATCCGGTCCTACATCACGGTTGTGCCACCGTCCAATCAGCAGGGATTCAAACCACAGGAAGGAACGAATAAGAAGAAAAACTAAAAGCTACCTGACTCTGTTGATTTCCTTGTCGGCCGTCCGGCTGGCCTTGGAGTGCGGCAGCTTGCTTGTCCTGAGCGAAGCCGAAGGGGTGCCGCCTTGCCTTTGCCGTGGCTGATTGTAGTCTTTCCGAGTAGGCACGGTCCCCGGGAATTAGCTGCGCTTGTCATCCCGAATCCGCCGGAGGCGGATGAGGGAACTGCTTTTGATTTTTCGGTAGTGCGATGATCCCCCCGCCGCAGGGACGAAGGATCCCTCCGCGTCTTTCTCTGCGTTTCTCCGCGAACTGTGTGCTACTGGCCCGGAGTTTCTTCGCGTCCCGCGACAAAATTCAATTGGTCCTTTCTTCTCTGCGTGCCTCTGCGCACTCTGCGCCTCTGCGTTGTCCTTTGTTTTGGTTGCGGCTGTGCTGCGCTGTGTCTCTGCCTTAGAGTTTTCTGTTGTTTCTTCTCGCCACTCGCCTGCCCCGCCTGCCCTGAGCGACGCCGAAGGGAGCGCAGCCGAGGGGTCACTCCCAACTATTACACAAACGATTTCTCCGCCCTCCACAGCGCGATCGTCACCACCGCGCCCAGCCCCACAATCACCAGCACCGTCTTCGGAAAAAACCACGCGCACACGCCCGCCCCGCCGAGCCACAGCAGTTCGGCGATCAATCGCTTCAGCGTGCTCACAGTATCTGGTGCGTCTTTTTGAAGTCTGTCAGCGGAATGGGAACCTGGTCGGCGATGGTCAGCCCGTACCCTTCCAGCGCCACCACTTTCTTCGGATGGTTCGTCAGCACCCGCAGCGATTTCAGCCCCAGATCGATCAGGATCTGCGCCCCGATGCCGCTTTCGTGTTGCACGATGCGCTGCCGCGCCACGTCCCGGTCGAGCTGCCCCCGCGCGTGATACCGGATGCGCGCCGCCTCGCCCGCCTCGCCCACCGGCACGTCAATGCCGAAGCCCCGCCCGGTGTGGTGCAGATAGACGAACACGCCGCGGTCCTCCGCGGCTATTTTCTTCAGCGACTGTTCGATCAGCTCGTGGCAATCGCAGCTCATCGCGGCAAAGACGTCGCCGGTCAGGCAGTTCGAGTGCACCCGCACCAGCGGCGGCGGCTCGCCCGCGACTTCGCCCCGCACCAGCGCCACGTGCACCTCTTTGTCCACCTCGCTCGAGTACGCAATCATGCGGAACGTTCCGTAGCGCGTCTCCAGTTCCGATTCCGCCAGCCGTTTCACGTACCGCTCGTGCTGCATGCGGTAACCGATCAGGTCGGCGATGGTCAGCAGCTTCAGCCCGTGCCGCCGGCAGAACTCGATGAGTTGCGGCGTGCGCGCCATCGTCCCGTCGTCGTTCATGATTTCGCAGATCACGCCCGCCGGCTGCATCCCCGCAATCCGCGCCAGGTCCACCGACGCTTCCGTCTGCCCCGCGCGGACCAGCACGCCGCCGTTCCGCGCGCGTAGCGGAAAGATGTGTCCCGGCCGCGCCAGGTCCGCCGGCCGCGTTTTCGGATCAATCGCCGCCAGCACCGTAGTGGCGCGGTCCGGTGCGCTGATGCCCGTGCTCGTGCCCCGGCGCGCGTCAATGGATTCGCAGAAGGCGGTGCTGTAGTTTGAGGTATTCAGCGGAGACATCAGCGGCAGACTCAGATCCTCGCAGCGCTCTTCGGTCAACGCCAGGCAGATCAGCCCGCGCCCGAATTTCGCCATGAAATTGACGGCCTCCGGCGTGATTTTTTCCGCCGCCATCGTCAGGTCGCCTTCATTTTCCCGGTCGGCGTCGTCCACCAGCACGATCATCCGCCCCTCGCGGATTTCCGTCAGAGCTTCTTCCACCGTGGCGAATTGGCGGGCGCTCGCGTCCATGGCTAGAGGCTCCGGATCAACCCATAGACTAATATACCCAGAATCGCGGCGCCCGGCATCGTCAACACCCACACCCAGAGGATTCGCCGGGTCACGCCCCAGCGCACCGCCGTCAGCCGCCGCGCGGCGCCCACCCCGATGATGCAGCCCGTAATCGTGTGCGTGGTGCTCACCGGAATGCCCGCCTGCGCCGTGGCGAATAGCGTCACCGCACCTGCCGTTTCCGCTGCGAATCCGCCGAACGGGCTCAGCTTCGTGATGCGCTGCCCCATCGTCCTCACCACCCGCCACCCCCCGGCCATCGTGCCGCCGGCAATGGCCGCATGGCACGCGATAATTGTCCACCACGGAGGATGCGCCACGTCTTTCGAGAGCGCGCCGGCGGCCACCAGCGCCGCCCAGATGATCCCCATGCCTTTCTGCGCGTCGTTCGTGCCGTGGCCGATGCTGTAGCCCGCCGCGGAGACGAGCTGGAGCCGCCGGAACCACCGGTCCACACGCTGCGGCGCCATGTTGCGCACGATCCACGTCGTGGCCACCGTCACCAGCATGGCCGCGAACATCCCGATAAACGGCGCTATAAAGATGAAGATAATCGGCTTCACCCAGCCGGACGTGATGATGGCTTCCATCCCGGCCTTCGCCACCGCTGCGCCTCCGTACCCGCCCATCAGCGCATGGGAGGAGCTCGTCGGCAGACCCAGATACAGCGTGATCATATTCCACACGATCGCGCCCAGCAGCCCCGCCAGCAGGACATGCTCATCCACCAGATCCAGCCGCACCAGTCCCTTGCCCATCGTCTTCGCCACCGCCGTGCCGAACACGAAGGCGGCCACGAAATTCCAGAACGCCGCCCAGGCCACCGCCGGCAGCGGTTTCAGCACCCGCGTCGAAACTACGGTGGCGATCGAGTTCGCGGCATCGTGCCAGCCGTTCGAGAACTCGAATGCCAGCGTGATCACCACGATGACCATCAGCAGACTTGGGGCATCCACAGAGTGCTCCCCTCAATTTCTTCGGGAATCCGCCTCCCGACACTTCGGGACGGCGCGCGCTGCCGGGTGGAAAGAAGATCGGAATCCGCGGCCTCAGGCGTTCTTCAGCACCACCGACTCGATCACGTTCGCCACGTCCTCGCACTTATCGATCGCGTGCTCGAGCACCTCGATGATTTCCTTCCACTTGATGATCTGCACCGGATCTTTTTCCTCTTCGAAGAGCTGCGCAATCAGCGCCCGGCTTACGCGATCGCCCTCATTCTCCAGCCGGTTGATCTCGATGCAGTGATCGAGGATATGGTTTCGCTTCTCGAGCACCCGCACGGCCGTTGCGATCCGCGCCGTCGCTTCCTCCAGAATCTTGGCCAGGTCGGCAACGCCGGGGCGGATCCGGTCCACCCGGTAGGTCACCAGCCGGCTCGCGGCCGCATCCGTCAGGTCCAGCACGTCGTCGATCGTGCTCGTGAATTCGTGGATGTCCTCGCGGTCAAACGGCGTCACGAACGTCTGGTCCAGCTTCTTCATCACCGCGTGCGTGATCGTGTCTCCCTTGTGCTCCAGACCCTTGATGATCTCCACCTGCACCGCCACGTTCGTGTAGTTCTCCAGCAGCTCTACCATCGCTTTCGCGCCGGCGTTGATATTCTCCGCCAGCTCCACAAACATCTCGAAAAAGGTCTCATCGCGCGGAAGAATCTTGCTCAACATTCCTGGCATGACTTTTATTCTCTCCTGGTAGGAAGGCAAACGAGCACGACTATACCCGACACCGCTGCCCGCGGCAAGTCAAGCCCCCCGCCGAACTCCATCGGCGGCCCCGGCGCCCGAAAAAATGGGGCGCGCTGCATCTCTGCCTCGCGCCCCTTGCTATGGAGCTGTCTTGCGAACTAGGAATTTGGTTTTCCCTAACCCCTAGCCCCTAACAGGGTGCTGAAGAACGGGTGATTTTTTCGATGCGGGTGCCATTGCGAGTCAACGTGAGTCTGCACGGAGCGGCTTTTGGTTCCGGTGGTATCCGTGTTTTATTCTTGCGCACGGCTGAGTTCCTTCCCTGT
>JACQDE010000042.1 GCA_016201285.1 Acidobacteriota bacterium | reverse complement strand
CAAACGCTCCTCGGTGTTGGCCACGAAAAACATCGGGTTCTGCAAATCCGTATTTCCGCGCACGAAGTTTCTCCTCGACGAGGGATTTCGCCCACTCACGCAGGGCATCTGAGCTTCGTGCATACTAGAGTGCATTCACAATTCCAAACAGGGAGTTTTTCAGCGCCCTGCTAACTGAAGAGGCTTCGGTTCGGGGCAGGGAACGACCCGAAGGTTCGGGCCGAAGGGGTATGAACTCCGTTACACACAGTCGTTTCACAAAACGCGCGCGCCCCCTCCTGTGGGCTGGGGCCTTCCTGGGATTCTCCCTTTGCCCGCGCAGCCAAGAGTGGCTGCGCTACTTCCAGCCGCTTTCAGCGCACGCTGAGGAACCCCAGGCAACACAGCAGAAGCTCGACATTCCAAGCGTCCCTGCTCGAGGCAAGAAGCTCTTTCTCACCGACGGTTCCTTCCATCTGGTTCGCAGCTACGAACGCCAGGGCGATCGCGTGCGCTACTACAGCGTCGAGCGCTCCGCCTGGGAAGAGGTTCCGGCATCTCTGGTTGACTGGGACGCCACCCGGAAGGCAGAAGCCGAAGCTGCCGCCCTTAATTCCAGGGTCGAGGAGAAAAAGAAGGAATTTCGCATGGCCCGCATTGCCGAGGAAGTGGACGCGGACGCCAGTCTCGAGGTAGCGCCGGGAATCTTCCTCCCGGACGCGCCCGGCCTGTTCGTGCTTGAGGGAAAGACGATTCGCTCCTTGGTGCTGGTCGGCGCCGACGTGAAGCGCGACAAGGGACGCACGGTCGCCCAGATTCTCGTGCCGATCCCTGTGATCCCCACGCGCCACAATGTTCAGCTCCCGGGTACCCGGGCCTCTTTCCGCATCGCCACCGCCCAACCAGAGTTCTTCATCCGCACCCCGGATGGTCACGAGCCGGAAATGGAGCTCATCCAGGCCCGCGTCAAGGGTGGCGTCCGGGAAATCGCGCGCATCAACACGGGCATTACGGGCGAGAAATCTGCGGATCGCAAGGTCGTTTCGGTGCAGTGCTGGAAGCTTGCCAAGGGCGTTTCCCGGCTGACTCTCAGCCAGTCGCTTGCCCCCGGAGAATACGTTCTGGCGGAGATTCTCCCCGAAGAGGGTATGGACCTCGGCGTCTGGGAATTCGGTGTGGACCCGCCCGCCTCTGGGAAAGCACCCACAAAAAAATAAGCACTCGCGAAAGCGAGTGCTTCCTCTCTCCTTCTTTGTTTGTTCTTACCCCTGCGGGCTGGGGTCTGACTTCGGCGCGATGCTCGCCACATTCCCCGGGGATTGTTCACCGGAATTGCCGTTTACCCCGCCGTTGGCGGCCGGAAACGTAAGCGTGAAGAGCGCTCCCCCTTCGGCCAGCGTGCGCGCTTCGATGTTTCCCCCGTGCTCCCGCATGATCGCCATGCAGATGCTCAAGCCCAGCCCCGTCCCTCGGCCGGGGCGTTTCGTAGTGAAGAACGGGTCGAAGATACGCGACAGGATCAGCGGCGGAATGCCGGGGCCGTCGTCCTGGAAGGCAACCTGCACCTTGTCTCCCTCTTGCGCCACCCGCACGCTCAGTTTCCCGTAGCTCCTCACTTCGCGGATGGCCTGTTCGGCATTGACGATCAAGTTCAGAAACACCTGCATGAGCTGGTTCGAATCGCCGAACACGGGCGGAAGTTCTGGCCCTGCGTGGTAGTCCACGTGGACGTTGTTCACGTGGAGCGAGTACTCGTGCAATTGGATTGTATGCAGCACCAGGTCATCCAAGCGGATCTGGCCACGGCGCGGCGCCCGGGGACGCGAGAAGGTCAGCAGGTTTTGCACGATTTCCGCGGCGCGGCGCGCCTGTTTCTGCGTCAGGTCCAATTGCCGCCGCGTGGCGTCATCGGCAGCCTTCTCGCGCAGCAAATCGTTGATGCCGAGGATCGCGGTCAGCGGGTTGTTCAGTTCATGCGCCACGCCGGCAATCATCTGGCCCATCGCCGCTAGCCGCTCCGACTGGCTCACCTGCTGTTCCAGCCGCTTCAGTTCGGTCATGTCCCGTGCTGACGCAATCACGCCGACGATGTTCCCGCAGGCGTCACACAGCGGACGCGCCGTCGCCCGCACGGTCCGCCAGCTTCCGTCCATGTGCAGCGTCCTGTATTCCACCGTCCCATAAGTCCGTTTCCCCTGGATCATTTCCCGGTGCATTTCGAGCAGCGCACTCTGGTCGTCCGCGTGCGTCCGCTCTCCCAGCGACCTTCCCAGGATTTCCTCCGGCTCGTACCCGAGTTGATCCTTCATCCGCGCGCTGATGTACGTGTACCGCCCTTCCCTATCCAACACCACGATCATGTCCGGGAAGCTCTCCACCAACCGCCGTGCGAATTCCTGCTCTTGGTGCAGCCGTTCTTCCATCTCGCGCCGTTGCGTGATATCCACCAACGTGCCCTGGTAGCGCAGCACACGCCCGGCCGTGTCCCGGATGGCCGTGGACGTGTCCAGGCAAATCACCGGCCTGCCGTCCTTCCGCCGCAGGACGATTTCCCGCTCCCGCACCGTCCGTTGCTCCTCGAGTTCCTGCAGCAGGTTGGGCCGGTCTTCCGCGTTCGTATAAAGCTCGGTGACATTTACCTGTAGCAATTCGTCCTTGTTCTCGTACCCCAGCATGGTCACCAACGCCGGGTTGGCATCCAGTAGCCGTCCCTCCGGCGTGGAAAAATAGACGCCTTCGTGCAGCGTCTCGAAAAGCTGCGTGAAGCGGGCTTCGCTTTCGCGCTCGTAGGTGACGTCCCGGGCCAGCCCGCTCACCCCGACCACCTCGCCGTCCTTCACCACCCCGCGCAGCGTGCAGTCGAAATAACGCATACCGCCCGTCTTCCTCAGCCTGACCCGCAGGATGCCCTGCCAGAACCGCCGTTCGAGGAACCGCGGCAGCGAGCGCTCGGCCGTTTCGCGTGTCGGCTCTTCGATGATGGATTCCAGATTGTGTCCCACAATGTCGGAGAAGGGCAGCTCGGCGAGTTCTGCGAACCGGCGGTTTACAGCGCGGATCTCCCCCTCCAGGGAAATGGAGAACATCACATCATCCATGCTGTCGATTAGTTCCCGGTAACCCTGCTGGGACCGGGCGACAACGTGGAAAAGTTCCTCCAGGCGGACGAGCCGATCTTGGATTTTTGAGGGATCACTTTCAGGAGTTCCGGGGTTGGACGTCCCCGGGTTCGGCTGAGCCTTTGCCGTCTTCGGTGGCTCTGCTGCCGCGCCAGTCCGAGTTGTCTCCCGCATGCTCATTTCCCAGGCTTCAGTCCAGAAGCGTTTTCCGTTATCTCTTTGGCTAAAGGAGCCGCGCTCCTGCGCCGGGGCTCTTGCTTGGGCTGCAAGATTCTAGGCCTCGCGTGCGCGGCAGGGCAATTCGAATTCACCCGCTGGTTTCCAACCGAGCACTTTGAGCTGGAGCGTGTTTGCTTTTGTCAGGCCCTTTAGATGGTTTAAGAACAAAAAATAGACGGCCCCGATGAAGTGCATCGGGGCCGCCGTCTTCTTCCGAAACGAACCAGGGGAAATGTCGTTAGTTTTCCGCAGCCGCGCCGGTATCTTTCCGCAGGAATTCGAGCGCCGCAGCCTCTTCCGGAGTCAGTTCCGCCGCCGGTTGTCCTTCCTCCACTCCGACAGGAACTTCCTCAGGGGTTTCCGTCAGCAGCTTGATGTTCCGGTAGTGCTCAATACCCGTCCCGGCGGGGATCAGGCGGCCCATGATGACGTTTTCCTTCAGGCCGCGCAGGTAGTCCACCTTCCCGGAAATGGCCGCTTCGGTCAGCACGCGGGTCGTCTCCTGGAAGCTCGCCGCGGAGATGAAGGAGTCGGTCGAAAGCGACGCCTTCGTGATGCCGAGCAGCAGCGGTCGGCCTGTTGCCGGCCGGCCGCCTTCGGAGAGCACCCGCTCGTTTTCCTCACGGAAGCGGAACTTGTCCACCTGCTCTTCGAGGAGGAACGTCGTGTCACCCACGTCCTCTACCTTCACCCAGCGCATCATCTGCCGGACGATGGTTTCGATGTGCTTGTCGTTGATGTTCACGCCCTGCAGCCGGTAAACCTCTTGGATCGAGTTCACCAGGTAAGCCTGCGTGTACTTCTCCCCGAGCACGGCCAGCAGGTCGTGCGGGTTCAGCGGGCCGTCAATCAAGGGCTCGCCGGCCTTAACGCGCTCGCCTTCCTGCATGTTGATGTGCACGCCGCGCGGCAGCGAGTATTCCTTCACGGTGCGCAGGTCTTCGCTTTCGACGTTTATCTTGCGCAGGCCTTTGGCGATCTCGCCATACTTCACCACGCCGTCAATCTCGCTGATGACGGCCGGGTCCTTCGGCTTGCGCGTCTCGAAGAGTTCCACCACGCGCGGCAGGCCGCCCGTGATGTCCTTTGTCTTTGTCGTTTCGCGCGGAATCTTCGCCAGCACGTCGCCCGGGCTCACCTCGTCGCCGTCTTGCACCATCAGGTGGGCTCGCGACGGCATCAGGTACTTCTTCCGTACGCGGCCCGCGGAGTCACGGACCAGGATGGTCGGCTGGTGCTTTTCGTCACCCGGCGGCAGCGTGACCACGAGCTGCGCTAGGCCGGTCACCTCGTCTACCTGCTCTTCGATCGTCACGCCGGGCTGCAGGTCCTTGTACTGCACCGTGCCGCCCATCTCGGTCAGAATCGAGAACGTGTACGGATCCCACTCGGCCAGCGTCTGGCCCACCGTAACGGCCTCGTTGTCCGCGACGCGCAGCTTGGCGCCGTACACCACGTGGTAACGCTCCTTTTCGCGGCCCTTCTCATCCACCACCGCGATCAGGCCGGAGCGGTTCATCGAAATCAGCGTGCCCCTGCCCTCAACCACATTCAGCTCGATGAACTTTACGTAACCGTTGTTCTTGGCGTCCACCTTCGACTGCTCGGTCACGCGCGTGGCTGTGCCGCCGATGTGGAATGTGCGCATCGTCAACTGCGTGCCTGGTTCGCCGATGGACTGCGCGGCAATCACCCCCACCGCCTCGCCCATCTCCACCATGCGCCCGGTTGCCAGATTGCGGCCGTAGCAGCGCGCGCACACGCCGCGTCGCGTTTCGCAGGTCAGCACGGAACGGATCTTCACCCGCTCGATGCCCGCGCCTTGGATCGCGTTCGCCAATTCCTCGGTGATCTCCTGGTTGATGTCCACGATCACGTTGCTCTCGTAGTCCTTGATCTTTTCGAGAGAAACGCGTCCGATCACGCGCTCGCGCAGCGGCTCCACTTCCACGCACGCCTCGATGATCGGCTCCACGTAGATGCCGTCCACCGTGCCGCAGTCCAGCTCGGAGATGATCACGTCCTGTGCCACGTCCACCAGTCGCCGCGTCAGGTAGCCGGAGTCGGCCGTCTTCAGCGCCGTGTCCGCCAGGCCCTTGCGCGCGCCGTGCGTCGAGATGAAGTACTGCAGCACCGTCAGCCCTTCGCGGAAGTTCGACGTGATGGGCGTCTCAATGACTTCGCCGGAAGGCTTGGCCATCAAGCCGCGCATGCCGCTCAACTGCCGGATCTGCTGCTTCGAGCCGCGGGCGCCGGAGTCCGCCATGACGTAAATCGGATTGATCACGCCCTGCTTGTCCTGCTGCTCCAGCGCCTTGAACATTTCGTCCGAGACGCGTTCAGTGACGTCGCCCCAGATCGCGATCACCTTGTTGTACCGCTCGCCGTTCGTGATCGCTCCGTCCAGGTACTGCTGCTGCACCTTGACGACTTCCTTTTCTGCCGCCTCCACCAATTTCGATTTGTCGCCCGGGATGATCATGTCGTCGATCCCGATCGAAATGCCGGCCTTGGTGGCGTAGAGGAAGCCCAGTTCCTTCAGCTCGTCGAGTAGCGGCACGGTCCGCTCGATGCCGAAGCGCAGGTAGCAGTACTGCACCAGTTGCTGCACGCCCTTCTTCTTCAGCAGGCCGTTGATGTACGGCATTCCCTTCGGCAAGTGGTCGTTGAAAATCACCCGCCCGACGGTCGTATTGATGAACTGCCGGTTCAGCATGATGGGTTCGGCATGCGGCACGTCCTGATCGTCGTACGCCACGGTCAGATCAATCGCTTCGCCCGTGTACCGCAGCCGGATGGGTGTCAGCAGCTCCACCTCGCCCGCGTCCAGCGCCAGCATTACGTCTTCGGCGTTTCCGAACGCCCGCCCCTCGCCCTTGCCTCCCGGCTTCGACTTGGTCAGATAGTAGATGCCCAGCACCATGTCCTGCGTCGGCACCGCCAGCGGCCAGCCGTTGGCCGGGGAGAGAATGTTCCCCGAGCTCAGCATGAGCACGGATGCTTCCACCTGCGCTTCCGGCGAAAGCGGGATGTGCACCGCCATCTGGTCGCCGTCGAAGTCCGCGTTGAACGCCGTGCACACCAGCGGATGAATCCGGATAGCCTTGCCCTCGACCAGCGTTGGCTCAAACGCCTGGATGCCCAGCCGGTGCAGCGTGGGAGCGCGGTTCAGGAGCACCGGATGCTCCCGGATCACTTCCTCCAAGATGTCCCACACGATCGGATCCTGCTGTTCGACCATTTCCTTCGCCTGCTTGATCGTGGTGCAGTGCCCGTTGGCCTCCAGCCGGTGATAGATGAATGGTTTGAAGAGCTCCAGCGCCATCTTCTTCGGCAGGCCGCACTGGTGCAGCTTCAGTTCCGGACCGACCACGATGACCGAGCGGCCGGAGTAGTCCACGCGCTTGCCCAGCAGGTTCTGCCGGAAACGCCCCTGCTTGCCCTTCAGCGTGTCCGAAAGCGACTTCAGCGGCCGGTTGTTCGCGCCGCGCAGCACGCGGCCCCGCCGCCCGTTGTCAAACAGCGCGTCCACCGCTTCCTGCAGCATGCGCTTTTCGTTGCGCACGATCACGTCGGGCGCGTGCAGTTCCATCAGCTTCTTCAACCGGTTGTTCCGGTTGATCACACGCCGGTACAGGTCGTTCAGGTCCGACGTCGCAAACCGCCCGCCGTCCAGTGGCACCAGCGGACGCAGTTCCGGCGGCAGCACCGGGATCACGTCCAGGATCATCCATTCCGGACGGTTTCCGCTCTTTCGGAATGCTTCCACCACCTTCAGCCGCTTGGCGTACTTGATCCGCTTTTGCAGGCTGGGGTCGCTCTTCATCTTTTCGCGGAGCTCTGCGCTCAGCTTGTCCACGTCCACGCGCCGCAGCATCTCCTTGATGGCCTCGGCGCCCATGCTCGCGCGGAACTTGCCGGCGTATTCCTTCTGCAGCTCACGGTACTTTTCCTCGGGAAGCGCTTCTTTGTCCTTGATGCCCGGCACGTCGCCGGTATCAATCACCACATAGTTCTCGAAGTAGAGGATCCGCTCCAGGTCCCGCATGGTGATGTCCAGCAGGTACCCGATCCGGCTCGGCAGGCCCTTGAAGAACCACACATGCGAGCACGGCGAGGCCAGCTCGATGTGCCCCAGCCGCTCGCGGCGCACCTTGCTCAGCGTTACTTCCACGCCGCACTTGTCGCAAATCACGCCGCGGTGTTTCATGCGCTTGTACTTCCCGCACAAACACTCCCAGTCGGTGACCGGCCCGAAAATCTTGGCGCAGAACAGGCCGTCCCGCTCCGGTTTGAACGTGCGATAGTTGATCGTTTCCGGCTTGGTCACCTCGCCGTGCGACCAGGACCGGATTTTTTCCGGACTCGCCAGGCTGATCCGGATCGAATCGAAATCCGCAATCAGGCTGGCTCGGTCATAAGGGCTGCTGCGAAACAAGGTGGTTCCTCCCTGCCCCGGCCGTTCGGCGCGGGGCTGTCCCGTTTCCGGGACCTTTCCTGAAATCCGTTGTCGCCCCTGCCCCCTGCGGGCAGGGATGAGAACCGGCCGGTTAGTCGGCGGCCGGTTCGAGCTGCGGCTTCTGGCGCTTCATCAATTCCACATCCAGGCAGAGCGACTGCAGCTCGCGGACGAGCACGTTGAACGACTCCGGCACACCGGGTTCGATTCCCGCCTCGCCCTTCACGATCGCTTCGTAAATCTTGGCGCGGCCATAGACGTCGTCGGACTTGGCCGTCAGCAGTTCCTGCAGGATGTGCGCGGCGCCGTAGGCCTCCAGCGCCCACACTTCCATTTCGCCGAAGCGCTGTCCGCCGAACTGCGCCTTGCCGCCCAGCGGCTGCTGCGTGATCAACGAGTACGGCCCGATCGACCGCGCGTGGATCTTGTCGTCCACCAGGTGCGAGAGCTTCAGCATGTAGATGAAGCCCACCGTCACTTCTTGCGCGAAGATGTCGCCGGTCATCCCGTCCCGCAGCGTCTGCTTGCCCGAAAGCGGCAGCCCCGCGGCCTTCAACAGTTGCCGGATCTCGCCTTCCCGCGCGCCGTCAAAGACGGGCGTGGAGACCGGGATGCCATCGCGGAAGCTCTGCCCGAGTGCGAGCATCTCATCGTCCTCGAGCTCCGCGATCCGCCTCCACACCGGGGTATGGCCGAAAACCTCCTTGAACCACTTGCGCACCGCTTCCGCGCGCTTCTCTTCGTCGAAAATCTGTGCGATTTGCTGGCCAAGCTCCTTGCACGCCCAGCCGAGATGTGTTTCCAGGATTTGTCCCACGTTCATGCGGCTGGGCACGCCCAGCGGGTTTAGTACGATTTCCACCGGCGTGCCGTCCGGCAGACAGGGCATGTCCTCCTCCGGCACGATGCGCGCGATCACGCCCTTGTTCCCGTGCCGCCCCGCCATCTTGTCCCCAACGGAGAGCTTGCGCTTCATCGCGATGTAGCACTTCACCATCTTGATGACGCCCGGCGGCAACTCGTCGCCCTTGGTCAGCTTGCTGATCCGTTCGTCGGTGATCTTGCGCAGCACGTCAATCTGCCGCGAAGTCATCTCTTCGATCTCGTCGATCTTCTCGATCAGCAGGGGATCCCGGTCGGTCAGCTTCAACCGCTTCAGGTTCCGCGTGGAGACCTTTTCGATGATGTCGCGGGTTAGTTCAGTGCCCTTGGTCAGAAGCCGCTTGTTCGTTTTCTCGTCGTGCAGGTCGGCCGTCAGCTTCTGCCCGCCCAGCAGGTCAGTCAACCTCTTCAGCCGCTCGTCGGTCAGGATGCGGATTTCGTCCGCCAGGTTCTTCTCCAGCCGGGCCCGCTGGGCTGCTTCGATGGCCTTGTGCCGCTCGTCCTTCTCGGCGCCCTTGCGGCAGAAGATCTTCACGTCCACCACCGTGCCTTCGATGCCCGGCGGGCAGTACAGCGAAGCGTCGCGCACATCCCCGGCCTTCTCGCCGAAGATCGCGCGCAGCAGCTTCTCTTCCGGCGTGAGCTGCGTCTCACCCTTCGGCGTCACTTTGCCCACCAGGATGTCGCCCGGCCGTACCGTGGCGCCGATGCGGATCACGCCGCTCTCGTCCAGGTTTCGCAGGAAGCCTTCGCTGATGTTCGGGATGTCCCGCGTGATTTCTTCCGGCCCCAGCTTGGTATCCCGCGCCTCGATCTCGAATTCCTCGATGTGGATCGACGTGTAGTAGTCGTCCTTGACGAGCTTTTCGCTCACCAGGATGGCGTCTTCAAAGTTGTAGCCGCGCCACGGCAGGAAGGCGACAAGCACGTTGCGTCCCAGTGCCAACTCGCCGCGGTCCGTGCACGGCCCGTCCGCCAGCACCTGGCCCTGTTGGGCGCGGTCGCCCACGCGCACCAGCGGCTTCTGATTGATGCACGTGTTCTGGTTCGAACGCTTGAACTTCGTCAGCGTGTAGATGTCCGCTCCCACTTCGCGGCTCAGCACGCCGGAATGATCGGACTCCACGCGCACGATGATGCGTTCCGAATCCACTTGGTCCACGATGCCGTCGCGCCGGCAGATCACCACGGCGCCGGAATCGCGCGCCGTCACGCGCTCCATGCCCGTGCCCACCAGCGGCGCTTCGCCGCGGATCAGCGGCACGGCCTGGCGCTGCATGTTGGAGCCCATCAGCGCGCGGTTCGCGTCGTCGTTCTCGAGGAAGGGAATCAAGCTCGTCGCTACCGACACGAGCTGCTTCGGCGAGACGTCCACGTAGTCCACTTCTTCGCGGCTCTTCAATACGAAGTTGCCCGCCTGCCGGGCGTTCACCAGTTCCGTGGTGATCCGCCCGCGCTCGTCGAGTTGGATATTGGCCTGCGCCACCACGTAGCGATCCTCTTCCCACGCGGAGAGATAGAAGCAGTGCGGATCGCTCACCACTCGGCGCCGCTTCAGCTCCTCATTCACGGCCTCTACCTTTTCCCGTTCGACGATGTCGCCAGCTTTGAACTCACTGTCTCCGGAGTTCACCACCTGCACGTAGTCAATCACCCGCCCGCTCTTTACCTTCCGGTACGGCGATTCGATGAACCCGAACTCGTTGATACGCGCATAGCAGGAGAGCGAGCTGATCAGGCCGATGTTCGGACCTTCCGGGGTCTCAATCGGGCAGATGCGGCCGTAGTGTGTCGGGTGGACGTCGCGCACCTCGAAGCCGGCGCGCTCGCGCGAGAGCCCGCCCGGGCCCAGCGCCGAAAGCCGCCGCTTGTGCGTGATCTCGCTGAGCGGGTTCGTCTGGTCCATGAACTGGCTCAGTTGCGAGCTCCCAAAGAACTCGCGGATCGCCGCCATCACCGGTTTTGCGTTTACCAGGTCGTGCGGCATCGCCGTGGACATTTCCTGGTACACCGACATCTTTTCCTTGATGGCCCGCTCCATGCGCACCAGGCCGATGCGGAACTGGTTTTCCAGCAGTTCGCCCACCGCCCGCACGCGCCGGTTCCCCAGGTGGTCGATGTCGTCCAGGCTGCCGATGTTCTTGCGCAGCCTGAACAGGTACTTGATCCCTGCGACGAAGTCCGCCGGGTCCAGCGTCCGCTTGTCCAGCGGCGTCTCCAGTCCCAGCTTGATGTTGAACTTCAGCCGGCCCACCTTGCTGAAATCGTACTTGCGCGCGTCGAAGAACATCCCATTGAAGAGCGCCGTCGCTGTTTCCAACGTCGGCGGGTCGCCCGGGCGCAGCTTCTTGTAGATTTCCACCAGCGCCTTCTGCGGCAAGTTGATCTCGTCCTTTTCCAGCGTCTTCTGCAGCACGTTGCCGATGTCGTCGCGCTCGGGGAAGAAGACGTCCACTTCGGTGATGCCCGCTTCATGCAACGCCGCCCAGATCTCCGGCGTCACCGGCTTGTTCGATTCCACCAGCACCTCGCCGGTCTGCCGGTTCACCATATCGGCCACGGTGTAGGCGCCTTCCAGGTCGCTCGCGGACGCCTTCACCTGCGTCACGCCGGCCTTGGTCATTTCCTTGTAGAGTGCCTCGGTGATCCGCTTGTGGGCGCCGACGATCACGTCCCCGCTGCGCGGGTGTTTGATTTCGTGCGCCAGCTTCCGGTCCACCAGTCCTTCGGAGACGTTCCAGTAGAGGGTGTCCTCGCGCAACGAGACTCGCTCCACCTGGTAAAATGTCCGCAGGATTTCCTCGTTCGTCTTCATACCCAGCGCCCGCAGGAAGATGGATCCAAGGAACTTCCGCTTCCGGTCGATGCGCACGTAGAGGATATTCTTCGTGTCGTACTCAAACTCCACCCAGGATCCGCGGTAGGGAATGATCTTGCCCAGGAAGTACGTGCGGTTGTTTGCGCTTTCGTAGAAGATGCCCGGCGAGCGGTGCAACTGGCTCACGATCACGCGCTCGGTCCCGTTGATGATGAACGTCCCGTTCTCCGTCATCAGCGGCACGTCGCCGAAGAAGACCTCTTGTTCCTTGATGTCGCGGATGTTCTTCGCGCCGGTGTCCGGGTCTTTCTCGTAGATGGTCAGCCGGATGGTCACCTTCAGCGGCGCGGCGTACGTCATGCCGCGCTCCTGGCATTCATTCATATCGTATTTCAGTTGCAGCGCCACCGGGTCGCCGCACTTGTTGCAGAACGTCGGTGAATTCTTGTTGAACGTGCCGCACTTGCCGCACAGCACGTCGCCCGTCTTGTACGGGTTGGTCACCACCGAAGCGCCGCAGCTCCGGCACGTCGCGCGCAGGTGGTGCAGTCCCTTCAGGTTGCCGCACTTGCACTCCCAGTTGCCGATCGCGTAGTCCACGAAGTCGAGCTGCGAGAGTCCGCGGAAATCCTGAATCGGAAACACCGAGCTGAACACGGACTGCAGCCCGCTGTCCTCGCGCTCGCTCGGCAGTAAGTCCATCTGCAGAAAGCGCTGGTACGACCGCTTCTGCACCTCGATCAGGTTGGGAATCTGGATGCTCGCCTGGATCTTCGAAAAATCCAGCCGCTCACGCTCGCGGAGGGGGTGGCTTCCGATCTGCATGCTGGTTTACCTCATATCCTTTCGGTGTCCCGGGTCCCGGTATGCCGGGGCGGGACGGGCAGGGCAATCGCTGGAGAAGGCTTGTTCTTGCATCTGCGCCACGCTGTACAGACGCCCGAACCGGGACACACCGACCGCCCCCGTCCTTTCGGAACGGCATGATGCGGTCGCTCGTCGTGTTTCCCGGCCGAAACGTGCGTATGCAAATCCATTGGTTCGCGGGCCGCTCCGGAGAACCTCCGCGCGGCCGCGCCCCACACTACTTGATCTCGACTTTGGCCCCGGCGTCTTCGAGCTTTTTCTTGATCGTGGCCGCCTCGTCCTTGTTCACGCCTTCTTTCACCGACTTCGGCGCGCCTTCGACCAGGTTCTTCGCTTCCACCAGGCCCAGGCTGGTTACTTCGCGGACGGCCTTGATCACGTTGATTTTGTTCGCGCCCACTTCGGAGAGGACAACGGTGAACTCCGTCTTCTCCTCCGCCGGCGCGGCCGCCGCTCCGCCTGCTGCCGCACCCGCCACCATCATCGGGGCAGCCGCAGCCGCGGAGACGCCGAACGTTTCTTCCATCTTCTTGACCAGTTCGGCCGCCTCAAGCAGCGTGAGGCCCTTGATTTCATCCAAGATTGTTTCGACTTTGCCTGCCATTGCTGTTTCCTCTCCTCTTCGCGTTTATTGCGCGAACTTGTTTTCCTTGACTGCCTCGTTGGTGACGACAGCCAGATCCCTCGGTACTGCGGCCAGCACTGTTGCCAGTCGTTGCGCCGGCGCTTTCAGCAGGAACATGATCTTGCTGATCAGCTCTTCCTTCGACGGCAACTGCGCCAGTTGCTGGATTTCTTCGATCGAGATGACCCGTCCTTCCACCACGCCCGCCCGGAACTGAAACGTCGGCACGTCCTTGGCGATCTTCGTCAGCACCTTTGCCAGCGTCACCGGGTCGCTCGCCGTGTAGGCGATCGAATTCGTTCCACTCAGGTTCTTCAACAGGCCCTCGGCCGGCGTCCCGGCGCCCGCGCGCTCCGCCAGCGTGTTCTTCACCACTTTGTAGCGCCCGCCGGCGGACTCCACTGCCCTACGCAGCTTCGTGTCCTGTTCCACGGTGATGCCCTTGAACGTGCTCAGGATCACCGTGGACACCTGGCCCAGTTCGACGTGCAGCTTTTCCATTTCCTGCTGCTTTTCCTTGCGCTTCTTCACGGCCTGCTCCTCTTTACCCCGAGCCGGAGGCGAGGGGTTTGCTTCCTGTTACGCGGCTGCGGCGACCGCGGCTTCCGCTTCCATCAGGTCAATCGCAATCCCCGGCCCCATCGTGGACGTCAGCGTGATTTTCTTCACGTACTTGCCCTTGGCTGCCGCCGGCTTCGCCTTCTGAATCGCTGCCAGCACCGAGGCCGCATTCGCGGCAAGCGCCGCGGGCTCGAAGCTGATCTTTCCGATCGGCGAATGCACGATGCCTGCCTTGTCCACGCGGAACTCCACCTTGCCCGCCTTGACCTCTTTCACCGCCCGCGCCACTTCAAACGTCACTGTCCCCGTCTTGGGATTGGGCATCAGGCCCCGCGGGCCAAGCACTTTGCCGAGCCGCCCGGCGGATTTCATCATGTCCGGCGTGGCGATCACAGCGTCAAAATCCGTCCAGCCTTCCTGGATCTTTTGCACCATGTCCTCGCCGCCCACGTGGTCCGCGCCGGCATCCTGCGCCTCGCGCACCTTGTCGCCGCCGGCCAGCACAAGCACTCGCTTCGATTTCCCCAGCCCGTGCGGCAGCACCACCGTGCCGCGCACCACCTGGTCGGAATGCTTCGGGTCCACACCCAGGTTCACCACCAGCTCCACCGTCTCGTCGAACTTCGCGAAGTGGATCTTCTTCAGCAATTCGGCGCCTTCCACCAGCCCGTACGCCCGCGCCTCCACCTGCTTCCGCGCGTTCTCCACTTTCTTTCCTGCTTTGCGGGTCATTGCCTTCTCCTCTAGCCTTCCACTTCGATTCCCATGTTCCGGGCCGTGCCCATCACGGTGCGCATCGCCGACTGCAGGTTGGTCGTGTTCAGGTCCGGCAGTTTGATCTTGGCGATCTCTTCCACCTGCTTCATCGTCACCTTCGCCACTTTCGTCCGGTTCGGCTCGGCGGAGCCCTTTACGATTCCCGCGGCGCGCTTCAGCAGCTCCGAGGCTGGCGGCGTCTTCAGGATAAAGGTGAACGATCGGTCGCTGTAAATCGTCACCAGCACCGGGATAATCATCCCTTCGGGTTCCTTGGCGGTCTTCGCGTTGAACTGCTTGCAGAAATCCATAATGTTCACGCCCTGCGGGCCCAGCGCCGTGCCCACGGGCGGCGCTGGCGTGGCTTTCGACGCCGGCAACTGCAACTTAATCTGTGCCTGTACCTTCTTCGCCATCTTCCAACTCCCTTGAATCCGCTGTTCCAGCCCCTACCGGCGACTGAGAACTGACAACTGAAAACTCCTTACGCCGTCTTCTCGACCTGCCCGAAGTCCAGTTCCACCGGCGTCGAGCGGCCGAAAATCGTCACCGACACCTTTAGCGTGCTGCGGTCCGCGTTCACTTCCTCCACCACGCCCGTAAAATTCGCAAACGGGCCATCCACGATCCGCACCTGCTCGTTCCGCTCGAAGATCAGCTTCGGCTTGGGCCGGTCCGCCGGGGTGGCCGCGCGGTGCAGGATGTTTTGCACCTCTTCTTCGCTCAGCGGCGTCGGCGTTTGCCCGGTTCCTACAAATCCCGTCACTCGCGGTGTGGACCGCACCACGTGCCAGGTGTAGTCGTCCATCTCCATTTCCACCAGCACATAGCCCGGGTAGAACATCCGCGGCGAAACCATCTTTTTCCCGCCCCGCACTTCCACCACATCCTCAGTCGGGATCAGCACCTGCCCGATCTTGTCCTGCAGCCCGAACGCCGCCACGCGGCTCTCCAGGCTCTCCTTCACCTTCTTCTCAAATCCCGAGTAGGTGTGAATGATGTACCACTGCATCGCCATACGGATCCTTAACGTCGGAAGGCTTTCAACACCTTCTCAACCACCTGGCTCACGCCGAGGTCCACTACAAACAGAAAAAAACCAAAAAAGAATACGGTCACGATCACAACCAGCGTGGTTGCCCGCACGTCGTCTCGGGTCGGCCACGTCACCTGGCGCATCTCCACCCGCACTTCGTGGAGGAACTGCCGGAAGCGCCTCGGATACTCCCCGATTCGCTTGAGCCATTCCGGTGTCTCCCGCTCCGGGGCGCGTCCGCTGCCTTGCGATTCTTCGTTCTTCACCTTGAGTGCCTCTGCCATCGTTCTCCCGCCGTTTCCCTGACTGCGCCGCCTGCTTCCCGGGCCGGGCTCCGGACCCAAACCTCGAAAGGTTTGGCAGGGGAGGAGGGATTCGAACCCCCACATCCGGTTTTGGAGACCGGCGGTCTACCGTTGAACCTACTCCCCTTTACCCCGAGCCGAAGGCGAGGGGTTCGCTTCGCAAGCTGATTGCGGTCCGCGACACTCGTATTCGTGGATCAGCTTCAACTTTTTCTCTCGCCTCCAACCCTTGATTTCTTTTTCCCGCTTGCGAGCCGTGTTCCGGTCCGGTTGTTGTTCGCTCCAAACCAAAACAACCGGTCTTCGCTTCGTCGTGAACTCCGACTTGACTCCCCAATTGTGTTCTTTGATGCGTTCAGCCAAATCGTTGCTCATACCCACATAGAACGAGTCGTCTCTGCAACGCACCATGTAGCAGTACCAATCTTTCTTGTTCACTGCTACGCGCACATCCGGTTTTGGCGACCCTTCGTCGCCGCTTGGCGGCTCCTCAGGGCAAGCCGGCGGTCTACCGTTGAACCTACTCCCCTCCGGTTTCTCTACTTCACTTCCTTATGTCCGGTGTGCTTTCGGCAAGTGTTGCAGAACTTCGACGTCTCCAACCGGTCCTGATGCTTTTTCCGGTTCTTGGTGGTCGTGTAGTTCCGGTTTTTGCACTCGTTACATTGCAGCGTGATGATCTCGCGCATGTTTTCTTCTCTCTATCGAAATCTTGTTTGGGTCCGCTCGTGCGGTCCTTGATTTCCGCTGCACTGGTGCTACTCGATAATCTCCGTGCAGGCGCCCTTCGGCCCGACTTCGTCGGACCTCAGGACAAGCCGGCGCCGAGCACTCTGCATGCTGTTTGTTGGCATCATTTATTCAATAATCTCCGTCACTGCTCCTGCTCCCACGGTGTGGCCGCCTTCGCGAATCGCGAAGCGCAGCCCCTTCTCCAGCGCCACCGGGGTGAT
>JACQDE010000045.1 GCA_016201285.1 Acidobacteriota bacterium | reverse complement strand
GCTCGTTGGATCGGGGAGTACAATCACGACCGGCCGCATCGCGGGGTGGCAAACCGCACCCCACGGGAGGCCTTCTTGGCTTTCACAGGTGTACTAAAAAACGAGGCCCTGACTGTCTAAATTAGAAGGGTGCACTACAAATGAGTCACTACCCGGAGGACGTGCTCGGTTCGCAGAAGAATTCGGAGCTTGGGCTGAGCGGTCTGATCGGCTTACTTCTTCACCACGATGTCGTAGTAGAGGATGGTCCCGTCTTCGGCGCGGACCGGGTCAATCCGTTCGATCTTAAAGCTGCGGTTTCGGAGTTCTTCCACGTTTTTCCGCAGAACATCGTGCGTTTCCTTTTCCAGTTCCGGAGTGCGCTTGGGAAGCGACAGTAGATGAGCATCCACGCGGTATGTCCGTGTCGGGGCGGACGGATCTTCCGAGAGTGCCTGGACCTGTGCCTGGTGTCCCGGCGGCCCCAGTTGCGGCTGGTCGTCGAACCATGTGCGCGGCGAGAGAAAGACGAAAAGCACAACGACGCCCACGAGCACGTCGTAGGGCCACGTGCCGCGCTCGTACGACCAGAAAATGGTGTTGGAGATTCCCCGCCAGAGCGTCCGCATCTCAATCCTCAGGAACGCCGTCCACGATTACGCCGTCGCGCATGTGCACCACGCGGCCCGCGTACGCCGCCGCTTCCGGGTTGTGCGTGATCATGACGATGGTCTGTCCCAGATCTCGGTTCAGCTGCCGCAACATTCCAAGCACGATTTCTGAATTCTTGGTGTCCAGGTTTCCGGTGGGCTCGTCGGCCAGGATGATCTTCGGCTCGTTGATGATGGCCCGCGCGATCGCCACCCGCTGCTGCTCGCCGCCCGAAAGCTCCGAAGGCTTGTGGTGGAGTCGGTCGGTCAGCTTCAGCATGCTCGTCACCACTTCAAACCGGTGCGGGTCGAAGCCGTTTCCATGGATATGCTGGGCGATGGCGATGTTGCCGTAGGCGTCGAGCGTGGGCAGCAGGTTGAACCGCTGGAAGACAAAGCCCACTTTGTGCCGCCGCAGTTTCGTGCGCGCCGCGTCGCTTAGCGCCATCAGGTCGTTTCCGTCCACCAGTACGTGTCCCCGCGTTGCCTGTGCCAGCCCGCCGATCACGTACAGCAGCGACGACTTCCCACACCCGGACGGCCCCATCACCGCAACAAACTCCCCGGGCAGCACTTCAAAGTTCACGCCCCGCAGGGCGGAAACCTCCACCTTGCCGCTGCGGTAGACCTTCCACAGGTTTTCCGTTTTCAGTATCGGATCCACGTCCCGTTCACCAGGAAGGAAGCCCTCATCTGTAGGCGCGAATATTGTAGCTGCGTTTCGCATCCCTGCCTAGCCTGTTCGCCTTTCTTTACTCGTACGAGAGTGCTTCTACAGGATCTTTCCGGCTGGCCAGCCAGGCCGGATAGCTTGCCCCGACCAGGCCACCCACCACCGCAATTCCGGCTGCGCGCAGGACCCACTCCACCGTCACCAGAATCGTCAGCGTCGGGAACACTCGCATCAGCACCGCGCGCATCCCAAACGTCATCCCGATTCCCATCACGATGCCAATCCCGCAAATCAGCGCCGTCTCGCTCAGCAGCGCCTGGACGATGTACCCCTTTGACGCCCCCAGCGACTTCAGCACCCCGATTTCCCGTGTCCTCTCGATGATGATCGTGTACATCGAGAGGAAGATCACCAGGAACCCGATGGCTACCGCCAGCGCGATCATGGAGTTGATAAATGTCTCCAGCCCCGGCAAGTTCGACGACGTCATCAGTGACAGAAAGTCTTTCAGCGGCCGGATTTCATATCGCGGGAAGAGTTTCTTCAGCTCGGTCGCCACCGCCGGCGTGTGCTCAGGCCGCGTCAGCTTGATGAAGAACACGCTCGCTTTGTCGCGCGCGCCGGAAAGCTCTTGCAACGTCTGGATCGGCACAAACAGCCGCGCGCCCTTGCCGTGTTCCACAATCCCCGCCACGTGGAAGTCATTGTCCAGCAAGCGCAGGGTCTGTCCCACTTTCACTTTCTTCGCCTTCGCGTACCAATCATCCACCAGGATGTCGTTCGGCGCCGCCAGTTCGCTTCCCTCATGAAACACAAACCCGCCGGAAACCGCCTTAAACGTCTCCTGCTCGATCCCGTACACGATGTCCAGTCCGCCGCTCGCGTTGAACTGCAGCAGCACCGGCGCCACCGCCTGCACGTACTTCATCTCTTCCAATTTTTCCCGGATCTTGATCGGCATCGGCGCCCCGCTGAACGCCATGAACACTGACGCCGACGGCGGCTGCAGCATCAGGTCCGCGCCTACGCCTTCCACGCGCTTCGCCGTCTCGTGCAGCAGCCCGCTCGTAAGCCCCACCACCAGGATCACCAGCATCACTTCGACGCCAACCGCGATCACGCTGATCGCTGTCCGCACCGGCCGGTGGAAGACGTTGCGCAGGATCATTTCCCAGATCACGGCCGCGCCTCCTTGCTCTCTTCGCCCACCCGCACCAGTTCCGTCCCTAGAGGTTGCTCCAGCCGGAAGCGTTCTGCGGCGATGACCTCGTTCAGCATCAGCTTCGTGATGCGCACCTCAAGTTGATAGTCATCGTGTGGCCGAACCAGCCACACGTGCCGCGGATATCGCAGATCGCCGGCCGGTTGCCAGTCCGCGTAGCGGATGTCCGCCACCAGCCGCCCCCGCGCCCCATACACTTGGATGCGCGCGATGTTCAAATCGGCCCGGTCGAACCAGATTCTCTTCGCAATCTCCAGGCCGTCCGTCCCGCGCACCTGCGTCAGGACGTAGTAGCGCTGCGGCGCCGCATCGAACTCTTCAAACAAAACCGTCTTGCCCGCTGGCAGTTCCTGCCAGAAGAGCGCGTCCAGCAGGTGCTGCGGCCGCAGATTCTCGATCGGCTTTTTCACCGGCCGCTCCAGTTGCGTCGGCCCCACCACAAACTTGTTCTTCGATGGGATGAAGATGCGGAACGTTTCACCGTCACTCACCATGTCGAAAATGTTTTTCGCCACCACCGGCGCTTGCCCGATCATACGGATGTTCGCCGGCCGCTGCGCCAGGATGAACCCGCGCACGTCGTGGTAGTCCTCGATCACCCCGGTGTACGTCGAGCCCGCCACCGGGTTCAGGTCCACCCCGGCGTTCAGGCTCCGCACCGCCCGTGCCTGCTGGTTGTATTGCTCCACGAGCTGGTCGACCGTGGCCTCCAGCGACGGCCGGATCTCCGCCGCTGGCACGCGGGTCGTGTTTTTGATGCCGCCCCCGCACCCTGCTGCCAGAACCGACACCACTGCCAGTAAAACCATCCAAATTCGAGTGCGCATCCCCAGCATCTCTCTCCGCACAGAGTCAAATATTGCAATCTAACAGCCACCCGCAGGGGTGTCAATCAACCCATTCCAATCGGAAAAATAGCTTCTATCGCGGAATCCGCGCTTCGACCGCGAGATCCTTAAGCAGTGGCGCCACTCGCCGGATCACTTCGCTGGCCCACAGACGCCTGGTGAGCAGGGTGAGAAACCCGTTCTCGAAGTCGCACACCCCGCAGAAAAAGTAGTTGGGGTACGTCTGGTGGTACGCATCCACGCCGCGCCGCGCAAGGTCCCCCTCCAGCGCCGCATCGCCTGCCGTCAATGGCCCGCCCGAGCGCACCCCGAACGTCTCGCCCTCAAACCGTTCCAGCATCGCCGCCAGCGCATCCCCCTGCGGCGCACCGATTACCATGCACTTCCCTGTCTCGCGGTACGTGATGCCGTGGCGCCCGCAGTACTCCCGAACCCGCTCCAGGTGGCTGAAGAAGTCGAGCGCCCACGGCTCCGTCGCGGACACGGCCGCCAGTACGCGGCTCCAGATTTGCGCCGCCTCCGCCCCGCGCACCGGCTCGCGGTCCTGCGGCTCGATCAACTCCAGCCCGACCGCCTTCACATCCTCGCCCAGATCCAGCGGCTCCACTTCCAGCAAATACATGGACTCGTTCCCTCGCGTCTTCAAGAAAACTCACTGCTCATTCCTGCGGTTTTTTCACTCTATCTGTGTTTATCTGTGGTTCCAAAGTCCCTCTGAAACTCCTCCGACTGCTTCCTCATCTCCAGCCAGTCGAAAAACGCGTCCGGCGTCTCCAGCCAGATTTGGAACCACTGCGCAATCTCGCTTTTTCCCGCGCGCTTGCGCGGTTCCACCTTGGGGTTCCGCGCGATCATCTCCGCGCGCCGCCGTCCCAGCCGCGCCACTTCCAGCACGCGCTCCGCCGCTGCCGTCTCTCCTGCTTCGCGGAACTTCCGCCACAGCTCGTCCAGCCGCATCAGGCACATCTCCGCTTCCTCGAGCGTCGAAAAGTGCAGCAGGTCGCGGAACTCCTCCTCGTAGCGGCCCTCCGTGTCCGCCCGCGTGGACCACACCACGCGCAGCCCCGCATCTTCCAGCACTCCCGCGATGTGATCGGCCGAGGTCTTCCCAGCCTCGCCGAGCCGCGCAATCATCTGCCGCCGAATCTGCTCGAATTCCGCCGGCGTGAATCGCGCCGCGCCCAACCCTCGCGCAATTTCGAGGATCACGTCCTTCTTCGTCTGCTGATGATCCTTCGTCATCGCGGGTTCCGCTGCGGGACGGCATGAGTCCCCGCCTTTGGCGCGTCGCTCCGCCCGTTCTGTGCTTGCAGCCGCCGGTAGCGCGCCACGTTGCTATTGTGCTCCGCAAGCGTCCGGCTGAAGAAATGCCCGCCCTCCATGTTCGCCACAAAGTAGAGGTAGTCCACCTTCGGCGGAGCAAGCGCTGCCCGCAGCGACGCTTCTCCGGGGTTCGCAATCGGTCCCGGCGGAAGCCCCGCGTTGCGGTACGTGTTGTACGGCGACTTGAACTGCAAATCTTTCCCGTTCAACGACCCATCGTACTTGTTCGCGAGCTCCAGCGCGTAGATCACCGTCGGGTCGCATTGCAGCGCCATGCGGCGCTTTAGCCGGTTGTGAAAGACGCCCGCCACCAGCGGCCGCTCTTCCGCCACTCCTGTTTCTTTCTCTACCAGCGACGCCAGCGTCACCACTTCCGCCACCGGCCGCCCATCTACAGCTCCTTTTTCTTTCTGCAGTCGGCCCCACACCTCGCGGAATCGTTTCACCATCGTTTCCACGATGCGCTCCGGTGTCACTCGCCGCGGGAATTGGTACGTCGCCGGAAACAGAAATCCCTCGAGGCTCCGCGCTTCTGGCGCCAGGTCGTGGATCAGCGAAGCATCGCTCGCCGCCGCCAGAAACGCCTTTCGGCGCGCGAGTCTTTCGTTTTCCACCAGTTCTGCAACGTCGAAAATCGTCTTGCCCTCCGGCACCGTGAGCACGTGGACGAACACTCGCCCCTCGGCCAGCTTCCGGAAAACTTCCATCGGTGTCACCGGCTGGTCAAAGTGATACTCGCCCGCTTGCAGCGCGGCCGGCGACTTCCACCGGCTCAACATGTCGAACGCCACGCGGCTCCTCACCACGCCGCTTTGCGCTAGTCGCCGCGCAATCACGCTGCTCGACATTCCCCGTGAAACCTCCACAAACACGCCACCGGTCGGGAATCCCTGGTAGGGTGTCTGCCATTCCGCTCCGAGCCACACCATGGCTCCGGCAACCGCCACCAGCCCCAACAAGAGCAGCCCGGCCGTCGCGCGCCCCACCTTACTTCTTCGTTGGTTTCCGCGTCTGCTCACGTTCCAGGAAATCCCTCAGAATTACCGCCGCTGCCACCGCATCCACGCCGGCACCTTGCTTGCCTCGTTTCGTCTTCGTTGCCGCCGCCGTCGTCTCTTGCGCTTCCCAACTGCTCAGCCGCTCGTCCACCATCTCCACCGGCAGTCCCAATTCCTTTCGGATGCGCGCTGCAAGCCGCCCGGCTTCCGCAGCCATCTCGCCCGCGCTCCCGTCCAGCCGCACCGGGTTCCCCACTACGATTCGCTCCACTCCGTGTTTGCGCGCCAGCTCGCGCAGCCGCCGCAGGTCATCCCGCCGGTTCGTCCGCTCGAGCACTGCCAGCGGCTGCGCTGTAAGACCCAATTCATCGGAGAGCGCCACTCCAATCCGCTTCCGCCCGTAGTCAATGGAGAGGATTCTGCCTTTGCCGGATCTTGCCGCCTCATTCAAGGGAGGAGTCATCCGCACCTAGTATATCGCGGCTACGCCGGGGCGAGTGGCGGCACAGCCACTCCTGGCTGTGCGTGCCGCGCCAGAATGGCGCGACCCTGGAGTGCGGCTCCCGTCCCGATCCCGAAGCGTCGGGATTCGGGACTTCGGGATCAGCGCCGCCTTCCTGCGCAAAAACCTGGCGGGCGCATTCCCGCCGCATATTGACGCATCCCCACAATCGGGAGATTATCAATGCTGCGAAGCGTCATCCGGCAGCCGTTCCGCTTCCTGTGTTCAGCATGAAATGACGAAAACCGCCGACGCCATCAAATACTCCATCGTCGTGCCCGTCCTGGACGAGCAGGAGAACATCCCGCCTCTTTACGTCAAGCTCACCGAGGTGATGGACGCGCTCGCCGAGCCTTACGAAATCGTCTTCGTGGACGACGGCAGCCGCGACCAAAGCTACAGAGTCCTCGCCGAAATCTACGAGTCCGACCGCCGCGTCAACCTCATCCGCCTCCGCCGCAACTTCGGACAGACGCCTGCCCTCAAGGCTGGCTTCGATTTCGCCCGCGGCGAGATCATCATCACTCTCGACGCCGATCTCCAAAACGATCCCGAGGACATCCCCCGCCTGCTCGCCAAGCTCGCCGAGGGCTACGACATCGTCAGCGGCTGGCGCAAGGACCGCAAGGAGCCCTGGCTCACCCGCCGTCTTCCCAGCAGGATTGCCAACTGGATCATGGCGCGCATTTCCGGCGTCCCGCTGCACGATTTCGGCTCCACCCTGAAGGTGTACCGCCGCGAGATTATCCAGGACCTGCCGCTGTATGGCGATCTCCACCGCTTCATCCCCGCGCTTGCCAGTTGGTCCGGTGCCCGCATCGCGGAAATTGTTGTCCGCCACCATCCGCGCCGCCGCGGCTCTTCCAAGTACGGCCTCGGGCGAACCGGCCGCGTCGTCCTCGACTTCTTCAGCATCAAATTCCTGCTCGACTACTCCACCAAGCCGCTCCAATTTTTTGGCCTCTTTGGCTTGCTCGGCGCCGGCATCGGCGGCGCCCTGGGCTTCTATCTTCTCTACTTGAAAGTGATCCTCGGCGAATCCATCTTTATCAAGCATGGCCCCATGCTTCTGCTCTCAATGGCGCTCATCGTCAGCGGCATCCAGTTCATTTCCATCGGCCTGCTCGGCGAAATGCTCGCCCGCACCTACTTCGAGTCCCAGGGCAAGCCCGTTTACGCCGTCCGCGAAGTCAAAAGCCGACGACAGGAAGCCCTCACCCGCGACTCCCACGACGCCGGCCCTCCCCGCGCCTGATTTTTCCCCGTCCGTCCCGAAGCTTCGGGACGGACGGGGAATCTCTCTTTCTATCGCGCGTTCACAACCGCATCCGCCATCCGCGCCACCTGCACCATCTCTTTCACGTCGTGCACGCGAACGATGTGTGCCCCACTGAAAATGCTGGCCGCCACCGTCGCCGCCGTGCCCCAGAATCGTTCCTGGGGTGGCAACGGGTTCTTCGCATTTCCAAGAATTGTTCCGATAAACGCTTTCCGCGATGTGCCCAGGAGCAGCGGGTATTCCAGCCGTGCCAGCTCCGGAAGCCGCGCCAATAGCTTGCAGTTCTGCGCGTAGCTTTTTCCGAACCCAATCCCCGGGTCGAGGATGATCTGTGACTTGGCAACGCCCATCTTCCGCGCCCTCGCCACCGCCTCGCGCAGTCCGCTCTTCACGTCCCGCATCACGTCCCGCGCAAACGGCTGCTTCTGCATCGTCCGCGGCTTTCCTCGCATGTGCATCAGCACAAGCGGCAGCTTATGGCGCCGCGCCACGCCCGCGATCTCCGGGTCCGTCCGCAGCGCCGATACATCGTTGATGATCTCCGCGCCCGCTTTCGCCGCCGCCTCCGCCACCGCCGCCTTCTGCGTATCAATCGAAATCGGAATGCGAAGCTTTCCGCGCAACCGCTCGATCACTGGTAGCACCCGCCGCAGTTCCTCTTCCACCGTCACGCTCTCGCTCCCCGGCCGCGTGGACTCTCCGCCCATGTCCAGGATGTCTGCGCCGTCATTTTCCATCTTCAACGCCTGTTCCACGGCCGCGTCAATGTCGAAGAATTTTCCGCCATCGGAAAAACTGTCCGGCGTCACGTTCAGCACACCCATCATCAGCGTCCGTTCACCTAGCACCAACATCCGCGACCTCAGTTTCAGCCGGAATTTCTTCCTATGAAACAACTCTTCCTCCTCAGGGCGTGCCCGCGACGTAGTACGTCACGCGGTGCACCACCCGCGCCTCCGCCTGCCCCGGTACTTTCACCTGCAGCATTCGCCAACTGCGTTTCCCGGTTTTCGCTGACGGGTAATATCCCAGCGTGTATTGCGCCCGCAGATTTTCCGCAATCCGCCGGTAGATGGCGCTCAGCGTTTCGATCTCCCGCAAAAAGTAAATCCGCCCGCCCGCGCGCCGCACCAGCTCCGCCAGGTAGAGCGTGTAGTGCGGCATATCCATCTCCCGCGCTTTCGCGCTGACCAGCGTCTCGCTCCGGTGCGCTTCGATCCACTCTTCCGTCATCCCTTTCGGCCGCGGCTGCGTCGAGACTGCTTGCACTTCTACTCCCGCCGTCGCGAGCGTCCGCGACACGTCTTCAAACGTCAACCGCCCGCTCAGAACGCCCGCCCGCGGCAGCGCGCTCTCCGGCGACCAGCTCAGCCCTAGCCCGCTGTCCTGTCCGTCGGTGAGCAGCACGATTGCCTTGCGCCCTTTTCTCCCTTGAAACAGTTCTTGCGCCACGAGGTACACTGCCTCGTAGATGTTTGAGCCTTTCTTCGACGTCGGCCCGCGCGCCACGTTCACTCGCTCGATTGCTTTCTCCAGCGCCGCTCGGTCCCCAGAGAACGGCAGCAGCACGTACGCGTCCGCGTCAAACGTCACCACCGCTACTTCATCCTGCGCCTCGAGCTCTCCGGCTAGCGTCCGCGCCGCCGCTTTCATTTCCCCGATGTCGCGCAACACGCTCGGGCTCGCATCGATCACCAGTGCCACGCTCGCCGCTTCGCTCGATGCGTCGAAATGTTCAATCGTTTGCGGCACGCCGTCTTCCAGTAAGCGGAACGCCTCGCGCCGCAATCCGTGCACGTGCGTGCCGTCCGCCCGCAACACGTTGCAGTTCACCTCCACCAAGTTCACGCCCACGCGCAGCGTCGCCCGGCTCTTGGCCTCCTCGTTCGCGGTTACTTCCTTCGCGATCGCGGCTTTCCGCCGGTACTCCAGCTCTCCGCTCTTTGCGTCACGCCACAATTCCATCCCCGCGCCCAACCGCTGCGGCTTCGGCGCCTTCGGCTTTCCCTGCGCGAGCGCCTGCGCACATACGGCTGCGACGGCGAGAACTGTGCAGAGAAGCAAAGGTACGGGCGCAGCATATTGGTCCCGCGCACGACAGGGAGGTTTCTTAGCGCTGGATTTTAGCCCTGACACAACTGTGCAGTATGCCAGAAGGTGGGTCTCCGCTGCCTAGTCGAGGTCGAAATCCCGCAGCGGCTTCTCGACCGGTTTGTCCTTGGCCTTCTTCAGGCCCTCTTCGAACAGCCGGTCGAACACGTCCGACTTCTTCTTCTCATACTCCACCGACTGCCGGAATTTCTCTTCCCGCCGCGCCTCTTCTTCCTTCAGCAGCCGCGCAGTGTCAGAGAGGTCCACGTCCGGCACGGCCTTCGGCGGCGCCTCGTGCGAGAGCACCACGGCCAGCTCCGGGTCCACCACTAGCTTTGCCTGGCAGCACGGGCAGGTGACATTAATCGGCGGAGTATTCTTCTTCGCCATGCGCCTATTCTACGCCTGAAAAAGCGCGCGAAAAAAGGTGACTGAAAAACATAGAGGCGACCCGCAGGTCGCCCCTTTGGCAAGTTCCGGTGATCTGCTTTGTTTACGCCGGCGCGGGTTTTTCGCCCTTGGCAAAGCCCGGCGCGGTTCGCGGTTCCGTCCGCGGCGCCAGTTGCGGCTCCTTGCCCGGCACCGCTGGAGCCGAAGGCGGCGCCGGTCGCGTTTTCTCGGGCAACGGTTTGCCTTCGATCACCAGCTTGAGTTCCACCGCGTCTAGCACTTCGCGGTCGAGCAATGCTTGCGCAATGCTCTCCAGCGCGTCGCGGTTCGTTTCCAGGATGCCCCGCGCGTTGCCGTACGCCGTCGTGACGATTTTCTTCACTTCCTGGTCGATCCGGATCGCCGTCTCTTCCGAGTAGTCGCGGTGCTGCGCGATTTCCCGCCCGAGGAAGATCGCCTCCTCCTTCTTGCCGAAGGAAAGCGGCCCCATCGCGCTCATGCCCCAGTCGCAGACCATCTGTCGTGCGATCTCCGTCGCACGTTCGATGTCGTTTCCGGCGCCCGTCGTCACCTTGCCGAGGAAAATTTCTTCCGCGGCACGTCCGCCCATCAGCACGGAAAGCTGTGCCTCAAGGAATTCCTTGGTGTACGTGTGCTTGTCGTCAATCGGCAACTGCATCGTCACGCCCAGCGCCATGCCACGGGGGATGATCGTTACCTTGTGCAGCGGATCGGCGCCCGGCGTCATCGTCGCCACCAGCGCATGCCCGGCTTCGTGGTACGCCGTGTTCCTCTTCTCTTCTTCGGAGAGGATCATGGACTTCCGCTCGACGCCCATCAGAACCTTGTCCTTGGACATCTCGAAGTCGACCATCATCACCATCTTGCGGTTTTGCCGCGCCGCCCACAGCGCCGCTTCGTTCACCAGGTTGGCCAGGTCCGCTCCGGAAAACCCTGGCGTGCCGCGCGCCAGCACCGACAAATCCACATCGTCCGAAATGGGTACCTTGCGCGTGTGCACCCGCAGGATTTCTTCGCGGCCTTTGACGTCCGGCCGCGCCACCACCACCCGCCGGTCGAACCGCCCCGGTCGCAGCAGCGCCGGGTCGAGCACGTCCGGCCGGTTCGTCGCCGCGATCAGGATCACGCCCTCGTTCGACTCGAACCCGTCCATTTCCACCAGCAGCGCGTTCAGCGTCTGCTCACGCTCGTCGTGACCACCGCCCAGGCCCGCGCCACGGTGGCGGCCCACTGCGTCAATCTCGTCAATGAAGATAATGCACGGCGCGTTCTTCTTGCCCTGCTCGAAGAGGTCGCGCACCCGGCTCGCGCCCACGCCCACGAACATCTCCACGAAGTCCGAGCCGGAGATCGAGAAAAACGGCACGTTGGCCTCGCCGGCAATGGCCCGCGCCAGCAGCGTCTTCCCCGTGCCCGGCGGCCCCACCAGCAGTACGCCTTTCGGGATGCGCCCCCCGAGTTTCTGGAACTTCTGCGGGTCCTTCAGGAACTCGATGATCTCCTGCAACTCTTCCTTGGCCTCGTCCGTCCCGGCCACGTCTTTGAACGTCGCTTTCTTCTGTTGCGCCGTCAGCAGCCGCGCCAGCGATTTGCCGAAGCTCAGCGCTTTGTTTCCGCCGGCCTGCATTTGCCGCATCATGAAGATCCAGAACGCCACCAGCAGGAAGAATGGCAGCGCGTTCAGCAGGAACGTCAGCCAGTCGTTGCGCGTCTCCTGCTTAATGTTGATCGTCACGCCCTTTTCGCGCAGCAGTTTCGTCAGATCCGGCACGGATTCTTTCGCGATGGTCAGCCGGAACTTCCCGCTCGATTCTTTCAGCTCGCCGGCCACTTCCGCGCTGATCGGCGAAAGCGTCACGGTGACGTCCCGCACCCGCGCCTGCTCCACCTGGGCCATGAACTCGGAATAGCTCGGCTCCTGCTCGCGCATGGCCGGCCCGCTGGTCGAGGCCATCTTCCATAGCAGCACGGCCAGCAGCAGGATGAACATCCAGAACAGAATGGATCTTGCAGTTGAATTCACGGATCTACCTCACCGATCTCTTTTTGCGGCTGCTTTTCTTCCTGCGCCGCCCCGCCCCGTCCAGCGCTCCCACATAGGGCAGGTTCCGGTAGAGTCCCCGCCGTTCCGGCAGGCCGTACCCCACTAGATAATTAGATGCCGTTTGGAAGCAAAAGTAATCAGGCTGAAAATCCACCTTGCGTTCCTGCGGCTTGTCAATCAGCACTGCCGTCCGCAGTGACCTCGGCCGGCTGTCCATCAGCCGCTTCGCCCAGAAGTCCAGCGTCACGCCCGAGTGCAGCACCGCATCTACCAGCAGCACGTCCCGGTCCCGTAGCACCGGCTCCGGGCTGAAGAAAATCTCTTTGCGCGCGTACCCGCTCACGTTTACGTCCCTCACTTCCGCGCGAACAAAGTGGCACACGGTCGGGCACTTGATGTGCCGTACCAAATCCGCCGTGAACACGAACGAGTTGTCCATGATCGCCACCAGGTCCACCGTCCGCCCGGCGTAGTCCCGGGTGATCTCACGGCCTACCGCGGCGATTCGCGCCGCCAGGCGCGCCGGCGAAAAAACCAGCTTTGGTGAAGTTTTCACAGTGTTTCCTCACCGATGACCACCGCTGCCCGCGTCCCCTCGCTTGTGGCAAATTCTTCGGCCACCGGCAGCGCTCCCGCCCATGCCAGCTTTCCGCTGCTGGTCAGGACCGGCCAGCTTGTCCGCTCCCGCGCCGGGACCCGGTGCTCCTGGAAAAGCCGCTTCACCTTCCTCGTACCCTGGCGGCCTACCGGGCGATAGGCGTCTCCGGGGCGCCAGTTTCGAAAGATGAGTGGCGGGCGCAGTAAGTCCCGGTCGAGGGTCGCATCTAAAATACTAGTGTCCCCCGCCCCGCCGGGCCAGTCAATCACTTTCAGGCACAGCCGTTTCTGGATTTCGGGAATGACTACAGTCGCCGTGCCTTCTTCCGGCAGCGTCACACTATATTCATACGACGGCATCGCCTTCGTTGTTTCCTCCGCGCCCTCTGCCAGCATCTCTCGCGGGCGCGCAAACACCAGCCGGTCGAACACGCGCTCCACCTCGGTTCCCCCGGGCAACTGCACCCGCTGCCCGCTCTGGCCTTCCCGCGACAGCCGCAGCACCTGCTCGACGTGCAGCGCCGTCAACTGCCCTCGCTGCCCTCGACTCTCCGCCGCCAGCCGCCGGATCAACCTCTTGCTCACCGCTTCCAAAACCCTGGTGTCGCCCGCCACGTGGCCCAACGGTCCTGCAATCGCTTTCGGTTCGAGCATGTCCGCGATCGAAATCGAAAGCCCCGCATCGTTCGCCGCCACGCTGCTCACGAAGCAGCTTTGGACCACTGCCGCCCAGAAGCTCTCGTCTTCACGGACCAGGCTGGCCAGCTCGCTCAGGTGTTTCACCGCGGCCGACTGCAGTTCGCGCTCGATGTGCGGCAGCACGCTGTGCCGGACCCGCGCCCTCAGTCGCGCCATGTCCCGGTTCGACGCGTCCTCGCGCCATTCCTGCCCGCGCTTGCGGAGCTCCCGGCGCAATTCCTCCCGTCGCGTCTCCAGCAGGGGTCGCACCACATGGCCCACCACCGGATAAATCCCGGCCAGCCCCGCTGGACCCGTACCGCGCGCCAGTCGCGCCAGAACCGTCTCTGCCTGGTCGTCCACCGTGTGTCCCACGGCAATCCGGTCTGCGCGTCCCGCAGTCACCAACTCTTCAAAGAAGGCATACCGCAGCCGCCGCGCCGCGTCTTCCAGGTTCCACCGGTTCTCCCGCGCCCGCGCCGCCACATCCGCGCGCCCGGCCACAAACTCCAGTCCATGCCGCGCGGCCAACTCGCGCACGAACGCCTCGTCCGTGTCCGACTCCGCCCCACGCAGTTGGTGGTTGAAGTGCGCCACCAGCAGTGTGATTCCCAGTTTTTCGCGCAGCTCCAACAGCAACAGCAGCAGCGCCACCGAATCGGCCCCGCCGGACACCGCCACCCCCACCCGGTCGCCCGCCCGCAACATCCTGTGCCGCCGGATCGTGGCTTCCACTTGCACCTGTGATCGCGCGCTCATCGTTGCGTGCCTTCGGCCCGCCTTCCTATCGTAGCAGTCCAGCCCTGCTGCGCAAATTGTGCCTCCAAAAACGAAAAGCCCGGCTGGCCGCTTGGGGCCAGGCCGGGCTCGATTCGCCCGCGGCGGCGGTTAATGGCTGGCGAGCTGTTGGGCCATCAGGTCGCGGCTGTGTGCGATTCGCCGATCCAGCGCCACCGCAGCGAAGTACGCGCAGCTTTCTCGTTCCCGCTCCACTCGCTGCTCCAGCGTCGGCGCAACTTGGCGGAACGCCGCGCGTGCCACCGTCAACAGCCCAAAGTACGTTCGCACCGCGCCGATCTCCCGGCTGTCGTCCCCCGGCTCCGGACACATCCGCACCAGTTGCAGCAGCCGCCCGAAATCCTGCCCGCTCACGCGGCGGTCGCTGATTCCCGTCACTTCGCGCGCCTGGTCGGAGAGATCCACGCGCTCATAGGCCGCGATCAGCGAGCGGCAGTACGAAACGAAAAACTGCAGAAACCCGGCAATGGCGATTACCAATATCAGCGCAGCAATCATCGGTGGTTCTCGTGCATCGCGGCGATCTGGGCCGTCGCGATACGCGCCTCCTCAGGTACTTTCGCAAATGTATAGGCCCACGCTGCAGGTAACCAGAGCGCCAGGACTTGGGGCAGGTACGTCCACAGGGTACTGTGTCCCGGGGCGAGGTTATGCAGGGCATAGTTGCCGGCGAGCGCGCTGAAGTACACCCCCAGGGCGGACACCAATTGGATCACCTGCGTCCGCGTCTCCCGCAACTTCATCACTGCGCCCCACAGCAGATACGTCAGCACCAGGCCCACGAAGTAGAGGTTTTGAGAAAGTTCGACCACGAACCGCGTCCGGGAAACAAGGTTCACGCTCGAGTTCAGCAGGACTTGATAGGTGAACCACGAGGTCAGCGCCAGCAACAGCAGCGCGCCCACTCGCAGGTAACGGTGCACTCCCATCTCCTGGAACACGTGGGAATACAGCCCCATCAGGGCGAAGAACATGCAGATTGTGAGGAGGGCGTCGGAGTAAAAGTAAAAATAGCGGTACTCGTTGGAAAGGAACCCGTACTTCCAGAAGATGCCAAACCGGCCGACACTGAGAACGCAAGCGGCCAGCATATATAGATTGAGTGTGAAATAACGAGAGAAGACGCGCCCCCTGATCGCGCACACCAACACGCTCGCGTCAAGGGACGCGCCCAAGAACCACAGTCCGTAATCCACTGGACCAAGCACTCTCGTTACCTCTAAGCCTTGGTCCAGTATACCCTTTTCTATGCCCTAATTTCCGGGTTACGGTTCCCAAGGCGGCGGGGGCGGCGGCCCGCTACCGTTCTCCCAAGGTGGGGGCGGCGGCGGTCCGCTGCCATTCTCCCACGGCGGAGGCGGCGGCGGTCCGCTACCATTCGCCATCATCACCGGTGACGCGTTCGCGCTCGCCGTCATGGCGAGGTT
>JACQDE010000044.1 GCA_016201285.1 Acidobacteriota bacterium | reverse complement strand
GCTCGTTGGATCGGGGAGTACAATCACGACCGGCCGCATCGCGGGGTGGCAAACCGCACCCCACGGGAGGCCTTCTTGGCTTTCACAGGTGTACTAAAAAACGAGGCCCTGACTGTCTAAATTAGAAGGGTGCACTACAATGCGCTACGCCGTGAGGGCGAACTGAACACGCGGGAACTGCGCGAGGAAGTGACCGGAAAGAACACCGCGATAAAAAACGTGCTGGACAGCATGGCACGTGGCGGGAAAATCACAGCGACGCAAGAAGGCAAAGAGACGCTCTACTCTATCGCAGAGATTCCCGTAGAGGGCAAGGAGGCAGCATGACCGAACAAGACACTCTAAAAAAACTATGGGCGGCCTTGTTGCCCACAGTCGCAATGCCGTCTGACCGTCAATTTTTCTTTTGGTTGCAGGGGTACTCCGCCGAAGTCGTGCGCCACGGCATCCTACGGGCGGCCAAGAAGAATCTGCGGATGAACTCCCGGATGTGCCCGGAGCACGCGCTGCGCTACGCGGCTTGCTGCATGTCCAGCTTCAGCGCCCGCCAGAACGCGACGTTGGAGAGGCTCGTTGAAAAAACAATCTCAGAATGTGAGGGGCAGACCCCATGACAAATGCAGAGTATTTCGCTAGACCTGACACGCCGATGGAGAATTCTCCTGTCGGTAAAGTGGTGGTGCAGCTTTTGGAAAAGAGGCCCGGCATTGGTTTTGAGGATGCCCGGCAGGAAGCCAAGAGGCTTTTGGCAGTCTCTGCTGGCCACAAGGAGTATCACCTCCCGCGTGTACAGACCCCGGAGCAAGAGGCAGCAGCCGCCAGCTACTTTAGCAAGCTCAGACAGGCCGCCTAGTGGCCCGCTGTGACGTTTGCAGGTGTAGCGTAGCGGCCCATCTCGCCGGGATGGTCTTGGGAGCCAACCAGCTAACACTAGCCAACCAGCTACGGAGAAAAATAGGGCGGAAGCAAGAGGAAGTCTTTGGTAGGGAACAAGGCAAGAAGCGGAGTTCCGCCTTGTGGTGCTCTGGCAAAGCCAATGTACTAGCAAAGCAGGGTAAAACCACCTTGTTAATACATTGTCGCTGCATAGTGTGCAGAGCTTGATTGCCTTGAGATTGCACAATATGCAGTCCTGTGCATGGCGATAATCGAGTTTCAAAAATGTCTGGCCTCTCTGGGCCTCGCAGACTGCCATTTCCAAGTTCTTCTGCCCTAGTTGGACTGCACAGTATGCAGAGACGGAACCAAGTTAAGAACGAAGTGGACGAAAGGAAAAGCCGAAATGGAGTACGAACCTATTTCGGTTGGCGAGGCACTGCACAGCCTCCCCAACTGTGAAGGCAATCAGTGTGCAGAAACCGTGGTAGCATCCGCAACGGCACCGTGCATGCCCGTGGGCACGGAGATGTCCATGCCACGGAGACGTTATCAAAGGGGAAGACTGATTAGCAGGGGCAAGAGACGCAAAGTATGGATTGGAATCTTCAGGGAAGACCGCGTGCAAACTGACGGAACACTCCATCGTGCGCGAAGGACTGTCGTGCTTGGCGCAGTGAAGCACGTCACCAAGCTACAGGCCATTGAAGCGTTCCGGCCTTATCTTGATGCGGTAAACCTTGTTGCAATTCCAAAGCCCAAAGCGGGAAGAACGCTTTCCCGTTTGGTGGAAGAATGGGAAAGCAGTGTTGCTCCTACGCTCAAGCCGACAACGGTGAGAGCAGCCAAGAGCCATCTGCGTACTCACATCATTCCAGCACTGGGCGAAATGTCGCTGACGGCCATTACAACGCGAAACGTCCAAGCCTTTGTGTCTGCGCTGACGGCTAAGGGTCTGGCTCGCAAGTCAGTCGAAAATATCTTGCAGACTTTGGCTGGCCTACTCAAGACGGCAAAGGCGTGGAAGTACATTCCCGAAGTGTTTGACCGTGCGGCGCTGTCCCTGCCGCGTAGTGGTGAGAAAAAGGAAGAGCGTTTCTTCACAGCAGAGCAAGTGAGGCGAATCGTGGAAGCCAGCGAAGAGCCTTACTCTACCCTGTGGGCACTTATCAGCATCACAGGCTGCCGCGCTGGTGAAATTCTGGGATTGAAGACAGGCGACCTTGACTTTGAAAAGCATCTCATTCGCATTCGGCGCACGCTTGACCACGCCACGCGAACGATGCAAGCCCCAAAGTCCAAGTCAAGTTCCGCCGACCTTCCGATGCCAGGGGTTTTGGAGAAACGTCTGCGCACGTTCCTTGCAACGCATTGGCGCACGAACGAAGCAGACCTGCTCTTCGCCAACAGTAAAGGCAAGCCCATGCAGCGTGACAAAGTGGCTTACAAGCTACAAGACACGTTACGCAGTCTTGGAATCGAGAAGGCCGCGCTTCACGCCTTCCGGCACATGGCTGCTAGCGAACTGTTAGAACACGGGGCGTCACCAGCGGTTGTGACGCGCCAAATGCGTCATAGCGATTCACGAATCACGCTACAGCGTTACAGCCACATCGTAGGCGATGCGCAGCGGCGTGCCGTGGATTCGCTCGCCGGGCGAGTCCTAAGCAGTTGAATTGGAGCTAACCCCGTGAATTGGAGCCAAGAAAACAGCAAGTGCTTCAAGTTCAATAGTGTGGCGGAAGCGTGTGGGAGTCGAACCCACCATCCCGCCCGCAAGGGACGGAATCGCCGACTTTGAAGGCCGGGAGGATCACCGGACCCTTTTCGCCTCCGCCAGCATTATAGGGGCGCGCCGAGAGGCCATCAACTTTTGCGGGAAGCGGCCAGCGCAGTTTCGATCAGGTGGGTAACGCCGGCGCCGATGCAGACCTCGTAGTAGGCGTGCGTGCCGAGGTCGCCGACCTTGCCGCCGGAGAGCAATTGGCGGACGTTCCCCTTCCGGATGACGATCGGCTCGAGCTTTTCTCCGATGGGCACTTCGCCCAGATAGAACGTGCAGCGGTCCTGCCCCCAGGGCATCGGGCAATCCACGTCCGCTTGTGTGAAGGCAATTTCCTCCGAAAGTTTCTGGAAGCCCACCTCATTCAGCTGGATGCCATTCATGTTGTAGCGGATCAGGAATTCCTGCACTTCTTCTTCGGTGGTGCCTTCCATCACCGTCTGGAAGAGAAACACGTTGAAGGGCGAGTTGTGGTTGGCCAGCAGGCGCTTGGCGACCTTGGAGCAGCCGGAGAGGCGGTCGGAGAGGTTCAGGGCGCGCGAAATCATGATGCGCGATTCCCCGTCGGCCCAGTGCGTGGGCGCCGAGTCCTGAAAAGCGATGCCCACGCCGAGTTCGAGTTTGGGAAGCTGCGTGGTGGCCGCGCGCGCGTTGTAAGCCTGCGCGACGGCGAGCATTTCCCGCGCGAGCAGGCAGGCTTTGGCCACAGCGCGCTGGCTGGCGCGGTTCGATTCGTGCTCGTAGATGGCGAGGATGATGGCATCGCCTTCAACGAATACCTTGAAGGCGCCGTACGGGTCGAGGATGCGCTTCAAAGGCTCGTAGAAATTGAGGCTCAAGTGGGAAGCTGGATTCAAACCGCGGGCCAGCAGGTCCTGGGTGATCTGGGTGGAGCCGCGGACATCGGCCTTGATCACGGTGTGGTTCACCACGCGGTCTTCCGCGGGGCGCGCCTCGTCCGGCAGGACGAATTCGTTGAGGCTGTTGTTCATCCGGGAAAGCTCGCGCGTCTTTTCCACGCGGAGGATGTTGATGCGCTCCATCCAGGCGGCGAGGCGCTGGGCGTTGTGGATGTCGCGGCGGAGGCGCATGAAGTCTTCGGCGAAGCGCGCGGCGATCGTGCGGACCTGCTCGCGCGGATAGCGGCGGAGGCGGTTGGCCAGGTCCTCGATGCGCTGGAGCGAAAACTGTTTCGCCGGGAACTGCTTCAGCACGCCCTCGACGAGCTTCAGCTCCTCGCGCTGGACGAGAGCGCGCTTGAGTTGTTGCAAGTGCACCGGCGGGCAGTAGTCGAGGTAGATGTTGCGCATCTCATAGCTGGCGAGGACGTGGAGCAGGATGCCGCGCTGATCGAGCCGGTTGATCCATTCCTCGAGCAACTGCGCGCGCAGGCCGGCGGCTTCGCTGCCTCCGTCGCCGGACCAGTCCGGGTCGAACAGGCGGCGGGCGTTTTCCGGCTGATTCAGGTACTCGCCCAGCTTGTTCTGGTATGCCGCGTTGAGAAATTCGGCGCGGCTCTTCGCCGACTCCAGCTCGGTTCCCATCGCTTCGAGTTTCATCTGAAGATGGGCGTGGCGCTTTTCGACATCCGAAAGTTGCGCGCGCAGTTCGGCAGGGTCGGTGCGGCCAAAGACGCGAGAGATGAGGCCCTCGCCCCCGGCCAGGCCCTCGACCAGCTTCTGGCGCTCTTCCTCGAGACGAAAGACCTCGGTGCGGATCTCCAGGGCACGAGCGGCCAGGTCTTCGTGGGCTTTCCAGGCGGCGCGGACTTCATCGCCGCGTTCGCCAGCGGAGACACAATCGCGGAGAAACTCGAAAAAGAGGGCGTCGATGTTTTCGAAGCGGTCGAGGTCGCGCTGGAAATTGCCGAGGAGAACGTAGTTTTCCAGACAAACAAAGTCGTCGCGCGTGCCTTCCGCAAAGAGCAGGCGGTTGTTCATCCATTCGTAGGTCTCGCTGAACTCGTTGCCGAAAAGAGCGCGGCGGGACTTGCTGAAGATGAGGTCCTCCAGCTCGACGAGAATCAGGTAAAGCTGCTGGCCCACCTTGCGCACGATGTTGCGGCGGTCGCCCTGTAATTCGGCAAGCTGGGCCTTCAGCACGTGGGCTTTCTCGGAGCGCTCGAAGTACTCGCCGCGGGAACGGATCCATTCCTTGCATTCGAGCAGGGCGTTCGCGAACTGGGCGCCGACCTCCTGGGTGAGGAGTTTCAGCACCGCGAGGCGCAACAGATAATCCAGCTCGATGTTTTTTTCGAATTTGGCGCGGGTGAGCCCGGCCTGGAGCAGATCGGTCAGCAGCTTCTTGAAGGCGCCGGTTTCCGGGGGACGGATTTTTTTCGCGTCGGCGCCGAAGAAGTGAGCGAGATTGGCGTGCTGCTTGACAAGGTCGAGGACGTATTTCTGCGTGAACTCGACGAAGCGCGGACTGAGGGACACGTCGAAATGAATATTGTCAATGCCGACGGGCAGCGTGGTGAGCTGGATATCGATAGAATACGTTTCCAGTTCCACCCGCGTGGGAGGATGAGAGAACGGCTGACTGGGGCGGTCGGCCATGATGACGGTAACGGAGAAGGACGGCCCGTACTCTAGCAAGAGGGAAAGGCCGCCGCAATCCCGACCTTTCGGGAGAGGAGTCCAAAGAGTAGACGCCGGGGCGCGGGGTCTGCCGAGCTGCTTCAGGGTTTGGGCGCCGGCTCGGAGCTTTGGGGCGAAAGGCCGGAAAGGACACCGGCGGGGTCCGAGATGCGGACGCGCCGGATGTCCCCTTCCACGTGTTCGAGCCGGACCTGAACGATGGGCCAATCGGTGCGCAGCGCCAGGCGGTCGGGCCATTCCACCAGCACGATGGCCGGCTCGGCGAAGAGGTCTTCGAGGCCCAGCGTCTCGAGGTCGTGGCGGTCAGCGACGCGGTAGAGGTCCACGTGAAAAACCTTCACGCCATTCCTGAAAGCATGGACGAGCGTGAAGGTTGGGCTGGTGACATCTTCCTCGCGAGCCACGCCGAGCCCGCTGATGATGCCCTTTGAGAGGGTGGTCTTCCCTGAGCCCAGTTCGCCGTCGAGGCAGAGGAGAACGGGAGGCCGGAGCTGAGCGGCGAGTTCCCTGCCCAGAGCGATTGTTTCTTCAGGCGAATGGGTGAGGAATTCGCGGCTAGGCATGAGCCAGATCCCTCGGCTCCGCTCGGGACAGGCCTGAACGCAGCGCGCGGTAGGCGCGGGGAATGGCTGTGACGAGGTCCGTGGCAATGAGCGAGGCTTCGCCGACCTGCTCAGCGGCGAGGTCTCCGGCGAGGCCATGGAGGTACACGCCGAGGCCGAGCACGCGCTCCCAAGGAGCGGAGGAGAACTGCGCGGTAAGGCCGGCGAGAATGCCGGTGAGGACATCACCGGTGCCGCCGGTGGCCATGCCGGGATTGCCGGTGGAGTTGATAAAGGCGCGGCCGTCCGGCGTGGCGATGATGGTGCGATAGCCCTTCAGCACAACAAATGCGTTCCACTGCGTGGCGGACTGCAGCGCCACTTCCAAGCGGTTGGATTGAACCTGAGCCGACGTGCAGCCGAGCAAGCGAGCCATTTCGCCGGGGTGGGGCGTGACCGCGAGCGGCGATTTGTGTTCGCGCAATTCGGCGGCGCAGCCGGCGAAGGCGTTGAGGCCGTCGGCATCGAGGATGATGGGCAGCGGGGAGTCGCGAAGAACGGCGCGGACGAACTGCTGGGTTTCGGCGTTCGTGGAAAGCCCGGGGCCGAGGGCCAGGGCGTTTTTGCCTTTCACCAATTCGGACAAACGGCCGTAGTCGAGATTGCGCATCGAGATGCTGTCCGCTTCGGTCCCCAGCAGCGGCTCGGTCATCATCTCCGGAAGATGCGAGGCCACGATCGGGAGCACGCGCTCGGGCGTGGCCACAGTGACAAGGCCGGCGCCGGCGCGCAGCGCGCCCAGGGCGGCCAGCACCGCCGCGCCGGTTTTGCCGCGGGAGCCGGCAAAGATGAGCGCGTGGCCGTAATCACCTTTGTGGCCGCCCGGCCGACGCGCCAGGGGAAGGCCGGCGAACTCGCCGGGCTCGAGCCAGTGGAGCTTCAGGGAGGGGTCCTCCGCGAGCCATTCGGGCGGCGTGCCGATTTCCCCGACGTGAAGTTTTCCGACGCGCTCGCAATTGGGCGGGAGAACGAGGCCCAGCTTCGGTGCGGTAAAGGTGACGGTGAAATCAGCGGAGACAGCGGGCCCGAGCGGCGCGCTGGTGTCCGAAGGCAGCCCGGAAGGAATATCCACGGCGACAATGGACGCGCGTTTGCCGCATTCGTTGACGTCGGCAATAACGCGGGCGAGCAAGCCTTCGGCCGGGCCGGTGAGACCGGTGCCAAGAAGGGCGTCCACAATGATTTCCGCATCGGCCGCCTGTGCGCAGGCCGCGGCCCATTCCGTTTCGGACGTGCCCACGCGGATTTCGCCGCCGGCTTCGCGCCAGCGCTTCAGGTTGACGGCAGCGTCGCCGCGCACATCATCCGGAGAGGCAAACAGCAGCACGGACAATTGACAGCCGCGCTGGTGGAGCAGGCGCGCCACAACCAGCCCGTCGCCGCCGTTATTGCCCTTGCCGCAGAGTACGGCAATGCGGCGATGAGGAAGATCAGCAAAGCGGGAAGCCAGAAACTCGACGACGCGAATGCCGGCGTTTTCCATCAACTGCAGGCTGGGAACGCCGTGCTGCTCGGTGGTGCGCCGATCCACCTCGCGCATCTGAACTGCGGTGAGGACTTTCATAAAGACTCGAACAAGAAAGGCGCGGGGGTAAACCCCGCGCTACAACAGCCAGCCGCCGCTGACGTTGAGCACCTGTCCGGTGATGTAGTCAGCCTCGTCGGAGGCGAAGAATTTCACGGCGGCGGCCACGTCCTCCGTGGTGGGCGGGCGGCCGATAGGGTAACGCGCATCGCGGATGCGGCGGGCTTCCGCGAGAGTCAATTCCTTTTCATCAATGTTCGAGGGATTGACGACATTCACGGTGATGCCGTTCTTGGCTTCCTCGATGGCCAGCGAACGGGAAAAGGCCACGACGGCGGCCTTGGCGGAAGCGTAGGCGGAGATGGTGGCCTGGCCGAAGGCGCGCTCGGCGCCGACGGCGCCCATATTGATGATCCGGCCCCAACGCTGGCGGCGCATGACGGGCAACGCGGCGCGGCAGGCATAAAAGACGCTCTGGAGATTCGAAGCGAGGATCTGATTCCACTCCTCGACGCTGGACTCGGCTACGAGCTTCCAGCGGAATTCGCCGACGTTATTGACCAGGATGTCCAGGCGGCCGAAACGCTCGACGACCGCGCTGATCAGGAAGTCCACTTTCTGTGGGTCGGTGAGGTTGGTCTCCACCGCGAAACATTCCGCGCCTTCGAGCTGGAGCTGGCGGAGCGTGTTCTGCGCGGCGGCCTTGTTGGCACGGTACGCGATGGCGACGCGCGCGCCTTCGCGGGCGTAGGAGAGGGCGATGCCTTTGCCGATGCCGCGGGTGCCCCCGGTGACCAGCGCCACTCTCTGGCGGAACGTCGTCAAGGATCCTCCCCGGAAAACCACCGGGACGCAAATCCCGAAGCTTCGGGACGCCCCCGGTGCCGTCAGTATACTCGAACGAACGCAAAGGCCCGCGATAGAAAGCATCGGGGCAGGCCAGCACGGAAGCGCTAGCCAAGGCGCGCAACTACAACGGTCATGTCGTCGGCCTGCTCGGGGGCCTGGCCCCACTCCTCGGCGGCAGCCAGGAGCAATTCGGCCAAGCGCTGCGGCGAGGCCTGGCGGTGGCGCACCACCTCCGCAGCCAGGCGGCGAGCGCCGAACTGCTCGCCATAGACGTTTTCCGGTTCCGTCATGCCGTCGCTGTAGGCCACCAGCAGGCTGCCCGGCTCGACGGCGACGCTGCCCTGCTCGTACACGCAGTCGTCGAACAACCCAACGACCATTCCGCCCTCCTCGAGCTTTTGCATTTTTTCTTCCACGCCCTTCGGACCCCACTCCCCCGCCAGCAGGAGCGGCGGAAGGTGGCCGGCATTCGTATAGTGCAACATGCGCGTCGAGGAATCATAGACGGCGTAAAAGAGCGTGGCGTAGCGGTCGTCGGAGGAATTGAGGAACAGGTGTCGATTGAGACGCGTGACCAGATCGGCCGTGTTCACCCCCTGCGAACCATCGAGGCCCTCGGCTTCGCTCGGGACAAGCAGCAACTGGCTGCGGAAGGCGGCCTGCAGACTGGCCATGAGCAGGGCAGCGGAGATTCCCTTCCCGCTGATGTCCGCCACCGCCATGCCGATGCGGTGCGGACCGAGCTGCACGAAGTCGTAGTAATCGCCGCTGACCATGCGTGCGGCGCGGCAGAGGGCGGCGAGCTCGACGCCGGGGACAGCGGGCAGTTGCCGCGGGAAGAGCTGGGATTGCACCTCGCGGGCGATGGAGAGCTCATTTTCGAGGCGCTGGCGCTGGCGCTGCTCCTCAATGAGCGTGCTGATGGAACTGGTCATGGCGTTGAAGGAGTCGCCCAGCACGCCGAGCTGGTCGCGGCTCTGCACACGGACGCGGTGGGAAAAGTCTCCGGACTGGACGAGCTGGGTGGCGCTGTAAAGATTGTCCACGGCCTGGGTAATGGTGCGGGTGAGCTTCACGCCAGTGACAAGGGCGGCGACCTCCAGTAAAAGAAAGATAATGCCTACTAGAAATAGACCTGTCACGAAAACACTGCCCACGTCGCCAGGTGCCGTGAAGAGGCGGCGATTCAATATGGAGGCCAGCGAGATGGTGCTGCCGAAGAGAGTGCTCCGCTCCTGAGCCGGATCGTCTTTGCGCAAAAGCACGGCCTCGAACTTGGTCACGCCCTTCACCTGAAAGTCGAGCCAATATGCTTGCGGCGGCAAAAAGCGTCCTCGCGTCGCGATTTCGCGCAGGGTGACAAATCTTGAGTTTCCGAGGGAAGTTACTTTGGCCGGGGCATCGGAATCCGAGGGTGGGCGAGTGACCCGGAATTGGACCGGCCCGAGTTCCGGGACGAGCCGGTCCAGAAGATCCGCCGCCAAGGGAACGGAAAGAGAAACAAACCGGGGTCCCGACTCTCCGCGGCGGGAGACGGCAGCAACGAGCCAGACCTGGTCGTCAAACTGCACGAGGCCGGCAAAGCGTCCCTGCCCGCCGTCATGGAGCCCCTTCAGAACCGCGGGACCAAGCCGCCGGTCCACCGAAAGACCAGGCAAGCCGCCGCGTGCCGCCGAGAGAACGGCGGCCACAGAAGGAATCGCCTCCAGGTCCCGTGAGCCTTCCGGAGAAGCAATCTCCAGTTGCGATGGCAGCGATGCGTAGACTCCGTCGGCGACCGCCTGAAGGCGCGTGATTCGCGATTGGAGGTCGTTGTAGAGCAAGTAGGCGGCGAGTTGCTGATAGACGAGGCCAGCCGAAAACCCGGCCATCGCCGACATCAACAGAATGGGTACAACCGCTATGAAGAGATAGGCGACGACCAGGCGGTTGCGGAGGCTCCAGAGGAGGCGTATCCGGAAGAGGGAGGACAGGCGGTAGAGCACATAGCCACCGATGAAAAAGTAGAAAAAAAACCGGATCAGCGTTCCCAGAAGCAGGGGCAGTTCGCGACCCGCCGCGCGAGCCAGCCAAACGAGGCCGAAAAGCACAGCGACAATCAGGGCGAAGCGGTCGAGGCTGGAGAGTCGCCGCCAGACACGGCGGAAGCGGTCAAGAGAAGGTGAAGACATATGCGTCGGACATGGGGTGCCGCACGATGTCGGCTAGGGGAGCACACACCGCCCCCCGCATCCTTCTGCCGGGCAGCACCCCGCAAACGTATCAGAGGACTTTGGTGAAGAGCAAATACCGACTGTGCCGCGCGATGAAAATGGCAATGCCGCGCTGAAGCGCGGCGCTACACGCGATTGCGAATCTTGCTGTGATGGCGGCTGTACGAGAAATAGATCACCAAGCCGATGACCAGCCAGATAATCAGGCGCGCCCAGTTGATCCAGCCGAGCTTGTACATCATGTAGCCGTTGAAGCCGATCCCGAGAATCGGGACGATGGGCACCAGCGGAGTCTTGAACGGGCGCGGCTGATTGGGGTCTGTGCGGCGCAGCACCAGGACGGCGATGCAGACGATGACGAAGGCCAGCAGCGTGCCGATGTTGACCATCTTTCCGATGTCGTCAATCGGCGTCAGGCTGCCCACAATCGCAGCAGCCAATCCGACAAGCAGAGTGTTCTTCCACGGCGTGCGGTACTTGGGGTGAATCGCAGCGAAGAAGCCGCTGGGCAGTAGGCCGTCCTTGGCCATGGAGTAAAGCACGCGCGTCTGGCCCAGCAGCATGACCAGCATGACGCTGGTGAGCCCGGCCAGAGCACCAAAGGTAATGAGGAAGGAGGCTTTGGTGAGACCGTGGTCGAGGAAGGCCTGAGCGATGGGGGCTTCGATGTTGACCTGTTTCCACGGCACCATGCCGGTCAGAACGGCGGCGACGAGGATGTAGAGAATGGTGCAGACAATGAGCGAAGCGATGATCCCGATCGGGAGGTCGCGCTGGGGATTCTTGGCCTCCTGCGCAGTGGTAGAGACAGCGTCAAAGCCGATGTAGGCAAAAAAGATGTACGCGGCTCCGGCCCCGATGCCCGAAAAACCCATGGGCGCGAAGGTTTCCCAACTGCTGAGGCCCCAGTTTGAGCTATCCACGTACTGGAAGCCGACCACGATGACAAAAAGAACCACGGAAACCTTGATGGCCACGATGGCGGCGTTGAAGCTGGCGCTCTCCTTGATGCCGATCACCAGAATCATCGTGATGATCATGGCGATGCAGAACGCCGGGAGGTTGAAGCCGAAGTCGTAGCCGAAGAGGTGGGGCGCACCGACCAAATCATGTGCGCGCTGGGCAAGCTCCGCGGACCCTGCGCCGAGGATCGAGTCCACCTTATCGAGAAAAGCGCGGGTGCCTTCCACCAGGGACGGGTCGGCGGCGTGGGCCATCTGCCGCGCGACCATTTTCTTGGCAACGTTGAGCGCCGTCCATTTGTCGTAGGCGAGCCACAGCGGGATATCCATCTTGAAGACGTGCATGAACTTGATGAAGTAGTTGGACCAGCCGGAGGAGACGGTGCTGGCGCCCATCGCGTACTCGAGGATGAGGTCCCAGCCGATGATCCAGGCGAAGAGCTCGCCAAGGGTGGCGTAGGCGTAGGTGTACGCGCTGCCGGCCAGCGGGATCATCGCCGCGAATTCGGCGTAGCAGAGACCTGCGAACGCGCAACCGAGGCCGGAAATCACGAACGAGAGCATCAGGCCGGGGCCGGCGTAATGCGTGCCGAGTCCCGAGAGCACGAATATCCCGGCGCCGATGATGGCGCCGATGCCCAACGCGGTAAGCGAAATCGGTCCGAGCGTGCGTTTCAGGGTGTGCTCGCCAGTTTCGGACGACTCACTCATGAGCTGGGCCATCGACTTCTTGGCAAACAAAGGATCGGCCATCTAAATCCCTCCCAGACGAAGAATAGGCAAATCCGAACTCACAAATTCACTTCGCGCTTCCGGCCGCGCCCGAATCTGACTTGTGATGCCAGAAGTAATAGACCGGAATGCCCAGCAGGACGATCAGCAGGCCGGGCCAGGTGGTCTGCGTGCGATAGAGCGCGAGCACCACCATGATGGTCACCGCCGCGACGATGTAGAGAACCGGCACCACCGGGTAGCCAAACGCGCGATAGGGCCGCGGCGCGTCCGGACGCTTGCGGCGGAGAACAAAGATTCCCGCGATCGTCAGGACGTAGAACACCAGCACGGAAAAGACAACGTAGTCGAGAAGATTGCTGTAGAGATTGCCGTACTGTTCTATGCCGGTGGCTGGATCGAGCAACGGCGTGCCGGTGGCGTCGCGGAGACGCGTCCGCGGCAGCACCAGCACAGCGGCCCAGATGCCCTGGAGAATCAGGCCGACGGCCGGCACGAGCTTTTCGTTAAGGCGGCCGGTGGACTTGAAGAACAGGCCGTCTTTGGCCATGGCGTAATAGACGCGCGCGCCGGCCAGGATCAGCCCGTTATTGCAGCCGAACGTTGAAATGATGATCAGCACGGCCATGATGGTGGCCGCGGCCGGGCCAAAAATGGTTTGCAGCGCGGCGGTGGCCACGCGGTCGTCCGGCGCGTGCTGAATGTGCTGGAGGGGCAGCATGACGAGATACGCGACGTTTGCCAGCGTGTAGAGCGTGATCACCAGGCCCGTGCCCAGCGCCAGCGAAAGAGGAATGTCCCGCTGGGGGTTCTTCACCTCTCCGGCGGTGAAGGTGATGTTGTTCCAGGCGTCGGCGGAAAACAGCGAGCCGACCTGCGCCACGCAGAAGGCCACCAGCAGTCCGATGAACCCGCCGCCGGCGGCGACTTGCGCCACAGGAAAAAAGTCAGGGTGAATGGGATCGGCGCCGCGCACCGCCCAGAAGTTCGCGAAATTGTCACTGATGGCGCCGGCGCTGCGGCCCAGCAGAATCCCCACGACAATCAGGCCCATGAGCGAAAGCGTCTTGGCGGAAGTGAATAAGTTCTGAATGATCTTGCCGAGGCGCAGGCCCCGCGTGTTCAGCACGCTGAGGAATAAAATGGAAACCACACCCACCAACTGCTGCGAGGAAAGGCTGACGGCATAGCCGGAGGAGATGTTGATGGGCCGGACGATCCAGACGCCGGGAGAAATCCAGGGGATCAGGATGCCGAGGAAGCGCGCAAAGCCGATGCCGACGGCGGCGATGGTCCCCGTCTGGATCACGAGAAACAACGTCCAGCCGTAAAGGAAGCCCCACATGGGGGAATAGGCTTCGCGGAGGTACACATATTGCCCGCCGGCTTTGGGCATCATCGCGGCCAGCTCGCCGTAGGAAAGAGCCGCGGTGATGGTGAGGATGCCGGTGACAACCCAGACCGCGAGCAGGCCGCCGGGAGAGCCGACAAGGCGGGTGATGTCGGCGGAGACGATGTAGATGCCGGAGCCAATCATCGAGCCGACGACGATCATTGTCGAATCGAGGAGGCCGAGGCCGCGGACGAATTCGCGCTGCTCGGGAACCGCTGTGGTTTCCATCGTTCGGGCGCTTTCAGACATCGTCGGTGTCCCTCAGTTGTTGCCGACGCCGAACTGCGCGGCCAGCCGCAGATATTCGCTGGCCCGCAGGGCTGGATCCGCGGCCGCCAGAAGATCGCGCGCCACGGCAACGGAATCCGCCCCGGCGCGCCAGACCTGCTCCGCATTCTCCACGGTGATGCCGCCGATGGCCACCAGGGGTTTTCGAGTCATCGCGCGGGCCCGGCGGACAAAGTCGAGTCCGACCACGGGGTCCGCCTGCTGCTTGGTCGAAGTCGAAAAAACAGGGCCGACAGCAATGTAATCCGCGGAGGTCGCATCCGCTTCCCTCACCTGCGCTTCGTTGTGCGTCGAGATTCCCACCCAGCAGTCGCGGCCGCAAACGACGCGGGCGTCCTCCACCGGCACATCTTCCTGGCCCACGTGAACGCCACCGGCGCCGGCAAGGGCCGCAACGTCCGGGCGGTCGTTTACCACAAAGCGGGCGCCGTGTCGATGAAGAAGAGAAACCAGCTCCCGGGAGACGGCGAGGAGGTTTGCAGCGGAGATCTGTTTGTCGCGGTACTGGATGAGCCCGACCCCGGCGGACGCCAGCGCTTCCGCCACAGCGAACGCCCTTCGGCTCCCCTCAGGGCAAGCGGAAGTCCCGAGCAAAGCGGCGTCCATTATGGCATAGAGCCGGGGGATGACAAGATTCATTTGGCGGCGGCCTGGAGGGCTGGGAGATAACGGTCGAGAAAGTGAGTATCAAAGTGTCCGGCGGCAAAATCCGGGTCGGCAAGAATCTTGCGATGGAGAGGAATGGTGGTCTTCACGCCTTCCACGATGAACATCTCCAGGGCGCGGCGCATGCGGGCGATGGCTTCCTCGCGGTCGCGGCCGTGGACGATAAGCTTGGCGATGAGGGAATCGTAGTAAGGCGGGATGACGGCATCGCTGTGTGCGGCGGTGTCCACGCGGACACCGGTCGAGCCAGGGAGATGAAAAGCGGTGATGCGTCCGGCCGAGGGTGTGAAGGTGTCCGGGTCTTCGGCGTTGATGCGGCATTCGATGGCGTGGCCGCGGAACTCCAGCTTGGGGATGATTTCGTCGAGGCGCTCGCCGGCGGCCACACGAATCTGCGACTTGACCAAATCCAGGCCGGTAATCATCTCCGTGACGGGATGCTCCACCTGGATGCGGGTGTTCATTTCGATGAAGTAGAAGTCACCGGCCTCGTCCATGAGCAACTCGACCGTGCCAGCACTTGAGTAGCCGATCTTTTCGAGCGAGCGGGCGATCCGCGCGCCCATTTCCTCACGTGTTTTGGCGGAAACCGCGGTGGAGGGGGATTCCTCGAGCAGTTTCTGGTGGCGGCGCTGGATGCTGCACTCGCGCTCGCCGAGATGAATCACCTTCCCGTGGCGGTCGCCGAGAACCTGGAACTCGATATGCCGCGGACGCTCGATGAAGCGTTCCATGTAAACGTCTGGCGTGCCGAAGGCCTGCTGGGCCTCCCCGCGAGCGGTCTGAAAGGCGGGGAGCAATTCAGCCTTCGAGCGAACAATGCGCATCCCGCGGCCCCCGCCGCCGGCGACGGCCTTGATGATGAGCGGATAGCCGATCTTGGAGGCAGCCTGGAGGGCGGCATCCTCGTCCGCGACCGGGCCATCGGTGCCGGGCACGATGGGAACCCCTGCCTGGGCCATCTCCCGGCGGGCGCGGTCCTTTTCGCCCATCAGGCGGATGGCCTCCGACGGAGGGCCGATAAAGGCGATGCTCGAGGCCTCGCAGACCTCGGCAAAGTTCGCATTCTCGGAGAGGAAGCCGTACCCCGGGTGGATGGCGTCCACGTCGGTGATCTCCGCGGCGCTGATCACCTGGGGAATATTCAGATAGCTCTCCGTGCTGCGCGGAGGACCGATGCAAACGGCTTCGTCGGCAAACCGGACGTGGAGGGAGTTCTTGTCGGCTTCCGAATAAACGGCGACGGTCTGAACGCCGAGCTCCTTGCAGGCGCAGATAACCCGCAGGGCAATCTCACCGCGGTTGGCGACCAAGATCTTCCGGAACATAGGCGATGGGCAGGTTTCCCGAGCTATTTCTTCCGCGAGGGGCGGATGGCGAACAGGGACTCGCCGTATTCGACTGGCTGACCGTTCTCGACGTACCGGCGGACAATTTCGCCGGCGGCATCGGACTCGATCTCGTTCATCAGTTTCATGGCTTCGATGATGCAGAGCACCTGGCCGACGGAGACCTGGTCTCCAACCTTAATGAACGGCTCGGCGCCGGGGCTGCCTGCCTCGTAAAACGTTCCGACAATTGGCGATTTGACAACGTACAGGTCTTCTCCCGAGGATTCGGAGCGGACGGCCTCTCCGGACTCGCCAGCGCGTGCCGGGGGCGGCGATGCAACCGGGCCGGCAACGAGAATCTCCGGCGGCGCAATCGCACCGAGGCCGCGGGAGGGCGCCGCATGGTGCGCGTTCATCGCCGGCTTCCTCAGCCGGACGCGCAGCCCCGCGTTTTCGTACTCAAACTCCTCCAGACCGTGCTGCTCCATGAACGCCAGCATGCGCTCAAGAAGAGAAAGGTCTGCGCCGCTTGTTCCGCTTTTCCCGAGAGGAGGCGACGGAAGCGCAGCCGAGGGGGCGGCCTGCCCGCCTGAACGGGTTTCTTTGGGGGTTTCCTTGGGTTTCTTGGCCATCTACAGTTCGAGCAATTCCCTTCGAGCGGTGGTTAGAATGCGCGCCTCGCCGGGCGTGACCACCGCGTCATCTTCGATCCGGATGCCCCCGACCCCTTGCACGTAAACGCCGGGTTCGAGGGTGACCACATTGAATGATTGCAGCTTCTGTTGTTGCCCTGCCGCGAGGCTCGGGTCCTCGTGAACCTCGAGTCCCAAACCATGGCCGGTGCTGTGAGTAAAAAAGCGGCCCAGACGGTGCTTCTGAAGAACGCTACGGGCCGCTTCGTCTACCTGGCCGGCGGTCACGCCGGGCCGGAGAGCGCTGCGAGCCGCGGTCTGGGCCTCCAATACGGCCTGGTACCATCCTCGAATCCTTGCCGGAGCACGTCCGAAGTACACGGTACGGGTCAGGTCGCAACAGTAGTGGCGGAGTATAGCACCCAGGTCGAGGACGACCAACTCATTTTTCCGCAGGCGGCGCTGCGTGGGACGGGCATGAGGCAAAGCGGATCGCTCTCCGAAGGCCACGATGGTCTCAAAAGCCGGCCCGCTGGCCCCCAAGCGGCGCATCCGGTACTCAATTTCGGCAGCAAGCTCGAATTCTCGGACCCCGGGCCTGATCAGCGGCAAGACGTCTTCGAATACCTGGCTGCCCAGAGCTGCTGATTTTTGCATCAGGGCGATTTCCCCAGGCTCCTTCACCGCCCGCTGCGCCTCCAGAAGGCTGTGGACCTTTTGCCAGCGGACCTTCGAGCCCGCAGCCTTTCGCAGAAGCTGGAGTTGCTGAACGGTTAGCCGGGAGGCTTCGAAACCCACGTGGAGAGCACTCAACTTCCTGAGGCGCTCACCCACGGCGGCGAGGAGGCTGCCCTTAACGATGCGGACCCCGGCCGACGCGACTTCCTCGGCAGCCTGGAACGTGTAGCGACTGTCGGTCCAGAGGCGAGCGCCGCGCGGCTCGACGAGAAGGGCCGCCGATGAGCCAGAGAAGCCGCACAGGTAAAGGACATTCGGCCCATGCAGGGTGAGGAAGGCGTCGGCCTTCGCGGCCCGCAGAGCCTTGCGGAGGCGTTCCTGACGTTGTGAATAGGGTGTCCGCATAAAAAACAGGGAGGAGGCCGTAGCCTCCTCCCTCAGTCTAACCTGTTGGCCGCGGATTAGCTGGGAACGATCCGCGGGGTAATGAAGAAGAGCAGTTCCTGGGACTTGGTGCGGACGGTGGTGTGCTTGAACAGGTGGCCGATCAGCGGAATGCTGCCGAAGAGCGGCACCTGGGAGATGTCCGTGCTCTGCTCAGAGATAATCACGCCGCCAATCACGACCGTGCCGCCGTCATTGATGAGCACCTTGGTTTCAGCGGATTGCGTGGTCAGCGCCGGGATGCCTGACACACGGGGAATACCGCTGTCGATGGCCGTGTTCTCCACGGTCACGTCCATGTAGATGGTGCCGTCGGCGGAGATTTGCGGGGTCACCTCGAGCTTCAGGACCGCGTCGATAAACTGCACGGTGATGGTGTTGTTGATCACGGTCTGAACGGGGATCTTGGTACCCTGCTTGACGATCGCCTTTTCGTTGTTCTGAGTGATGACCTTGGGCTTCGAGAGCAGCTTGCCGACGCCCTTGTTCTCCGCGGCGCTGATGATGAAGTCCAGCGCGAGGTTCGGTGAGGAGTGGGCGAAGGACGCACCGCTATTCGGCGTCGTGGCGCCCAGGTTCGAGTTCAGCGGAATCGAACTGGTGCCACTGGCAACCAGAGGAGGCGTGGGAAGGCCCGCGCCGCGGCTGATGGGGCTGTTGAAGGCCGTGTTGCCCACTAGGCCGCCGTACACCGTCCGGCCACCGGTGGAAGTGGTGGCAAAGCCGAACTGGGTGCCGATCTCGCGCGAGAAGGACCGCGAAGCGGCCACTACCCGGGCTTCGATTTCCACCTGCTGGGAGCGGCGGTCGAGTTGCTTGATCAGGTTGTCCAAGTCCGGAATCACACCCGGAATGTCGCGGATGATGATGGTGTTGGAGCGGTCATCGGCCAGGATTTCGCCGCGGCTGGAGAGGAAGCGCTTGAGCGTGTCCCGCATCAGGGCCGCCTTGGCATAGCTGAGGGTGCGCGTGGTGGTGATCTGGTCCACCGCCTCAGCCTGGGCCTTGGCCAGGTCGCGCTGGGTTTCCGCTTCTTTCTTCATCGTCTCTCGGGTAGCGATGCGCAGCACGTTCCCTTCGAGCTGCTTGTCGAGCTGGTTGTTGCGGAGCACAATGTCGAGCGCCTGATCCCACGGTACATCGTCGAGCACCAGGGTGACCGTGCCTTTTACGTTGGGATCGAGCACCACGTTCAGTCCGCTGATTTCGTGAACCAGGCGGAAGAAGTCCTTCAAGTCAACATCCTTCAAGTTGACCGAAATGGGTTCGGCCTGAGACTTTCCGCCCTGTCGGCCTGGCTCCGATCCCTCGGCTTTGTTCGGGACAGGGGAAACGGCAGCCGGAGCAGCCGCAGGGGCCGGGGCTGGTTCGGGCACAACCGCAGGTTGCGCCTTGGCTGGCGGCGTCCCGAGGTCTCGGGAGGCCAGAGCCGCTGAAGACTGGGTCAGGTTTTCCGGCAAGGATAGCTTTTCCGCACTGATCGGCGACGCCGCAGGAGCAGCTGCCGCCGTCTGCACAGCCACTGCGGGTTCCGTCTTCTGCCCTGTCAGAGTGTCCGAGCCGAAGGCGACGGTGACCACGTTGCCGTGGGCACGGACGCGATGGGGCTCGTTGCGGTCAAGGTCAATGACGACCCGAACGACGTCGGTCTTGTAACGGCCGAGGCGGACACCCTTCACAGGCTCGACCGTCGAAGCAATGGACTTCTGCGTATTCAACGCACGCACGCCCGCAAAATCCAGGACAACGCGGTCCGGGTTGCTGAGGCGGGTGACCTCACAAGCCAGGCGACCGTTGCCCTCAATTTGCACTTCGGCCGTCTTTTCGGCGGTGCGGATGTTCACCTGTTCGATGGCCGTGGCGGGGGTGTTCACCGCCGCGGTCTTCACAGGCTTCTCCGCTTTGGCCGGCGGCGCAAGCTTTACGGGTGCAAGCTGGGCCGCGCCCGGCACCGCAAAAACCATGACCATGTGGTCTGGACCGAGGCGTTCGACCTGCGGCTCGACCGGCGTGCGCAGCAGCACTTCCAAGCGGACCATGGACTTTTCTCCGCCGCGGTACTGCAGCACACGATAGCTGCTGACGATTTCGGATTTAAGCACGCGCGCCAGCCCGGCATCCCCGGGAACGACACCCGCCATGTCCACGATAAAGAGATTCTCGCTCGGCCGGTAGGTGGTGAAATCGAACGGCGCGGTGGCTTTGGCCTCAATGCGCACCGCATTCTCCGACACCGACGCCTCCACCCGCACCAACCGTGCAGACGGGCCGGGGGCGGCCACGAGCGGGGTGGCCAAGCACGCCACAGTCGCCACAACCAGCCATGCGACCCAATACGCCTGCCTGCTGTTCTTCATCACTGTTCTCCTGCTCTCGGATAGAGTCGTTTCACTACCTGCCGGTCCAATGGCTTGCCGAAAGGATCCTTGCCCCGCTCTCGAAAGGTCACGCTGTCCAGGGCAATCTTTTCCACCGCGCCGTCATAGAGCTTCGCGCCTTCGCGGATGAAGTAAACGCGCTGCTGGGGATTGCTGACCACGGCGATCATGCCGCTGGGAGAGCGCACAATGCCATCCACTCGCAGCGTGGAAACCACCAGACCGCCCGGGCCCGGCGGCAGATTCTCCGGAACTCCCTTGCCGGTGTCGCCCTTGGCGATTAACGGCAGGAAGGGATCGCGTTTCGCCGCGGGCGCGGCTTTGGGAGCCGTCGAAATCCGCGTGACCGCCTTCGCCGCCGGCTTCTTGGCCACTGCCTTGGCCGGCGCGGCAGCCTGTTTCTTGGCTGGCGCCGAGGCCTTCGGCGGTTGGGAGGCCTTCGGAGCCGGAGCGGACTTGGCCTGTGCGAATGCCGCGGGGCCGCACGCGACCCAGAGGGCAAGTGCCGCAATCAACGTCGCCGATGGCTTTACGAATCGCATCGTCAGCCCTTTCTGAACCTAACGCTTTGCCGGAGGCGCAGCAGGTTGCTTGGCCGCCGGCTCCTCCGCCGCCCGGGTGAAGAAGGTCATGGCGACGAAGCTGCCCGAAACCGAGGTTCCCGGGCGAAGCGGATACTTGCGCCCGGCGCCTTCCGCCGTGCTCTTCAAGTTCAGGTCGCCCACGTTGATAATGCGGGAGACCTTGCTCAACCGGGAAAAAAACTCAGAGACCGCGTAGTACGGCCCGTCCACTTCGACTTCAAACGGCATTTCGTAGTACTGGTCGCGGGCGGCCACCGAGAGCGCCTTCAGGCGCCGGATCGAGACATTCGAGGAAGCCGCCGCCCCCTGCATCAGGCGGATAAACTCGTCGGCGTCCTTGTCCGCGGGAATGATCTTCCGCAGGTTATCAATCTCGTTTTGCACGCCCTGGATGGCGCTCTGCAGTTCGGGCAGCCGCTTGCGGTAGACCTCGAGGCTGGTCTTCTGGGAGATCAAGTCTCGGGCGGTGGTTTGCAGTTTCTCCAGTTCCGCATCCTTCTGCTTGACGGGCGAAAAGGGAGCATACAGGCCGACGCCAATCAAGACGACGGCAAGGACGGCGAACAGCAGCGCCTGAACCGGAAGCGACATTTCGCGGAAGTTGATAGCCATGTCGTCTCTCCCTAACTCGTCGCCGGCGGGGCCGGTTTGCTCTGCGTCGGAACAAATTCCGCCGTGAGCTTGAACAGGAACGTCGCCACTGACGGGTTGCGCTCGTCCTGCCGGGATTCAGAGATTTCCACCTTGCCAAAACTCCCGGAACGCTTCAATTCGGTGATGAAGTTCGCCACCGCGTTGACGGAGCCGGCCGTGCCCTCGAGGGTAAGGGTTTGGCCCTTCTTCTCCATCGTGGTCAGCCAGACACCGTCGGTGCGCACCACCGTGCCGGCCAGAGAATCGAGCAGTTCCTGACCGCCGGTGCGGTTCTGGCGGAGCTGGTCGAGCACCTGGAGCTGCCGGTCCAGGACCTGTTTCTGCGCGTTCAGACTATCCACCTGGGCCTTGATGCCTTGCAGGCTGGCGATTTCCTGTTTCAGGTTTTTCACCTGCGCTTGGGCCTTCTCGATCTGCGCTTCCTTGTCGTTCAGCACCACCCAGAGAAAGCCGGCGGCCACCACCACGCTGCCGATGAGGAGAACGACGGTCACCGCGAGTCCCGCGGGAACAGCGCGGCCGGGCTTCTTGGGAGGCTCTTGGCGGAGCAGGTTGATCCGGATCATGGCGTGTCAAAACTCCTCAGCGCCAGCCCGACGGCGATCGCCAGGCGGGGCGCAAGCTCTCGGATCTCGTCCTCATTGTGACGGCCGGGGTTGATTACGATCCTACGGAACGGGTACAGCTCTTCGACAGGCATGGCGAACTCTTCCCGCAGCAGGTCCATCAGGCCGGGCACGCGCGCGGTGCCACCGGCGAGGAAGATGCGCTGAATGTTCTCGCCGCTGGCTGTGGCGCGGAAGAAATCGAAGGTTTTCTGGATTTCGAGGATGAGAATGTCAGAGACGGAGCGAAGGATGTTGGCCTTCTGCTCCTCGCTGACACCGGTGACGCTGCCGCCCTGCTTGAGGCGCTCGGCATCCTCGAAGCCCAGGTCGAGCTCCTTCTGCAGCGCGTCAGTGTACTGGTTGCCGCCGACGGAGACGTCGCGGGTGAACAGGGGGATGCCGGCGCGGACGATGTTGATGCTCATGACGCTGGCGCCCACATTGAGCAGGGCGATGGTCTGGCCGGGGTCGGGATCGTAGTTCACTTCGAAACAGTTCTGCAAGGAGAAGGCGTCAATGTCCACCACCGCGGGGGTCTTGCCGGCCTGCGCCAGGACGTTGGTGTGATTCAGAATCTTGTCCTTCTTGACGGCGACGAGCAGGACATCCATCTGGGTGTCCATGGCCTCGAGGAGCTGGTAGCTCAGGTTCACGTCGGCTATGTCGAAGGGGATGTGCTGGCTGGCTTCGTCCTTGATCCGGCTGTAGAGCTCCTCCTCGGTCATCGAAGGCAGGGTGATGCGCTTGACGATGACGGAGTGGCCGGAGACGGCGGTGGCCACGTTCTTGGTCTTGATCTTCTGCTCATCGAAGAGCTTGGAGATGCCGTCGGCGACTTCGGGCGCGTTCATGATCGCGCCGTCCACCACGGTATCCTGCTCCAGGCGCTTCAGGCCGTAGCTGACCAGCTCGTAGCCCTGCTTGGAGCGTTTCAACTCGACGGCCTTGATCGAGCTGGAGCCAATGTCCAGTCCCACGAGCTCTTTCTGCTTTGCCAAACCAAACATGTGGCGGCCTCTCTATGCCCTTATGCCCTTCCCACGGGCTCGGGAAAACTACTTCCGTCGGCTCTTCGTGCCGCTGGAGGTGTTGATCTTCTTCTCCATCCAGCGGTCTAACACCGTTTTTTTGAACTTCCAGCGGTTGCCCAGCTTGAACGCCGGGATCTGGGCTTCGTAGATGTAGCGATACAGCGTGTCCGGCGAAACGCCCAGGTACTGGGAAGCCTCGCGGATATTCATCACCTCGCGCGATTCAGCCTGCAAAGTGTCCACCCCGATGCCCCCCGGACGCGCCGACCCGTGCCGAATATCACTCTGAGCCCCGCAAAAGCCCGGCCGGGTGGGCTTCTCTTCGCGTGGTTATGTCACCGGGAAGGGGGAGTGTCAAGCAAACGGTTCGGGAGTTGTGCTCAAGACTCCGGTTTTTCTTGGCAATTAGGGGGTAAAAGACGGCAATAGTCGCAAACGGTAGTGGTCGTAGTCGCAGATACCACTATATGTTGGTCTTGCATGGCCAGCACCTTTCCGGAGATTTCTGGCCCCGTCCTGGATGCAGGAGTAGCAGAAAGACCCACAGAAGCTACATTTTGGTTGGACTAGTTTTCGGGGGGCAGGTCACGCCAGTATGGCCATCGGGGTCAACAAGTCGCAATGGATTGTTTAGCACGTAGGTGTACTTATTCAAGGACTGTGGATTGGAAATGTTCGCATAGGGCAGCGGGCCGGGCGGGAGTGGGTCGCTGGAGCTGAAAGCGTCCTCCGGGCCGCCGGTGAATTCATCTGGCGAAAGGAAGCGACCGTAGGCCGATGAGTAGTAGCGGGCAATGAAGAAGTCGAGCCCACTTTCTGTATCCCGTTCTTTGCCGGTGAATTTGTACTGGTTGGGGTCGCTGTCGGTGACGGCGCGTTCGCCGCCAAATGGGTAGTAGTCCGATTCGTCTTGAATAACCCCCGCGCTGCTAGTCACAATGCTTGCCGAGCCGAGGTGGTTCGCGAAGTAGTAGTGCACCGCCGCGCCGGGCAGATCCAGACGTGCGGTGCGCTTGCCGTTGAAGAAAATGTAGTCTGCCGAGGCGACGCCAGACAGGTCGGTTTCCTCGAGCGGGTCGCTGCCCGAACCGTACCAGTAGCGTTTCCCATTGGACTTCTTCACTCGCTTCCCGTCGCCGTCGTAGCTGTACGTGACGCCCGCGTTCGTGGAGACGATGCGGTTCTCTGCGTCATAAGTCGTGCTGAGCGAGCCGTCGAAAGTGAGGTTTCCGGCGGCGGCGTACTGGAAGCCGATATTGTTGATCTGATTCTTCGTGTTCACCCCGACGCTTAGACTCTCCTGCGTGCAGCCGGTGTACGCTGACGATACGCCGCCAATCGAGAGCAGGTTCGCCCACTGATCATAATTGAATGTCTCGCCCCAGCATTTCGCCAGGCCCGTGGCCGCGGTTGCGCTCGTCTGCGCCGTGGCCAGGCGGTTCAGCGCGTCGTAGGTGAAGCTTTGCGAGCGGGTAGTATCCCGGTTGTTGGCGATCGAGGCGACGTTGCCATTGTTTGCCGTCCCCAAGTTGAACCCGTAAGTGAAGTCGAGCACGTTGCCGGTGTTTGCGATATCCGCGCAGTTAGCCGGCGAGACGCCGGCGCTACGTACGCTGATGCGGCAGGGCTGAAGGCGGTTGTTATAGTAGAAAGTGGAGACGATGTTCGCGCCGTTCTGCAGCGACGAGAGCGCCCCCTGCGGCACATAGCTGGCATTCAGCGCGTAGTTGACGCTGTTGGCCGTGTCCACGGCGGAAAGCGCCCTGCCAGCCGCATTATACGCGTAAGTGACCACCCTGTTGTTCGGATACGTGAGCGTGGTCAGCGAGCTGTCAAGATTGTAGGCGTAAGAAAAATCCTTAGTGACGCTGTTCGTCGCGCGCCGGTCCGTGAGCACGCGACCCATCATGTCGTAGCTCCACGATTCCTGCCCCGCGCCGTCGCACATGGCCGTGCGGCGGCCGATGCCGACCTGAAGGTCGCCGCTACAAACCCAAAGATTTCCAGAGCTGGTCAATGCGTGCTTTGACCGCAGGATCCATCTTGATCTCGTCGGGCCAGGGGCGGGCGAAACCTTCGGAGGGCCATTTGCGCGTGGCGTCAATTCCCATCTTCGAGCCGAAGTCCTGCATGCGGGCGGCGTGGTCGAGCGTATCCACCGGGCCGAGCGTAAATTGAATATCGCGCTCAGGATCAATAGCACAGAGGGCTTTCCAGACGACTTCGCTCGAGTTGTGCACGTCCACGTCGTGGTCCACAACGACGATGACCTTCGTAAACATGGCCTGCCCCAGCGACCAGATGGCGTTCATGATTTTCCGCGCGTGGCCGGGATACGACTTGCGAATCGAAATAATCATCAGGTTGTGAAAAATGCCTTCGGCGGGCATGGCCACATCCGCGATTTCCGGGTACTGCATCTTCATCACCGGCAGAAAGATGCGCTCGATAGCGTGGCCGATGAAGAAATCCTCTTGCGGGGGCGGCCCGACGATAGTGGCGAGATAAATCGGGTCCTTCCGGTGCGTGACGCAGTGGACGCGGAACACGGGATAGTCGCCTTCGAGCGAGTAGAAGCCGGTGTGGTCGCCGAAGGGGCCTTCGGTGCGGAATTCGTTGAGGTCCACTGTGCCTTCGAGGACGATCTCCGCGTTGGCAGGGACTTCGAGGTCCAGCGTCTCGCAGGGAACCATCTCCACCGGCTCGCGGCGGAGGAAGCCGGCGAACATCATTTCGTCGAGGTCGGGCGGAATGGGCAGAGCGCCGGCGAGGCAGGTAACCGGATCGGCGCCGATGGCCACCGCCACTTCAAGCTTCCCTTCCCCGTGGCGCGAGCGCGCCATGCGGAAATGCTCGGCGCCGTGCTTCTGCGTCTGCCAGTGCATGCCGGTGGTGCGCTCGTCCTCGACCTGCATGCGATAGAGACCCACGTTGCGCTTGCCGGTCTCGGGATTCTTCGTGATGACGAGCGGCCAGGTGATGAAGCGGCCGCCGTCCCGCGGCCAGCACTTGAGCACCGGAAACTCGAAAAGTGAAAAATTGTCTTTGCGGATGACTTCTTTGCACGGGCCGTTCTTGACCGACTTGGGAAAGAAAGCGCCGATCTCCGCCAGCTTCGGCAGCATTTTCAGTTTATCGAGCAAGCCCTGCGGCGACTGGAAAGCGAGGTAGGACTGGATGCGGTCGGCAACATCAGAGAGTTTATCCACTTCCAAGGCGAGGTTCATGCGGCGTTCGCTGCCGAGCATATTAATTAGGAGCGGGATTTTGGAGCCTTTGGGGTGCTCGAAGAGCAGCGCGGGGCCGCCGGCCTTGGTGACGCGGTCGGTGATCTCGGTGATTTCAAGCACCGGGTCGACTTCGGCGCTGATGCGTTTCAGCTCGCCTTCTTTTTCAAGCTTGCGGATGAAGTCACGCAAATCGCGGTAGGCCACACGCCCTCCTTCGGTTCCCCCAACGTGCCGCAGGCAGAAAAGACTCCTCAATTTAGCACGGTTGGCGGACGATGAAGAAACCTGACGGTTCACCGGGACAGGACATCGCCCGGCGAAGCTGCCGCCGGAGGCACGAGTTCTGTTAAGATGCGACGCTGGAAACGTTGAGGACGACCTGAATGGGAATCACCACGATCCCCGGCAAGCCTCCAAGTGAGGAAGCGGTCCGCGACTTTGTGGCACGCACCACGCACCACTTGCGCTACTCGGTGGGGCGGAAGAAGTCCGACGCGTCGCACGAAGAGGTGTTCCGAGCCATTGCGCTGGCGGTGCGTGAAGATCTGATCGACCGGATGATCGCGACCGAGGAGCGCTATCAGCGGCACAACGCCAAGCGGCTCTACTACCTTTCCATCGAGTACATGCTGGGCCGCTCCCTGCGCGAGAGCTTATCGAACCTCGGGCTCTACGACGTGTGCGAAATCGCCGCGCGCGAATTCGGCGCGACACTGGACGAAATCCTCGACGTCGAGCCGGACGCGGCGTTAGGCAACGGCGGCCTGGGACGCCTGGCGGCGTGCTTCCTCGAGTCGCTGGCCACGCTCGGGATGCCGGGGTTCGGCTACGGCATCAACTACGAGTTCGGGCTGTTCCGGCAGGAGATCCAGCACGGCGCGCAGCGCGAGAAGCCGGACCACTGGCTGAGCTACGGTTCGCCGTGGCTGATCGAGCGGCGCGACCGCATCTACTGGGTGCCGGTGTACGGCCGGATGGAACAAGCAGTGGACCAGCCCGGCGGACCCGCTCCAATGTGGATGAACTGGAAGCTGCTCGTCGGACTGCCGCACGATTTTCCGGTGGCGGGCTACGGCGGGAAGACAGCGAATTACATCCGGCTGTTTTCGGCGCGGTCGTCGGATGAGTTCGACATGGACATCTTCACGCAGGGCGACTACATCAAGGCCGTCCAGCAGAAGATTTCGTCGGAAACGATTTCCAAGGTGCTGTACCCGTCCGATTCGATCGCACAGGGCCGCGAGCTCCGGCTGTTGCAGGAATACTTTCTGGTGGCCTGCGCGCTGCGGGACATCCTGCGGCGCTATCTGGCGCAGCAGCGCGGCTTCGACGCCTTCCCCGACCGGGTGGCCATCCACCTGAACGATACGCACCCGGCGCTGGCGGTGGCGGAGCTGATGCGCATGCTGGTGGACCACCACGACGTGCCGTTCGAGAGAGCGTGGGAGATCACGCAGGCCACGTTCGGGTACACGAACCACACGCTGCTGCCGGAAGCGCTGGAGAAGTGGCCGGTGCCGCTGCTGGAAAACGTGCTGCCGCGGCATCTGCAGATCATCTACGAAATCAACTCGCGGTTCATGGAAAAGGTGCTGGCGAAATGGCCGGGCGACATGGAGCGCATGCGGCGGATGTCGCTGGTAGAAGAAGGCACGCCGAAGCAGGTGCGCATGGCTCACCTTTCCATCGTGGGCAGCCATTCGGTGAACGGCGTGGCGCGGCTGCACTCCGATCTGGTGAGGAAAACGCTGGTGCCGGACTTCGCCGAGCTGTGGCCGGAGCGGTTCAACAACAAGACCAACGGCGTGACGCACCGGCGCTGGCTGCTCTACGCCAACCCGGAGCTGGCGCGGGCGATCACGAAGGCCATTGGCGAGGACTGGGTCCACGACCTGCGGAAGCTGCGTGCGCTCGAGCCCTTCGCCGAGGACTCCGCCTTCCAGAAGGAATGCATGCGCGTGAAGAAGGCCAACAAGCAGGGGCTGGCGCGCCTGATTTGGGAAACCACAAGGCAATCGGCCCCGGCCGATTTTCTCTTCGACATCCACGCCAAGCGCATGCACGAGTACAAGCGGCAACTGCTGAACGTGATGCACATCATCCATCTCTATTACAGCATCGTCGAAGATGGCAAGACGCTGACGGTGCCGCGCGTGTTCGTGTTTGCCGGGAAAGCCGCGCCGGGTTACGTGAAGGCCAAGCTGATCATCCGGCTGATCAACAACCTGGCGGCGGTGGTGAACCAGGATCCCAAAGCCAACGACCAGTTGCGCGTGATTTTCGTGCCGGATTACCGCGTGACGCTGGCGGAACACATCATGCCGGCGGCGGACATCAGCGAGCAGATCTCCACCGCGGGCATGGAAGCCTCGGGCACGGGCAACATGAAGTTTGCGATGAACGGCGCGCTGACCATTGGCACGCTGGACGGCGCAAACATCGAAATCATGGAGGAAGTCGGCCGGGAAAATATCTTCATCTTCGGCCTGACCGCCGAGCAGATCCAGGCGCATCGCGCGAACTGGACGTACCGGCCCACAGAGCTCTACAGCTCGAACCCCGGCATCAAGCGGGTGATGGACAGCTTGCTGGGCAACCGCTTCTGCGCGAATGAGCCCGGGCTGTTCCGCCCGCTGGCGGACGGCATCCTGCAACACGGAGACTACTACTTCCATCTCGCGGACTTCGATGCCTACGTTGCGACGCAGGAGCAGGCGGCCACCGAGTACACGCGGCCGGCGGAGTGGGCGCGGAAGGCCACCCTCAACATCGCGCGGATGGGAAAGTTTTCGAGCGACCGGACGATTACGGAGTATGCGAAGGAGATTTGGAAAATTAAGCGCATCGTCGAATAAAAACCAAAGAGTCAAAAAGTTAGCGGGTGGTAGAGTGTCCGGACGGGAGCGTGCGCTCGTTCAGAATGATTGGTGACACTTGGAAGAGTGTTGCCATGCAGATTCGATCCGGGAACCGGCCGTCAGATCGCGGCGTCTAATCAGGGAGAACCATGCGGAACTGTGTTCTAATGTGGGCTGTTCTGCTGGTGAGCGTGCCCGGGCTGGCCGCCAGCCAGGAGTTGCTTCCTGCATCGCTGGGTGACTGGGCCACATCGCGTGCCGTCGCCGCGGGACCGCAGGAAATCGAGAAACTCGCCGGCGAGGACGCAGCCATCCTGAGGGAATACGGCGTGACCGGTGCGGAGCAGCGCACCTACAGCCGCGGCGGGCGCACCGTCGAAGTGACCGTCTTTCTCTTCCCTGACTCCACCACGGCCTTCGGGGCTTTTTCTTTCCTGAGAACGGACGCGGTGCCCGCTGCTGTACGTACAGGCACTTCGGGGCATCGCCGCAAGGTGGAACGCGCGCTACTGGGAAACTTCATCCTGGACTTCACTGGCGACGGCCTGGAAGAGCAGCGCAACGCGTTAAAAGCACTCCAAAAGCAACTCCTGGTGTGGGCGGATGGTGCGCCCTATCCCCTGCTGGTGCAGTACTTGCCCACGGAAGGGCTGGTGCGGGGCTCCGAGCGATTCATGCTGGCGGCTGGATCATTGGCACGCGTGCTGCCCACTGAACAGAGTGATTGGGTCGGCTTTCGTTACGGCGCAGAGGCCCAACTGGCTCGCTTCCGCACGAATGGAAAAGAGACAGCGCTGTTGCTCATCTCCTACCCTACCCCTCAAGCGGCGCAGCTCAAACAGGCTGAGCTTGGCCGCTGGTTTAACGTGAACAATGCCGAAACGGCCCCGACAGACCGGCCGGTCGTGTACGTCCGGCGGATTCTCTCCGTGCTTGCCATCGCGCTGGAGGCGGATTCTGCGGAGACTGCGAAGGCTTTGCTGGAGAAAGTGCAGTACCAGCCAAACTTCAGTTGGAACGAGCCCGGACACCGGGCCACCGACCAGCCGATCTTGTACACGATCTATCACATGATGGTTGGCATCGGAGTTTTGCTGGCTTTTGCACTTGTCGCCGGGATTTCCTTTGGCGGAGTGCGGATCGTGACCAAGTATTTCTTCCCTGGAAAAGTGTTCGACCGCGCAGAAACGATGGAAATCCTGCAATTGGGACTCGGCAGTAAGCCCATAGAAGCAAAGGATTTCTACTAGCGCGAAGGAACTTCCAGCGCTGCCTGAGGTTCCATCCTTTTCAACAACTTTCTGAGCTTCCACCAGTAATTAATTGAAAACAGACGGGTTAGAATTGACGTTTTCTTGTGGATTGCCACTTGACTTCCCGCTTGCCGCTCTCATAGACTCGCGCTGAGGAAAAGAGTTCTGGGCCTCCGCGCATGGCTCTGGAACGATTCTCCCCTCTGGAAAGCCCACCTTTGCGGGTGGGCTTTTCATTTTGGGGGAAGATCCGGCCCTGCCAGGCACACTTCTCCCCCCTGGAGCAAGAACGTCTGAAACCTAAACTGGGAAGAACTGGAGCCGAGGACCGGGATCGAACCGGTGACCTGCCGATTACGAATCGGCTGCTCTACCAGCTGAGCTACCTCGGCTCAATGCGATCCCAATGTAGCACTCGCTCGGAAAAACTGTCAAACAGGCAAAGCGCTCCGCACGATTAGCCGTCAAGGGCTAACGCGGAAACGGAAACATGAGCCAGGCGATGCCGAGGGCAATCAGCAGAAACGCCATGAAGGACCAGATCGCATACTTCAGGCGCTCCCGCGGTGATTGCTTGCTGAGAAAGGCAAACGCAACGGAAATCACCAGCGCGAACAGCAGCAGGGCCTCGAAGTGGGTCAGGCGCATGGGCAGGTAGTCCTCTTACTCCTTCCGCCCGCTGGCGATATCCACTGCATCCAGGACGCAAAGCAGGTTCAGCACTCCGGCTGCGGCGAAGAAGCGCGTGCCGTAGTCGCCGGCGGCGCGGGAAACATCCGGCGCGGCTGTCGCCAGGTACTTCGCCACAAAGTAGTAGGCACCGGCGCCGAGATTGGAAAGAAAACCCAGCAGTTCGAAGGCGTCGCCTGCCTGCAAGGAGAAAACGTGGCCTCGCAAGGCCAGCCCCAGCAGCGCGAAAGTGCTCACTCCAAGAAAATAGACGAATGCCCTGCCCCAGCGGCGCAGCAGCAGATGCCCGAGGCCGGGCACCGCCCACGCCGCCACAGCGACGAGTAACGAGAGTGCCGGATGGAGAACCGGCGGGGCCTTCGCGCTTTCCTCGGACACGTTCACCTAGGCAAGGATGGGAATAATTTCATTCTGGATGGTGCCCGTCACGCGCGCCTGCCGGTCCGCGACGTACACGTCCACTTCCGTGCGCACGCCGAATTCCGGCAGGTAGATGCCCGGCTCGATGGAAAAACACGTGTGCGGCATGATACTCCGGTCGTCGAGCGTCTCGAGACCATCCATGTTGGCGCCGTTGCCGTGGACCTCCACCCCGATGCTGTGGCCGGTGCGGTGGACAAAGTATTTTCCATAACCCGCCTTGCGGATGACGTCGCGCGCGGCCTTGTCCACTTGCCAGCCCTGGATGCGCCGGCCCTGCTTGACGGCATCCTGCACGAAGGCGACGGCGCGGTCGCGGGCTTCTTTGGCCACGTCGAAGATTTTCACGTATTTCTCCGGCACCTTGTCGCCCAGATAGCCGGTCCAGGTGATGTCGTAATAGACGCTGCCGGGCGCGCGCGTCTTGGCCCACATGTCAATCAACAGAAAGTCGCCTGCCTGGATAGGGCGGCTGGAGCCGGCCATCGGCGCATAGTGCGGGTCCCCCGAGTTCGGCCCGACAGCCACAATGGGCGCGTCCTCAGCCACCAGGAGGTTGCAGCGGAACTGCTCGACGATCCACTGCTGGAGCGCGTATTCGGAGAGCGGCTTGCGCTGGCGGACGTAGGCGCCGGCCTGCCCGAAGGCCTGCTGCATGATGCCGTCCATCACGCGGCCCGCCTGGAGATGCGTTTGAAGCTGATCGGGAGACCAACAGGCTTCGAACTTCTGCACCAGCTCGGCGGACGTGACCACCGTCTTCTTGAAGCTGCGTACCAGCTCGACCGTGCCGGCGTCCACCATCGAGAGGTACGGAATCTTGTTATCCGGCGAGTACTGCATGGCCAGCTTCTTGCCCCGGCCGAGCAGCTTCGCCAGCCCCTTCCTCAGCTCTTCCTTGCCCGCGTAGAGGATCTTTTCGCCGGGCAGCGAGTTCAGCATGGCGGACTCGATGCGGTGCACCAGCTTCCGCGGCTCGCCCCGCGCGGGAATCAGGTAGAACCAGCGGCGCGTGGCCATGCCCGCCGCCAGCCCCAGCACGCGCGAGGCAATCGGGTCGCGGTGATGGAAGTCGTAGAACAGCCAACCGTCCATCTTGCTGGCGCGGAGTTCGTTCTGGATGGCTTTGATGTCGGGCATAAGGAAGTGATCAGTTGTCAGTGATCAGTTTTCAGTGCTCAGCGTTCCGTTCAAAGCTTCAGAACTGAGCAGTCAAACAATCGCCGCCTCTTTTCTGATTTCTATTTTCTCTTTTCGCTTTTCTGTTCCCCTGGCGCAGCGCCCAGTTCCCGGATTTGCTGGATCGTTACACCACGAATTTCCACACGCTTTAAGCGGCTGCGTTCGCCGGCGAGGATTCTAACAGCCGAGCGGGGGATGTTCAAATATTCCGCAAGCAAAGCGCAGAGCGCGGCGTTGGCCTTGTCGTCCACCGGCGGCGCGGTCAGCCGGACCTTCAGCGCGCCCTGCCATTCGCCTTCGATGGCATTACGGCTCGCGCGCGGCTGCACGCGGACCGAAAAAACGATTGCGCTATTTCGCTCGGAGATTTCCATTCCACATCCATCCTAACGTATCGCATCCGCATGAGGGAAACGACTTGGAGGCGTTGTGAGAAATGAGATCCGTTGTTCCTCAGCGTTCCCGCCGTGTGATACTCAGGGATTGAAGCCGCTGGCAACCCGGCCGTTGCCGGCGGTGACCATGATCATTTCAAGGGGGCCTTGGGGCGGCTGCCAAGTCCAATTTACACCGCCGGTGGCGAGGTCGAAAGACAGGACCTGGAACAGGTCCGTGGCAAAAGCCGTGCCGTTTTCGCCCAAGACCAGGGATTCGGCGGGGTTGGCCCAACTGTTGAGCGGCAGGCTGTACTCGGTGAGGCCAGCGGGACCAAAGCGGATCATGCGCGGTTCCTGCGCACCCGTCAATCCATCCACTGAGGTCCACGCGGCCAGCACCCCGTCTGCGCCGTCCGGAATGGTCTCGGCGGGGAGAGCGTAGGGCGGGCGCGGTGCGCCTGCGCCGGGGCCGTCAAAATTGAAGGTCTTCAGTGGCAGAACGGCCAACGAGCCACCGGGCGAAACTTTCCAGAGGCTCAAAGTGCTGTTGTACGAAAGGCTGCCGATGCCGCACGGTTCGTAGTCGAAAACCTGATCCAGAAGCGAGACCTGCAAATAAACGGCACCGTCCGGACCGACCATGGGTGGGCACCCCATTCTAGCCGCGCAGAATTCGGGTCAACCTCTCGAGCAGATTCTTGTGCTGGACGAAGCCAAATTCCTTACGGGCGACCATTCCGGTCTGCGGATTGATCGCGATGAAGTAGGTTTGCCAGTAATCCTGATATTCGCAAGTGTTTGCCTGACGGTCAACCGCCCCGGTCAAGCCACAGGAGATTCCAGCATCACGCAACTTGCCGACTGCTTGTTCGCGGCCCGTGCCGAGCCGAATCTCGTGGAATACCTTTCCGTGAAGCAAGTGAGCCAGCGGCAAACCGTAAAGGTCTGAGAGCCAGAAGGGAATACAAAAGGCTGCGCTCATTATGAGAATTCTCAAGACAGCGCGAACCAAATGCTTTAGAAGGTCGAACACGGTCAGGTCCTCCTGGGCGGGAGTTCACCGCCAATCTTTAGTGGCTCGTGGATCCAAAGTCGCAAACCTCGGATCAAACACGGCGTGGCGTACGCGACCGCTTTCTGGGTCCAGTTCGACCACACAGCCACCATCGGAACGCATGAAGAGCAAGCGGTGTCCCCGGTCAAACTGGATTTCGGGTTCCCGTGTTCCTGCGAAGAGCTCGATGACCGCACGCTTTTCCATTCCGCGAACAACCTGAACGCACTGAGTGGAAGTCGAGGGCTTGAAGTGATTGTGAACGATCGCTGGAAATTGCATCACCAGCCTGTCTCCATACAGGGCCAGCAGAAAGGCTGGCGGCAGTGAAAGGATGTAGGTCAGCGCAATTGCTCCGTACCTGCGGGACGTGCGTCCAGTATTTATTGCCATGCCCGGGCACTCGCTTTTGCGTCCTGAATTTGATCGGGTGTCAATTTCTTATCGGCAGACGGCGTGCATATCAAAAGGTATTCACCCCAAGCGCCACTCGGGCCACACATAAGGTTCAAGGCTGGCTGAGGCGGGCCATGCTGAAGCTGGAATTGGTGTCCTATTTCGTGAGGAACAACGACATCGAGATTTTGGCTGTCGATGACTGAAACGTTATAGAAGCGCAAGGGCTGAGGATAGGGACCGATTGAGTCGAAGAGGGTAACTCCACTTGCCCCGCTGCCAGTGGACTGAGTGAAGATCAAGTAGCTCCCTTGGCGGATCGAGAACCGACGGCGTACTTCCTGTAGGGCTGCGGGGTTCGAGACCTTCAGAATATTGTCGTCATCATCGACGCTGCACTGGGGGCGTTCGCTTGGACAAGCAGGTTCGACAGCGATGGCCCCATTCCAATCCAATAAGATACCAGCCTTCTTCCTCCAAAAATCCCTGCCGAGGTTCACTCTTGTTGTGATTACAGGGTCGGTTAGGCCAGCTTCGGCAACCTTGAAAACATTGAGTTTCACCTTTGGTTCAGCGCCGCGAATTCCATCGGGTTCAGCGCCGCGAATTCCATCGTTGTCTGGTTCCGGCCAGATGCTGTCGGGCCACGCGACCTCGGATGCACTGATCCCGACTAGTGAACCTTGACCCAACCAAAGGTCGCCGACTGCGTGCTGAACGGCGGGGTTGCTCCAGGATTCGTACGTTGGCACTCCGAATGAATCGAGGCGGACGGCGGTTTCCAAACCGGTGGTTTCGTCCCGATTCTTTGCGACGAGGCCGTTGCCGGCGGTAGCCATGATCATTTCGACCGGGCCTTGTGCTGGCTGCCATGACCATCGCACGGCGCCGGTGGCGAGATCGAAGGACAAGACTTGGGACTGATCGGTGGCGAAGGCCGTGCCGTTTTCGCCCAAGACCAGGGATTCGGCGGGGTTGGCCCAACCGTTGAGCGGCAGGGTGTACTCGGTAGCGCCGCTGGGGCTCCAGCGAGTGATGCGGGTCTCCTGGGAACCGGTGAGCAGACCGAACGTCCACGAGGCGAGGAGGCCGCCCGAGCCATCCGGAATCACCTCGGCAGGAGAGAGGGAATTGACGACGCCGGGAAGCGCACAGAGATTGATCTCCTGTGCAATCTGCTTCCAAATTGCAGAACCACTTGGTATTGTGTGCGAGGTTTTTCCTTCGGTCATTCTAAGAGTTTCCTGGCGTTATGCTTTGCAGCCTCGATCTGATCGAGCGTCAGCGCAGTTCTGCCCACTTTTGCCAGGACCACCGCAAAATGAGCCCGCGGGGTTCTACGTCGGCTATGCAGGAAGGAGGGTAGGTGCGGTGTTTCGCAACGACCACATGTGTGTTGGAGTCAAATGCAATTGAATAGCAATACCAGGGTCCGGAAAACAACCATTGATCCATTTTGTAATGAAGCGGATCAGGAACACCCGCTGTTCTTTGAAGAACTCGCTGTATTTCCTCCTTGGTCATGCCGACGCGAACGTCACGGAATTCCCTATCGAGCGGCGGATGCCGCAGCATGTCGCGGAGATCATACAAACCGAAAGCTATGTCGGCGGACACACCAAGAAGTAATAATGCCAGAGCCGCTCGAGCTACCCATTTCAAAGGTTTGGCGATTGTACGCAGGGTAGCCATGGTCATTGCTCCAGTTTCCTCGCAGTTGCTTTTGCTTTGTCTATCTGGGATTCATTGAGGGAATTGCTGTCGGCAAGGGCGTTCGCGATGTCGGTGAACAGGCAAGGGATGACAAAGGGGATTACAGGGCAACTTCCATACATGAGATTGAACGGCCTCAAAGACACGTGCACCAGTTGAAAAACGTGACCCATCTCATGGGCTAGGACATCTTTGGAATTGCGAGAAACCAAAACAAGATTGGTGAATTCTCCAGTGGTATTGTCGCGCGGCACACCCGCATCTACGTTGGTACCTTGGAAACCTACAGTGTACACAAACAGGAAATTTACACCCCGGGGTGACCGGAAACGACGCAGGGCCTCGGCAACGTTATCTGTATTGGTTACGGATGAAATGTCATACTCATGTGCGGGGTTCGATCCTTGAATGCATCCGGGTCTGTCTTCCGCACACGCTGGAACAGGCAGAATATTCTTATCCCAGTCCATGAGTATGCCAGCCTTCTTCTGCCAGTATTCGATCGCACTTCCTACGCGACTGCGAATTAGGGCGTCGTCAATATTCGCTTCAGTGATCTTGTAAACGTGGACTCGGATAACCGGTTCAGCGCCGCGAATTCCACTGTCGGGCCACGCGACCTCGGATGCACTGATCCCGACTAGTGAACCTTGACCCAACCAAAGGTCGCCGACTGCGTGCTGAACGGCGGGGTTGCTCCAGGATTCGTACGTTGGCACTCCAAATGAATCGAGGCGGACGACGGTCTCGAGGCCGGTGTTGCCGTCGCGATTTTTGGCGACGAGGCCGTTGCCGGCGGTAGCCATGATCATTTCGACCGGGCCTTGTGCTGGCTGCCATGACCATCGCACGGCGCCGGTGGCGAGATCGAAGGACAAGACTTGGGACTGATCGGTGGCGAAGGCCGTGCCGTCTTCGCCGAGGACGAGGGTTTGGCCGACGTTGGCGCTCTGCGGGGCGGGCCAGCCGTAGAAGGGCAGCGAATATTGGGCGGTTGCGCCGGAGACGAGAACGCGCGTCATGCGCGCGTCACGCAGCTCGCCGAAAAGCGACAGCTCGGAACGGGTCCAGGCGGCGAGCAGGCCGTCGGAACCGTCGGGGATGGTTTCCGCGGGCAGCGCGCGGGGCGGGCGCGAGGTGACGAAGCCGGAGGCGCTGTAGGTCTGGAGCGGCTGCGTGGTAAGCGAGCCGTCGGGCAGAATCTTCCAGAGACTCAGCGTGGAGTTGTACGAGAGGCTGCCGATACCGCAGGGCTCGTAATCGAAGTAGTCCTGGAGCACCGAGACCTGCAAGTACACCGAGCCATCCGGAGCAATCATGGGCGGGCCGGATTCGGAAGCGAATTCGCTGCCGAAGGTCTGCCCAGCAAAGCAATCCGTATTGAGCGTGAAGGAAGCGGAACGCGGGATTGGGACGCGGAGCTTTTCGGCGCCGGTATCGCCATGCAGGGCCACGAGACTGGACGAGGAATAGTCGTTGGCGAACTCGACGAAATAAATACTTCCGTCGGGGTGCACGGCCCAGTCGAGAGTGATCTGGCCGGGTGAGTCGTAGCGCCAGGACTGCTGGCCGCTGACGGGGTCGAGCCGGATAATGTACGAGCTGCCTTGAAACTGAAGCAGCAAACCGCCTTGTGTATCTGAGACTGCCTTGACGAGATACTCCGAGGGAGCGGCCGCGAGCGACTGCCAGCGCTGCCGCCCGTCGATAGAGAGTGCGCGCACAAGCGTCCCGCCGAAGGGGCTGGTTTCGACAGCATAGACGTCAGGGGCGTTTTCCGCCGGCTGGGCCTGGACAATTCGCGCCGTGACGAAATCGGGAGCGGGCTCGACGGACCAGCGGACCGTGCCGGGCGGGAGAGCCGTGCCGGCGAAAACGGTGACATGAGCCTGAGCGGTCTGGCCCTGAAGCGAGGCCGACAAGGTCACTTCACCCGCCGCAAGCGCCTTCAGTGTGGTTGTCGTGGCCGTCGTCACTTCGAGAACCGCGGGATTGCTCACCGTCCAGCTTACGCCCGAGCGCGGACGGCCGAGTTCATCGACGACTTCCATCTCGCGGGTTTCGCCCACAAGCAGGGTCATCGTGCCGGGCGTGATGCGAATGGACGCGGGCGGAGGCAGGGTATCGGCCCTGAGAGTGACCGTAACCAGCGCCGAACCGGCGTTGCCGGCGAGATCGCGAGCCAGCACGAAAATGACGTTGCTTTCCGCGACAAGCGTGATGGGACACGTGAACGAGGGGCCGGAAACGGAAGCCGGTAAGCCGTTACACGTCACGCTGGTCACGCCCGAGAGAAGATCGTTCACGGCGCCGGTCACCGTGATATCCGGGGCGGTAAAGACCTGTCCGCTTGCGGGGGAGTCAACGGTAACAGCAGGGGGCGTTTTGTCGAGATTGATGGAAACGCCGGCGGTGGCGCTGTTTCCGGCGTTGTCGGTGGCGGTGCCGGTAATCGTCTGACTTGCGCCTTCGGTGGTCAGCGTGGTTGGAGACGGGCAGAAGGCCACACCGGAAGTGGCGTCGTCGCAAATAAACGACACGGTTACATTGGTGCTGTGCCAGCCGTTTTGGTTCGCGGGTGGATTCACCGAAGCAACGATGGTGGGCAGGTCGTTGTCCACGCCAACGATGCGGATAGTGATGCCGCCGCCAGGCTTGCCGCGCAGCTCGACGGAGAGCTCATTCGCGCCGAGCAGGGCCACCGGCTTCTCGATAAAGGAGACGTTCTGATTGAACTCGGAAGGGCCAACGATCTGAACGCCGTTGAGAGTTATGACCGAACTGGACACGCGCTCGAATTCACCGTCTTCCATGCCGCCGTTGTAGATCTGAATCTTGTAGGTTGTAGAAGGATTACGGACGGAGAAGCTTTTCGTCACCGTCACCGGAGGACCGCTTTCGCGGCGGTAGTTTTCCGGGCCGAAGGCGTTGAACGTGCCCGCAAACACCGCCGAATTCAGCATCAGGCCAAAGCAAGCCATTATTGCTACCCTTCGCCACTGCGAGCGACGCATGGAAACCACGCGGTCCCGAGGCCCTGAATGTTTTGACACCGGCATGCGATCCACGGTTCCTCCTGGGCGGCAAGGGGAGTCAGCCGAACGGGCAGAACTCTATACTCATAAGTGAATAAGTCAATACTATATTTAGGCAGCTCCTTCAGCATCCGAATGGAGACGCGCGGGGCCGTTAGTGGGCAGTGCGTTCGCCGAAGAGGGCGGTGCCGAGGCGGACCTGCGTGGCGCCTTCTTCGATGGCCACTTCGAAGTCGTGGGACATGCCCATGGAAAGGATAGGTATCAGGTGTCGGGTGTCAGGTTTCAGGTGAGAACCATCAACCGAATCCAAGTGAGAGCGCAAAGAATCGCGGAGTTCGCGGAGGCGGCGGAAGAAGGGCCGGACGTCTTCGGGGGTATTGAGCAGCGGCGGGATGGTCATCAGGCCGCGGAGATCCAGGTGCGGCAGCGCAAGGATGGCTTCCGCAAGCGCCGGCAGGTCGTCGGGGTGGGCGCCGGATTTGGTGACTTCGGGGGAGAGGCGGACTTCGATGAGGATGGGAAGACGGGCCGGTGGTGCAGCAGAACCCATGCCGAGCTGTCCGGTTTGCAGACTCCGATGGAGTCCACCGGACTCCGTAAATCGGAGAAGGCCGCCGCTACATTCGGTAAGGGCGCGGTCGAGTTTCTGCGCGAGCGAGAGGCTGTCCACAGAGTCGATGGCGTTAAACAGACTGGCGGCGCGGCGGACCTTGTTGCTCTGCAGATGGCCGATCAGGCGCCAAGTGGCGTCCAGGTCGGCGACCTGAGAAAACTTCCCTTCCCACTCCTGCACGCGATTCTCACCGAAGTGGCGGACGCCAGCGGCGTAGGCTTCGCGGATTTTCGCCGCGGGAAAAGTTTTCGAAACCGCGACGAGGGTAATCTCGTCCGGATTCCGTTTAACGCGCGCAGCGGCGCGGGCGATGCGCGCACGAATCTCCGCCAGGTTTTCGGCAATGGACACAGTGATAGTCTAAGAGTGCGGAGAAGAAAGTTAAAGAGCGAAAGGGTTAAAGAGTTGCAGGGTGCCAGAGTGGCAGAGTGAACATGCAGAGACCAGTGGCCGGGGAGCAGGGTGCCGGGAGCAGGAAGCAGGTGGCAGTTGACAGGGTGAAGGCAGGGGCTGGTTGCTGTAGGCGGGCAGTCGGGCTAAACTGATTGCTAGTCATCCCGCAGAGCGGGACCGCACCACACGACGGATGATTGTCCACAACAAGTTTCTCGCCATGGAAGGAATCGACGGCGCCGGGAAGCGCACGCAGATTGATCTGCTGTGCAAGCTGCTCGAGGAGCGCGGTGTGGCGTTCACGCGGTTCAGCTTTCCGCGGTACAACTCGTTCTTCGGGCGGATGGTGGCGCGATTTCTGAACGGTGAGTTCGGCCGGCTCCCCAACGTGGACGCGCACTTTTCGGCGCTGCTCTTTGCCGGGGACCGCCTCGAGGCCAAAGAGGAATTGGAGCGCGCGCTGGACAAGGGCCGAGTGGTGGTCGCCGACCGCTACATCGGCTCGAACCTCGCGCACCAGGGCGCGCGCGTGCCGGAGAAAGACCGCGCGGCGTTCATCCACTGGCTTTCGGAGCTGGAATACCGCATCTATGGCCTGCCCGCGGAAGAACTGGTCGTGTATTTGCGCGTTCCGGCGGCGCGTGCGCAGCGACTCGTAGAGCGCAAGGCCAAGCGGGATTACACCTGTAAAAAGAAAGACCTCCAGGAGGCCGACCTGAAGCACCTGGAGTCGGCGGCCAAGGTGTATGACCGGCTGGCAGAGGGGCCGCACTGGCTGACGATTGAATGCTTTGATGCGGCGGCCGGGAAACTCCGCCCGCCGGACGAAATTCACCAGGAACTTGCACAGCGGATCGAAGCGCGCGCGGGATTCCTGGTGCGGCGCAAGCGGCGATAGAGAGAGACGCATGGGATTCGCGGATTTTCTGGGCAATGAAAACATTCTCACTGCGCTGCGGGGGATGCTGCGCGCGGGACGCGTGCCGAACGCGCTGCTCTTCACCGGGCCGCGCGGCGTGGGCAAGTACACGCTGGCGCGGATGTTTGCGCAGGCGGCCAACTGCGAACGGATGACGGACGATTTTTGCGGCGCGTGCGCGCCGTGCCGCAGCATCGCGCAGCTCGCGGACACGCAGCCGCTCATCGAGCGGGGCCTCGCTGAGCGCGGGGAGAGCGCGGACGCGGCCGCAGTCGAACGCATGCCGCTGCTGCTGCAAACCCACCCGGACGTCTGCGTGATCGTGCCGGACCCGGTGCGGCTGCGAACACCGGTGGCCCGGCCGGTGATTCGCATGGGGCAGTTGCGCGCGGCGCAGCGCGCGGCGTACTTTCGCCCGGCGGCACGGCGGCGCGTGTTCATCCTCGACGGCGCGGAAACGATGCGCTGGGACAACGCCAACATTTTCCTGAAAATCCTCGAAGAACCGCCGGAGACGGCCACGCTCATCCTGCTGGCGCCGAGTCCGGACCTGCTGCTGCGAACCATCCAGTCGCGCTGCCTGCGCTTCTACTTCGCGCCGCTCCCGCCCGAACAGGTGGAGGAGTTCCTGAAGCGGCGCGCGGAGTTGAGGCCGGCGGAGCGGCGGCTGGTGGCGCAGCTTTCGCAGGGGAGCATCGGTACCGCACTGGTGATGGACCTCGAGGAATCCCAGCGCCTGCGGCGCGACGTGCTGCGGGTCATCGAGCTGGGCGCGGCCGGAAGACCGGTGGGAAAGCTTTTCGCGATGACGGCGCAGCTAACGAAGAACGAGAAGACGCCGTTTGAAAACATCCTCGACTTGTTCTATAGTTTACTGACAGACCTGCTTGAGTTGTCCTGCGAGCCCAAGAACTGCGTTCTGCGGAATCCGGACCTCCGGCAGGAACTGGAGGCACTCAGCGCGAAGGCCACGCTCGAATGGGTGGGCCAAGCGACCAGGCGGCTGGACCAGTTGCACGGCAGACTGAGACGCAACGTCAACCGTCAACTGGGCCTGGAAAACGTCGCGGTGTCACTGGCAGGCCGCTAAGCGGCGCCGGTGAGCCGGAAAAGCAGCACCGCTACCCGGGGAGGGTCTTATGCATCCAAAGAAGGAGCAGCGCCATGATCCCGGGGGCCCCATGGAGAAGGAGCACGTAATGGTAAACCGCAAGTTGATTCGCCCTTCGCTGACAGACGTGAAGGAGCAACTGACCGCCCGGCCGCAGGTAGCCGCGCAGGTGCAGCCGCGCAAGAAACCGACCCCGCCCGACCAGACGTTTGCGGAGAATTTTTACTACGTGAAGCAGATGCAGGCGCGCACGCCGGTGGCCGTGGTGCTGACCGACGGCGAAGTGCTGAAGGGCACGGTCGAGTGGTACGACAAAGACTGCATTAAGCTGACCCGCAACGGCAGCCCGAACCTGCTGATCTACAAGCACTGCATCAAATATCTCTACAAAGACGGCGAAGATGCCGCGCAGGGCGGCTCGAACGGGCAATAAGTCTCCGGCAGGCCGAAGCGTCGCGGGCGGCGAAATGTTTCGGCCTGCCCCATTTTCCGCGTTCTACAGTCACGACCGCCTTCTTCTTTCGATCCTGCCAATCGAGAATGTCAGGAGGGACTTCGCGACGAGCGCGCCATCGGCGTCACGGACGTCGCATTCGGCGACCGCAGTGGTGCGGCCCTTACGGAGCACGCGCGCCTCGGCCACGATGGTTCCCTTCTCCACCGGCTCCAGGTAATTGATCTTCATTTCGATGGTCGCGAGGCGCGTGCCGCGCGGCAGGAGCATGTAGCAGGCCACGCCCGCGGCGGTATCGGCCAGCGCAGCGAGAATGCCTCCGTGCACCACCCCATGCACCTGGCGATGCTTTGGGCGCACGCGCATCAGGATGACCGCGCGGCCAGGCTCCGCAGCTTCCAGCTCGAAGCCGAACAGCCGGCCGGAATTGCTTTCGCGCAGGCGGCGTGCGAACTCGCTCTCCGCCAGACGGGCAAGTTTGGACAAGTGCGGGCGCATGTCAGTAAGCCGTCAGGCCGCTGTGGCGGCCCGCCAACGTCGCCTGCGCGCCTTCCCGGGCCAACAGCAGCGCGCAGGCGCGGCCGATGCCCGTTCCGCCGCCGGGGATGAAGGCCGCTTTGTTCGCAAGTCGCAGCACCCGAACCCGCTCCTCGCGCGTCCAATGGGAACATGGGAATGTAGCATCCGCTCCGGCTTGACGGCAAGCTGGCTTGCGACGGCCGGCACGCGAAAGGTAGAGTCTACGAGATGAAAATTGGGATCACCTGTTATCCGACCTATGGCGGCTCCGGCGTGGTGGCCACGGAATTGGGCATGGAGTTGGCCGCGCGCGGGCACGAGGTTCATTTCATCAGCTACGCCCCTCCTTTCCGCCTGGACCCGTCGAGTGACCGCATCCATTTCCATGAGGTCGAGGTGTCCACGTATCCGCTGTTTGATCACCCGCCCTACGCGCTGGCGCTGGCGGTGAAGATGGGCGAGGTGGCGGAATCAGCCGGGCTGGACTTGCTGCACGTGCACTATGCGATTCCGCACTCGGTGAGCGCGCTGCTGGCGCGGTCCATGGCGGCATCGCGCAATGCCGGACTGCCGTTCATCACCACGCTGCACGGAACGGACATCACCTTGGTTGGGGCGGACCGGAGCTATCTGCCCATTACGCGCTTTTCGATTGAGCAGAGCGACGGCGTCACTGCCATTTCCACGTATCTGAAGGAGCGCACGCAGCGGGAGTTTGAAATCAAACGGCCGATCGAAGTGATCCCCAACTTCGTGAACTGCGATGTGTACCGCCGCCACGAAATGCCGGAACTGCGCGCCGAATGGGCCCCGGACGGGGAACCCATCCTGATGCACCTCTCGAACTTCCGCCCGGTGAAGCGTGTGACCGACGTGGTGGAGATCTTCGCGCTCGTCCGGGAGAAAATGCGCGCCAAGCTGGTGCTCATCGGCGACGGCCCGGACCGCGGCGCCGCGGAATGGCTGGTGCGGCAGAAAGGGCTGGCGCGCGACGTCCACTTCCTCGGCAAACAGGACCGCGTCTATGACAAGCTCTCCCAGGCGGACCTGTTTCTGCTGCCGAGCGACCTGGAATCTTTCGGGCTCGCGGCGCTCGAAGCGATGGCCTGCGAGGTTCCGGTGATCGCCTCGCGCGTCGGCGGGCTGCCGGAGGTGGTCAAGCACGGCGCGGACGGCTATCTGGTGGTGCCGCGCGATGTGGCGGCGGCAGGCAAACACGCGATTGATATTCTCTCTCGCGCCGATCGCGGCCGGGAGATGGGCCAGAAGGCGCGCGAGAACGCGAGCTGGGAGTTTTGTGCCAGCAAGATCATTCCCCGGTACGAGTCGTACTACAACAAAGTGCTGGCCCGCGAGGCCGCCGCCGGAACATAGAGGCGCGCCACGCCATTTCTTCTCGCCGCTTGACAACGGTTCCCTGCCGAAGGACGATTCCCCCCGCCCATGATGACGCTCAGAACCAGATTGCTGCTCGCGTTCCTGCTGATTGTGGCCGTCTGCGCCATCGGCGCCACCGGGTTTCACATCATCGAGGGCTGGCCCTGGTTCGACGGCCTGTACATGACCGTCATCACGATGACGACGGTCGGTTATGGGGAAATCCGCACCCTCTCCCACGAGGGACGCATCTTCAACATCTTTCTGATTTTGTCTTCGGTGACGGCGGGCGGTCTGCTGGTGGCCACGGCGACGCAGGCTCTGTTAGAATTCGAGCTCGGTTCGTTCGTGGGAAGGCGGCGCTTGGAACGCGACATCGCAAGGATGAAAGACCATTACATCATCTGCGGGGCCGGCCGCGTGGGCCGCACCGTCGCTCGGGAGTTCCGCGCGCACAAAATCCCCTGCCTCATCATCGAGGTTGACCAGCAACGCGCGGAGTGGGCCGCGAAGGAAGACATCCCGGTGCTGATCGGGAGCGGCGCCACCGAAGAGTCGTTGCGCCAGGCGCGCATCGAGCACGCCAAAGGCCTGGTGGCCGCGGTGACTTCTGATGCCGATAACCTGTACATCGTCCTGACGGCCAGCGGCATGCGGCCGGGGATGCCCATCATCGCCCGGGCCAGCGAGGAAGAGGCCATCCCCAAGCTGCGGCGCGCCGGCGCCACGCAGGTGCTCTCGCCCTACCAGTTCATCGGGCATCGCATCGTGCAGCTCGTGCTGCGCCCGCACGTGCTGGACTTCATTGACAGCGCGTTCGGCAGCCAGCGCATGGATATTCAGATCGAAGAACTCCTCATACCCGATCATTCGGCGCTGGCCGGCAAAACACTGGAAGGCGCGCAGATCCGCAAGCGGACCGGCGTGATGATCGTGGCCTTGAGGAAGATTGACGGGACGATGACCTTCAGCCCGGCGCCGGATGAGGTGCTCTGCGCCGGCGACCACTTGATCGCTATCGGCAGCGCCGGCGACCTCCAGAAACTCGAAGCCCTGGCCGGGATGTAGCGCGCAGTCCAAATACTCACTTGGAAATCTGTCTCGAATACTTCTTATTGCTGTCTGCCCTTCGAGCTGCGCGGCGATTCCGTGCTTTGCTCCGCTTGTCTCTGAATGTGGCGCAGGACGCGGAGGTGAATGCGGTGGATGAGGAAATCCGACCAGACCCGCCAGTACGACGTAGGCCAGAGTCCGTGCTGATACCAAGTCGTGCCCTCGAGCCGTGTGCGGCCGTCCGCGAGTCTCTCCAGCCGGAACTGGCCGGCGCGGGAGACAAGGAATCCGTCGAGGTGCGCCGCGTTAATTTCGCCATAAGGAGTCAGTTCCTGCATCGGCCGTGGATTTGAGGCAACGGAGAACTTCAGCAGCCGCGGCTCATCCCAGATTTCGATCGGTTCAACGAATGCGCCGGTGGAAAAAATACAATAGCGCACGGCGCCGGGGCCGTTGCCGTGCAACTCCGCGCGCATGGGCCAGGCGATGCCGGCTCGGAAAATCCACTCCGGCGGCTCGGTGATCTCACTGAAGGCTATGACCTGCTGCCAGACGCGCTCCGGCGGGGCATTGATTTCAAGGGCTGTACGGACGGCATACAGCGGCGGGGTTTGAGGGAGCGCGGCCTCGATCCCCATCATCGAAGGCACCAGGAGCAAAAGCATCCCCAGCGTTGCCGGCGCATCCAGCCGGTTCCAGTGGCGCTGCTGGATGTAATAGCCCACTACGCCCCCGAGAAGCGAGAGTGGCAGCCCTATCGGCAGGGCCATCACCAAACAGATCACTCCTTCCACCGCGAATGACAGCAGCAGCCCACCGACGAGCACTGGAGCCAGCGTCGCGACAAAAAGGCAATTGGCCAGTGAGCGCGAGCGATGATAGCCGTGGAGCAGTACCGCGCTTAGGCCCAGACAAAACGGCAGTGCGGTGAAGAGTCCCCAGCCGTACTCGGTCAGCAGGCGCGCCGAAAATTCCGTGGCGGCAGCACCGAACAGTGATGTGATCAGGATCGCAACTGCCGCGCTGCCCCAGGGATGATCGGGGAGTAGGCGGTCGAGCAGCGCCCCGGCGCGACCGCGCGGAGGCAGTTCGCTCGCTTCTCCTCCGCGCGAAGGCAGAACACAGAGCAGCACGAAAAAAGCCAGATTCAGGAACGGGAGAAAAAACAGCGCGACCATCCAGCCGGGCAGCCCAGCGGCACGCAGTCGCTTGAGAGTCAACGAGACACCTATCCAAACAAATGGCAGCGAGATCAACAGCATAGTGCCCAGAAAAAATCTGTCGGCCGGCGAGAGCGAAGTGATACGCACCACAGCAGACAGCGGCACCCAGTAGTTGAATACTCCCCAATTGCGTTGGAAAAATGCCCCTGCAACGAAACGGTCGAGATTGTGCTTTAGGGCAAAGGCGAGCAGGCCGATGAGCGCATAAGGGCCGCGGCCGATCGTGCCGTCCCAGCGCCAAAGATCCGAGAAGCGGAACATGATCGGCGACTCCTCCGTTCACTCAACGGGCCGGTTTTGCGTGGCGGGCACCGTCCAGCGCGGCGGCAGCGGAACAATGGCGGCGCGCAGCGATCCAGCGGTAGGCAACGCGAAGCAGCTCGCGCGGGCTGGGAATTTGCGCGAAGGCGTACATCGGCCACGCCCACCAGATGAATTGCGAGAGATAAACGATGGCGTCCGCGCCGTTCAGGATTTCGCCCCGCGCCGTGCGCAGGCGGAGGTCGGAGAGAAGTTCTTCGCGAGGGATGCCAAGCGCGAGCGCAACCCATCCATCCTGAAGCGCGGCGCAGTGGAAGCCGCGGCGGAGGAGCGCCGGCCCGATCCGGAGAATGAGCGAAGTGCAGAAGGCGCACTCAGCGTCGTAGAAAACCCAGCCGCGGCGCGTGTTGTTCTTTGTTGGGCCATCCGAGAAGAGAGCGTTCATGCCTGATCCTCCGCTTGCCTGCCCGTTCGCGCCCCTCTGGCAGCTCGCTGGGCTGTCACGAGGATGTAAATCGCGAGCGCAAGAAGTAACCAGAAGCCTGAGTCAGGATCCAGAACGACGCCGAATAGCGCAATCACCAGAAGCTCCCAGCCGACGAATGCAGGAAGGGGGCGCTGGAGCGCGCGCTCAGCCCAGAGGCCAAGCTGGCCCAGAAGAATCATGCAAAAGCCGGCGAGCAGAAACCAGAAGTAGAAGGTCGCGCGTGGCGAGTGATCGTTGACGGCGTCCAGCAGGCCAGAGCGGATGAATTCCGCGCGGAGCGCGGGCGAGCCCGCCGCCCAGACAATGCCAAGCACGCTGTGGAGCAGGCCGATGGCAATCAGCCAGGTACTGCTTCGCCGCAACACGGTTCCCTCCTCCCGGACGCGAACTCCCTCAAGAGCCTTTGAAGGCGATCAGCTTGCCGAGTTTGCCGCGCATCTTTGCGATGCCGCGCAGCGCACCGGACGGCATGCGGCGGACTTCGTCGTAGAACGCGGCGGCGGTGTCGAGGAACTCGAGCATGGCGGCCAGGCGCTCGTGGGTGTGCGTGTCGGCCTGGGCGCCCTTCGCCGACTCGGCGACGAGGCCGCGCAGCAGCGCCAGCGTGGGATCAATCTCCCGGCGCTTGCGCTCCTCGAGAATGATGCGGAACATCTCCCAGACATCGCGCATGGATTCGAAATGGTCGCGGCGGTCGCCCAGCGCGTGCACCACGCGCACGATGCCCCAGGCTTGCAGCTCGCGCAGGCTGGTGCTGACGTTCGAGCGGGCCACGCCGAGCGTGGAGGCGATTTCCTCGGCGGGCAGAGGGTCGGGGGAAAGATAGAGCAGGGCGTGGATCTGGGCGACCGTGCGGTTGATGCCCCAGCGCGTGCCCATTTCGCCCCAGTGGAGGATGAACTTCTGCTGGACGGGGGTCAGCCGGGCCATCGTTATTTCTCCTATTTCTGTCAGTACAGAATATACAGATGTTACAGGAGTTTGTCAAGCGGATTCTTCGCTGCGCCGCGTGGGAGCCAACACAACGCAGAGGCGCAGAGAGCAATAAGAGCCAGCCGAAAGGCCGGCGCTACACGGATTCGATAGTGGCGTGGTCGCCGCCGAGGCGAGCGAAGAAGAGCTCGACGCGAAGATGAGGAAACCGCTCGGTAATGCCGGTGCTGACGCAGCGCAAATCCTCGATGACGCGCTCGCGCAGCCGCCTGGCGTCGTGACCGAAACGCATGTCGAGATACCAGCGGCACTCGTCGTGCCCGATCAGAATCAGCCGCTCGGCGCGGGCGACGTCGTGGACGAACTTCAGCCACCGCCAGCCCACCCACGAGAACTTCGGCAGGTAATCCACCAGCGTAAGAAAGTGTGCGCCGCCAGGAACGGCGATGAGCGCGTAACGCTCCAGCTTGAGGCCGGCGTTGAGGAAATCCTGAAAGTGTGGCTGGTAGCGCGGGTCGCTGCAATGAATGACGACCACGGCGGACTCGCTGGTGATTTTGACCGGGGCAGTGCGGAAGATTTCCGGCATCGAGACACGTGGTCCTTTGACTTAGAGACGGGCGAGATATTTGTCGAATTCCTTTACGCGCGGCGGCTTTCTTCCTTTCCCTGCCGCAATGGCAAATCCCTCGGCACGCAGACGGCGAGCCTGGGCCGGGGGGCCGCCGGGGAGTTTTTCGTTGAGGCTGCCATCGTCGCGGACCACGCGCCAGTACGGAGTGACACGGCTTTTGCCGGCGCGGCGGTCCTCTTCGGCAACCTCGGCGATGATGCGCACGAAGATGCCGGTCGTCAGCGGGCAGGCGTGGTCCACGCGGTACTTGCGCGCAAGCCGCTCGCGAAGCTGCGTCTGCGTAACGAGCTTGCCTTTGCGCACAGTGCGGATCAGCGCGTCCACATCGAGCGGCCGGGCGATGACCATCGTTCCCGTGCCGTACTGCTTCCGCCACTGGGGAGGCACACGGACGATTTTCGGAAGCTTCACCTTGGGCTTTTCAAGCTTTTCCCGCCACGGGGTGCGCGAAGTGAATTTGCCAGGCATGACGTGATTCCAAAAAGAAAGCGCCCCTACGCTTTCTTCCCTTTCAAGGGGGATTCGGGTTCGGCGGGCGGCGCCCCACTCGGACCCGGCGGAGTGCCGCCGTTGGATTGAATGCCGAGCTGTTGCAACACGCCGGGCAGGTTCAGGCCCAGCGCCTCAAGTTGCTGCAAGAGGCTGAAGACCACGGCGGGGCCGGTTTTTGCGAGGCGCGTCATGCCGGAGGAGCCGCCGTCGGGCGTGCCGCCGCCCGCAGCTTTTACTGCTCGGCTTCGGCCATCGCAATCATCGCCGAGCGCTTGCCTTCCGACTCGAGGATGGCAGATTGCTTGGAGGCCTCGGCGCGAGTGATGGCGGCCTGGCGTTCGGCCTCGGCCGGCTTGATCACCGTGGCTTCGAGTTCCTTCTGCTTGCGCGCGACTTCCTGCTCCTGCACGGAGATCATTTCCTGCGTGCGCGTGCGTTCGACTTTGACTTCTTCACCGACGACGCCCTGGCGTGCGGTGGCCTCGGAGAGCGGCCCGGCCTGGGCGGCCCTGGCTTTCTGGGTTTCAATTTCTGCCTGATACTGCGCCTGGCGGATGGCGAAGTCGCGCTGGGCCTGCGCAATCTCGGCGTCGGCGGAGAATTTGGCGCGCTCGCCTTCCTGGAGCGCCAGCGAGGACTTGATCTTGGCATCGCGCGTGGCTTCGGCCTCGCCGATGGTGGCGTCGCGCTTCACTTCAGCGGTGCGGCGCTTGCCGAGGGCGTCGAGGTAGCCTTCCTCGTCGCTGATTTCCTGAATGGTGAGAACATCCACCCCAATACCCATTTTTTCGAGATCGGTGGCGGCTTCGCTGGTGAGCTTTTGGGCG
>JACQDE010000049.1 GCA_016201285.1 Acidobacteriota bacterium | reverse complement strand
GCGCCCATAAATCGCCCGCAGATACTCCCATCGCCCGTGGTTCCCCAACCTGTCCTCCTCCAAAACGCGTTTTGGTTGGGTTACATCTTAAATGGCGCGATGTTGCTCCCTTCGGTTACATTTTAGATGGCGCGATACGTCTGCTCCCCTCCTGCCGCAAAGCCGCGTATAATTGATGACTGGCGGGCAGGTCAGACGATCGCTGGTGTAGCGGCGGCTTTACGCCGCCATTATGCTGGAGGAAAGTCCGGACTCCGCAGGGTAACGCGCCTGGTAACGCCAGGGGGTTTGTAGCACAGGCTTATAGCCTGTGCGATCTTCGCAGAATACGCATGCTCAGTTCGGCGCGATGCGTGGATTTGCGCAGGCTGCAAGCCTGTGCTACGAACTACGGACAGTGCCACAGAAAATAAACCGCCGGTGCGTTCCGCCTCTGTGACAGGCCCGAGGAAAACCTCGGGCACATCCTCCAAGGGCAGAGCACATCTGGTAAGGGTGAAAAGGTGGGGTAAGAGCCCACCGCTCCGATGGCGACATCGGAGGCACGGCAAACCCCGCGTGGAGCAAGGCCAAATAGGAGGGGAGGGCTGTCCCGGCCCGTTGTGGCGCAAGCCATAGCCCGCACCGAGCAATCGGCGCGGGCATCAACCCTCGGGTAGGCCGCTTGAGCGGCGCAGCGATGCGCCGCCTAGAGGAATGATCGTCACGGTATGCAGGCCGTTCGTCGGACGCATACCGACAGGATCCGGCTTATAGACCTGCCCGCCAAATTTTTTCTTCGCCGATCCTTGCTCAGGGAGATTCGTTCTGCGCCGGCTCGATGTACGGCCAGCGCACTTTCTTCGAAACAGGCTGGATAAAACAAGCGGCACTGGCACCCCATGGAAAAGAAGATCTTTTGGACGCTCTTTTTGGGGCTTGGGCTGGTCGCCGATTTCTCCCTACCGTTGCTGTGGGCCCTGGTCGCGACGATACCCATCGCAGTCGTGAGTTGGTGGGTTGCCTACCGCAGCAACTGGTTCAGCTAAATCTGAGCTTCTCGCGCGCGAAGCGGAAATGAGAATTTGACTATGGACTCCGCTCGAAACCTTCTGCCGGGGAAATCTTGCTTGTGCGCGCGCCGACAGGATCCGGCATATAGACCTGCCCACTGCTCTTCTATTTTATTTTCGATGTGTTCGGTGCTTTCGCTTGTTGCCCGGCGGGCTGCTCCCCTGGGCGGCGATGAGCTCTCGCCTTAGATCTTCGGGCATCTTCTCTGTGACATAGCGCATGCACTCCCGCGACATCTGCGGCGCATGGGTGCGGGCGAACGCGACGACGGCGTCGCGCTCGGCAAGCGAAAGCTCTCGCAGCACCCATCCAACTCCCGTCTGAAGAAATCGCTCTTTCGAGCGAACATTGACGCTGCAGGTCCGGAGCACGAGAGCTGAAAGGCCGGGGAGCACCTTGTCGCCACGCTTGGCCAGGTTGACAAAGGCGACGCAGGCGGCACGCCGCTGCCAGAGTCCAGGAGCGTCGCGCCACACAGCGATCGATCGAGCCATGTCCTTGCGGTTCACCGTCTGCTCGACCATCCGGCCAAGGACTTTCACGCTGAACCAGTCGCATACGTTCCAGTCCGCGATGTGCCCAAGCTCGTAGAGCGCGGACATTGCCGGGAGGTCACCGATTCCCAAATGCGGAAGCAGAATCTCCGCGAAAGCGAGGATGCCGGCCAGCTTGTCCTCGGTGTATCGTTCGCGAATCAGCGCGAGCACAATGGCCTTCTGCCGCGCCACAGGGAGCGAGCCGATGCCTCCGGTCCGCCACCACGTGTGCAGGCATTCCCGGATGACGCCCATCGGTACGCCACGGAACTTTGCCGCTCCCTTGAGATAGCCCTCCCACCACGCCTTCGCCCGCAAACTCGCATGCGATTGGAGCCGAGCCTGAAGGCCCTCAATCAGCGCGCGTTCGGTTTTCCCCGTTCTCGCCGCGCGGCCCACCCTTACATGGCTCCCTCATCCGCCGACGGGCCGTAGATCGCCGGCACCGGCACGTTGTTCAGCCGCAGGTACACGCCAAGCTGCGCGCGGTGGTGGATGCCGTGATTCATGACGAAACTCCGCAGCACGGCCATCCGCGGCAGCGTCATAACCGTCTTGCCATTCATCAGTAGCGACCAGGGCTGTAGCAGGTGCTCGTCGCTCGCCCCGGCGATGGCCGCGCGCGCCGCGGCTACGTTCTTGTCGAACCGCTCGATGATCTCATTCCTCGAATTCGCCTCCGGAAGCCGTTCGATCGGGACACCCCCGGGCGCAAGATCCAGTGAATCCTTTTCAATGGCCGAGATCGCCCAAAGGGGAAGGTGGGCCAGGTGCGTTGCCAGCCAGCCCATCGTCGGGGATTTTTCATGCGGTTTCCAGCCAAGCTTGTCCTCGGGCACCCGTTCGATCGTCTTTCGCGTATTCTTCATCTCGTGGTCGTACTCAGGCAACAGCGCTTTGGTCAAGCTCATGCACTCCTCCAGTAAGGGATTTCCGCTCTATTCAACACGACTCGCGGGACTCCCGCAAGAGTCACTCTCGTCCGGGAGATTCTGCTCGCATCGTTCCCCTGGCGGGGTTGTTGTGTTTGAGTGAGATGGGGCGGAGGGAATTCGCTTCGGGGCTGGGTGAGAGCCGGGCAGCGAGGGACGGCAAAATCGCCGCGCCGTTTTTTCTTACGTCACGATCAGTCATTTCGCCTCTACGGCCGCATCCGCCGCCGGCAACAAACCTTTCTGCCCTCTTTTTTTTGGTATTGCAATAATTGGAACTTCTATTGTTAGATACGTGAGCTTCAACCGATCCCCTTTGGACTGGAGGTGTCCATGACCACGGCTGACCTGCGGCCCTTGAGCACGGGAGAATTGCTGGACCGGACCTTTTCGCTCTACCGTCAGCATTTTTGGCTCTTCATCGGGATTATGGCCATCCCTCAGGTCATCATTCTGGCGGCGCAGTTGGTTCAGGAGGCCATGCGTTCGCTGATACCCATGCTGAGCTCGTCACCCGGTATCGCGTCGCCGTCGTTTTTCACCAGTTTGCTTGTGGGGATTGCCTTGACGTTTTTCCTGGGCGTTATCGTTTTCTGGGCAATGTACGCCATGGCGCAGGCGGCCACAGTGTTTGCCGTTTCGGAGATTTACCTCGGCCGCCAGATCACCGTTCGTGATGCCTACCGCCGCGTGCGCGGAAAACTCATGCGCGTGATCGACGTGCTGTTCAGCACCGGTCTCCGCGTCGCGATCGGTCTCGTGCTCCTGATCATCCCGGGCGTGCGCGCCCTTCTGCGCTATTCGGTCGCCATCCCGGCCGCCATGCTCGAGGATTTGAAGGCGAAACCGGCGATGGCCCGCAGCGCCGCGCTGACCGAAGGACGGCGCCGCGAAGCATTGCTTGTTTACATTCTCTTCCTGGTGTTGAGCTGGGCGGCGGCCTTCGTTTTTACCATGCCGTTCGAACTCGCGCAGACTGTTCTGGTGGGCCGGGGAGAGAATGCCGCTTGGCTGCCGACGGCGACGCTCGTGGGCGCGTTCGTGGGAGGTGTTCTCATTGGTCCTCTCGCCACCATCGCTTTCTCGCTGTTCTATTATGATTGCCGCATCCGCAAGGAAGCGCTTGACCTGCAGATGATGATGGCCGCTCTCGACCAACCGGGTTCCGCCGCGGCGCCAGGCGCCTCCTCGGTTGCTTCCTGAGTTCGCAGAGATGAACCGTTCTCGGTTCTTCGGGCTGGTGTTTCTCTTCTGTGTTGCCGTCTGCTTGATCGCAGTGCCGTGCCTTGCGGCTCCGACGGGCGTTGTCCGGTCTTCACCGGTGGACTTGGACGTTGCCGCCTTTCGGGCGGAACTGGACCGCTGGTCAGAGCTGATTGCGCTGGTCGAGAAGGGGAGTGTGACGCCTGAAGAGCTCCGCGCCTCATTGCCCAAGCAGTGGCTTGTGCACGACGGCGGCCAGCGATTTGAAATCCCCACCGGGCGGCTGCACACCGCCCTCGGCCAGCTCGAACACCCGAACGCTCCCCGCGCCTCGCTGCTGCGCAGCCTCCGCAGCGAGTTGCTCGCTCTGCGCCAGGAAGCGGAGGGCCTCACGAGGCCCGGAAATGTCCCCGGCCCCGAAGCTGCTCAGCAACTCCAGCAGATTCTCAGCCGCCGAGAGTTTCGCGCTGTCCGGCCCCCTTCGGCCGCTCAGCTTTGGGTGGAGCATATGGTCGGAAAGCTCTTCGAGTTGATCGCCCGTATTCTTGCCCGGTTGTCGCGCTCTTCGATGGTGGGCCGCGCTCTGATCTGGGTCCTGATCGGGCTGGCATTTCTTGTCCTGGTGCTTCTCCTGCGTCGCGCCATGCGCAGCGAGGCCTCCGAAACGCGGCTGCGCCTGGACCCCGCGGCCCCTTTGGCGAAGGCCTGGCGCGACTGGGCCCGCGAAGCGCTTGATGCTGCCAGCCGCGGCGACTACCGCGCCGCCCTCCACGCCGCTTATTGGGTTGCCGTGTACCGCTTGGAAGAGCGCGGGATTTGGACGGTTGATCGTTCCCGTACCCCGCGCGAATACCTTAGCCTGCTCGAACCCCAGAGTGTGCACCGCCCGCCGCTGGCCGCGCTCACGCGGCGCTTTGAAATTACCTGGTACGGCTGTCGCCATGCCGCGGCCGAAGACTTCCGCGAGGCGCTTGCGGAACTGGAGGTTCTAGGATGCCGGTTCCCATCAGTTCCGGCGACCGCACAATCCTGATTGCCGCGGGCATCGTCCTGGTGGTGATGGTGGCGGCTTCGCTGCTGGTCGCAGCGCCACAGAGCGGCAAGGCTGGCTATCCCTCCAGCTACTCTGCCGCTTATGACGGTGCCAAGGCCGCCTATCTTCTTCTCGGAGAGCTCGGTTACGACGTCCAGCGCTGGGAATCCTCGCCGGTCGGATTGCCCTTCAATCCACAGGGCATCGTGCTGATCTTTGCCGAGCCCTGGATGGGCGCTTCCGCCGATGAAAGGCAGGCGCTGCAACGCTTCATCCGCGACGGTGGCACGCTGCTCGCGACAGGTCACTACGCCGCGGATCTGCTTCCCGAAGGCGGCACGGTCGATCTCGAAGATACTCCGGCAGGTTGGCAGGCGCTTCCGGCCATTCTGCCCAGTCCGCTTACGCGGGGCGCTCGGGAAATCAGGATGGAAACCCCCATGCGCTGGCACGGCGGCCATTTCGGGCAGCTCGGGCTGTATGCGAAGGGCGAGCACGCCTTCGTTGTCACCTACCGTTATGGCCGTGGCCGCGTGATCTGGTGGGCTGCTCCCACGCCGTTGACCAACGCGGGCATTTCGCAGCCCGGCAACCGCGCTTTGTTTCTGAATGTGGCGGGCCATCCCAAGGAAGCCAAGATCCTCTGGGACGAGTATTTTCACGGCCGGCGCCGAACGCTGTGGGCCTACATCTCCGGGACGCCGTTGCCGTGGGCGCTGCTCCAGATCGCTCTGGTGGCCGCCGCGCTGCTCTTCACCTTCTCTCGCCGCGGCGGTCCAATACGCCCGGCGATACCCGATTCGCGGCTCTCGCCGTTGGAGTTCGTGGAAACACTTGGGGCGCTCTACCACCGTGCTCACGCCGCCTCGGCGGCCGTGAACGTTGCTTACCAGCGTTTCCGCTATCTGCTGATCAAGCGACTTGGCCTTCCTGCCAATTCATCCTTCGCCCAGCTCCATCAGGCGGTGCGCGAACGTCTGGGCTGGAATCAGCCAGGGTTTTTTGAGACGCTTCAAGCTGCCGAGCGCGCCGCGCATGACTCTACCTTGACCGATGCCCGCGCGCTCCTGCTCGTTCAAGCGCTCGACCATTACGCCCGGCTCTTTTCGCTCCACCCGGGACCCCCCGACAAGGAGAATTGCTGATGCCCGAACACGTTGCCCGGCTCACGGCTCACGTCCGCGCCGAGGTCTCCAAGGCCATCGTCGGCCAGCAGGAAGTGATGGATCAGCTCCTGCTCGTTCTTCTCTGCGGAGGGCACGCGCTCGTGGAAGGCGTCCCTGGCCTGGCGAAGACCCTGGCAGTTAAAACCTTTTCGCGCGTTCTGCGGCTGGGATTCCAGCGCGTTCAGTGCACGCCTGACTTGATGCCTGCCGACATTCTTGGCACCAACGTCTTCCACGCCGGCACCGGCGAATTCACGCTCCGCCGCGGGCCCATTTTCACCGACCTTCTGCTCGTGGACGAAATCAACCGCACGCCGCCCCGCACGCAATCCGCACTTCTTGAGGCGATGGAGGAGCGCCAAGTCACCCTCGACGGCACACGCTACCCGCTCTCTTCTTTCTTCACGCTTTTTGCCACGCAGAATCCCATCGAGTTCGAGGGTACCTATCCGCTGCCCGAGGCTCAGCTCGACCGTTTCCTGATGAAGATTCGCATCGGCTATCCCAACGCCGACCAGGAAGCGCAGATCCTCGAACACTACAACGCCGGATTCGACGCGCGGGATCTCGACCGCCTGAACCTCGTGCCCGTGGAACCAGATGCGCTCTCCGCAGCGCGCTCAGAAGTAGCGGCTGTGCGCGTCGAACCGGCATTATTCCGTTATGTGACGAGCATCGTTCGCCGGTCTCGCGACTGGCCATCGCTGACCCTCGGTGCCAGCCCCCGCGCCGCCGTCTGCCTGCTCGCCGTGGCCCGCGGCATTGCCGCTGCGAACGACCGCGATTACCTGATCCCGGACGACGTCAAGCAGGCAGCGCTGCCCGTCCTTCGTCATCGCTTCCTGCTCAGGCCCGAAGCCGACTTGGAAGGTCTGACCGCCGATCAAGTTGTGAGCGACCTCCTCCTTGCTGTCGAAGTTCCCAAATGAGCACCCTGTCCACACACCGCCGCCTCGTGGCCCCGCAGCCGATGCTGCCGCCGCTGGCGGTGGCCCGCGCCCAGGCCGCTCCGACGCTCTCCTACGCCTTCGGTTCCCGTTTTTTTTTATTGCTTCTGATCGGGCTGATCTGGCTTGGCCCGGCCTGGTGGGATCAGCAATTCCTGTGGGGATTACTGGCGTGGGATGCCGTGCTCCTTGCGTTCTGGGTCTGGGATGCGCGGCAGCTTCCTCGTCCCGAGCAGCTTGAACTTTGCCGCCACTGGCGCGGCATTGTGACTCTGGCCAGCGAGTCCGTCGTGGAAATCGAGTTGATCAACCACGGCCGGATTCCGGTGCGGGCTGTAGTCGTGGACGACGCTTCGACGGCTCTTCTGCCGGTGCCGCCCAGCCTCGAACTAGCCGCGCCGCCCGGCGGTTCAGGCTGCGCAGGGTATCCGATCCTGCCGGTCGCCCGCGGTGACGCGCGGCTCGGCGCTGCTTTCCTCCGCTACCAGAGCCCCGCGCGCTTGGCCGAGCGCTGGGCTCGCGCCGACCTCGCGCAGACCGTGCGCGTCTATCCCAATCTCGAGGAAGCCAAGCGACACACGATTTACTTGATCCGTAGTCGCCAGGTGGAGCTCGAGAAGAGGCTGAAGCGGCTGCGCGGTCGCGGCCACGAATTCGAAAGCCTGCGCGAGTACCGCGAGGGTGACGAACTCCGTGACATTTGCTGGACGGCCACCGCGCGCCGCGCCGTCCCCATTACCAAGGTTTATCAACTCGAGCGCAGCCAACCCGTCTGGCTCTGTCTCGACGCCGGACGGCTCCTCCGCGCCCGGGTCCGCCAGCTCTCCAAGCTCGACTACGCTGTGAACGCAACGCTGGCCCTGGCTCACGTCGCGCTCTTTTCCGGCGACCGCGTTGGGCTGATTGCTTATGGCCGGCAGGTGCAGCAGCGGCTGAATGCGGGGCGGGGTTCGCCACACCTGCGCGCCCTGGTCGAACAGCTCGCGTTCGTCCGCGCTGAGCCGTACGAGGCCGATCATCTGCGCGCGGCGCAGCTCGTACTTTCGGTGCAGAAACATCGCAGCCTCGTGGTGTGGCTCACGGATCTGGCCGAGACCCCTGCTACGCCCGAAGTGATCGAAAGCGCGCTACTCCTCGCCCAACGTCATCTCGTCCTCTTTGCAGTCGTTGGCCATCCGGAGCTTTCCGAAGCAGCCCGTCAGCGGCCGCAGAACGAGGAAGAAATGTACCGAACCGTCGCCGCTGTTGAGATGGTCCAGCGGCGGGATCTCCTCTTGGGACGGCTGCGCCAGCGCGGAGTGCTTACTCTCGAACTCACCGCCGAAAACTTGGCAGTGCCGCTCGTGAATCAGTATCTCGAGATCAAGGAGCGCAGGCTGCTCTAGCGTGCAGCGGCCGGCTTGGGTTTCATTCCCAGGTAGGCGATGAGCAGCGCGAACATCGCGCCGCCGAACAGGAATTTCACGCTGGATGGAAAATCTGCGGGGGAGAGGAATCCTTCAATGATGCCGGCAACCACCAGCATCGGGATCGTTCCGAGCAGCAGCCGCACCGCTGCCCCTCCGCCGCGCGCCAGCGATTCCCGCCGGGGCAGCAGGCCGGGGAAGAGCCATGCCCGCGCCACGCGCAGCCCCGCGCCGCCGGCAATGAAAATCGCCGGCAGTTCCAGGGTGCCGTGCGGCGCGACAAAGCTCCACAGCTTCACCGACATCCCCGCTTGCCAGCACGCTGCCCCGATGACGCCTAGTAGCACCCCATTCAGCAACATCATCCACAGCGTTCCGAGGCCGGCGGTGATGCCCATCGCAAACGTCACGAACGCCACGCCCAGATTGTTCGTCATGATGGCGCTCGAGGCCAGCGGCTTCATCGTTACAATGGAATGGGTCCACATCTCCTGCCGCTCGATCGTGTCCACCATCGGGCCGCTGAGCAGGTACCGCGGGAAGCTCGGGTCGCGCAGCGACACCAGAAACGCCGCCAGCGCGCCGGCAGCAAAAACGATAAACGCCACGAGCGTGTGCGCTAAATGTTCCCGGAAGATCCGGGGGTACGTCTCGGTGTAGAAGTGCACCAGGCCCTGCGTCGAGCCCGCCTTCCGTCCCATGTAGATCAGGTTGTGGGCCCGGGCGAGCAGTTGGTTTATGTATTGCGCCAGCATCTGGCTGCTGCGGTCTTCGCGCACCGTGGCCAGATCGGAGGCCGCCTGGCGGTACAATAGGCCCAGCTCTTGGAGCTCGGCGTGAGTCAGTGCACTCACCCCGCGGCTTCCGGTGCGGTCAGCCAATTCGGCCAGTCGATTCCAGTGGGGTTTGCGCTTTTCAATCCAGCGTGTGGAGATCATCGATGTCCTTGCCGGATCAAAATCCTGAGTCGTTCGGCGAACAGCTTACCATTGAAACGCCGGAACAGACCTCCCTGGATTTTCCGCTTGCCGGAATCGGCAGCCGCTTCCTGGCGCTCGCCCACGACACAGCCATCCAAATACTGACCGGCTTCGTTCTCGTCATCGTGGGGATGCTGCTGTTTGCCGGCAGCCTCTCGTTCGGAGGCGAATTTTGGACCTGGACGGCTGCGCTGCTGATCCTGCTCTTCTTCGTGCTCTACTACGGCTACTTTGCTTTCTTCGAAGCCATCTGGAATGGCCAGACGCCCGGCAAGCGCAAGTTTCACCTGCGCGTGATTCACGAGTCCGGCCGCCCCATCAGCATCGCGCAGGCCATTGCCCGCAATCTGCTCCGTGTTGTGGACCAGTTTCCCGGCTTCTATGGAGTGGGGATCATCACATCGTTGCTCAACCGCCAGAACAAACGCCTCGGTGATTACGTCGCGGGGACGGTCGTCATTCTCGAAAAGGAATTTGCCGACTTGCGTCCTGTATGGAGCGCCGCTCTGGCCGCACCCGCTGGCCCGGCGCTCCTGGACACCGCAAGGTTGTCCCCCGAGGAGTGGCGGCTGATTGAATCGTTTCTCGCTCGGCGTTCCCACCTGGATTACAACCTGCGTAGCCAAATGGCTTCCCAGATCGCGGAGAAAATCGGGCTGCGCCTGGGCGTCGCTCCCGAAGACAGGCCGCGCGCGGAAGCGTTTATCGAAGCGATCTCGCAGCAGCGCAGCGGCGCTGCCGGGTTTCGCTGACCGGCCATGCTCCGACCCGCGGTGGGCCAGTCACATGTGAAGAGGATCTTCCCTGAGGATGCGGCCCAGGGTGCAAAGAAAGAATTCCGCATCGGTCTCGCCAAAAACCATCGGCGGGCGAATTTTCAGCACGTTGTGCAGCGGGCTCTCGGTGCCGATCAGGATTCCGCAGTCCTTCATCCGGTTCGCGATGTAGTCGGCCTCTTTTGCCGCCGGCTCGAGTGAATCACGGTCCCGCACGAGCTCAACGCCGATAAAAAATCCCATCCCGCGCACATCCCCAATCAACGGATGCTTCGCCATCAATCTGTGCAAGCCTTCCATCAGGCGCGCGCCGGTGCGCTGCGCATTTTCCTGCAAACGCTCTTCGGCCAACACGTCCAGCACTGCGATTCCGATCGCGCACGAAACAGGGTTGCCGCCGAACGTGCTGAAGAATTCCATGCCGCTCGCGAACGACTCCGCAATCTCGCGCGTGGTCACCACTGCTCCCAGCGGATGCCCGTTCCCGATGGGCTTGCCCAGCGTGAGGATGTCTGGCACGACCGCCTGCGCCTCGAACGCCCAGAAGTGCGTCCCGCTGCGCCCGAAGCCCACCTGCACTTCATCCGCGATGCACACTCCGCCGGCCGCGCGCACGTGCGCGTACACATTTTTCAGATAGCCTTCCGGCGGAATGACGTGCCCCGCCGAACTCGGCAGTGACTCGCTGATGAACGCACTGACGTTGCCCCCGCGCCGCCGGATTGTCTCGATCGTCTCTGCGACGTGCCCCGCGTACTTCTCGCCTGCGCGCGGGTCATTCCTCTTGTAGCGGCCGCGGTACACGTCCGGCAACGGCGCCTTGAACACGTGCGGCGGCGCACCCCCACCTCCCGGCCCGTCGAACTTGTAAGGGCTGATTTCGACCAGGCTGGTTGTGTTGCCGTGATATGCCCCCTCCACAACGATGGTTTCTTTTCTTCCGGTGTGCGTGCGCGCCAAACGCAGCGCCAGTTCGTTGGCCTCGCTGCCGGAATTCACAAAGAAGCAGACGCGCAGCGGCTCGGGAAGCGTGGCGCAGAGTCGCTCGGCATATCGCACGATATTCTCGTGAAGATAGCGCGTGTTCGTGTTCAGCACGGCCACCTGCTCCTGCGCGGCGCGCACGACGTGCGGATGGCTGTGCCCCACGTGCGGCACGTTGTTCACCGCGTCGAGATATCGCCGCCCGTCCTGGTCATAGAGGTGTTGCATCCAGCCGCGCACAATCTTGAGCGGTTTGCGGTAGGAGATGCTCAGATTTGGACCGATGCGTTGCCGGCGCGCGGCGACGATCTCCTCGGCGCTCATTCCCGGCGCCGCCGCATCACCCGTGGGTAAGCCCGCGATCAGATTCGGGTCCGGACTCAGGCTCAGCCAGATCGCCCGCTCGCTCGGCCGCGCCACGCCGGGGAAATCCCCCTGCCGGCCAAGCATGTCGGTGATGATTTGAAAATGCAGGTGTGGCGGCCATCCGCCGTTCTCGGCAGCGTCGCCGATCCTGCCGATGCGCGCGCCCTGCTTCACGGGCATTCCTTTTCTCAGGTTTTCCAGCGAGTCCGCGCGCAAGTGCCCGTACAGCGTGAAGAAATGCAGCGCGCCGCCATCCACGGCGTGTTGCAGAATAGCCGTCGGGCCGTAATCGAGCGCTGCGGCGTTGTTGCGAAAGCTGTGCACGACGCCATCGAGCGGCGCGAACACGGACGAGCCGGGTTCCATGAAAATATCCAGCCCCAGATGCACGGTGCGCCATTCGGGGCCGCAATCACCGTCCGATTTGAACAACGCGCTTGTGTAGAGAAGCCGCGCTTCGTCGTACCGGCCGATTCCGGCCCTTGCGCCGGCCGCGCTGATTCGATCAAAAAGCTTCCGCGTAAAGGCGCACACATCGGCAAGCTCTGCCGGATTGGCGATCTCGCGGCTTCCGGCGCTTAGGTCGAAGGTGATCGTCTTTGCGGTCTTCAAGTCCGGCTCGACCAGCCGCCCAACGCTTTGCACATGCTCCTTCAACCACTGCACCACCGCTGCCGTTCGGGGGCAGGCCGGCACGCCGCAAGCCTGACGAAAAGCGTACTCGGCGGACCGTGGGTGCACCTTCTCCAGTTGTTCGAGCAGCACCCATGCTGAATCTTCGGTAATGGTCAGGTATTTGTTATTCGGCTCGACTTCGCGTTGGTAGTTGGAGTTGGTCACGCTGACGCACAAGCGGGCGCAGATCAGCGGGAAGAGCGCTTCGAGTTCTCGCTCGGTGAGCGGAAACACTTCGTGATAGCCCGCGACGATCTGCGCTGCTACGGCGATGGGGTCCGCTTTGCGCAGCATGGCGTACGCGCACGCCACCGCCAGTTCGCACACGATATTCGAAAACAGCATGTCACCGAAATCAATCACGCCGGCGACGCGCCGCTGCTCGGGGTCTTCTTCGGTGACCAGCACGTTGTAGTCGTTTGCGTCGTTGTAGATGACGCTCGCGCGCAGCGTGGGAAGCGCGGGCAGAACCTCAGTCTCAAACTGCGCGAACAAGTGCTCGACGATCGCGCGCCGCCCCGCGTCAGCGATCCGCGGCGCGTACTCGCGGATCCAGCCCGCACGCCGCAGATCCCATTTCAACGGGCGCTCGGCGGCCGGATGCGTGAAGTCCTCGAGCGCGCGGTCCATCGAGCCCATCGCGCGGCCCAGGCTCCGCAGCAGCGCCGGCGTGTGCGGGCTGACGTGGGCGAAGAGTTTGCCGGGCAAGTAGGTCAGAAGGCGCACGAAATGCATCGCCCCATTGGCCGCGGTGGTCGTCGTGATCTTCTCGCCCGACGGCGTGGCGCACACGCGCGGCACGCACAGGGAAGGGGCGCGCGCGGCCACATGCTCCATCGCCTTGTTCTGCAGATCGAGAATTTCCAACTGCTCCGCCATGTTGGCGATCTTCAGCACAAATTCTTGGCTTTTCACCGTCCGCAAATGGAAGTTCTGGTCGCGCTCGCTGGGCAAAGGTCGGACCGCGCCCTCGAGGCCGTAGCACTCACGCGCGATCCGCAGGGCATCCTGCTCGCTGAAGGTTGGCAATTCGAATTTGACATTGACCATGGGTGCCGAAAGACTTTCTGCCGCCAAGAATGAAACGGACACGCGGCCGTAAGAGTATCGCTTCCGCCTCGACGCGCGCAAACTGCGCTAGAATCTTTCTCAGCCCGTCTGCGGAGTCCCTGCCGTGGTCAACGCCTCGGAATTGAAAGCCGGCATGGCCATCCGGATGGAAGGCCAGATCTACAAAGTCCTCGATGCGGAGTTTAAGGCCGGCGCCGGCCAGGCCGGTGGCGTAGTGAAGACGAAGCTGCGCAACGTCTCGTCTGGCCGCATGTGGGAGCCGCACTTCCGTCCCGACGAGCGCCTCGAAGCCCTCGACGCCGAGCGGCAGACGATGGAGTTCCTCTACGGCGACCCCGCGAGCTGCACCTTCATGAACCCGGACACGTTCGAGCAAGTGGAAATCCCCCGCGCCATCCTGGGTCCCGCGGAGAAGTTTCTTCAGGAAGGAATGAAGTTGCCGGTGGAGTTCTTCGACGGCCGGCCGATCAGCATGGTTTTTCCTGCCGCGGTCGAGGCCCGCGTGGCGGACACCGCGCCGCCGTTCCACTCTCAGCAGGACAACACCTGGAAACCAGCCACGCTCGAGAACGGCGTGCTGATCCAGGTGCCGCTCTTTATTGCCAGCGGCGAGACCGTCCGCGTGGAAGTCGAAACCGGACGATACCTGGAACGCGCGCGCATCGAGCGCAAGCGCGGCGCGTAGCGAGATCTCCGGCTTTCAATCAGAAAAGGGAAGTGGCCCGGCGCAGATGCTCCCGAAGGAGTGCGCGCAAGCCCCGCAATGTGAACGGCGCCTGTGGGACAGCCGGGCGCTAGAACCGCACCAGCGTCTGGATGTAGCCCCACTTGTGCGTTTCCGAACCGCGCGTTCTCTCGGCGAAGCGTCCCGGCACAAACACCGAAAAACCGCCGAGCAGTTGCAGGTGCTTGTGCACCGGCACGCGCGCGGTGAAGTCCACCTCGTCGCCGAGGTTGCGCCCGGAAGCCCCGGTCGGATCGAAGCCCATCACGCGGCCGCCGGCGTTTTTCCACGGCCCGCGCTCGGTGGCCAGCCAGAAGTGGTGGTAATCGGCTTCCAGCGTTAGCTTCGGATGCGGGGTCGCCGCCGCCGTGAACCGGAGGTCGTGCAGGTTCCGCAGACCGACCAGGTCCGCGTAGCCGTAGAAGGGATGGTTGGTGGGGAAAAGGTTATTGAACTCGTGTGACTTCCCGTCGGTTGGATTGCCGTCGCCGCTGGCGAAGTCGTACTCCGCCTGCACCCGCGGCTTCCACTTTTTTGCGCCCCACATGTAGCCGCCCGTCGCGACCACCATTGCTGCGGCGTGCGCGTCCGGGCCGCGCTTGCCGAATTGCCAGGCGTGCTCGAACGAATAGCGCCAGCCGGTCTTTGGCTGCCACACGCGGCGGAAGCCCGCGGTGAAGATCCGCACAGTCTCGAACGGGTTGGAAGCAATCTCGCCCTTGGTGCGCAGGCCGTCGCGGAGGAAAAGGCCGTAGATCTCCGTCTTGCCTGGCGAATCCTTCGGCGCCCGCGTAATGTAGCCGCCGGAGAGGTCCTGCTCGCCCGCGCGGGCCTTCGCGCCGGCGCGCCGCACGTTCGTCACGCGGCCCCAGAAGAAGTCGCTGGACCACGCGCCGCTCTTGTAGCGCACGCGTGCCGCGTCAAATGCGCGGCCCACGGTGTCCCAGCCGAACGCGCCCAGCACCCGCTCTTCGCCATAGATCCACTCCTGGCGGCCAGCGCGCAGTTCCCAGCGCTTGCTTCCCTTCGGTTTCCAGTCGAAATAGGCCTGATAGAGGTTCGTCGCCAGGTCGTGGATGGTCTTGTCGTTGCGCTGATCGAAGATCCAGACGTCCTGCCCTTGCACGAAGAAAATCAGGTTGGGCGTCAGCTTGGCGCGCATGTGGATGCGAATGCGCTGCCCGGTGTAGCCATCAAAGTCGTCCGCCGGTTTGAAATCCAGATTGTCGCGGAACTCATTCCGCCAGCGCATTTCCACGCCGAATTCCACCCGCTTGGCCTTCGGCTCGGACTTTGCCGGAGCGGTTGCCTTCTTGTCCTGTCCCGCAGCCGGGAGCGTCACTCCCAGCACGAGGAGCCCCACGAGCGTCAGCATCTTCATTTGTCGCGCGAACATCGTTTTGTGTTTCCTCCCTTGTACTGTCGGCTTGGCGGCCTCAAACTTAAGCGATTTCCGCCAGCAACGTGTCCATCAGCTTGTGCAACCGCTCGTGCGTGCCGGCACCCATTTTTTCCAGCTCCGCCCTTTCGAACTCGGCCGCGAGATTCCGTTGCTCCTCATCGCTCAACATGCGTTCCGCCATCATGAACAGGATGTTGTTTTCCTTGAAGATGTGCTCGCGCAGCAGCGGCGCGTAACCCATCGCGGCCACTGCCCAACGCGCTCCGGCGGCGGTGTCGCCTCCGCCATAGGCCTGTCCGGATTCCTTCATCTGCCGGATCAGGTCACGTCCCAGATCGTGCTCATGCAGCATGACGCCGATCGGCCCGCCCGCCCGCGGCATGCCCTTGCTCTCGAGCAGCGGGAACAGCAGGTCTTCCTCCCGGCCGTGATGGCAGCGGTCGGCGAACAATTGGAAGAACTCCAGCAGCCCGCTCAGAATGTCGGACGCCACTTGCTTTCCGCTACGCAGTTGCCCCGCCACCTGCTCGGTGGCGTCCAGCATTTTCAGGATCGCGTCGTGGTCCTGTCGGAGCATGGCAGTGGCTTCATACATGGCGGCCCAATACCTCCGTGGAGCAGGGAAATCGCGTCACGCCCGTTTGTTCTGGCACTCCAATTGCCAAAGACGACAGGCGAAGGCGCAGGCACAAAGCACGAAAATGAGGGTTTTACGTCAATTGTGGATACCCCACTCCAGTAGTCAGCGTGCTTTTCTGCGGGAATTGCCCCACACCTGTGGCAGAAGGCGCAACCGCGGGCCCTCCGGCACGCACACCGAGCAGGGAACCCTGGCTCCGGCCTGGTGGGCATCAAATCTGGAGTGCAAGGTCCATTAGTATGCTTTTCTCACGCACCGCCGAATACGCCATCCGCGCCATGACGTTTCTGGCCACCCAGCCGCCCGGCAAGCTCACCGGCGCAAAGGCCATTTCCAGCGCGGAGAAAATTCCCATGCCCTTCCTCTGGAAAATTCTCCAGACGCTCGCCCATCGCCGGCTGATCCGTTCGTTCAAAGGTCTCCACGGAGGCTATGAACTCGCTTCGCCTGCGGGCCAGATTCCTCTTCTGGCGATTGTCCAGGCGATGAACATGGTTGATCCCGTGAACCGCTGTGCGATGGGTCTGGCCCGGTGCGGGGAAGGACCCACCTGCCCGCTGCACGATGCCTGGAAAGATCTCCGCGAGCGTGCCGTGGCCATGCTGGAGCAAAACACACTTGCCGATCTTGCTCGCGCCGCCAAGCGGTATCGCCGCCCGCCCCGCCGCCGCTCCGGCAAGCGCGCTTCCTCCAGACGGTAATTCTTACAGCCACGCTATTTGACACCGCCGCACGCCTTTTGCGAGCGCGTGCCCATGCTCATGCCAATCCGGCCTGCCCCGGAAGTGGGACATGGACGTTGCCGGCGTCTTCCGTATCCGGCGCGATCGGTCCTGCCAATTCTGCAAGACCTCTGCTACTCTTTCCTCTGCTGCGCCCCGGGAAACGGTTCCACCATGTCCGAGAACTCAGCTCAACTCACCTACTCCTTGCCTGACGCTTTCGCCGCCGCTGTCCGCGCCTCCCTCGACGACTGGCGCCGCGACAAGAAGGTCTCGCGCCTGTGGGGTCGCGATGCTTTGCTTTGGACCGGCAGCGACGAAGCCAACTGGCTCGGCTGGCTTGACCTTACCAAAACCACCGCCGAACAGTGCCGCGAGCTCGCCGCCTTCGCCGATGAAATCCGGCACGAAGGATTCACCCATGCCCTGGTGCTCGGCATGGGCGGCTCCAGCATGTGCCCCGAAGTCCTTGCCGGAACATTCGGCCGGCAGCCGGGCTATCCCGCGCTCCACGTCCTCGATTCCACCGACCCGGCGCAGGTGAAATCCTGCGAAGAACGGATGGATCTCGCGAAGACTCTCTTCATCGTCGCCAGTAAGTCCGGCAGCACGCTCGAGCCCAATATCTTCAAGCAGTATTTCTTTGAGCGCGCGAAGCAGGCCGCAGGTTCCGCCACGGCAGGGAAGCATTTCGTTGCCATTACCGACCCGGGTTCGAAAATGCAGCGAGTGGCCGAACGAGACGGGTTCCGGAAAATCTTCTTCGGTGTGCCCAGCGTCGGCGGTCGCTATTCCGCTCTTTCGAATTTCGGGCTCGTGCCCGCGGCGGTGATGGGTCTCGACTGGAAGCAGCTCCTCACCCGTGCACGCGAGATGGTCTGTGCCTGCTCCGCGGAGATCGAGGTGGAGAGAAATCCGGGCTTGGTCCTCGGCACGCTCCTTGGCGTTGCGGCCAGGAGCGGCCGCGACAAGGTCACGCTTGTCTCCTCCCCACAGGTCTTCGGCCTCGGCGCGTGGCTCGAGCAGTTGCTCGCTGAATCCACGGGCAAGGAAGGGAAGGCGCTCATCCCGGTGGACCGCGAGCAGCTCGCCGAACCCGCGCTCTATGGAGACGACCGAATCTTCGTTTACCTGCGGCTCGCCTCGGCGCCGGACCCGGTTCAGGATGGCGCCGTCGCAGCCCTGGAGCAGGCCGGGCATCCGGTGGTGTGCGTTTCTCTGCGCGACCCGTACGACCTGGCCGCCGAATTCTTCCGTTGGGAAATCGCCACCGCCGTCGCCGGTTCCGTCCTCGCCGTCCATCCGTTCAACCAGCCCGACGTTGAAGCCAGCAAGGTCGAAACGCGCAACCTCACCGAAGCCTACGAACAGGCCGGCGCCTTTCCTGAGGAAACGCCCCTTCTGAGCGAAGGTGGCGTCCAGCTCTTCACCGATGCCGCCAATGCGTCGGCGCTCGCCGGCCTTGCGGGCAGCGACCGCTCGCTCGCCGGATATCTTCGCGCGCACTTGAATCGCATTGTGCCCCGCGACTATTTCGCTCTGCTCGCCTACGTGGAAATGAACGCCGCGCACGAGCAGCGGCTCCAGCAGATTCGCCACGCGGTTCGCGATGCGCGCCGCGTGGCCACCTGCTTGGGCTTCGGGCCGCGCTTCCTGCACTCCACCGGACAGGCTTACAAGGGCGGCCCCAATACCGGCGTCTTTCTTCAAATCACTTGCGATGATGCCGTGGACCTTCCCGTGCCCGGCGCGAAGTACTCCTTTGGTGTGGTGAAGGCGGCGCAGGCCCGCGGCGATTTCGAAGTGCTTGTGGAGCGGCGCCGCCGCGCGCTCCGCGTTCATCTCGGTACAGACGTCGGCGCCGGCCTTGCGGTTTTACTGGCTGCAATCCGCCGCGTCCTGGCGTAGCGGTCTCTGTGTTCTCTGTGGTAGGGTCTTCTCTTTGTCCAGGAGTTCAATAAACGCTCGGATGATTCTCGCCGGTGATATCGGCGGCACAAACACGCGGCTTGCTCTTTTCCGGCGCGAAGACGCCTCCGCAGTCCGTGCGGACACGCCACCGTTCGCGGAAGGCGCCTTTCCAAGCCGCGACTACCCCGGCCTCTGCGACATTGTGCGCGAGTTCGCCTCCCGCCACGGCGCGCACGTTACCCGCGCCTGTTTCGGCGTGGCCGGCCCGATCCGCAACCGGCGCTGCGTGGCCACGAATCTGCCCTGGGTGGTCGAAGCAGACTCGCTCGCCGCTGAGTTGCGCCTCCCTCCCGGAGAGGTCCTGCTCATTAACGACCTCGAGGCGAATGCCTACGGCATTGCTGCGCTCGTTCCGGAGGACGTTGCCGCAATCAGCGAAGGCGCACCCGGCGCGCAGGGCAATGCCGCGCTCATTTCTGCCGGCACCGGCCTGGGCGAAGCAGGTCTTTACTGGGACGGCCGCGCGCACCGCCCCTTTGCCTGCGAAGGCGGTCATTCGTCATTTGCTCCCGCAAGCGTGCTGCATCTCGAATTGCACCGCTGGCTGCTGCAGAAATTTCCTCATGTGAGCTGGGAGCGGGTTCTTTCCGGCCCGGGACTGGTCAACGTGTACGGGTTTCTTCGCGACACCGGCCACGGCGACGAACCAGCGTGGCTCGCCGAAGAGATGCGGCAGGGCGATCCGGCGCCGGTGATCTCGCGAAATGCACTGGCAGGGAAATCTCCGCTTTGCGAGAAGGCGCTCGATCTATTTGTCGAGCTCTACGGCGCCGAGGCCGGAAATGTGGCACTGAAGTTCCTGGCCACCGGCGGCGTCTATATCGGTGGCGGCATCGCCCCGAGGATTCTCCCGAAGTTGCAGGCGCCGGCTTTCCGCGATGCCTTTCTCGCCAAGGGCCGCATGCGCCCCCTCTTGGAAACCATGCCGCTCAGGATTATCCTGAATGAGCGGGCCGCGCTCGTGGGCGCGGCGCGCCGCGCCCTCATGGCTTGAGGCTGTTGCTGCGAAAAGAAGTCTTCGCCGGCCAAAGCATTGTTTTCCGGAAGCGGCACCACAGAGACCATGCAGGCCCTTGCTCCTGAAATTCGCATTGTGAAAGACGCCGAAGAGCTCACCCGGGCCGCGGCCGGCGAGCTGGTGCGCTGCGCCAAGGAGTCCGCCGGCAGGCAGGGCCGCTTCACCGTGGCCCTGGCTGGCGGCAACACGCCCCTGGCGCTCTACGAGCTGCTCGCCACCCAGCCCACCTTCCGCACGCTACTGCCCTGGGAGAAGAGCCACTTTTTCTGGGGCGATGAGCGCCACGTTCCTCCCGATCACGCCGACAATCATTACCGCAAAGCGCAGGCCGCGATGTTCTCGCGAGTGACGCTGCCGGCGGAAAATATTCACCGCGTCCCCGCGGAGAATCCCGACGCCGCGGCGGCCGCCGGCGAATACGAGGCGGAGCTGCGCCGGTTCTTCGATCTCCAGCCCGGCAAACTTCCGCGCTTCGATCTCGCCTTGCTGGGGATGGGGCCGGACGGGCACATCGCCGCGCTCTTTCCCGGTTCGGAGGCGCTCGGCGTCCAGGACCGCCTCGCCGTGGCCACGCGCGACGCCTCGTTAAACACGGAGTGGATTACCCTCACGCTTCCCGTGCTCAACAACGCCGCCACCGTGGTGTTTCTCGCCTGTGGAAGGGAAAAGGCGGAGACGCTGCGCGAAGTCCTGCGCCGCGTGGAGCACCCGGCAAAGGGCGCGCCGCGTTTTCCCGCAGAACTCGTGCGTCCTGTGAACGGCCGGTTGTTGTGGGTTGTGGACCAGGGAGCCGCCGGACTGCTGACACCCGCTCGCTAACCGCTTCCTCTCACGTCCAGCACTTCGCGGATTTTTCTCGCCAGCGCCTGCATGGGGAAGGGCTTCTGGAGAAAGGCGGTGCCCGGGCTCAGCACGCCGTGGTGGCCGATCGCATCATCCGTGTACCCGGAAACGTAGAGGACCTTCGTCGCGGGCCGGCGCTGGAGGAGCCTGGTGGCCAGCTCGCGGCCGCTCATCCCCGGCATCACCACGTCCGTCATCAAGAGGTGGATCTCGGCGTGATAGGCCTCCGAGAGCCGCAGTGCCTCCGCTCCGCTCCCCGCCTCGATCACCGTGTACCCCAGCGCGCGGAGGAAATCGCGCGCTAGATACCGCACGGCCTGTTCGTCTTCGACCAGCAACACCGTCTCGGTCCCGGGCAGGGGCCCCCGCCGCTTGGCATCTGCCTTGCCACTCTCGACGGGCTTATCCACTCGCGGAAAGAAGATCTTGAACGTCGTACCCCGGCCCAAACTGCTTTCCACCCAGATGGAGCCTCCGCTTTGCTTCACGATGCCGTACACCATCGAAAGCCCCAGCCCGGTGCCTTTGCTGAGCTCCTTCGTGGTGAAGAATGGCTCGAAAATCCGCGCGCGCGTTTCTTCGTTCATGCCGTGTCCGGTGTCGCCCACGGCGAGCAGCACGTGCCTTCCAGGGGCCACACTTGGGTGCTGCCGCGCAAAATCGGCATCCAACTCGACGTTGTGCGTTTCGATAGTCAGCCGCCCGCCGTCCGCCATGGCATCGCGCGCGTTGACCACCAGGTTCATCAGCACCTGCTCGATCTGGCCCGGGTCGGCTTGCACCTGGCCCAGCACCGGGTCGCACAGCGTGGTCAGGTTGATGTGCTCTCCGATCAGTCGCCGCAGCAGCCGCTCCATATTTGTGACGATGGCATTCAGGTCGAGCACCTGGGGCTGCAACACCTGCTTGCGGCTGAAGGCCAGCAGTTGCTGCGTCAGGCCGGCGGCACGGTCGGCGGCCTGATACATCTCTTCCACGCTGCTGCGCAACGGATCGCTGGATAGCATTCGGCCCAGTGCAAGTTCTCCGTGGCCGCGGATCACCATCAGCAGGTTGTTGAAGTCGTGCGCCACGCCGCCCGCCAGCCGCCCCACCGCTTCCATTTTCTGCGCTTGGCGCAGTTGATCTTCCAACAGCTTTCGCTCGCTGATGTCGCGTCCCACACCCTGGATGCCGAGGGGCCGGCCGTCCTGGTAAATCAGCCGCGAGCTCACCTCCAGCGTCACCCGCCGCCCGTCTTTCGCAGCGATGGCCACCTCGTAGGTCGTCTGTCCCCCGCGAGCGAGCTTTCGCATGGTCATCTCGAGCGCCATTTCGACGGTATCCGCGGTCAGGATCTCGCTCACGTTTTTCCCGATCACTTCGTCGCGTAAGTAGCCGGTGGCCAGCTCGGCCGCTTTGTTCAGGGAAGTGAACCGCCCCTCCAGATCGTGCGTGTAGATGATGTCGTTAGCGTTTTCGAACAGCTCCCGGTACCGTTCCTCGCTCGCCCGTAGCGCCGCCTCGGCCATCACTCGCTCGGTGACGTCCCGTTCCGTCCCTCGATATCCGGTCAGTTCGCCCTTTTCATCCAGGACCGGCACGGCATTGCTCTCCAGGTAGCGGTAGCTTCCGTCCCTGCGCCGCCAGCGGGACACCCAGTTCCGCCAGCCGCGCTTCTCGGCCATCATTTGCGCAAGCACCCTTGCCACTTCCTCGCGGTCCCCCTCATGCAGGAGGTCCCCAATATCTTTTCCGCGAATCTCTTCCGACCGGTATCCGAGGATACTTTCCACGGCCTGATTGTCGTAGAGGTGCCGGCCTTCCCGGTCGAGTTCCCAGATCCATTCGCTGGTGGTTTCGACGATGGAACGGTACCTTTCCTCGCTTTCGCGCAGCGCCCGCTCCGCCCGCTTCTTTTCCCGGATGTCTCGCACCACCCACAAGGTGTGCAGCTCCCCGCTCAGCTTGATCACTTCCGCCGAAAGCACCGTGTCAATCAACTCTCCGGATTTCATGCGAAACGTGTATTCCATGTTGCGGACGGCTCCCTGTTCGCGCAGCTTGGACAGGACTGCGGCACGCTCCGCCGGGTCCATCCAAATCTGCAACTCCGGTCCCGTCCTGCCGATGACCTCGTCTCGCTGGAATCCCGAGAGGCGCAAGAAGCTATCGTTCACCTCCACATAGCGGCCCTCCGCTAGCGTATTGATGGTGATGGCATCCGGGCTCGACTGGAACGCCGTGGAGAACTTCTCCTCCGAATCCCGCAGCGCCTGTTGCGCGTGGCTCATCGTCGTGACGTCCCGCGCGACGGCTAGGGCGCACCGCACTCCTTCCAGCTCGATCAGTTCTGCGGAGATGAGCATGTCCCGGACATCGCCCGCCCGGCTGCGGAGCTGCACGAGCATGTTCCGGATGGCGCCGTCCTTCATCAATTCCTCGCGGATCCGCGAGCGGTCACTCGCTTCCGCCCACAGCCCGAAGTCCATGGACGTCTTGCCGATCACTTCCGCCCGCCGGTAACCCGTCATGGCCAGGAAGCCGTCGTTCACATCCAGATATTTCCCGCTGTCGTATTCGACCACGGCGATGGCGTCGGGACTCGACCGGAACAGCAGTGAAAATCTCGCCTCCGACTGCCGCAGCGCTTCCTCCGCGCGTCGCGCGTCGGTCACATCGCGCACCACCGTCAGCATGCACGGCTTCCCGTCCAGTTGGATGATCTCTCCGGAAAACACACCGGCCCCCAACTCTCCGGTCTTGGTCCGGAATTCGAAGGGAAAGTCGCGCACGCGGCCGGCTCTTCGCAGCTCGGCAACTGCGGTGGCGCGTTGTTCCGGCTTCGGCCAGAGGTTCAGGTCGATGGAGCGTTTGCCGAGAACCTCTTCCCTCCGGAAGCCGCTCAGTTTCTCAAATGCGTCGTTCACGTCGAAGATCATGCCGCTCTCCAAATCCGATAGGAGGATCGCGTCCGGACTGGTACGGAACGCCTTGGAGAACTTTGCTTCCGACTGATGCAGCGCCTCGGCCGCGCGCTTCCGCTCGGTGATGTCCCGGTTCACGTGGACGTATCCAGTGACCTGCCCCTCTTCTCCGCGGACCGCGATGCCCTTGGTTTCGATAAAGACCGTTGTCCCGTCTTTCTTGGTGTGCACGACCTCGGACGTGATATGCCCTTTCTCCGCCAGCGTCTGGCGCACTTGGCTCGAGACCGTATCCGGGTAACGGCATTGCAAGATCTCGCTCAAGGATCGGCCGAGAATCTCTTCTGCCTTCCATCCGTAAATTCGCTCCGCCGCCGGGTTCCAGGAAGTGAAGTGGAAATTGGTGTCCGTCGAAATGACGGCGTCGCTCACATTGGTCAGAATCCGCGCCTGGAATCCCAGTTGCTCCCTCGAGCGCTCCCGCTGCGTGATAATGCCCCCGACCATCTGCGACGCCACGGTGATCGTGCTCAGATAACCGAACAGAGCCAGCGCCCGTTCCTGTACCGCCTGCCCTCCGAACGGGCCATGGCCGTTCACCGTTCCCCAGATCGCCAGAATCGCAATTCCCAGTACGGATGTGGCCCCGCCCTTTTGCCCAAACCGGAACACCCCCCAGAGAAAAATCGGCAGCAGGAGGTAAGCCTTCGGTCGGTTCTGATAATCGATGGGCAACCATGTGCCGAAAACCACGTTCCCCACGACAAACAGCACCAGCCCCAGCACGACCGCTTCAGTCACACGCCACTTCGCCCACCCCCGCCACCGCACCCCCTTCAAGGCCAGCAAAATCGGCACCATCACGTTGATGCTCAACCCGTCGCCCAGGCACCAAAAGACCCAGGCAGAGGGCAGATTGGCCCACGGAATCACGCCGCCCGCGCTGAGGCTCAGTGTCCCGATCGTAGCCGACACGATAGAGCCCACTGCCGCCACCGGGCCCAGCAGCACCAGCGCTCCCCGCAGGCTCTCCAGCGGGGCCTGCTCGTCGGCATACCGCCGGAAGAGATAGGCGCCGACTAGACCCTGCAATATGTTTCCGATCGTGACTCCGATTGCCGCGAGCAACGGGTTTCCGGCTAACAACGAGAGAAGGAGGCTCCCAATGGCAATGCCCGGCCAGAGTCTGTACCCGAACAGGATGAGCACACCCACAGAAAGCCCCGAGGGCGGCCAAAAGAGCGCGGTGTCTTGGTTTGCGGAAGCCAGTGAGAGGCCGATCTTCGCAGCAAAGCTATAGATCACCGCGAAGACAACGACCTGCAACAGATATCTCAGTCGTTCCGAAATCATTGCAGCCTTTTCGGGGCTGTGGGCAGGAGGTGGGCGCTGGTCGCTGCGGAGTAGGCCCTCGGTCCCCGATTTGTTCAGCACACCTGAGCAACCGCAATCTTCTACACCAGCAGCCTGCCGCTATCAAGCGGCATTTCGCGCATGCCCGTCCTTTCCGCTTCGTTTCAGGAAGCGGTACAGGCTCGTCCGCCCGATGCCCAGGATTTCAGCGGCGCGGACGCGGTTGCCGCCGCACAGTTCCAGAACCCGCTCGATGTGCCGCTTCCGTACTTCCTCCAGCGGCAACGGCTGCCAGTTCGTCTCGCCCTGTCCGTTGCTGCCCGACGCCGCCGGCTTCTGCAGGTGTTCCGGCAGATCGCTCACGTCAATGAAGTCCGCCGCGGCCAGCAGGCACCCCGACGAGATCACGTTTTCCAGTTCCCGCACGTTGCCCGGCCAGCCGTGCCGCAACAGCACCGCTTGCGCCCGCCGCGTCAGCCCCTGCACCTGCTTTCCGTAGGCCGCGTTCGACTGCTTCAAAAAGTACTGCGCGAGCAGCGGCATGTCCTCGGGCCGCTCGTTCAACCCCGGCACGCGGATCTGAATCGTGCTCAACCGGTAGTACAGGTCTTCGCGAAATCTTCCCGCCAGCACTTCGGCTCTCAAGTCGCGGTTGGTCGCGGCGATCAGCCGCACCTCGACCCGCTTCACTTCCGGCGAGCCCACCCGCTGGATCTCGCGGTTCTGGATCACCCGCAGCAGCTTGGCTTGCATCGGCAGGGCCATCTCGCTGACTTCGTCCAGAAACACCGTGCCGCCGTTGGCGTACTCGAACAATCCCACGCGCGTCTCGTTGGCACCGGTGAACGCCCCGCGCACGTGGCCGAACAGTTGGCTCTCGAGCAGCGTGTCCACCACCGCCGCGCAGTTGCACACCGCGAACTTCTGATGCGCCACCGGACTGATCTGATGCAGCGCCTTGGCGACGAGTTCCTTGCCCGCGCCGGTCGGCCCGGCGATCAGCACGTTGGAGAAATGCTTGGCCACCTTGCGCACCAGGTCGAACACCTCCAGCATCGCCGGGCTTTTCCCGATGATGCCGTGAAACTCGGAGTTCGTCAGGAGTTGCTCTTCGAGTTCGCGCACCCGCCGCCGCCGGTCGAGCAGCCCGGCCAGCTCGCCGAGCGTCTTTTGCAGGCGGGGGAAGTCCAGCGGCTTGGTTAGATAGTCGTAGGCGCCGCGCTTGATGGCCTCGATGGCGGAATCGAGCGAGTAGTAGCCGGTGACCAGAATCACGTACACGCCCGGGTCGGCCTCGAGGGCCTTGGCGAGAAACTCCAGGCCGTTCATCCCCGGCATCTTCATGTCGCTCAAGACCACGCGGCACCGCCCTGCGCGGATCTGCTCCAGCGCCTCCTCCGGCTCTGTCGTGCCGACGGCTTCATGTCCCGCTCGGTTCACGTAGCCGAGCAGGACACTTAGCATGGCGTGGTCGTCGTCGAGCACGCAGATGGAGTACGTGCGCGCATGTTCCTCCCTCACGAGAGGTTGAATCGTTTCCGTAGCAATCATTTCAGACTCCTAGTCTCCTAACATCGCAGTCGTACGGCTCTCCACCTTCTGGCGGAGTTGTTTCCACGTTTCCTCGGGCACGCGAAGAAATGCCTCAGCGATTCGCGGATCAAACTGGCTGCCGATACAGCAACGTACTTCTTCGCGGACCATGTCCATGGAAAGCGCCGCGCGGTAGGGCCGGTCGGTGGTCATCGCATCCATCGTGTCCGCAAAGGCGAAGATCCGCGCGCCGAGCGGGATGTCGTCTCCGGCCAGGCCATCGGGATAACCCGTCCCGTCAAAGCGCTCGTGATGATTGCGGATGATGGAAGCGGCGCCGGATAGGAAAGAGACGCGCCGGACGATCTGCTCGCCGGCTTCTGGGTGCTTCTTCATTTCGACCCACTCTTCCGGCGTCAACTCGCCGGGTTTCAGCAGGATCGCGTCAGCCACGGCAATTTTCCCGATGTCATGCAGCAGCGCGCCCTGTTCCAGGTGCGGCATCAGTGAAGAGGGATATCCGGCGAGCCGCGCCAGGTAGGTGGCATACGCGCGCACGCGCAGCGAATGCGAAAATGTTTCCCGCTCGCGCGCGTCCAGTGCGGCCACCAGCGCTTCCAGCGTGGCCTTATAGTTCGACTCGGCGCCGCGCAACGCCGCTTCCAGCTCCCGCGTGCGTTTTTGCAGGCCGGCTTCCAGCAACTCCCGGTAGGCGCGGCTTTCGCGCTCCCGCTGCAGGCGCTGGTAACTCCGCGCGACCGCCTCGCTCAGCGCCGGAATCGTGAACGGCTTGATCAGGAAATCAAAAGCCTGCATGCGCACCGCGGCGATCACCTGATGCACGTCCGGCTCGCCGGTCATCAGGATGAATCCAACGTCCCAGTGCGATTTCTTCGCCAGTTCGAGCAGTTCCATGCCCGAAGCTCCGGGCATGTACCAATCGCTGATCACTAGGTCGAAATCGCCGTCTTCGAGCGCGGCCAGCGCCTGATGCGGGTTTTCGGCTTCGCTGACACGCTGCGCAAAGGGTTCCAGGGCGTGCAGCAGGAAGCTGCGCATGCCGTGCTCGTCGTCAACCACCAGGATTTTGGGCAGTGTGTCGCGGTCCACTTCGGTCGCCGCGCCAATCAGTGTGTTTGACAAGGTTTCATCCCCCCGCCTTCCATCCTGCTCAAGCGGGCTTTACCCTCATCTTCTTCTATCGGCGGATATTGATTTGTCTTAAATGCAAACAGCCGTGTTCCGGCGTGGGCCGCCCCCATCCGGCTTAAACGCACGCAGGCTGGCGTCTTTTTGATCGGCGTCGGATCGAAAAACCTCAGTGCGGCTCGCGTTTTGGCGTCAACGCGGCATCGCGCATCCCGCGGCGGCTGAAGTCCTCCTGGCTTAATCGGCGGGATCTCCGGAGGCATGGTCAGTTCCTAACTGGACATGAGTGTCAGTGATGGCACATCCTGTGCCTTGACAAAGCCCGGTGGCTCATCGAGAATCAGCTTGTTTCTCAGGGAATCCGTTTCCGCAAGGCCGGGGTGTTACGTATGCGCGTGTTGGTTGCAGAGGACGACAACCCTCTCGCTAACTTTGTGCGCAAGGGACTGGAGGCGGAGCACTACGCCGTGGACATCGCCTCCGACGGCGAAGAAGCCCGCTTCATGGCCGAGGAGTACGAGTACGATCTCATTATCCTCGACCTGAACCTGCCCCGCGTGGATGGCGTCGAAGTTCTCAAGCACGTTCGCGCCAGAAAACCTTCTCTTCCGGTCATCGTGCTCACCGCTCGGAACAAGGTGGAGGACCGCGTCAAGGGCCTCGATCTCGGCGCCGACGACTACCTGACCAAGCCCTTTTCCTTTTCCGAGCTTTCCGCCCGCGTCCGCGCGCTGCTGCGCCGCGGCAGCCGGCCAGCGGAGGCCGTGCTTCGCGTCGAGGATCTCGAACTCGACCGCGTCGAGCGCGCCGTCAAGCGCGGCGGCAAGCGCATCGAACTCACGCCCAAGGAATTCGCCCTGCTCGAATTCCTCATGCGCAATGCCGGCCGCCGCGTCACCCGCGCGATGATCATCGAGCATGTTTGGAACCTCTCCTTCGACACCATGACCAACGTCGTGGATGTCTATATCAACTACCTGCGCAGGAAAATTGACGAGAGTTTCGAGCTGAAACTGATCCGCACCGTCCGCGGCGTCGGCTACCAGTTGGGGGGCAAAGAAGAGGACGCCGCATGACGCCGGCCGGCCGGCGCTTCATCCCCCAGATCCCGATTCTCTGCGTGGTTTTCCTGTTCCTCTTTTCCTTCAGAAACCGTACCGTGGCCTTCACGCGACACTAACGGAGGCGGAAGTGACTCGAGACTTGCGCGAAGAAATCGCTCGCGCCGTGCAAGCACGCGAGGATTTCCTGCAACTCCTGGCCCAATCCATGCACGACATGAGCCAGCCGCTCACCGCCATGCTGGGCACGCTCGATCTGGCTCTGATGCAGCCCGGCTCGGTGGAGAAGTATAAGAGCAGCATGGAGCAGTCGCTTGAATACGGCGAGCAACTCGCCCGGATGATGCGGATGTTGCGCGAATTTGCCGACGGCCAGAAGACCGCCCAATCCCTGGAACGCGTTCTGCTGGGTCCTCTCGTGAAGGAAATTGCGGAGGATTTCCGCCCGCTGGCCGAGGATCGCGGAATCGCTTTCGCTGTGGCAAGCGATGAACCGCTGGCGGTACTGGCCGACCCGCTCCGCTTGCGCCAAACGATTGCCAGTCTCCTGGATATTGCCATCATGAACTCGGCGCCGCCGGCCTCGTTGCGGTTGTCGCTCGCGCGCGAGGATACCGCCGCCGTTCTCCTCCTTCGGACCGTCCCTCCTGATGAGCCCGCAGTGTCTGCCGAAGCTCCCCCTCCGGTTGAGCCCCCTGCGGCGCCGCAGCCGCGCAGAGAGCACCGGCTGCGGATTGCCATGTCCCGTCTGGTGGTGCAGGGTTACGGCGGGACGTTCGACGACCAGAGTTCCGCGGAGCAGGGAATCGCCTTCCGAATTTGCCTGCCATCCGCGAACGAATGATTCTTCGCTTCTTCTTCTCCTTCGCGCCCCGCCTGCTCGCAGACTGACAGTGTCGCCCCACCACTTCATCGCCCACCAGAAAGGGCTGCGCTCTGCCTGGAATTGCCCGCTTTTCTGACCTCTATCCCAAGAGAAGTCTAATTAGCGGCTAAGCGCTTTCTAAAGTCCCTTTGAAACAATGTGACGCGATGCGGAACGTGGAAGGTTCAATGTCATACACCACGGATCTTCGGGTCACCCCACTTGCAGCAGCAGTTCTTCATGCTTTTCCCAATATGAATTCATGCCGGCCACTTTTTCTGGAACTCGTCCTCGCCGCACCGCGCACTATTGTCGCTCACAGGAACACACACCGAACCCCTGGTCCAGTCTCCGGGCGCCCCGCCATGGGATTGCGGCCTATTTCCGCCTCTGGCAAAAAAAGGAAGGAATCCCATGAAGTCTGCCACTAAAACAAAGAAGTGCGATGTGACGCCCACGATGGACAACGCTGAACGCGATCGACTCCTCATGGAGCAGCTCCCACAGGTGCGCTACGTTGCTCGGCGCATCCATGACCGTCTGCCCAAGCAGGTTCCTCTCGAAGATCTGATTCAGGCCGGCATTCTGGGCCTGATTGACGCACTGGCGAAATACGACCCCAGCAAGCAGGTGCAGCTTGGCTACTACGCCCGCTTCCGCATTCATGGTGCCATCATGGACAGCCTCCGTCAGCTCGACTGGAGTCCCCGCGAGCTGCGCAAGCAGGCCCGCCGCGTCGAGCAGGCCGAGTCCAGGATTCGTGCCCGGCTCGGCCGCGCCGCCACCGAAGCCGAACTGGCCAAAGAGCTGGGCCTCAAACTCGAGGTTTTTCAGCACCTGCTCGGCGAACTGCGCGGTCTTGATCTCGGCAGCCTCCAGGCGGAGGCTTCCGAGGAAAACAGCCAGGATGAAATCCTCGACTACCTGCCCGCTGCTCCGGAAGACGATCCCTTTTTCCGCTGTTCGACCGGGGAATTGAAGGCGATGCTTGCCCAGGCGGTCGGCGAACTGCCGGAGAATGATCGCCAAGTCCTCGCCCTCTACTACTTTGAGGAACTCAACATGCGGGAAATCGGCGATGCCCTTCGCGTCACCGAATCCCGCGTCTCGCAAATTCACTCCTGCGCCCTTATCCGGCTCCGCGCCCGGCTCCGAGAGCAACTCGGCGACCAGGTCTCAAGCTACTTTTGCCCGGAAAACCATCTGGTTCCTGCTTCTCTGGGGACGGTTCACTAACTCTCTTCCGAAGAAGAATCTAATTTTCGTCTAAGCGGTTTCTTAGGCCAATTTGAAACACTCGCGGCCACGTTCAGGAGCAAGGGGGTTGTTTAATGTCTTTCCCAGCCGCGAGGCGGGCTGAGCCCGCCAATAGCATTCTTGTAGCTTCATCGAACCTGGAATTCCGCAATCACGTCCTTGAAACTCTTCATTTGAAGTCCTGGCTGGCCGTCGAGGCCTCCAGCGGCGCCGATGCGCTCGCCAAGGCGGAGGCTGGCCGCTTTGAGGCACTGCTGCTGGACCGCTGGCTTCCCGATTTGGAGTTCAAGGAGGTTGCCGCAATTCTTCAAATACGCAACCCCAAGGTCGAAGTCCTGATGATGGACTCGGAGACCGCCGAGCCTATCATCGCAGACGGGCCCTGCTGCTCGTCGCGCGCGCGCGAACTCCTGCGCATCTTCCAGTCCTCCACGGAGTCTCCGGTCTGGGAATGCCGAACCATCACGGCCCCGGCACCGACCCTCGCCGTGGCCCAGGTCCCCGCGCGCTTCGAGGCGCTCCCCGGCATGGTCGGGCCCAGCGACAAGCTGGCAGAAGTTTCCCGCCTGGCCCGCCTGGTCAGCCACCGCAATACGACGGTTCTGCTTGCGGGCGAAACCGGCACCGGCAAGGAAGTCGTCGCGCGCGCCGTCTATCGTCTCAGCCAGCGTGCTTCCCAGCCCTTCGTCGTCGTCAACTGCGCCGCCATACCGGAATCTCTGCTCGAAGCCGAACTGTTTGGCTACGCCCGCGGCGCGTTCACAGGTGCGTTCCAGTCTTATCTGGGCAAGATTCATGCCGCCCACGGCGGCACTCTGCTTCTCGACGAAATCGGCGAACTGCCGCTCTCCATGCAGGTCAAGCTGCTGCGCTTTCTGCAGGAAGGCGAAGTGCAGCGGCTCGGAAGCCAGGACGCCTTTCGTGTGGATGTGCGTGTCATCGCTGCGACCAATGCCGATTTGAAAGATTCGGTGCGCACCGGGGCGTTCCGCCGCGACCTCTATTACCGCCTCGCTGTTTTCCCCATCACAATCCCTCCGCTGCGCGATCGTGTCGAGGATATCGTCCCCCTCGCAGATCATTTCCTTGCCGGCCATTCCCGCCAGGCGGGCGCGCCACGGAAGGCTTTGAGCGCCGCAGCCTGCTCCATGCTCGAACACCATTCCTGGCCCGGCAACGTCCGCGAGCTGCAGCACGAAATCGAGCGCGCCTTTATCCTCTCTGGCGACTTGCTTCAGATTTTCCCTGAACACCTCTCCTTCGCCGGTCTCCACGCTTAACAGGCTGCTGAAAGACCCCCAGCGCTGTCATTCCGAGGGCCGACGTTCTTAGTCGGCCCGAGGAATCTGCTCGTTTTCCGCGGAATTCCAACGAGAAGCAGATTCCTCGCTTCGTTCGGGATGACAGGAAATGCACGTTTTCAGCAACCGGTTAAGTCTTAGAGACATTTTAAGCCGGCGGGTTCCGAATGGAACCCGCCGTGCTCCTCTCCGGCACGTCTATGCCATCTTTGCCTCGCACTCGGCAAAAAAAGACCCGGCGGGCCGTGCAGAATTTGCCGGCCACGCGCTCCTCGCTCGTCCGGGCTTTTGAATCCTTCACCCACGCTGCCGGCTCCCTGGAGAATTCCTACGGCCAGTTGCAGGCCCAGGTCGCTCACTTGCGCCGCGAGCTCGAGGAGACAAACGTTCACCTGGCCCGCAGCTTGGAGGAGAACGAGCGCATCCGGATCTATCTCCGCCGCATTCTGGAAGGCTTGCCCTGCGGCGTGCTGGTCTTTGACAGCCAGAACATTCTGCGCATTTTGAATCCCGAAGCGCGCACCGTGCTTTCCCTGGATCCCGGTTTTTCGCCGGAGACACCCGGGGATCTGCCGCCGATGCTGGCCATGATGCTGGAGAGTTTTCCCCAGCAGGAAGTCGCCGCGGAACGCGAGTGGACGCTGGAATTCCCGGAAGGCACACGTTGTCTCGGCGTCACTCGGGCCCGGCTGGCCGAACGTGACGCCCTCACCGGCGATTCCATCTTCATCCTTCGCGACATCACTCGATTGAAGCACTTGGAAAAGGCGCGCGAGGATTCGCGCCGCATGGAGTCCCTTGCCGAGGTCGCCACGCTTCTCGCCCACGAGATTCGCAATCCGCTCGGCAGCCTGGAGCTCTTCGCCGGCCTGCTGGCCGATTCGACCGACCAGTTCCCGGAAATTCGCCAATGGGTAGGCCATCTGCAGGCCGGCCTGCGCACGGTTTCCGCCACCGTCAACAACGTGCTCCAATTCCACAGCCAGCCGCTGCCGCAACTCATTTCGGTCAACATCAGCCGCCTGCTCCGCGAAACAGTCGAATTCCTCCGCCCGCTGGCCATGCAGCGCGGTATGCGCATCCACCTGGAACATTCGCTCGGCGCGACCATCCTGCCCGCCGATCCGCACCGCCTCCAGCAGGTCTTCTTCAATCTTTCGCTCAACGCCTTCCGCGCCATGAGCCCCGGCGGCGTTCTCCAGGTTGCCGCGGCCTTGAACCGGGACAACACGTCCCGCGCCATGCAGATTGAATTTGCCGACCAGGGTGCCGGCATCGCCGCCGAGCACTTGGAAAAAATTTTCCGCGCGGGCTTCACCACCACGCCCGGCAGCCCGGGACTCGGCCTGGCCGTCTGCAAGACCATCGTCGAACAGCACGGCGGCACGATCGCCGCCCGCAGCATTCCCGGTGAAGGCGCCGCGTTCCGGATCACGTTTCCCCTCTCAGGAGAACAGGCATGAACCAGGTTCTGGTCGTCGATGACGAAGCCGCCATGCGCACTGCCCTTGAGGCGAACTTCCGCCGCCAGGGCTGGAAAGTGACGACGGCCTGCGGCACCCAGGACGCCTTGGCCAAGTTCCGTTACTCGCCTTGCCCGCTGGTCATTACCGACATGCGCATGCCGGATGGCGATGGCCTGCGCGTCATGGAAGGTGTCCGCGCCATGTCGCCCAACACGGCCTTCATCTTCCTCACCGCCTTTGGCAATGTACCCGAAGCCGTGGACGCCATGCGCAAGGGCGCCTGCGACTACTTGGTAAAGCCCGTCTCCTTTGACATGCTGGAAGAAGCCGCGGAGCGTATCCTCGGCCGCGCGACGGAGGAGGAAGTCGGCGGCGGCGTGGTGGACCTGATCGGCAAGGCCCCCAACTTCCGTGCGCTCATCGAGTGCGCCCGGTTGATCGCGCGCAGCGACATGGACGTGCTCATCGAAGCGGAAAGCGGCACCGGCAAGGAATTGCTCAGCCGCCTGGTCCATCGGCTCAGCCCCCGCCGCGAAGGCCCCTTCATCGCTGTCAACTGCGCCGCCTTTCCCGAGCATCTTCTCGAAAGCGAGCTCTTCGGCCACGTGCGCGGCGCCTTCACCGGCGCGACTGCCTCCAAGCCCGGCAAGTTCGAGCTGGCCAACGGCGGCACCCTGCTGCTGGACGAGGTCACGGAAATGCCGCTGGCCCTCCAGCCCAAGCTGCTGCGCGTACTTCAGGAACGCGAAGTGGACCGCTTGGGCGACACCCGCTCGATCCATGTGGATGTTCGCGTCATCGCCACCACCAACCGTCCCATGGAAGCCCTGGTCCAGGAAGGGAAGTTCCGCTCCGATTTGTATTACCGGCTGAATGTCGTCCCCCTCACCATTCCCCCACTCCGCGAGCGCCGGGAGGATATCCCGGTGCTCGCGGAACACTTCCTCCGCAAGCATGCGTCCCGCGCGGGCGCCACCGCGCGGCGCTTCTCGCCTGAGTTGCTGGAGCGCATCAAGCTGCGGGATTGGCCGGGAAACGTCCGCGAGCTGGAAAATTTTGTCCGTCGTTCTCTCGCGTTGGCCACCGAACCGGTTTTGGGCGCCGAGCTGCTGCCCGATGAAAAGCTGCCCGTGGAAGCCGCCGACAGCGCCAAGGGACTCGAGCCCGGCCGCTCGCTGCGCGATGTCGAGCAGCAGCTTCTCGAAATCACTTTGCAGGCCACCAACGGCAACCGCACCCGCGCCGCCGAAATGCTCGGCGTCAGTCTGCGCACCATTCGCAACAAGATCCGCGAATACGGCCTGCCGCCCCGGGGTGCCGCATGAGCATGATGGAGAACCCGAATCTTCGCCGGCTCGAGCGCTACCTGGACCTGGCCGCGGCCCGCCAGACCATCGTGGCCAGCAATCTGGCCAACGTCGATACGCCCGGCTACCGCACGCGCGACCTGGACTTCAACGCCGAGCTTCGCCGCGCCGAAACGCACCTCACGTCCGACGCCGCGCGGCCCGTCGTACGCGAGGTCGAAGGCCTCACCGAGCGGCCGGACGGCAACAATGTCAGCCTCGAGCGCGAAAGCATGCTGCTCGCACAGACCCAGCTTCAGTTTCGCCTCGGTGTGCAGCTCCTGCGTGCCGAACTGCGCCGCGTGCAATTGGCCATTACCGAAGGGAGAGGATGATGAACCTCTTTGGAGTTCTGGAAATCAGCAGTTCGGCGCTTCTGGCGGAACGCCAGCGCGCCGAAGTCGTGGCCAGCAATCTGGCCAACGCCGAGACCACGCGCACACCCGACGGCGGGCCGTATCGCCGGCAGCATGTGGTCTTCAATGCCGTGCGTCCCAGCGCTTTTGCCCGCACGCTTCAGGGCGCCACCGACTGGTACGGCCAGGGCGTGCGCGTCGAAGAAGTGGTGGACGACCCGGCGCCGCCCGTCCGGCGTTTCGAGCCGGGCCACCCGGACGCGGACGCGCAGGGATACGTCTCGTATCCGGCCATCAACCCCATCGAAGAGATGGTCAACCTGATGGGCGCCACTCGCGCCTACCAGTTGAACGCCGCGGCCATCCAGGCCACCAAGTCCATGATCGTGCAGTCGCTTGAAATCCTGCGCTAGATCCTCGAGCGCGGGCGGAGGTGAACCATGAGCAATTCAGTCCAGGGCTTCGGCAATATTGATACCGCTCGGATCGGCGCGGAGACGCGCTCCCGGTCCAAAAAGACCGGCGGTGAATCCGGCGGTTTCATGGATTCGCTCCAGGATGCCATGAAGCAGGTGGAGCAACTCCAGGGTGACGCCCAGAAGCAGGTGACCCAGGTGCTCCGCGGCAATGGCGAGGACATCCACTCCGCCATGATTGCTGTCGAAAAGGCGAACCTTTCGTTCCAGATGATGCTTGAAGTGCGCAACAAAATTGTGCAGGCGTACCAGGAAGTTTCCCGCATGCCGTTCTGATGCCGCCGCGTACGCGTCCCGCACAGGGGTCGGGACCTTCCGGTGGCATAGCCGCACGCTCGGGAAAGTGATTTCCAAAATCGCGTAAGGGTAGAGCTGTGGACTCGAAAGATCCCATGGAACAGTTCCTCGCGTTTTTCCGCGGCCTGACGCTGCAGCAGCGTTTCCTGCTGCTGGGGGGCACGGGCCTTGTCGCCGGTACCCTGTGGGTTTTCGTCGCGCTGCTGGGGAAGGCGGATTACAAGCCGCTCTATTCCGGCATGGTGCCCGCCGAGGCGCAGTCCCTCACGCGCCGCCTGGCCGAAAAAAACATTCCCTTCGAGCTTTCCTCGGACGGAACCTCTGTCCGCGTCCCCGCTGACCAGCTTGACAAGACCCGCCTCGACCTGGCCGCCCAGGGACCGCTCCAAAGCGGCCGGCTCGGCTTCGAGCTTTTCGACAAGCCCAACTGGGGCGGCAGTGATTTCGCCGAAAAAGTGAACTACCAGCGCGCGCTCGAAGGTGAGCTGGAGCGTACGATTCAGAGTATTCGGGAAGTCGAAGCGGTGCGCGTGCACCTGGTCATGCCGCGCGAATCGCTCTTCACCGAGCAGGAGCGCGAGGCGAAAGCCGCCGTGGTCGTGAAGCTGCGCGGCGCCCGCCTGGCGGATGACGCTGTTGCCTCCATCACGAACCTGGTTGCCAGCGCCGTGGACTCCCTCAAGCCGGAAAATGTCACCGTGGTGGACGCTGCCGGCAACGTGCCTCTGACACCCGGTCGCCGCGGCCGGCACGGCGGCTCGAGCGGCGGTTTCGAAGCCGCGCTGGCGCAGAAGATAGTGGCCACGCTTTCACCCGTGGTCGGCGAGCAGCGCGTGAAAGCCAGTGTGACCGTGGAGGAAGACGTCACCTCCACTGAGGACACGCAGGAAACCTACGATCCCAACTCCACCGTCGTTCTCTCCTCGCAGAAAACCGAGGAGCGCATGGGCCCCGGCGCCGGTCCTTCCGGCGTTCCCGGCACCGCGAGCAACGTCCCGAGCGGCCAGCAGCAGCCCGCGGCCACGCCGAAGCCCTCCGGGCTCGATCCGGGTCAGGTCCTCCGCAGCGAGAGCCAGACCTACGCCGTCAGCAAGGTCCAGCGCCACATCCTTCAGCCCGCGGGCCGCCTGAAGCGCATCGCCGCCGCCGTTCTGATTGATGACGCCGTGGACGTGAAGGAAGAAAACGGCCAGAAAACGGAAAGCCGCCGCAAGCGCACGCCCGAAGAAATGAAACAGATTCAGGAACTCGCTATGGCCGCCATCGGCTTTGACGCCGCACGCGGCGACCGCCTTGCCGTCGAGAACCTCTCCTTCCAGGAATTGCCGGTGGAGAGGCCGGTGGCGCCGACGGTGCCGCAGCGCGTGGTGCGCGAAGCCGAGCGCTGGGTTGGCCTGCTGCGCTACGTCGGCCTCGCGGCGCTCTTCGGCGTGATCTACCTGCTCCTGCTGCGCCCGGTGAAGAAGCAGGTGCTCATGGCTATCCGAGAAATCCCGGCGCGCCTGGCGTCCGCAAATAAGTCCGCCGCCGCGCTCGCCGCCGGTTCGGCGGCCGCGCTGGCCGGGGCATCCGCCGCCGGGGAGGAAGCGGAACTTATGCTCCAGCAGGAGCTCACCGAGACGACTTCCGACGTCAAACGCGCCACGGTCCTGAAGAAGCACCTGGTTGACAAGGTGAAACAGGAGCCCGCCGCCACCGCCCGCCTGATCCAGAACTGGATCCGCAAGAGTGAGGTCCGTCCATGAGGGCCGCAGACGATTCCACGATGACCGGCGTGCGAAAGGCTGCCGTGCTGCTGGTGATTCTAGGCGACGATGTGGCCAGCAACGTCTTCAAGTCGATGCCGGAGCGCGAAGTCCACAAGCTGACCCATGAAATCGCCGAACTCGAATACGTCTCGCCGGAAATGGCCATCGTCGTCCTCGAAGAATACAACCGCCTGGCCCTGACACAAGAATACGTCTCCCAGGGCGGCGCGGACTATGCCTCGAAGCTGCTCGTCAAGGCGTTTGGCGAGGAAGCAGCCAAATCCCTGCTGGATCAGGTGGTGCAGGCCCAGGTGGTCGGCGACGGAAATTTTGAGTACCTGCAAAAAGCCGATCCGATCCAGCTCGCCAAGTTCGTCGAAAAGGAGCATCCCCAGACCATCGCCCTGGTGATCGCGCACCTCGGTGTGAAGTCCGCCACGGCCGTGCTCGGCCTCTTGCCCGAAAAGATCCGCGCTGCGGCGATGGCCCGGCTGGCTGGCATGAGGCAATTCTCCCCCGACGTGGCGCAGAAAATCTCCATGGTCCTGCACAAGCGCCTGCTTTCGCTCGGCGACCAGAACCGCCGGGCCTATTCCGGTGTGAAGGCCGTCGCCACCCTGCTGAACGAGATGGATATCAATGTCGGCAAAAGCATTCTCGAAGTCATCGAGCAGGAAAATGCCAACCTCTCGCTGGCCATTCGCAATCTGATGTTCACCTTCGAGGATTTCCTCACCGTCTCCGAGGTGGGCATCCGCGAGCTGCTTGGCCAGGTGGACAAAAAGCAGCTCGCCATCTCGCTCAAGAACGCCTCCGAAGAGCTCAAGAATCATTTCTTTAAGTCGATGTCTTCTCGTGCAGTGGATATGCTTAAGGAAGACATGGAAGTGCTTGGCCCGATGCGCTCCCGCGACGTCAACAAGGCCCAGGTCGAGATCATCGAGCTCGCCCGCAAGCTCGAGTCCCAGGGCAAGATTGTTCTGAAGTCCGACAGGGAAGAGCTGGTTGTCTAGGAGATCCGCCATGCCGCCGCAGTTCAACTCCACCATCCACCCTTTCGTGTACCAGATGCCGCAGGGGGGCAGCCTGAGCGGTGGCGGTCCGCTCAACATCCAGCCGGGTGCTCCCACCGCGAATGACCTCGAAGAGCGCAAGCGTGAGCTGCGCCGGGCCGTAGCCGAGGTCGAAGATCGCCTCCGCGTCGAATTCGAGCAGGCCTACCGGATGCAGTGCCAGGCGATGGCCGAAGCACTCCGCGAATTCACCGCCCAGCGGAAGGAATACTTCCAGCGCGTCGAAAACGAGGTCGTTCAGCTCGCCCTGGCCATTGCCAAAAAAATCCTCCGCCGCGAAGCCAGCATTGACGCGCTGCTCCTCACCGGAATGATTCGTGTGGCGCTGGAAAAAATGGCCGTCGATGCTCAGGTGCGCATCCGCGTGAATCCCGATCAGGTCCATGCCTGGCGCGAGTTTTTCGCCGCGCAGCCGGACGTCAAGCCGGTTCCTGAAGTGTTCGGCGATGCCAACCTGGACACCACCCAGTGCGTGCTCGAAACCAGCGGCGGTTCTCTCGACCTGAGCCTGGAGATGCAGCTCAAGGAAATTGAGCAGGGTTTTCTCGATCTGGTGTCTCAGCGGCCGCGGAATTTCTGATGCAGGACGCTTCGCTTCTCAATCCCTACTTCCGGCACCTCGAGGAATTCTCTACCTGGCGCTGGTCCGGCCGCGTGGTCAAGGCCGTCGGCCAGATTGTGGAATCGGACGGGCCCGTCTGCTCTCCCGGCGAATCCTGCCACATCGTCAATGCCGCCGGGCGCCGCTGGCCCGGCGAAATCATCGGCTTCCAGGGCAACCGCGTCCTCTCGATGACGCTGGACCGCGCCGACGGCATCAGCTTCGGCGACTACGTGGTGACCCGCGGCGAGCGTCCCACGCTCCGCGTCGGCGAGGAATTGCTGGGCCGCGTCATTGACGGCGCCGGGCATCCCCTCGACGGCTTGGGCAGCTATCGCGCTCGCGATTACGCCCCCTTTGAAGGCACGCCACCGCGCCCGCTGGACCGCATCGCCATCCGCGACCCGCTCGGCTGCGGCGTCCGCAGCATTGACGCCCTGCTCACCTGCGGTCGCGGCCAGCGCGTCGGCGTTTTTGGCGGCAGCGGCGTCGGCAAGAGTACGCTCATCGGCATGATGGCGCGCAACACCGGGGCCGACCTCACCGTGCTGGCGCTCGTGGGCGAGCGCGGCCGCGAAGTCCGTGAATTCCTCGAAGGCACGCTCGGCGAGGAAGGCCGCAAGCGTTCGGTCGTTGTTGTCTCCACGTCCGATCAATCCCCGCTGCTCCGCATGCGCGCGGCGCTCGCCGCCACCACCGTGGCCGAATATTTCTGCTCCCGCGGCAAGCACGTGTTGCTCGTCGTGGACTCCCTCACGCGCTTCGCCATGGCCCAGCGCGAAATCGGACTGGCCGCTGGCGAGCCGCCCACCTCCAAGGGGTACACCCCTTCTGTTTTCACGCTGCTGGCGCGCCTCATCGAGCGCGCCGGCTATTTCGGCGCCGGCAGCATCACCGCGTTCTATACGGTGTTGATGGAAGGCGACGACCAGCAGGACCCGCTTGTGGATGCCGTCCGCGCGCTGCTCGACGGCCACGTGGTCCTCGACCGCAAGCTCGGCGCGCAGGGGCATTATCCCTGTATTAACATGCTCGACAGCCTCAGCCGTCTGATGCCTTCCGTTTGTTCGCCCGAACACCTCGGCCTGGCCCGGCGCGTCCGCCGCCTGTTGGCCGCCTACGCGGCCGCCGAGGAGTTGATCCGTGTGGGCGCCTACCAGAAGGGGACGGACACCCTCCTCGACCAGGCCGTGGCCGCCCTCCCGCAGATCAACGCGTTTCTCCAGCAGCGCTCCGAAGATCGGCCGACGCTCGCTGAAACGCTCAACGATCTCAAGGCGCTGCCCGTCTAGGTGCCCCGATGGCCTTCCGCTTTCCATTGCAATCCCTGCTTCGTCTTCGACTGGCCCTGGAAACTCGCGAACGGCTGCTGCTCGAATCGCTCAATCGCCAGCTGGCCCAGGCCGCTCAGGACATCGAAACGCTCTCGGACGAAGATCTGCGCGCGCGCCGCAGTCTGGGGGAGTTGATGGGGCAGGGAATCACCGGAGGCGACATCCAGTTTGCGATCGTTTGCGAGGAAGGCCGGACGCGAATGAAACAGATTTTGGGGAAAAAGCTCGCCGAGCTTTCTCTGCGACGCGACGCCCAGCGCGAAATCTTCCAGGCCGCGCAGCGCGCTCGCAAGGTGCTGGAAAGTCTTCGCGACCGCCTCTTCGAACAGTACCGCATCCGCGAGAACCGCCGCGAGCAGCAGCGGCTGGATGACCTCAACCTGCTCCGTCGCTGGGCAGCCGAAACACGGGAACAATTGCCGCAGCACCCGGCAAAGTCTTCCTGCTAGGACGGCCGTAGGCGGAAACCGCTTGGTCGTCTGTCTTCTCATCTGAATCTCGAAATCACTCCAGTCCTAGTCCTTTCAATCACTTGAACGAAATTCCTGCCGCCGCGAGGTTTGGCGCGGTGGTTGCATCTCTGGTCGCGCCCGTAGCGGCAGGAGCGATGGAAACAGGTCCCATTCAAAGCGCCATGTCAATGCCGGAAATGGCCGGCGTGGTCGCGGCGCAGCAGCCGGAGTCAGTAGAAGGAGTCGCCTCCTCTTTCTCCGGTGAGTTGATCAGAATGCTGGATACGCAACATCCGCGCGAGACCCGCGAAGCCGACGAGGCCCCGCCGCCTCCGGCCGAAGCGAAGAGCGAAGTCTCCACATTGCCGTTCAATTCTTTCAATCCCTTGGCCACGCTTATTGTTCCGTCCCCAGCGCCGCTACCGGTAATGCCGCTCGCGCAATCTGAGAACGAGCCACCCTGGGCTTCGCCGGTCATCTCCGGAAAATCCCCGGCAGCCGGCATCGCCGTCGTTGCCCCTGAAGTTTCTCCGGCGTTCGCGTTCCCCGGGCCGGAGCTTTCGCCGGTGATTCCGGCTGCTCCGCCGGCAGCCATGCCCGCCGCCGCTCCTGAAGTTTCTCCGGCGTTCGCGTTCCCCGGGCCGGAGCTTTCGCCGGTGATTCCGGCTGCTTCGCCGGCAGCCAAGCCCGCCGCCGCCCCTGAAGTCTCTTCGGCGTTCGCGTTCGCCGAGCCAGAGCTTTCGCTGGCGATTCGGACTGTTCCGCCCGCATCTGCGCCTGCTGTCAAAGGGTCGAAGAGCGAAGTCTCGAAGAATCAGGATTTGCCAATCCCTTCTCTTGAGCTGCCGGACGTTCCGGAAGTGCGCTCTTCAAAAGCTCCTGCGGAACAATCAAAAGCTGTCGCGGAACAAAAAGACCAAGTTCCGGTGCAGCAAGCCGAAGCCGCGGTGAACTCGGCAAAGGCCCCCGCCGAAATAAAACAGGCATTCCCTGACCGCGCTGAACGCGAAGCGGCGACTCTCGAACTCAAGGCCGCGCTCGCCGACATCTTTGCTCCCCCGAGCCGGCCGGAGCAAGCCGCCGCGCTGCACGAGGCACCGATGCAGCCAGTCGCCCCTCGTTTGGATGCCGCGATTGCGGAGAAGCCACCCGCTGGCGAATCCGCTCCGGATCGCCGGCCCGCGCAGCTCTCACCAGTGGCGCCAGGAATCGAGTTTTCCGCAACCAACAACTTCACTTCCGCCGACAGCGACAAGGACGCGCCGGCTTCGGATCGGAACATTTTCATCGCGCGCCGCGAGGGCGGCGCACGCCCGAGTGACGCCGAGGCTCCCGCATTCGGGATTCGCGATCTCGTTCAACCTGCGGATCCAGCGGCGCTTACGCCTGCTGTGATCGCGCGCGCCGCGAACGCCCAGATCTCCGCTGTTTCGCACCCCGGTGCTGAAGCCTCCGCACCGGCGGCCCCCGCACCGCAGCCCCACGCCGCGATGGCCGCGGCAGCCGATGAAGCCGGCCTGCCGCGAGCGCTTTCCACCTGGCACTCCACCCATTCGAATGCCACGCGCCTGGTCGAATCGGCCCGGCTGATCGAGCGCCTCGCCGAATCGGAGATGCACATCAACTTGCGCACCGCCGAGCTCGGCCCCGTCGAGCTGCGTGCCGTCATGCGCGAAAACAGTCTGGTCGCATCCATTAACGTCGAGCGCAGCGACGTCCGCGCGCTACTTGTCGGCGAAATGCCGGCGCTGGAGCGCGCCCTTGGCGATCAGAATCTCCGGGTGGACAAACTGGACATCTTCGACGGCTCGCTCGGCTCCGCCATGTCTTTCGATGGCCGTTCCAATCCCGACACCCGTGAATTTTCACAGCCGCACCAGCCGGCCTTCTTTGGCCGGATGACGGCGCAGGAATCCGCCCACGCCGAGGTGGCGCCTGCGGAATCCCCGGCCGTGCCGGTCCACCCGCGGCGCCTGAGTATCCGCGCTTAGCGCAGCAAGTTAGGAAAGGAGCAGGAGACAATGCAGATCAACGGAGTACCGCAGGCGGCCAGCGGCGCCAAACCCGCTGTGCCTTCCAATCAATTGAACGGCGACGCCTTCATGAAGCTTCTCGTCGCCCAGCTCAAAGCGCAGGATCCCTTTGAGCCTCTGAAGCCCACCGAGTTCATGGGCCAGCTTGTGCAGTTCAACACGCTGGACCAGCTCATCCGCATCCGTAAGGCGGTTGAACCCGCGGGCGGCGCCTGATCCACGCGCCGGCCGGCACATCACACAAATTGAAACAGGAGAACAACGATGCCATCTTTTTCGACTCCGCTTTCCGGTTTGAACGCGCACTCCCAGGCGCTCTCGGTGATCGCCAATAACCTCGCCAACCTCAACACGGTTGGCTACAAGGCCGCCCGCACTCTCTTCCGCGAGCAGTTCTACCAGCAGATTGGCTCCACCGGCGCGGGCAACCCGTTGCAGGTCGGCGCGGGCGCCTCGATGGGCTCCATTCCCACGTCCTTCATCCAGGGCAGCATCGAGTCCAGCGGCGTAGCCACCGACGTCGCCATCCAGGACGACGGTTTCTTCATGCTCGACAAAAACGGCCTCCGCCAGTACACCCGCGCGGGCAACTTCTCCGTGGACGCCAACGGCTACCTCGTCGCCGAAGACGGCAGCCGCGTCCAGGGTTTCCCGGCCGTCAACGGCGTCGTCAATCCCAACGCCACGGTCGGTGCGCTCCCCATCGCCAGCGGCCAGATCAGCCCGCCGAACCAGACCACCACCGTCCAGTTGGTCATGAACCTGGACGCCACCCAGGCCGTCGGCAGCACGTTCAGCACGGCTGTGGCGGTCTATGACGCCCTCGGCGCCACGCATATTCTGAATTACAACTTCACCAAGACCGCCGCGAACGCGTGGTCCTACAACATCACCATCCCGGCCGCCGACGTCGGCCAGAGCGGCAACCCGGTTCAAGTGGCCACCGGTTCGCTGGCCTTCAGCGGCTCCGGTGTCCTCACGTCACCCGCAGCCAACGTCTCCAATATCGCCGTCTCCGGTCTGGCCAACGGCGCCAGCAACCTCAACTTCACCTGGCAGCTCTACAACTCCGCCAACCAGCCCATGGTCACGCAGGTGGCAGGTCCCTCCGCCACCTCCACCACGCGGCAGAACGGCTACTCCGCGGGCACCCTGGTGAGCTTCTCCATCAACAACACCGGCACGATCCAGGGCGTTTTCAGCAATGGTCAGACAGTGGCTCTCGGGCAAATTGCCCTGGCCACCTTCCCGAACGTTCAGGGCCTGATCCGCGCGGGCCAGAACACCTACCTTACCAGCCTCGGCTCGGGCGTGCCCAACGTCGGCCAACCGGGCACCGGCGGTCGCGGCTCGGTCACCGGCGGGGCGCTGGAACTCTCCAACGTGGATATCGCCAAGGAATTCGCGCAGCTCATCCTGGCGCAGCGCGGCTACCAGGCCAATGCCCGCGCCATCACCACCTTCGACGAAGTCACGCAGGAGGCCATCAACCTCAAGCGTTAATGATCTCCCTTACCCCTACCACACCCCTAGCCCCATCCCTCGTCGCCACCGCGCGAGGGATGGGGTCCCGCCTCTTTTGAAGAAACTTCTAATGAATTCACGGCCTCCATCGCGAATCCCAATCAAGCGCCGTTCGGCGTTCTATGTGCCGGCCGCGCAGGCCTCTCGCAACCGCCGGCAAACAAAGCAATTCCTCTCTGGCTTTTTTCCGCGTGCTTCTTTGAGGATTCCAATGTTCCGGAGGCGTTCGAATTGCATTGGAAAGGACAGCGACTATGGCAGAAATTGAAAACGCGGTGGAAATTCCTGAACAGCCGAAGAAGTCCGGCAAGGCCGGCCTCTTCATTGTGGTGGCCGTGGTCCTCGTGGTCGCTTTGGGCGCGGGAGGTTGGTGGTTTTTCCTGCGGCCTTCCTCCGCCAAGGGCGCGGAGAAAGAGAAACCGGCACACGAGGGGAAGGAAGTCAAGGGCACGATCAAGCTCGAAAACTTCGTCGTCAACCTGGCGGACACCGAGTCGAACGCCTTTCTCCGCCTTGGACTCGAGATCGGACTTGAGAAGCCGGTGCCGAAGGGCGAGGGGAAAGAAGAAGGCGGCGCGCCTACCGCCCAGTTGCGCGATGGTGTGCTCGCGGTTCTCACCAGTTATCGCGCGGCAGATCTGCTCACCCCCGAAGGCAAGAAGAAGCTGAAGGAAGAACTGGTGAAGACACTCAAGGAAAAAGCGCCCAAGCTCGGTGTGGTGGATGTGTACTTCACCGAATTCTTGGTCCAGCGGTGAGCCATGACGCGGGCCGCTCTCCAACCCGAGCACGAGATGCCAGTTGCGGACAATGAGGTCTGGCAGGAAGCGCTCGCGCTACTCTGCCAGCTCCAGGTGGTTCTGCCGATCCCGAAATTTACGGTGCGCGACTTATTGCGGCTCGACCGCGAATCGGTGGTGGACTCGCGCTGGCAGCAGACCTCCGATCTTCCCGTACGCGTGAACAACAAGCTGATTGGCTGGGCCGAGTTCGAGGTCTCCGGCGAAAAGGTCGCGATCCGGTTCACGGAGTTGGTGTGAGAAACGCGGACAGAACAGCGGGCGAAGCGATTCCGGGCCTGAACCTGGCGCCCGGCATCCTGCAGATCTTTGCGCGCGCTTTCGCGCAGCTCAGGCGCTTCATGCCCGCCCTGGTGTTGCGACGCCGCGAGCGGCGGCTTTCCATTTGTGAGTTGCTTCCCCTGGGGGAGAAGCGGTTCGTGGCCGTCGTGCAGGTGGATCGCCAGCAGTTCCTCATCGGAGGCGCGCCCAATTCCGTCGCCCTGTTGGCACAGCTTCCGGCCGGGCCGCCTGCCTCCGCGGGCGGCGGCAACGCCGGGACCGGGATTTCGTAACAAGGCCAGTGAAGAGTCCGGATGAATCGCTCAAGATTATTCGCGAAAATTTCGTGTGTGGTGGCAGCCGGGCTGGGGCTGGCGCTTCTTCTGCCTGCCAATGTTGGAGCGGCGCCCGCCCCGCAGTCCCCGGGCATCCAGATCACCGGCCTCAATGGCAAATCGGAAACGCTCTCCTGGACCATCATCACGGTCCTGACCCTTCTCGTCTTTCTGCCCGCGCTGCTTCTCTCGATGACGCCGTTCGTGCGCCTGCTGGTGATCTTCCATTTCCTCCGCCAGGCCCTGGGGACGCAGAATACGCCCACCAATCAGACGCTCATCGGGCTCGCTCTTTTCCTCACCTATTTCCTGATGCAGCCCGTCGGCTTGGCCATCAACCAGGCCGCCATCGTGCCGCTCCAAGCCGGCCAGATCAACGCGATTCAGGCGGCCGAGCGCGGCTCGGCGCCCCTCCAGCAGTTCATGCTCAAGTACACGCGCGAGAAGGACCTCGCTCTCTTCGTCGAGCTGTCCAAGTTGCCGCGGCCCAAGCGCCCGGAGGATCTGCCGCTGCGCGTCGTTGCGCCCGCCTACATCCTTTCCGAGCTAAAAGTGGGGTTTCAGATCGGCGCGGTGCTCTTTCTGCCCTTTCTGGTGATTGACCTTGTGGTCGCTTCCGTCACCACTTCGGTCGGAATGTTGCAGCTCCCGCCGGTGGTGGTCTCGATGCCGCTGAAGATTCTGCTGTTTGTGGTCGTGGACGGCTGGAACCTGGTGGTCGGTTCCATGATGAAGAGCTTCTACTGAGGGGGATGGTATGACGGCGGAGCAAATCATTGACCTGGCCCGGCGCACGCTGGAGGTCGCGCTGTGGATGTCCGCGCCGATTCTCATCGCCGCCACCCTCGTCAGCGTGCTCATCAACGTCGTGCAGGTGATGACTTCGATTCAGGAAACCACCGTGTCCACCGTGCCGCGCCTGGCCACCGTCGCCGCCGCGGCATTCCTGCTGATGCCGTGGATGTTGCGCCAGCTCGTCACGTTCACGACGCACCTGTTTTCCGATTTTTCGCCGTTCGCCCGCTGAGGAGGGAAAGGCACCGTGGGGCCGCAGCTCGAACAATTCGTCACGCAGGCGACGTTTCTCGTTGTGCGCATCGGCGGGATGGTGAGCATCGCCCCGTTTTTCGGCAGCCGCGCGATTCCCATGCGCGTCAAGGGCGCGCTCACCATGCTGCTCTCCGCCTTTTTCTATCCCCTCTATGCGCCGCCGGGCGCCGCGGCCGGCGCCTCCGGCTGGCTGCGCATCTCCCTCGGGGAATTCATCGTGGGCCTGCTCATGGGCCTCGCGCTGCACATGGTTTTCGACGCGGTCCAGCTCGCCGGCCAGATTCTCGGCTTGCAGATGGGCTTCTCGCTGGCCAACGTGATTGATCCGAACACCGAGGTGGATACGCCGGTGGTCTCCAACTTTCACCAGATCTTCGCGCTGCTCATTTTCCTGCAGCTGAACGTGCACCACTGGATGCTGCGCGGCCTGGCCAAAAGCTTTGAGTACATCCCCCCGGGCTCGGTTTCCGCGATGCCTGCGGCGACGGAAGAGCTGTTTCGCCTGGCCAGCGGCATCTGGAGCGGCGCGGTGCAGGTGGCCGCGCCCGTTCTGCTCGCGACGGTGCTTACCGACGTTGCCCTGGGGTTTCTGGGCAAGATCTCCCCGCAGTTTCCCGTTTTGTTCGTCGGGATTTCGATCAAGAGCGCTTTGGGTTTTGCCGTGCTGATGGGTTCGGTTGTCTTCTGGCCGGCCCTTCTGGAATCGCACTTCCAGAAGGCCATGCTGGCCACCGAGCGATTACTGCACCTCGCGCGCTAGGAATTCAGCGAAATGAGTGACGGCAACAAAACCGAACAAGCAACACCGCGGCGCAGGCAGAAGGCCCGCGAGAAAGGCCGGGTCGCGCGCAGCCAGGAGCTGCCCGCCGCTCTGGTCCTCTTCACGGCTGTGCTCCTGCTCTGGTGGCAGCCGTTGGGTGTGGCCGCTCCCTGGCGCGACTTCTTCCGCCAGATTCTGAATGCCGCGGTTTCCAGCGAGCTGACGGTCACCACTCCGGTGCTGGCCTGGTCCATCATCGAAGCGGTTCGCTGGGCCGCGCCGGTGGTCCTCGCCGCCTGGTGCATGGCCGTTGCCGCCATGTTGGCACAGGGAGGATTCATCTTTTCGCCCGCGGCGCTGGCTCCCGACGTTGCGCGCTTCAACCCGGTCTCCAACCTCGGGCATCTGTTCTCATTCGCTGGACTCAGCCGCCTGCTCAAGTCGCTCATTCCGATGGCCGTCCTGGCCTACCTCTTTGTCAGCGTGATGCGGCGCGACTGGGCCGGCCTGCTGCATGCCAACCGCATGGGCGTGCGTGCGGCACTCGGCTGGATGATGACGCATGCCTTCGAATTTGCCTGGAAGGGTGCGCTGGTCATGCTCTTCTGGTCCGGCGCGGATTATTTCCTCCAGCGCTTTCATTTCGAACGCAGCCTGCGCATGAGCCAGCAGGAAATCCGGGAGGAAGCGAAAGAGGCCGAGGTGAATCCCGAAGTTCGCCGGCGCCTGCGTCGCTTGCAGCTGGAGATGCGCCGCAAGCGCATGGTCCAGGACGTCTCGCGCGCCACCGTTGTCATCACCAACCCGAACGAGTACGCCATCGCCCTCGAGTATCAGCCCGAAACGATGCCCGCTCCCCTGGTCATTGCCAAGGGACGCAATCGCCTCGCTCAGCAGATCAAGCAGGCTGCGCGCTGGCACGGCATTCCTCTGGTTGAAAACCGGCCCTTGGCCCAGGCCCTCTATCGCGCCGTCGAAGTCGGCCAGGCCATCCCGGAGAAACTCTATACGGCCGTGGCCGAAATCCTGGCGTTCATCTATCGCGCGCAAGCACGCGCACAAGCCGCGGCTGCGGGTCACGCAGCCGGCCGGCGTCCGGTGGAGGGATAACACTTCGCCATGACCGCAAAGGTCCAAACCATCGAGCTCCCCGCCCAGACCGCGACGGACTGGTTCGTGCCGCTCGGCGCAGTCGTTGTGGTGTTCGTCATGCTCGTGCCGCTGCCCGCCATGCTGCTCGACGTCATGCTCTCGGTCAACATCACCGCGTCAGTGCTGGTGCTCCTCTCTGCGATGTACATCCTGCGGCCCGTGCAGTTTTCCGTCTTCCCGTCCTTGCTGCTATTGCTGACGCTCTATCGCCTCTCGCTCAACCTGGCATCCAGCCGCCGGATCCTCCTCCACGGCAACGAAGGCGCATCCGCCGCGGGCCGCGTGATCGAGGCGTTCGGGCAATTCGTCGTCGGCGGCAACTACGTCGTGGGCTTTGTGCTCTTTCTGGCCTTGATCGCCATCCAGTACATCGTCATCAACCACGGCGCGGTGCGCATCGCGGAGGTCACGGCGCGCTTCAATTTGGACGCCCTGCCCGGCAAGCAGATGGCCATCGACGCCGACCTGAACGCCGGCTTGATTGACGAAGCGCAAGCCCGTTCCCGCCGCGAGCAGATCACCCGCGAAGCCGATTTCTACGGCGCGATGGACGGCGCGGCCCGCTTCAGCCAGCGCGACTCCCTCGCCACCGTGCTCATCACCGCCATCAACATCGTTGCCGGCTTCCTGATCGGCGTCTTCCAGCTCGACATTCCGTTCCAGGACGCGCTCAAGACCTACACCGTGCTCACCGTCGGCGACGGCCTGGTCACCATGATTCCCTCGCTGCTTGTATCGGTCGCCGGCGGCATGATTGCCACCCGCGCGTCCTCGCAGGCCAGCCTCGGCCTCGACCTCGGCGAGCAGTTGATGGCCCGTAGCCGCCCGCTCTGGATCGCCGCCGGCGTGATGATGGCGTTGGCCCTTATCCCGGGGCTCCCCAAGTTCTCCTTTGTTCTCGCGGCCGCAGGCGCTGGTGCTCTGGCTTGGCGTGCCGGCCAGAAGAAAACAGCGCAGGAAGCCGCCGCTGCGGCTGCCGCGGCTCCTGCGCCGGCTTCGACTCAGGAACAGCTCGATACCCTGCTCAAGCTGGACGATCTCAGCGTGGAGATCGGCTACGGTCTGGTGCCGCTGGTGGACGAAAAGCAGAGCGGGCAACTCCTCCAGCGCATCCGCGCCCTGCGCCGCCATCTTGCGCTCCAGCTTGGTTTCTTGGTGCCTTCGATCCATATCACCGACAACCTGCGACTCAAGGCTCGCGAATACGTGGTCCTGCTCCGCGGCGTGGAGGTGGCCCGCTGGGAAATGGAGCCGGATTGCCTGCTGGCCATCAGTTCCGAAGCCGCGCCGCCGAACCTGGAAGGCATCATCACGCACGAGCCCGCCTTCGGTGTCGCCGCCCGTTGGATTGCGCCAGCCTTGCAGCAGCAGGCTCTGGCGGCGGGCTATGCTGTGGTGGACCAGACCTCCGTGATGGCCACGCACATCGCCGAGATCGTCAAACAGTATGCCCACGAGCTGCTCACCCGGCAGGAGTCCAAGCGCCTGCTCGATACGCTGGCGGCCGCTCAGCCCAAGCTCGTCGAAGAACTCGTGCCGCGCGTCCTCAGCCTCGGCGAGGTGCAAAAGGTCCTTCAGAGCCTGCTTCGCGAGCAGGTCTCCATCCGCGATTTGCCCACGATCCTCGAGACCCTTCTGGACGTGTCCGCAGTCACGAAGAACCCGGTCCTGATGGTCGAAGCGGCCCGTCAGGCCCTTGCCCGCGCGCTGGTCCGCCCGCTGATGAGCGACGACGGCAAGCTGAAAGTCCTCACCCTCGATCCGGAGATCGAAGGCGAAATCGTCAAGGCCTTCGACCCGAACGCGGCCGCGAGCGCGTCCGGCGCACTCCAGCCCTCCTTCCTCCGGCGGCTGTTGGAAAGTTTGCGCGGCTTGCTGGGTGAGCAGCTCGCAGCGGCTTCTCCGGTGGTGCTCTGTTCTTCGCCGGCGCGGTATCACCTGCGGCGCATGTTGGAGCCGTTCCTGCCGCGCCTGGTCGTGCTCGCGCCGACAGAAATTCCGACGGTTGTTGCCGTCCAGTCCTTGGGGGTTCTCCGATGAAATTGCCTACGGCTTCCGCCGCTGGCGTGGGAAGAAGGGAATCACATGAAGCAGGCGCATAACGCGTACGAAACGATCGGACAGATGGACACCGCCGAGCGCGACCGGCTCCTGATGGAGCAGCTCCCGCAGGTGCGTCACATCGCCCGCCGCATCCACGACCGCCTCCCGCGGCACGTCCCGTTGGAAGATCTCATCCAGGCCGGCATCCTCGGGCTGATTGATGCGTTGCACAAGTACGACCCCGGCAAGCACGTTCAGCTTGGCTACTACGCCCGCTTTCGCATTCATGGCGCCATCATGGACAGTCTCCGTCAGCTCGACTGGAGTCCCCGCGAGTTGCGCAAGCAGGCCCGCCGCGTCGAGCAGGCCGACCGCAAGATCCGCGGGCGCTTCGGCCGCGCCGCCTCCGATATTGAACTCGCCGAAGAGCTCGGCCTCAAGCTCGGGGAGTTCCAGCACCTGCTCGCCGAATTGCGCGGTCTCGACATCGGCAGCCTTCAGGTGGAGACCGCCGAAGAGGCCGGCGGCGAAGAGCTCCTGAACTATCTGCCGAACTATCCCGCGGATGATCCCTTTTATCGTTGCCACACCGAGGAGATGAAACAGGTCCTCGCCCGCGCGATCAGCGAGCTGCCCGCAAAGGACCGCCAGGTCCTCGCTCTGTACTACTTCGAGGAACTCAACATGAAGGAGGTCGGCGCCGTACTGAATGTGAGCGAGTCTCGCGTCTCGCAGATTCACTCCGCGGCCGTCATCCGGCTCCGCGCGCGCCTCCAGGAACTTCTCGGCTCCCGGCCCTCGAATTCCAACGCCCGCCGGGCCACTGCCGGCGCCAAAGGAGGCGAGTCGTGGAAAAAATCCTGAACCAGGAAGAGATTGATGTTTTATTCCGCGCGGCGCAGGGCGGGAAGACCTCCGATGCCGCCCCTGAAAAAAGGCGCGTCATCAATTCCTGGAACCTGCGCGAGTCGGGACAACTGACCAAGGAACAGGTCCGTGCGGTCAGCTCCCTGCACGATAACCTCGCCCGCAACCTCACCCACGCTCTCGGCGCCTACCTTCGCGGCCAGGTGGATGTCCAACTTGTCTCCGTGGAGCAGTTGCCTTTTTCCGAGTTCCTCCAGCGAATGACGGAGCTGACGTATATCGCCTCCATGAACCTGCTGCCCATGGAGATGACCGGCATGATCCAGATGGAACTGCAACTGGCCATTCCCATGATCGAGCTGCTCATGGGTGGCCCGGGCAAGGGCGACCCCGAACCGCGTGACATCACCGAGATTGAGGAGCACATCATGGAGTCCATCACGCGAATTATCTGCCGCGAGTTGGGCAGCATCTGGCAGCCCGTCGTCGAGGTGGACTTTCAGTTCGATCAGCGCCTGCAACTGGCGGAAACGGTCCAATTGATTTCGCCGCGCGAAAAAACCATGGCACTCAGCTTTGAGGTTCGCATGGCCGAGGTCCGCGGCGTGATGAACATGGCCGTTCCCGCGCTGATCTCGAACGCCCTGCTTCGGAAACTCTCCGAGCGCCGCGTGCACCGCCGTCGCCGGTCGAAGATTGACGGGGTCTCGAATCTTCGCGATACGCTGATGGAATGTCCGTTTGGCGCCGCGCTCGAACTGCCTGCCGCTCCCGTTCCCGCGAGCTCCATTCTCGGGCTCCAAGCCGGCCAGGTGCTCCCGCTGCCGCACCGTTTGGACCGGCCGGCGCTGCTGCTGGTCTGTGGGAGAACAATGTTCACGGCGTTGCCCGTGCGCAGCGGCAACTTCCGCGGCGCCATGGTCCAGCAGCGGTTCTCCACTTCCGAAATGACTAGGAAGGAAAGCTGATGAGCGAAGAAAACCTGAACCAGTCGGCTCCCGAAATCGCCGAGTTCCGGAAAGTCTTTGGCGCGTGCATGTGCCACGTGCTCGAGCAGATCGCCGGAGCGCCGTTCGCGGACGCACCCGCTGCGCACGATCCCGCGCTCGCGGAATCCGGCGAGTACGTGCGCTTCAATGCCGCCCAGAAGCTGACGGGCGAGCTCTCCTTCCTCGTCGCTCGGGCCGACGCGCTCCGCATGGCGCAGGCCCTCATGTCGGAGCCTTTCGAGGAATCGGTTGAGTTCTCGAGCGATCACCGCGACGCGATGACCGAGCTCTGCCGCCAATTCACCGGCGCGGCAGCCACGCAGTTGAAGGCGAAACGCGGCGGAGAAGTCGAGTTGGTATTCATGGGCGCCAGCCGCCCGGAATGGACGGCTGTCGCGCAAGCTGGCTTCGAACTCAAGAGCGAGAAGACTCCGCCCATCACCATTCACGTCCTTCTCAGCTCGGAGCTGGTGGCCTCGCTGCGAACGGCACCGCAACCGGCCGCAGTCGCGCCTCCGCCAAAGGCGGCGTCTGCTGTTGCTCCGGAGCCTCCGGTCGCTGCTAGGCCCGTCGCCGAGGCGCCCGCTTCGCCGGTGGACAAGAACATCGAGCTGCTCCTCGATGTCGAGCTGGAAGTCGCTCTGCGCTTTGGCGAGCGCCAGTTGATGCTCCGGGAAATCCTCGAACTGCAGAACGGCGCCGTCATCGAACTCGAACAGCAGGTCCAGGACCCCGTCGAACTGCTGGTGGGCGGGAAAGTCATCGCCCACGGTGAGGTTGTAATTGTGGACGGCAACTACGGCCTGCGCGTCACCCAGATTCTGAACCCGCATCAGCGGCTCGCCGCTTTGACGCAATAGCGCCCGGCTCGGACCTTGCTGGCCGGCCAAAGAATAATAGACGGTGCACCGATCGCTCTATGACCAAGTCACTCAGACAAATCCTATCTAAGGATAAATGCGAGAACCCGTCCTGTTCGAGCCACGGAAAGCTTTTCCGCGGCTGGCTCGATCGCCGCGAAGGCATCCGCCTCCAGGGCCGCTGGTACTGCAGCCCGCAGTGCCTCGAGCAGGCGATTGCCGATCTGTGGCCTCGTGTTCAACCGGCGGCGCGCGAAAAGAAGCCGCGCACCCACCGGATTCCTCTCGGCTTGGTGTTGCTCTCCCGCGGCTTGATTGACAACGACGCGCTGCGCGCCGCCCTCGAGGCGCAGCGCAAATCCGGCGAGGGACGCCTGGGCCATTGGCTCCGTGACATTGGCGCAGCCACCGAGCAGCAGATCACCGCGGCGCTGGCTATCCAGTGGTCCTGTCCGGTGTTCCCGATGGACAGCGGCCGCCACATCGAGTGCGCCGACCTCGTCCCGCTGCCGGTCCTAGAAGCGGCGCGCATGGTACCCGTGCACTATTTGCCCGGCACGCGGCACCTCTATCTGGCCTTCTCCGACGGCGTGGACTACACCTCCCTCTACGCCGTCGAGCGTATGCTCGATTGCCGGACGGAGCCGTGCATGGCGGACGAATCCGCCCTGCACCGCGCGATGGAAGAGGTTCGCCACGAGCACACGGCCCCCGAGGTTGTGTTTGACCGCATCGCTGACATCGCCCAGGTGGCCGCCACTACGCGGAGCTATGCGGCCAAGCTGGATGCCCAGGATATCCGCATCGTCGCCTGCGGCGAGTACCTCTGGGTCAAGCTCCAGGCGGGCCCGAAATCCTGCAGCTTGTTGTTCAGGGTGATTTCTCGAATCGGGTAGTGCCATCCACTATCGCTCTCTTTCCCCGGCCCTCCGTATAGGTGTCTCCTAAAGCAATTCCTTCCCCTGCCGATGGTGCCATTGACGCAGGAAATGCGTCCCGACGAAACGACTATGGCCTTGCCGACCGCCGCCGCCCGATTCTCTGAGAGCCATGGCTCTCCTACTGCCGTGCGCCGCAGGACCGCGCACAAGGCGGATCTGCTGGACATCCTCGGACATGGCCTCCCTACACTCTCCGCTCATCTATTTGAGTTGAACGGGCTTTTGAGCGAGACCCCGGTGGACCTGAAACGCGTGAGCCAACTCATCCGCACGGACCCGTCGCTCTCGGCGCAGGTGATCCGGCTCTGTAACGCTTCCGATTCGGGCGTCTCTCAGCCCGTGGCCAATCTGGAAGAGGCGGTGGTGCTGCTTGGTCCGGCGCGCCTCCGCACCCTGCTGCTGTCCTCGTCCGTGTTCGAATATGCAGGGAAGGAACTCCCCCCGGGCGCGCTGGAAGTTTTCTGGCAGCACAGTTTCCTGACCGCATTTCTAAGCGAGTACATCGCGCGCCGCACCGGTTATCCCCACACCGAGCAGGCGTACCTGGCCGGGCTGTTGCATGACATCGGTGCGCTCCCGCTCTGTGCCGTGACGCGCCTGGATAACCTGGAATCCGATGCCATCGGGTTTGAGGGCCTGGACCAATCCGTCGAGGCGGAGCGTCGGCGCCTCGGCGTGAACCACACCGAGGTCGGCCGTTGGATCGGCATTACCTGGAATTTTCCAGCCAGCCTGGTCGAGGTCTTCGCTTGCCACCACGAGCCCCGCCGGGCCACGCTTGATCCTCAACTGGTGGGCATCGTGGCTGCGGCTGAGCGGTTCAGCCTGGCTCATGGCGTGGGCTTCGGCGCTTCCGCGGCGCGTCCGGGGGCCCTTCATCCGGTGGAGATCGCGGAAACCCTCAGCGAGTGCCTGCCGCAGCTCGGCGCCCAGCAGAGTGAGACGCTGGCCGGCGAACTGGAGAACGAATATCGAGCCCTGATCCCGTCTCTTGACATTGATTCGTTCGCCCTTTTGGGGCGAAGCATTCCAACTCAATCGGTTCCTGAATCGGAGAAACAAGCATGAAAAAACGAGTATTGATCGTGGATGACTCCTCCGTGATGCGCAAGATCGTCGAAAAATCGCTGCGCCAGGCCGGCCTGGAATTCGAGCAGGTTTTCGAAGCCAGCAACGGGGTAGAAGGCCTGGCTGTGGCTCAGAATAACAAGCTGGACCTGATCCTCAGCGACATCAATATGCCGATGATGGACGGGCTCGAGTTTGTCCGCAGCCTGCAGGGCGTGGACAACGCCAAAGGCGTACCCGTGGTTATGATTACGACCGAAGGAAGCGAGGCTCGCGTGATGGAAGCCATCTCCTTTGGAGCTCGCGGCTACATCCGAAAACCCTTTACCCCTGACCAGGTGCGTGAATACGTCACTCCACTTCTGGGAGCTTGATCATGAATCCAGTATCACAATTTGCTCAGCAATCCGTCGCTCAGAAGCAGAACTGGGGCCCTCTCCTCGAGCTGGCAACGCAGGAAGTCTTTGACCTGATGGTCGGCACGCCGGTCATTCCCAATCGTCGAGACGAGCATGAACCGTCGGGGAGCCCGGAAATGAGCGCTGTGGTTGGCCTGGGCGAAGATGCCGGGGCCCCGCTCGATGTTGGCTACTCCGTTTCCAGCGTCCCCGTGGATAGCCAGCCACCGAAGCGCTCCCACCCGCACCTCACCGCCATGGTGGGCATGGCCGGTAAACTCTCCGGCGTGCTCAGCGTGCGCTGCGCCATGCCGGTGGCCGTGCGCATCGCTTCGAAAATGCTCGGTCTCGCCGAAGATGTGGTCAACGAAAACATCAACGACGCCCTTGGCGAGATCTGCAACATGGTCGCCGGCAACTTCAAAGCCAAGATCGCGGGCTTGGCCGATGGCTGCTTGCTCTCCGTCCCCACTGTGATCTGCGGTGCCGACTACGAATTGCACTCGACCCAAGGTGGTGAACAGGTCGAGGTTCGGTTCACCTTCGATGGCGAGCCTCTCGGCATCTTCCTCGAAGTCCATCCCTGAATTAGCGCGCCTCTGCGCTGCGCCCGGAAGAAGTTGCCTAGCAATGGTCCCTTCTTCCGGGCAATTTCATCTCCGGCCAGACACGAGCCTGGTCCCCGTCTGGAAATGCTTTTCGTAAGCTGTTCTCCAGCCACTAGTTAGACACGCATCAAACCTCAGCCGCTTTGGCCGCAGCCGTGCAATCTCCTCGTATGAGGTTTCGACCATGAACAGCGGTTACTACGCGGCCTTTTCCGGACTTCTAGCGCGCACTCATGCGCTCGATCTTGCCGCCAACAACCTCGCCAACGCCAACACCGCTGGCTATAAGGCCCAGCGCGGCTTCTATCAATCCCTGCTGGCCAGCACGAACGGCAACGCCCTCACCGGTCTGAATCGCGCCATCAATAATTTTGGCGTGCTGGGCGGCGGTGTGGTGGATGCCCGCCCGGGAAACATGGAGCCCACCGGAAATCCTCTCGACGTGGCTATCGAAGGCTCCGCCTTTCTCGCTGTGCAAACTCCCGCCGGTGTGCGCTACACGCGCAACGGCAGTCTCCAACTCAGCACCACCGGCCAGTTGCAGACCTCCGAAGGCTACCCTGTCCTCGGTGATCAGGGCCCCATCACGATTCCCTCCGGCCAGGTCTCTCTCAGCACCGACGGCACGTTCTCCGTGAAGGGCGCCATCGCCGGAAAGCTCCGTTTGGTCGAGTTCGCTCCGGGAACCGAGCTGGTTCCGGAAGGCAACTCACTATTCACCGTTCCGGCCGGAGCGGAGCGCCCGGCCACGGATTCGCAGGTCCGTCAGGGCGCGCTGGAATCGTCCAACATCAGCCCGGTCACCGGCGCGGTAAACCTGATCATTCTCCAGCGCCACGCCGAAATGTTGCAGCGCGCGCTTTCCATTTTTCACACGGAATTCAACCGCACGGCAGCGGAAGAGCTGCCGCGGGTCTAGACCGGAGTAAAGGAGACATATGTTTCGCGCACTTCACACGGCCGCCAGCGGGATGATCGCCCAGCAGCTCAACCTCGATAACATCGCCAACAACCTGGCCAACGCCAGCACTGCCGGCTTCCGCCGCCGCCGCGTCCAGTTCCAGGACCTGATCTACCAGAACCTCATCGTGCCCGGCTCCGCCGCCACCCAGCAGACCACCCAGGCCGCCGGCCTGCAGATCGGTCTCGGCACGCGCTCCGCTGCTACGGAAATCATCCAGGCCCAGGGCGACTACTCCCAAACCAGCAGCCCGCTCGACTTCACCATTCAAGGCATGGGCTTCTTCCAGGTGCGGCTGCCGAACGGCGAGACCGGCTACACGCGCTCCGGGTCGTTCCATCTCGACGCGCAGGGCAACGTCGTCACCGCCGAGGGCGATCCCATTGAGCCCGCCATCACCATCCCCAGCAACGCTCAGAACATCAGCGTCGGCTCGGATGGCACCGTCTCCGTCACCATCCCGGGCCAGCAGCAGGCGCAGCAGGTGGGCAGTATCCAGCTTGCGCTCTTTCCCAATCCCGGCGGTCTGATGAGCACCGGCAAGAATATTTTTCTCCCCACCGCCGCCTCCGGTGACGCCCTGGTGGGCACTCCCGGCGGCTCCGAAGGACTCGGCACCTTGCAGCAGGGCATGCTGGAGGATTCTAACGTCAACGTCGTGGAAGAATTCGTGCATATGATTCTGGCGCAGCGTTCCTACGAGGCGAACTCCCGCGTCGTTCGCGCTGCCGATGAAATGCTGCAGCAAGTGAACAACATGGCGCGGTAATCGAAGGCATCGTGCGCAGACACCACATCGCGATCGCAGTTCTCCTCGGGGCCATCGGCAGTGGGGCAGCGGCCTGGCCGGCGGGTTCGCCCTCAGGACGCACCCCGCTGCGCGAAGCCGTCGAGGTCCACAGCGTCACGCTGCATCTCTCCGATCTCCTGCCGGAAACGGCGCCGCTCGATCTCCGCGCTCTGGCCGCTGGGATTTCGCTCGGCCACGCACCGCAGGCCGGCACTCGCCGCTCGTTCGAGCGCGCCGAACTGGTTGGCAGCCTGCGCGACACTCCGGAGTTGCTCGAGCGGCTCGACCTGCCGGTGCGCGTCAGCGTCGGCCGGTCCCATCGTCTGCTCTCGACGGAAGAAGTCCTCCGCGCCATCCGCGACTCCCTGGAACGCAACCACCTGGCCGGGGGCGTCGCCCTTTCCGCCGCCGATTTCGAGATGCCCGCGTCCGTGCGCGTCCTGCAGGACGACCCGGGCCTGCGCGTGACGCGCATCGAATACGATCCCCTGTTGCATCGCACGAAGTTTCGCCTCTGGCTGGCGGCAGAACGGAACATCCTGCCGTTTTACGTTTTGTCCCGCACCGGCCTCGTCTTCCGCGACGCGGCGGATCGCGATGCCGTGCCGGAGAAGACTGCGGCGATTGTGCCGCAAACGCGCCCACTCGAGCGCCGCGGGTTGAACGACACGACACCTCCCCGCGAAGCTGAAGTCGGCGCGCCGGTTGTGGTTCACCCGGGCAAGCCGGTCACGCTGGTGCTGGCGGGCGCGCGCGTGCGTATTGTTACCGCCGGCATTCCGCTCCAGCCCGGCCGTCTGGGCGAGACGATTCGCGTGCGGGACGCTTCGACAAAGAATGTGGTCCTGGCCGTGGTGCTCGGGCCGGACTCTCTGCGCGCGGATTTCTGAAGGAGAAACGCTGTGCACTGGACATCAACAAGAACGATTGCCTCGGGCTGGTTGGCCGTGGCGCTGGCCGCCATGCTTCTCGTTCCCGGTGTCGCCGCCGCGAAACAGAAGAAAATCAAGAACACTGCTTCCCGCGAGCGGCTCACCGATTACATGCAGCGCGCCCGCGAAGCCGCCGGCGCTGACGCGCGCACCGCGGGCAGCCTCTGGACCGCGCAGGGCCCCTTCGCCGCGCTCGCTCTCGATTACAAGGCGCGCAACGTCAACGACCTCATCGTTGTCCGCATCGTCGAGGAGACCAGCGCCGAAGCTCAGGGCAGCGTGAAGTCCGGCCGGAAGTTCGACACCAAGTCCGGCATCACCGGCCTGTTCGGTCAGGTCGGCGCGCGCAGCGGACTCAGCACGCTCTTCACCGCAAGCTCTGACCGCAACCTCGACGGCAAGGCCCAGACCGCCTCCACCTCCAAGCTGACCACCTCGCTGGCCGGCTACGTCGTGGACGCTCTGCCCAATGGCGCGCTGATCATCGAAGCCGCGCGCGAAGTCGAAATGAACAACGAGCGCCAGTTGGTCATCGTGCGCGGCATCGTGCGCCCGGGCGATATCGCTCCGGATAATTCCGTCCTTTCCACATCCATCAGCAATCTCGAAGTCGAGCTGAAGGGCAAAGGCGTGATCAGCGACGGCGTCCGCCCGCCCAATAAGCTGCTGCGCATGTTGCTTCGCATCATCGGATTCTAGGGAGATGCCATGACCGCAAGACGCGCCATCCTTTTCGTTCTGATCCTCGCGCTGCCCGCGCAGGCGGGTGCCGCGGCCAAGGACACCCCCGTACGCGAAGCCCGCATCAAGGAAATCGCCACGATTGAAGGCGTCCGCGCGAATCCGCTGATTGGCTACGGCATCGTGGTCGGCTTGAACGGCACCGGCGACCGCCGTCAAACGGTCTTCACCACGCAGACGCTCGCCAGCGTCCTCCAGCGCATGGGCGTCCAGATTCCCACGGCCTCGGTCCGTGTCAACAACGTCGCCGCCGTGTTCGTCACCGCTTCGTTGCCGCCTTTCGCACGCCCGGGCACCCGCATTGACGTGACCATCTCGTCCACCGGCGATGCCAAGAGCCTCGAAGGCGGTCTGCTTCTCCTGACCCCGCTCTATGGCGCGGATGGACAGGTCTATGCCGCCGCGCAGGGGCCACTCACCGTTGGCGGGTACGCCGCCGGACTCGGTGCGAACTCCCGCACCGTGAACCACCCCACCGTCGGCCGCATCCCCGAAGGTGCTTCCGTCGAGCGCGACACCTCGCTCGACCTTCGTCAATTGAAAAGGCTTTCGTTTCTGTTGCGCGAGCCGGACTTTTCCTCCGCACGCAACATCGCCAACGCCATCAACCGCGAACTCGGCAAGGATCTCGCCAGCGTCATTGATAGCCGCCGCGTGGAGATCAATGCTGATTCGCTCGAAGCGGGCTCCGTCCCCGCTCTGCTCGCCCGCGTCGAAAATCTGTTCGTCGCCTTCCAGTCTCCCTCCAAGGTTGTTGTCAACGAGCGCACCGGCACGGTGGTCATGGGGCGCGATGTCAGCCTCGGCGCCTGCTCCATCCTGCATGGCACGCTCTCGATTGAAATCACCACGGACTTCCAGGTCTCGCAGCCGGCGCCGCTTTCTCCGCAGGGGCAGACCATGGTCGTTCCGCAGACCACTCTGCAAACGAAGGAAACTCCGGCGCGGCGCGTCGAACTGAGTCAGGGTGCGACGGTGGAAGATCTCGTCCGCGGGCTGCAGGCCATCGGCGCCACCGCGCGCGATATCGTGGCCATCCTCCAGGCCCTCAAGGCCGCCGGCGCTTTGCAGGCCGAATTGGAGGTCATCTGATGAATCCGGTGGACCTCACTCGAACGGAATTGGGAGCGCGCGAGTGGCTCCGCGCTCACCAACGCGTCGCTCCCGCGGCGTTTGCCCCAAGCGCCGCTCCATCTCTCGAAGGCAAGAAACTCCGCAAGGCGGCGATGGACTTCGAGTCCCTGCTCATCGCTTCCCTATGGCAGTCGATGCAGTCCGATTCGCTGGGCGCCACGGAAGCAGAGTCCGACCCCGGCGCAGACACCCTTAAGCAACTTGGCGTGCAAGCGATGTCGACTGCGCTGGCAGCTGCGGGTGGCTTGGGAATCGGCCAGCTCCTCCTCCGTCAATTGGTTCCGGCGGTTGAGCGAAAATCCTCGGTTGTTGGACCGGATTTGCCTCTTCTTGATGTTCACAAGGCAGCAGTAAGTGCCTACAAATAAATGGGTTATGTCGACACCATGCGCCCAGCAAAGGAATAATTAGTTTTCGCTAAAGTATTTCAGGGCCATGCCGATAACACGATTGAAAGTCGGAGACTATAAACGATGAAAATCAATGGTCCATCCTCAACGCCCGGCAACGGTGGCCCGGAGCGTGTTGACCAACGCACTGCGAATCCCAAGGTCCAGAACGAGCATGCCGCCCAAGTCCACGACCAGGCCCGCTTGTCCGTGGATCAGGCCAAGATTCATTCACTTCGGAAGGAGCTCGACCGCGTGCCGGATGTCCGCGCCGAGCGTGTGGCCTCGCTGAAGAAAGTGGTTCAGGAAGGCCGCTACCACGTCAGCAATGAACAGATTGCCGGAGCCATGTTCTCGGAACTTTTCGGCCGGTAACCTGAGGGAGCAGTCCCATGGCGGATCTCACCGCCGAACCCATCCCGCGCGTCGTGGATCCCGTTGATCAACGGGGCTACGGACAAGGGAACGGACATTCAGAGAAGAAACGCCGCCCACGCCGTCCGGTGGGGCAGAACGAGGAAGAGGAGGAGTTTCTCCTCGTGGATGATCGGGTTGAGCCGCCTCACCAGCTTGATATCAAGGCCTAGGAATGGAACGCGAGATCGAACGCTACTTCGACCTGCTCCGGCAGCGGCTGAATGCTCTCCAGCAGATGGCCGGCGCATTGCACGAGGGGCAGGGTGCGTTCTCTTCCTTTGACATGACCGCCATCCAGCGCTCCATTGCCCAGCAGGAAAACCTCTGCACCGAGCTGCGATATATCGACCGCGAGCAGCGTGTCCTGCAGGACCGGTTTGCTGCCGCCTTCCAGCTCGACCGGAACTGCGCGGACCTCAGTGCCGTTGCCGGCCGGCTCCAGCCGGCCACCGCGGCGCACCTTCGCTCCCTGCTCGATCAAATCGGCGAAGCCCAGTCCGAAGTGCACCGCCTGAACCGCGTCCACGGCGCGCTGCTGCGCCGTTCGCGCCGCACCGTCAACATCCTGATGAATCTCCTCGCGGGTTATTCCACCGCCACCTATCTGCCCGGCAGCAACGCCCTGCCGCCGGGGCCGGCGCCCTCGGCGCCGCGGGAGGCCTGATCCATGTCCGGCCTCTTTGGCAGCATGAACATCGCGTTGCGAGCCCTGCTGGCCCAGCAAGGCGCCATCAGCACCGCCAGCAACAACATTGCCAACGTCAATACGCCCGGCTATTCCCGCCAGCGCGCGGTGATGACGGCCGCTCCGCCGGTCAACGTCGGCAATTTCCTCATTGGCAATGGCGTCGAGCTGGTGAAGGTCGAAAACATTCGCGACCGCATTCTCGAGCTGCGCATGCACCAGGAAACCCAGCAGCAGAGCGAGCTGGATGCTTTCCTCGGCCCCATGAAACAGATCGAAGCGCTCTTCAATGACGCGCAGGGCGGCGGCCTGGGCGGCGTCATCAACAACTTTTTCAACTCGCTCTCTCAGCTCTCCACCAATCCGAGCAGCCTGCCGCTGCGGCAGGGTGTGCTGACTGCCGGTCAGAACATGGCTACGGCGTTCCGCAGCGTCGCCGGAAACCTCGTCACCCAGCAGCGCAGCCTGGACCAGACCATCCAGCAGTCGGTGGACGACATCAACCGCTACACCACCCAGGTCGCCGCGCTCAACAAACAGATCACCGCGCAAGTCGGCGTCGGCAAGCAGCCAAACGAGCTGCTGGACCAGCGCGAGGTGCTCATCCGCAAGATCTCCGAGCTGGTGGACGTGGCCATCATTGACTCCCAGGACGGCTCGATCACGCTCACCACCTCCGGCGGCACCGCCCTCGCCGTCGGCGACCAGAGCGTAGCCTTGCAGACCCAGCCGGGCGTTCCCACCGGCCTGCTGCAGATTTTTTCTCAGGGATCCAACATCACCGGCCAGATCAAGTCCGGCCGCCTCGGCGGCACGCTCACGGTCCGCGATACGGTGATTCCTTCGATCCTGGCCGACGTCGATACCCTCGCCGCCGGGATCGCCTCTTCGGTCAACACCGCTCATCAGGCTGGCTTCGACCTGAACGGCGCGGCGGGCGGGAACTTCTTCGTGCCGCCGCCCGCAACCGGCGCGGCCGCCGGGATGAATCTGGCGTTCAGCAATCCCGCTCTTGTCGCGGCCAGCTCCGACGGCACGCCCGGCAGCAACGGCAACGCCGTGGCTCTCTCCGGTCTCCGCGACCAGGCCGTCGTTGCCAGCCAGAAGCCTTCCGATTTCTACTCCACGGTTGTCTTCCGCATCGGCAATGACGTTTCCAGCTCCACCGCGGAGTACGACGCCGAAAACCTCGTCCTGCGCCAGCTTGAAAACCAGCGCGCCGCCATCTCCGGCGTCTCTCTCGACGAAGAGGCCGCCAACCTCATCCGCTTCCAGCGTGCGTTCGAGGCCCAGGCCCGCGTCATCGCCGCCGTGGACGAACTGACCCGGATCGCGATTAATCTTGGGAGGGGCTAACGTGCCATTCCGCGTCAACCCGGATCCCGCGCGCACCCTAATGGCCGCGCTCGCCCAGTCGCGCGACCAGGAAAACCGCGCCCTCGAGGAAATCTCCTCTGGCCGCCGCGTCAATACGCCTTCCGACGACCCTGCCGCCGCTGCCTCTCTCGTCCAGGTCAGCGCGCGCCTCCAGCAGAACGACCAGTTCACGCGCAACATCTCCGGCCTGCGCGCTCAGCTCCAGGTCGCCGATTCCACGCTCAGCTCGGCTACCGTCGTTCTGACCCGCGCCATCGCTCTGGCCACGCAGGGCGCCAACGGCACGCTGACGCAGGCGGAACGCAACGCCCTGGCCGGCGAGGTAAACGGCTTGAAGCAGCAGATGCTTAGCCTGGCCAACCTCACCTTCCAGGGCAACTACGTCTTTGCCGGCACCAAGGTCAATACGCCGCCCTACGTCCTCGATCCCGCGCAGCCTTCCGGTGTCCGCTACGACGGCAACGCCAACGCCAACTCCGTCGAGATCGCCACCGGGGTCAGTCTGCCGGTCAATCTCCCCGGCAGCCAGATCTTCAGCAACTCCTCGGCCGATGCGTTTCAGTCGCTCGCCGACCTCGAGAACGCCCTGCGCACCAACGGCAACATTGCCGCCACAGTGACCAGCGTCAAGAACGCCTTCGACAATCTGAGCACCCAGCGCGTTTTTTATGGCAACGCCCTCAACCGCTTGAACGCCTCGGAAAACTTTCTCAGCCGCGAGAGTCTGGAACTCTCCCGGCAGGAAAGCGACCTGGCTGCCGCCGACCTCGCCGAAACAATTTCCGCTCTCACCAAGGCCCAGAACGCCCACCAGGCCATCCTTCAAGCCGCCGGCCGCGCCACCCGCCTGACCCTCCTCGACTTCCTCAAGTAGCGGGCAACCCCCCACCTTCAGGCGGGCACGGAGCGGTTCTTGTGGGACGGGCTTTCAGCCTGTCCGGCACGATTGTCCCGTTTGAAGTGGGCTTGAGAGGGCTGCCCTGCCGGGGCCGGCTTCAGCCGGTCATCTGCAAATTATTCCGACTGCCGTGGATCTACTTCCGGCCCAGCGCGTGTGTCTTTCCAGATGTGTGTAGCGCCCGCCTTCAGGCGGGCACCTGTAGCGGCCACACCGCTCTGCGGGTTGGGCATCTTCGACCTCGAATGCCGGCCTGTAGCGCCCACCTTCAGGTGGGCATCTTCGATCTTGAATGCCGACCTCCCGACGGAAGGCGTCGGTACAGGTTCCGGCCGCCGCTACAAGTCGCGAAACCTTTCCGGCGGACACAGGCGCCGTTTCGAACTCCCGTGGGCTTGATTGTTCTTAGGGCAGGGAACTAGCGGGACTGCTTGTACGCCGTGGCCCAGGCCGCGGCGGCGGTCTGGTGACCACGCTCGGCGATGAGCTGTTCGCGGTGCTTCGCCAAATCTTTCTGCGCTGTTTCCAACGCGGCCCGCAACGATTCCAGGCTGGCGGCGTATTCGGCCAGCGCGCCGCGCAGATCGGCATCCTGCCGCTGAGGTTTCTCCCCGCGCAGCAGCGCATCCACCAGCGTCAGGTGACGCGAGAGCACCTGCATCTGGTCCAGCGTCGGGAAACGCTGTTCCGCGACGGCGGCGTCCGCCGGGGCGCTGCACAGCAGCTTGCGGATCTCCGCATTGGCGGCGCGGAGCGTGGCCAATTGCGGCGAACTCATCACGCGCTCCAGCGTCCGGCCACGCGCTCGGGTTCCCCGGCGTGCACCGCTGCCGGCAGCGGCGTCACGGACGCAGCCCTAGGCGGCACGACACTCGGCGACGGCTGCATCTTCACCGTGTTCCCGGATTCGGCGCGCTCCACTTCCTGCCACGCTTCGCGCAGCGACGCAAACTGTCCAGACAACTCCTCCAGCATTTTCCGCGATACCTTGATGTGCGCTTCCAGCACCTTGCCGCGCGCGACGCTGTAGAAGCGTTCCAGGCGCTGGGCCACTTCGCCGCCGCGCTCGAAATTCAGGCAGCCTTGCAGCTCGCCGATGACCGCGAGCACGTGGTTGAGCGCGGCGCTGCGCTTCTCGGTGTCGCCGGCGTCCACGGCCTGCGTCGCGCGCTCGAGCGAGCTCATTGCCGCGTCGTAAAGCATCACCACCAGGCCCACCGGGCTGGCGCTGCCCGCGGCGAATTGTTTGTAGCTGCGTGCGGGATCGGCGTTCATCGCTGTATCGTCCCCAGTTGACCTTGGATTTGTTGCAGCAGCAGCGGCATCTGCCGGAGTTGCGCGTCCACCCTGCTGAACTTCTCGGTCAGTGCCTTTCGCCGGGTTTCCAGGTTCGCGTCGAAGTTCAGGATGCTGTCCGCCAGCATCGTTTGCGAGTCCGCGTACCCCTTCAGCGCGATGTTGAGCGGCCCGTTGGTGCTGTCGGTCAGATTGGTCAGGGAGCTGGCGAAATTCACCGCGAACCCCGTGGTGGCGGTCTGCAGCAGGTTCTTCACGTCGGTGAAGTTGGTGGCTAGTGCCCCGTCCAGTTTGGTGCTGTCCACGGTCAGCGTCCCGTCGTTGTTCATGTTCACGCCGATGGTGGACAGGCTGACATAACCGTTGTTGCCGGTGATCGAGTAGGCCACGTCAGTGTAGAGTTCCTGCTGCACGATGCGCAGCGCGCTCTCGCCGGCCAGAGGTCCCGACGTTTTCGTCGTCGTGTTATAGGTGAACTGCGTGGTGATGGCCTGGGTGAGGGCGTTGTACGCGGTGACGAAATCGTTGATCGCTTCCTTGGCTTTGGCCGTATCCGGTTTCACCGTGAGCGTTACCGGAGAGGCCGGGGCGGCCGCGATCAAGCTCAGCGTCACCCCCGGGATGACCGTGCTCACCGTGTTCGTCGCGCTGCTGATCGGCGCCCCGTCCACGGTGAGGGAAGCGTTCGTGCCCGTGGAGCCCTTGGTGAAGGTGAGTCCCGTCGTATTGCTCGCGATGGTCAGATCGGCAGCGGCGCCGCTGGTGCTGCTCACCACCGAGAGTCGCGCGCCGTTGGCGTCGGTGATCACGCTAGCGGTCACGCCCAGCGAGAGGTTGTTGATGGCCGTGGCCAGGCCGTCGAGAGTGTTATTGGTGGCGTCCACGGTAATCGTGGTGGGCGTGCCCGTGCCGACCTGGAGTGTGAAACTGCCGGTAGTGAAGGTCGTGCTGCTGTCCGTCAGGGCATTGGAGTAGTACGAGGAGGTGGCGGCCAGCGAAGTGACGGTAATGACATGGTTGGCGGCGACGGCGGTCGCCGTCGCGGTGGCGGTCAGCGTGCTGGTATTCGACGAGGTCGCTGTCTGGCTGTTGAACTTGCCGCTGACGTCCTTCAGCGCGTTGACCGCGTCCTTGAGCGCCACCAGCTTGGTATTGATGTCGCTCAGCGCGGTCGTCCGGCTCTTGTACTCGACCTGCTGCACTTCCCAGAAGCGCGCCGGCGCGCGCTCCACGTACAGGAGTTGGTTCACGATGCTCGTGACGTCAATCCCGCTGCCGCTGCTCCCGACGCTACCGACACTAAAGGAACCCATCGCTTCTTCGCGCTCCTAGGACGTGATGTCCACTGTCCGGTGTTCCTTGGATTCCACCGCGCGCAGGTACTGTTCCACGCTGTGCGCTGCTTCCAGCACTTCCTTCGCGGGCACCTGGCGCACGACCTTTCCGGTCTGCTGGTCGATGACTTGGTACACAACCCGCTTGTTGTTGTCCAGACGGATGCTGAGGGCGTGGGCGGCGGGCTCGCTTTCGCGGGCCATCTTGGCGGCCACTTCATTATGGGCGGGCGTACTCGGGGGTGGACCCGCGCGCTGCGGGGCTGGCGTCCCTTTGCCCTGGACTTCCGCGGGGCCGGCGGACTGCACTTCTGGCTCGATCCGCATTGTTCTACACCTTCAGGCGTTGGGGCCCCCGAGGGGGCCCCTTCGGCCTCTGGTTTGCCTGGCCTATCGGAGCAGGGCCAGAACGCTCTGCTGATGCGAGTTGGCCTGCGCCAGCGCGGAAATGCCCGTCTGGTTCAGGATGGAGAACCGGGTGAGGTTCGCCACTTCCTGGGCGATATCCGCGGCGCGGATGCCGTCCTCGGCTGCGGTCAGGTTCTGCACCTGGTTGTTTATGACGTTGACGGCTGCCTGGAGCCGGTTGATCGAAGCGCCGACGGTGCCGCGATCCGACGCCACGCGCTGGATAGCCGTGTTGATGTTGCCCAGGGCCGTGGTCGCGTTGGCGGCCGTGGTCAAGTCGTTGACGCTCAGGTCCACCGGGGAACTGGAACCGATGGCCGAACTGGAGAGTGCGCCGACGGTCACCGCGATCGTGCTGTTCGATGAAGCGTCGGACAGGAAGATCGAGGTCGCGGTGGCGCTGAACACCGAGGTGCCGTTGAACGTGGTCTTCGAGCCGATGCGGTCGATTTCCGCCTTGATCGAGACGAACTCGGAGTTCAACGCGGTCCGCTGCGAGCTGCTCACGGTGCCCGTGGAGGCTTCCGTGGCCAGGGTCACAGCGCGGTTGAGCAGGTTGGTCACCTGCGCCAGCGCGCCGTCGGCAACCTGGAGTTGCCCGACGCCGTCGTTGGCGTTCCGGGCGGACTGCGAAAGCCCGGTGACGTTCGCGCGCAACCCATCGGCGATCGCCAACCCCGCCGCGTCGTCCGCGCCGGAGTTAATGCGCGAGCCCGAAGAGAGTCGGAACAGCGTGCTCTGGAGGTTCGCACCCGTGATGGACAGCTGGTTACTCGCTGCCAGTGACGGGATGTTATTCAGAATTGAGAGTGCCATGTGGTGGCTCCTTTCGTACGCAAGATGCGTTTTCGGCGGAGAGCCATCGCCCGGGGAGTGTTACGGCTCCCGCCGGCGCCCGTGCCGACCTACGGAACGGGGTCTGCGCTCTTCTGCCTGCCAAGCCACCTCATCGGCGCCTGCCAAGACTTCTTTAACCAGCAGCCTCTACATGCAGAGGCCGCTGCTAACGTGCTGCATTTGCAGTGGGTTGCGGGCGGGGCCTCAATTCCAGGCCCGCGCCCGCTCTTCCACTACGCCTACTTGAGCAGTTGCAGTACGCTCTGCTGTTGCGAGTTGGCCTGCGCCAGCGCGGAGACACCGGTCTGGTTCAGGATGGAGAACCGCGTCAGGTTGGCCACTTCCTGCGCGATGTCCGCAGCGCGGATGCCGTCCTCGGCAGCGGTCAGGTTCTGTACCTGGTTGTTGATTACGTTCACCGCTGATTGGAGCCGGTTGATGGAGGCGCCCAGCGTGCCACGGATCGAGGCCACGTTGGCTACCGCCGTGTTCATATTGGCCAGCGCAGTGGTGGCGTTCGCTGCGGTGGTCAGGTCGTCAACGCTCAGGTTCACGGGCGAGGTGGTGCCGATGGCGGAGCTGGACAGCGCCCCGACGCTCACCGCGATGGTGCTGTTCGACGCCGCGTCGGACAGGAAAATCGAGGTCGTGCTGGCGCTGAACACCGAGCTGCCGTTGAAGGTGGTATTCACGCCGATGCGGTCGATTTCGGCCTTGATTGCGGTGAACTCTGAGTTCAATGCGGTGCGCTGCGAGCTGCTCACCGTGCCGGTGGAAGCCTGCGTACCCAGAGTGATGGCGCGGTTGAGCAGGTTGGTCACCTGCGCCAGCGCGCCGTCGGCCACCTGCAATTGGCCCACGCCGTCGCTGGCGTTCCGCGCCGACTGCGAAAGCGCGGTGACGTTCGCGCGCAGGCCGTCGGCGATGGCCAGGCCCACGGCGTCGTCCGCGCCGGTGTTGATGCGCGATCCGGATGAAAGCCGGAACAACGTGCTTTGCAGTCCGGCTCCCGTGATCTGGAGCTGGTTTCTCGCTGCCAGAGACGCGATGTTATTCAGGATGCTGAGTGCCATAGTTTTCTCCTTCAGTGAAATTGGCGGATAGTCCGCTCTGTTCGGTCTCCGCCTCAGCGAGGCAAAGACTAAGGTCGTGGTCCTGCGGGAACTGACGCAGGCCGGATCTCAAAATCTCGATGACGCGTTCCCATTCATTGGTCTGCGCGCGGATGCTCGCGGCGCGGCGAAAATCGCCCGGCTGCGGCCGCACCGCATTCAATTTTGTTTCGGCTGCTTCCGCCGCATCGCGCAGCCGCCCTTTCCACACCGCCGCCGCGATCAGCCGGTCGTGGATCTCTGCCGATTCCGGCGCCTGTTGTGCGGCGCGCCGCAGGCGGTTGAGGCCCGGTTCGGTGCGCCCGCAGCGCACGTCCGCCTGGCCCAGCTTGCTCTCCAGCTCCGGCGCGCGCGCGGCCTCAAAAGCCCGCCGGTAGCAGCGTGCCGCCGCCTCGAACTCGCCCAGGTTGTAATGTGCATCGCCCTGCATCTCCGTCAGGAGCGGCGTGCGGTGTCCGCGAGACTCGGCTTCGCGCAGGCTCTCGATCGCCTCGCGGTACTGGCCCAGCCGTACCTGCGCCACTCCCCGGAAAAACCAGGCCACCGTGAGCCGCGGGTTGAGCTGGCACGCCCGCTCGAAACAGGCAATTGCTTCAGCCTCGTTGTGGAAGTTGTCCAGTTCCACAATGCCGAGTTCGAAGTGCGCCTGCGCGTTTTTCGGCATCTCCTGGACTTTTTGCCGGCCCAGCTCGCGGTAGAAAATGTTTTTTCTTGTGCGCGTCGCTGCGTCCGCCACCATGCCGAAGTGGTGGAGGAAAAAATTGGCCCGCTTCAGATTCCGGCCGATGGCTTCCACGCGCGGCCCCACGCTTTCGTGCACGCGCCCGACGAAATAGATTTCCGGATCGCGGCGGAAGAGCCGCACGTTGTCGTGCTCCACGTATGCCGGGTACGGTTTCGCCGCCGGCAGGGAAGAGTCGTTCTTCTTCGCCGGCCGGTCCCACACGCGCTCGTTCGCGCTCACCACGTAGTTGCGAATGGTCACCAGATACCCGGCGGCGTCGCCGCGCAGCAGGCCCGGCAGAGCCTGCTTCGCTGCCGGGTCCAGTCGCTCGTCCGCGTCCATGGAGAGCACCCAATTGGACTGCACCGGCCCGAGTGCCAGGTTCCGTGCCCTGGCAAAATCGTTCTCCCACGGAATCGAAATCACGCGCGCGCCGAGCTGCGAGGCAACCTCTGGCGTGCCGTCCTTCGACCCGGTGTCCGCAACGACAATTTCGTCCGCCACGCCGCGCACGCTTTCCAGGCACGCTGGCAGGTCGGCCGCCGCGTCGCGCACGATCATGGAGAGAGCCAGGGTCGGCATCATGCCTCCACCACGCACGCGACGGCGCATCCGCGGGAGTTCGGCGCGGCTGCCGCGCCGGCGAGATGCCGGATTCGTTCGAGATACTGCGCTCGCACCCGCGCCCAGTTGTGGCTGGCGCGGATCTGTTCGCCGGCAGCCGCCCCGCGCTGCCGGGCTTCCTCGCGGTGCTCGAACACGTGACGCATGGTGCGCGCCAGTTCCTCGGCGTCCGGTTCGAACCAGGTGAACTCGGCCGCCGGTTCGCCCAATGGCGGCGGATCTTCGGGTACCACGACCTCCTGCGCGAAAATGAAGTAAGTGTGTTCGGGCGGGCAGAACTCCGTCGCGGGTCCCCGGCCCGTCGTGATCACCGGTTTTCCGCACGCCATCGCTTCCGCGAGCGGCAGGCCGAAGCCTTCTCCCCGGTAAGGCAGCACGAAAGCGTCGCAGCCGCGGTAGAGCGCGGCCAGTCGCGCGTCGTCCACTTCTTCGGTCAGCGCCACGATGTGCGGCGATTTTCCTTTTTTCGCCGCCTGCTGGAACTGCTGAACGACGCTGGAGTGCGCATAGAAGCTTTGCGAGGTGCAGTCCTGTACGACCAGCGTCACGTCGTCGTCCGCGCTGAACGCCATCTTGTAAGCCTTCAGCAGGACATCGATCCCCTTGCGCGGGATAGCGCCGCCGACAAACAGGAACTCGAAGCCCCGGCTCCCTTCAGGCCTCCAGGCAGGTCCCTGCGGGGTGAACACGGTGGTGTCCACGCCGCAGGGGATTACGTGCACTTTTTCCGGGCGGACACCACAGCGCACCAGCACGCGCCGGGTGAAATCCGAGAGAACCCACATCTCGTCCACATTCTGCTCGATCTGTTCCACCCAGGGCCGCGGGATCGCGCCGAATTCCCAGGGCAGCACGATGGCCAGCTTGCCGGCGGACGGACGGCGGAAGTCCGGCGGCCAGTGGTGGCGGATGGTGAGCCCCAGTCCCTGCGGAATGCGCAGCATCGCATCGGCGAGCCGTTCGCCGTTCGGAACCGTCTGCGGTTTCATCGTGGCAAGACCATGCGGCTCGAGCGAGGCATCCAGATCCGGCGCATCGACAATCGCCGTACCAATCTCGCGGTTGATGCGCGCCAGGCTGGACAACACAAACAGGGGTCCTGTCAGGCTGACTCCGGGCTTGGCACCGTTTGTCCCTGCCCCGGTGCGGAAGTGGCCGGATACGCCGGCGAGCTGTGCGCGGAGCCGCTCGCGAGTCGGGTTGGGCAGCGGGAACGTGTGCACCATGCGCTCCGCGGCGTCGAAAGCGCGGTGCAGCAGCAGGAAATAGAAAATCGGTTCGGTGTACTTGGGCTCACGCCGTGCCAGCGCGGTCAGTACCCAGTGGAGATGCTCCATTTCGTGCCCGGGCAGGCGCTGGCGCAACAGGCCTACGACCGATGGCTCGAATGCCGGCTGGCAGCGCACGCCGGTCATGTAGTGATGCACGGATACCCGCTGATTGCCGGAGATGTCGCTCATCACGCCCACCAGCCAGTGCGCCCGGTAGGAAGATTCCCCGCCGCTGCCGGCGTAGTGCGGGTCCGATGTCTTCGTCGCTTCCTCGAGGTAGGCCACCGCTTCCTGCGGCCGGTGTTGAAGCAGGGAGACGTATGCCGCGAGGAACGGCAGCTCCGCATATCCCGGATACGACTGCATTCCCCCTGCGAGAAGTTCGATGGCCCGCTCCATCTCGCCCGCGCGGACGGCTACCAGCGCGAGGTTGCGCAGCGCCAGGGAAGCAATTGTCTGGTGCACGCTGCCGCCAAAGGCAATTCCGGCCAGCGTTTCAACGCCGCTGCCGGGCTGCGCCCGCTCGTTCAAAAGCGCCAGGTAGAGCCGCGACCACGGTTCTCCGTTGCTTTCCAGTGCCGCGCGTGCCCGTGCGGATGGCGCCGTTGTGCCGTCCACGCGCGCGCCAAAATACAGACAATCTTCATGCTCGCCTTCGGAATACCAGCGCGGCTGGATGCCGACCCAGTCGAGGTCCACGGTGCACGGCAGGTGAACGGGTACAAAGCTGCGCTGCCCGGGTTTCAAGATGTGCCGGCGAATTCCCGCAGCAGATCCATGCCGCAGTTGATCACCCCCCAGCCACACCACGGCGCCCTGCGCGCCTGCGGGCAGCTTGCCCGCCCACACGCCGGCGAGGTCGGCGGTGGTCATCCGGTCGGCTACGCTGCGGATTTCCTTTTGCACGGTCGCCACCGGCGCGTCGGTGGCCAGAGCCACCGTTAGGCTGCGCTCATAGGCCGCCTTCAGCTCCAGTGCATTGGGATCAACGACGTAAATGGACACGCTCGCTCCTCGCTCCCGTTCCTAACTCAGCAGCCGCTGGAATTCCGTCACCCACTGCGGCCCGACCACTTTCCAATCCCATTTTTCGATGGCGTCCCGCCGCGCCTGGGCCGCCCGTTTCTGCGCTTCTTCCCGGCGGGAAAACACCTGGCGCATCAACTTCCGCAAGTGCTCCACGCTCGGCTCCGCCCAGCGGTGTCCGGCCATGCTTTCCACGTCAATGTCCTGCGGCGTGGACACAATCGCTTCCGGCTCGATCAAAAAGCTGTTTTCGTCGTTCAGGAAGTCGATCTGCGCGCTCCAACGCGTGGCGATCACCGGCCGCTCGCAGGCCATCGCTTCCATGTAGGGACGGCCCCAGCCTTCGCCGCGGCTGGGAATCACCAGCGCATTCGACGCCGCAAAGAGCCGCGGCATGTCCTCGTTGCGGATGAATCCGTCGAGCAGAATCACCGGCGGCGTGTGGTCCAGGGTTTCCCCCAGCTCGCGCTCGACGAAATGCGCGATCTTCGCTTCCGGGTCCGAGTACGGGTCGTTGATGGTGTAGATTTTCAGAATCAGTGCGACGTCTTCGTCCGCCTTGAACTCGGTCATGTATGCCCGCAGCAGCACTTCCGGCGCTTTGCGGTAGTGCCAGTCGAAGACCGAGAGGAAATTGAATCCCCGTGCTTTGGGGATTTTCAGCGGCCGGATGCCCGGCCGGTACACCGACGTATCCACTCCCTCGGGGATGACGCGGATGCGCCGTTCGTCCACGCCCGCGCGAATAAACGTCTCGCGGTTAAAGGTACTACGCACCCAGACTTCGTCCATGGCCTGCAGCCGGTCGCGCCAGCCTTCCGGCACCCCGTCGGTCTCGAAGAAGGTGTGGCCCACCTGATAGCGCCCGCGCACGAAGAGTTCGAAGTCCGAGGCTGGCGCGGACTGGTAGAAGATGCTCTTGAAGATGTTCAGATGGTTCTGCTCCATCCGCAGCAGCGTTTCCCGCGTGTTGGGAGAGAGAAGTTTCTTGTGATCACTCATGTGCCCGACGGGCATGAGTTGCACGGGAACCTGGTGCCGTGCCAGCGCCGCCAGGATTCCCAGGTTGCCTTCCGCGTAGCCGCTCCCGCCATACACCACCGCCCGGTAGAGAATGCCCGGCCTCGTTCGCTGCTTACGAGAACTGGCCGTCTTTGCTTCCGCCGTCGCTTTCGGATCCGGCGCCTGATTATTGGTGCGGACGGGATTCTTCCCGCCTGCGCTTTTGTCCGGTGCTCTCGCCGGAGCCCGGCTCTGCGCCGGCCTCGCGCTGTCGTTGGCCGGAACGCTTGCCGTTGTGTTCGCTTTCGCGGGGGCGCTCTGTCCGGGCGGCGAAGCTGCCTGCTCCTTGCATTCCGCAAGGAGCCGCAGCAGGACTCCCCGCTGTTGCTCGTCCGCTGCGAACGCGGACTGCTCCAGGAAGGGGACCGCTTCAGCGTTGCGCTGGAGCCCGGCCAGCAAGATGCCGAGGTTGGCCGCGGCCTGCACGTTCTGCGCATCGAGTTCGAGCGCGCGGCGGTAGCCCTGCTCGGCTTCGCTCATCCGTTCACAGGCCAGTTGGGCCGTGGCCCAATCATTCCAGCGCTCGCTCGTTTCTTCCTCGCGGAGTGCCTCGCCGAGCAGGGGCAGTGCCTCGATCAAGCGCCCCTCAAGAAAGAGATGAATGCCACGCAAATAAGGTCCGTCGGGCGGGGCGGCACTGGCCACGCCCCGAGTCTGGCTGGGGCTGCCGGTCCTCACGCCGGAAGAGGCGAAGGTTTTCCCCTGGGGGCATTGAAGGGTGTCCACGATGTGCCCCGCCGCACGTTCCAGGATGTAGTGTGCTTTTACATCCGCGTAGGCCCTGGCGCCGACCTGTTCCCGGAGGACATGGTTTTCGTACATGGAGCGCAGAACACGGCGGACCTCTTCGACGGTGACCTCAGCCCACTGGTGTCCCTGATAAATGGGCCGGATTCTCTGGAGTCGTTCATCCACCGGGACCAGCCGGCCCGTCGGTCGGATCAAGAAACTGTTTTCCTGGTTCATGAACTCGGTGCTGCCGCTCCAGTCGATTGTCGCCGCCGGCTTCCCCAGCGCCATCATCTCCAGACACGGCATTCCCCAGCCGTTGGCGCGATCGGTGGAAATGTAGGCATCGCACCCCCAATAGAGTCCGGCCAGTTCCCGCGCGTTGCAGAGACGATCAATCACGATCACCTGGGGCAAATCCTCACGGGCCCGGGTAGCTCGTTCGAAGAAGCTGTGCTGCAATCCCGTCTTCAAATCCCGGGGGGCGCCGCTGTCGTTCCCGTTGAACCACCCCGGGAGATAGGTCTTGAGGATGAGCGCCACGTCTTCGTTGGCGGAAAACTCCTGCCCAAAGGCGTCCAGGAGGAGATCGGCCCCTTTGCGGTAATCGAACGCAAAGTTGTAGAGAAACTTGAATTTCTTCACTTCGGGATCGAAGCGGAAAGGCCGAATGGCCGGATTGGCCGGACGGAAAAAGTCCGTATCGACTCCGTAGGGAATCACCCGCAATTTTTCCCGGTGGACTCCGGAGGCGGCGAATGTCTCCAGGTTGAAACGCGACGGCACCCAAATCTCGTCCATCTGGTTGCAGGGGCCGACCCAGCTCTCCGGGATGCGGTCGGTCTCGAAGATGGTGCAGCCGATTCGCCGGGCCACCCGCCCGGGCGCGTGTTTTTCCCATTCTCCGAATTGCGTTGGAAGACCGTGGACGACGATGGCCGGCTCGGGACCTGCGTCGGCATCGCGGAGTTTCAGGAGTTCCCGGGCCGTGGTCTCATCGATGTCCGGATGCACTTCTCCGTTGTTGATGACGCGGACTGGGACTCCCAGCTTTTGCAGCCCCAGAAGATAATTCCGGGAGACCGCGCCATATCCCCCCCGATCGAATACCGGACCCAGCCAGATAATGCCCGTGGTCATCGCTCGCCTCGCACGCGTCCTGCCCGGTTGCGAAAGTAGTCCGCGAAGACGTCCGCCACGTGGGCCATGTCCTCCACGGTCAGCCGGTGATGGCAGCCGATATAAAACCCGCGCCGGCTGAGCCGCTGTGCCTCGGGGAAATTCTTCTCGATGTCCCCAAACAGTCGCCGATAAACTGGCTGGCTCAGCAGGGGGAACATGTAGCGGGTTTCGATCTGATGCTGTTCGAGGAAGTTGATCAGCTCCTCACGCTCCACCGGCTCGCGCGCCACGATCGGATACATCATGAAAGAGTGGTCGCTGTACGGCGGATAGCTGGGCAACTGAAGGTATTCCTCAAAAGGCCGCAGGTAGGCGCTCAAGGCCTTTGCATTCCTGCATCGTTGGCCGATGATCTCCTCCCGCCGTTCGAGCTGCGCCAGACCCAGCGCCCCTTCCAGTTCCGTGATCCGATAGCTGAAACCCAGATGAACAAAGGAAAAGCGGCGCGAGATGATTTCGCGAAGCTGGTTGTCGGATACGTCTTTGTCGTCGTCGATGCTGAGATAGATCGGATCCCTGCCGTGGGCGATCAGACTGCGGCAGAGCAACGCAAGTTCCTCGTCGTCTGTCGTAATCAATCCCCCCACCCCGGTGACCAGCAAGTGGGCGATGTAGGTGGAAAAACAGCCGAGGGCGCCGAAGGCGCCTACGGATCTGCCTTTGTACTTTGCAAACATCGTCTCGCAGGAGTCTTCGATCACCTCCAGGCCGTGCCGGGCGGCGATCTCGCCGATCGGGTCCATTTCGCAGGGAAGGCCGAACAGATGCACGGGAATGATGGCCCGAGTGCGCGGGGTGATTTGGCTTTCAATCAGGGATTCGTCAATGTTGTATGTGCAGGGGTTTACGTCCACGAACTTCGGGACCATGCCGTTGTAGAGCACGATGTTCGAGGTGGCAATGAACGTCAGCGCCGGCACAAGGACTTCGTCCCCGTCCTTCCAGCCACGGGATTCCTTGAGCGCCGCCAGCGCCACCTGCAAGGCGCTCGTCCCGCTGTTGCACGCGACCGCCTGGCGGCATCCATGTTCCTGCGCGAATCGCCGCTCAAACGCGCCCACGTACTTGCCGGCCGACAGCCGGTTCCGATTCAAGGCGTCGTTGACGTATTGCCTTTCCCGGTGGCCGATATCGACGACCCCCAGGGTAATCGGCCGGGCCTGGCACGTTTCGATTTGCGTTTCCTCAACGAGCTGGCTGCGGCTCTCGAGGTTGTCGTTCGCGGTCATGAAGCCCCTCGTGTGTGGCAGGATCGTTGCTTCGCTCGGCGGTGACCCTGTTCAGCGAGAGCGACGCGGCCACACGCCAGTTGCGCAGTGGCCCAGTCGTTCCATTTCTCGCCCGACTTCTGTTTCTCGATCGAGCGCCCGAAGAGGAGTACCGCTTCTTCGATCCGGCCTTCCTGGAACGAATGCACACCCTTCCTGTGTTGTTCTTCAGCCTGCGTCCAGGCGCCCTTTGTGCGGTCTTACTTGCCGCTCTTTGCGTGCCGGGAGAGCATTCGCGACGTGCTGCGCGCCGCTACGACCGTTCGCGGCGCGACAATCGTCTGCGGCGCAGCCTTTTCCGCCTGTTCCTGCAGGGCCAGCAGGCGGGTGGTGATGATGTGGATGGCTTCGGCGTGCTCGCGCAGCGTCTTCAGGATGAAGAGGTCGAGCGCGGTCGTGGGCCGGATGGCGGCCGGGCCGGAAACCCCCGTGTTCGCGGCGGTGATGGGTTGTTCGGCGCGGCACTCTTCGAGCAGGCGCGCGATGGTGCTGCGCTCCGGCTCGTTCAGTCCGGCGGCGCCCTGTGCGAGATAGAGCAACGCCTCGGCTTTGCGGCCTTGGCTCACCAGGATCACGCCCAGGTTGGCCGCGGCTTGCGCGTTGGTCGGGCTCATCTCGAGCGCTCGACGGTAGCCGTGTTCGGCCTCCGCGATTTGCTCGCGCGCCACCTGGACCGTGGCCCAGTCGTTCCAGCGCTCGGTGGATTCCTCCGCCTGGATCGCTTCACCGATCAGGCGGGCGGCCTCCTCGATCTGACCTGCGTGGAACAGTTGAACTCCCTGCTGATACTGCTCTTGGTTGCGCATTGGTGCTGTCTCCTCTGTTCGATTGAACTACGCCGTTGGCTGCGGCTGAAATTTTGACCCACGGGAAAACGCTGCCACGGTTTCTCGCCTTCTTCCATGCTCGCCGTGTACTCGTTGCAAGTCGGCTTCCACCATCATCGCGACCAGCTCTTCCAGGGACACGCGCGGTCGCCAGCCCAGCTTCTGTGCCGCTTTCGCGGGGTCGCCCACCAGCAGGTCCACTTCTGCCGGCCGCACGAAGCTCGGGTCGAGCACCACGAAATCCTCATAGTTCAGACCGACGTGCTCGAACGCGATCCGCGCGAAATGCCGGACCGTGTACGTCTTGCCGGAAGCAATCACGTAATCCTCCGGCCCGTCCTGCTGCAGCATCCGCCACATCGCCTCCACATAATCGCCGGCGAATCCCCAGTCGCGCTGCGCCTCGAGGTTGCCCAGACGCAGCTCACTCGAGAGGCCCAGCTTGATCCGCGCCACGCCGTCGGTGATCTTCCGCGTCACAAACTCCAGGCCGCGCCGTGGTGATTCGTGGTTGAAGCAGATCCCGCTGCACGCGTGCAGGCCGTAGCTTTCCCGGTGGTTCACCGTGGTCCAGTGCCCGAACAGCTTCGCGATGCCGTACGGACTGCGCGGGTAGAACGGCGTCGTTTCGTCCTGCGGCACGCGCGCGACTTTGCCGAACATCTCGCTGCTCGACGCTTGGTAGAACCGCGTCGCCGGGCTCACCATCCGGATGCTTTCCAGAATCCGCGTCACACCCACGCCGGTGATCTCCGCGGTCAGCACCGGCTGCTGCCACGAAGCGGGCACGAACGATTGCGCGGCCAGGTTGTACATCTCGTCGGGCTGAATGCGCTTCAGCAGGTTCACCACTGACGACTGGTCCAGTAGATCCGCGCCTTCCAGGTGAATTTGCCGCTGGATATGCTCGATCCGCGCGAGGTTCGGACTGCTCGTGCGCCGCTCGACGCCAAAGACCTCGTAGCCCTTCTTCAGCAGCAGCTCGGCCAGGTAGGAGCCGTCCTGGCCCGTGATCCCCGTAATCAGAGCTCGCTTCATTCGCTCTCCCGCGTCCCGGGTGGCCCGAAGAACCGGCAAGGACTCTGGAATTCGCCTGCCACCCCGCTTGCGGCCCAGCCCCGTCTTCCGTTGCGGCAGTTTCGTTCCTCTGCCCGGCAACTTTTGCCGCCTAAATCACTTCCCAGCAGCGGCTAGCGTGCATTCACGCCAGGGGTAAAAGCACGCGGAGGGCCAGTTTGCTCCCGCGCCGCCCGGCTGGGCCAGGCATTCGGCTTTCCCGCGTCAAAGAGCTCTTCTTTCGATCCGGCTAACGAATGGAGGAAAATTGCCGATGAAGGGACCCGAGCGGCGTCTGTCTCAAACTGGCGGGCGCGGCAGAGTGCTCCGGAAAGAAGCAGGGGAACAATGATTGAGCTGACACGCCTGAATCACAACCCGCTCGTTCTCAACGCGGACCTGGTCAAATATGTCGAGAATTCCCCGGACACCGTCATCACGCTGGTCACCGGCGAAAAGATCATCGTCTCGGAAACCTTGCAGCAGGTTGTGATGCGCATTTTCGACTACCGGCGGAAGCTCCTGGCCGGGTTGACTCCGGCGGACACCGGCGCCGCCTTGCATTCGGCATCCGTCGCCAGTTTGGCCAGCAGTGCGGTAGAAAAGGACGCGGAATCGGACTGAGGAGAGTTTCGCGTGGACAAGAGCACCATCGGCGGAATTGTCCTGGCGATCGGCGGGATTCTGGCCGGGCTGATCATCGAAGGCGGCAACGTCGGCCAGATTACGCAGCCGACCGCCGCCATGATCGTCTTTGGAGGGACGTTTGGTGCGGTGATGGTGCAGTTTCCGCTGGCCGTCGTGATGGCCGCGGTCAAAGCCCTGTCCCACGTTTTTTTTGATCATGGGAAAGATCCACGCGGGGTCGTCACGGAAATTGTTGGGTATGCGAACAAGGCCCGCAAGGAAGGCATCGTTTCGCTCGACGCCGAACTAGCCAACATCCACGAGCCGTTCCTGAAAAAGTGCCTCATGCTGGCGGTGGACGGCACCGAGCCACAGGAGCTGCGCAAGATGATGGAACTGGTGCTGGATAACGGCGCCGAGCACGAGGAAAAAATTCCGCAGGTCTTTGAAGCCGCCGGCGGCTACGCCCCGACGGTCGGCATCATCGGCGCGGTCCTGGGGCTCATCCAGGTCATGCAGCACCTCGACAACATCGAAGAGGTGGGCAAGGGCATCGCCGTGGCTTTCGTGGCCACCATTTATGGCGTGGGCGCCTCCAACCTCCTGTTCCTCCCCTCGGCCGGCAAGCTGAAGATCAAAATCCGCCAGGAACACGTCATCAAAGAAATGATGCTGGAGGGCGTCGTGTCCATCCTCGAAGGCATGAACCCGCGCATGCTGGAAACGAAACTTCTGGGCTATCTGGCTGATAAGGACGAGGCGGCGGCAGAGGCCGCTCCAAAATGAGCCGTAAGAAAAAACATGCCGAGCATGTGAACCACGAGCGCTGGCTCGTCTCCTATGCCGACTTTATTACCCTTCTTTTTGCCTTTTTCGTAGTGATGTTTGCTTCCGCCCAGGTGGACCAGCGAAAGGTAGGCCGCCTGGCAATGGCCATCCAGGTGGCGTTTCAGGAATTGGGGATTTTTGAAACGTCCAACACCCATATGCCTCTCGCCAATAGTGAGCCGATGCCTTTTTCCACTGTCCAGTCCGTCGAGAATGTTGCCCACACGGAATCCATGTCTCAGGTGGCAGGCGCGCCGAAGCGGCAGTTGAGCCCATCTCCGGAGCAAGGCCAGGACTTTGCGCTGCGATCCCAACTGAAACAGGCGCTGGCCAAGGAACTCCTGCGCGGTGATGTGGACCTCGCTCTGACGCGCGAGGGGCTCGTCATTCGCCTGCGCGAGGTAGGGTTTTTCGACAGCGGCTCGCCCACCATCCGCCCGCAGTCCATCGATTCGGTGGCCCGTATTGCGGGGATCCTTGGCCAGTATCCCGTGAACGTTCGCATTGAAGGCCACACGGACAACGTGCCGATCCATACCGGGCGGTTTCCATCCAACTGGGAGCTCTCGACGACGCGTGCCACCGAAATCACCCGGCTCTTTATTACCCGCTTCGGCTTTTCCCCGCAGCGGCTTTCGGCCGCCGGCTTCGCCGAGTTTCACCCCGTTTCCGAGAACGACACGCCCGACGGCCGCGCTGCAAACCGGCGCGTGGACATCGTTGTTCATTCCGCGGCCGCCAGCTCCGACGCCGCTCGGCCGGAGCAGGTCCCTCAGGCGGGACTCGCGCCGCCACACCCTTCGGGGCCCTGAACCGCATCGCTCTTCCGATCCGGTGTTCTTCCCCTTTGCGGATGAGAAGTTTCTCAGAAGGCGCGAATATCCGCTGACGCGGCCACTCAAGAATTCCGGAATGGCACCGATATGAAAACTAACGGGCTCCCTCCGGAGCCAGATTGCTTTCGAGAGGTGCCAAATGGGGTATGGTCGGAAAGTTTGGTTCGGGCTGCTGCTGGGCCTGTTGTTCATCCAGCCTGCGGCGGTGTGGGCGGATGATGACGACGCGGCGGCAGCTTCCTCCGCAAGTCCCTCCGTCGTGCAGAATTTCTGGACGCGGCATGTCAAGATTCTTGGCGCCGATGCGGGCCTGCGCTGGCGCTACAACGATAAGCTTCCCAAGGACGCGGACATGCAGTACCGCCTCAGCACTCGCACTCAATTCAACTTCGTGCCGTCCGGCAGCAGCTATCTGTACGTGCGTGCGGAGACCGGCTACCGGTTCGGGTTGAGCTGGAACTACTCCGGCGTGGGGCGCAACTCGCGCGATGGCGTCATGTACATCAAGTCCTTCTACTTCGGCCAGAAGTTCGGCCGCCACGCGGAATTCCAGGTCGGCGGTATCGAGTTTGACCGCGGCGCCGGCACGGAGATGACCTACGCCGACGACGACGGCTGGATGACCGGCTACCGCATGAAGTTCACCGGCTCCGGCCACGGCTGGATGCCCAACAAAGTCAGCGTCACCGCCGGCTACGTCGGAATGTTTACCCAGCCCAGCGTCTTCGACCGTTTCCACCGCATGGGCACGGCCAATTACTGGCAGGTGCTCGCGCAGAAGCGCTTTGCGGAAAACCTTGATGCTTCGGCGGAATTCTTCTCGCTCAACAGCGTGCGCTATGCACGCCTCGGCGCGAACGTGACGAAGATCCCCACCTGGTTCCTCGATACAGTTCGTCTCGAGTGGACCCAGCGCATGACTCAGCAGGACTCCTCCGCCTGGGCCGCCTCGGTTTCCAAGGGCGTTTTCCGCGATCGTCTTCGCTTGGGAGTCTTCTACAGCCATGTGCTGAACGAGATGTACCAGAACAACGCGGACTACACGCAGATGTGGCAGGTCGGCGACTTCTACGGCCGCGGCCGCCGCCTCGGCTGGACCATCCAGTCCAAGCCGTTCAAGAACTTCACCGTCATCGCCATGGGCTCGCGGAAGCTCGACCACACCCGCTACAATGGCCACTACCGCGGCCAGGTGATCGTCCGCTATGACTTCGGGTGGCTCGTCGACAAGATGATGCGCTAGTCCGTATTTCACTGGCCCGGTTCTGCTTTACCTGCGCACCCGGTCGCCACGCGGCCGGGTGCGTGCGTATTTGCTGACGTTTCCCGCCAACAGCCTGGCATCCCCCTTCTGAAAGAATCTTGAGTTTTTACTCCAGACATTTGCGCTCCCGCCGATAGTGGGTTTGGGACGCAGCATGGGGCTGCTGGCTTGGCTGGATTCGAGCCTTACTTTGTGGAGGAGATCGAACATGTTCAGCAACATGAAACTCACACCGAAAATCGTTGGCGCCATTGTGGTCACGCTGGTGATGACCTCGGCGGCGAGTTTTTGGGTCACCCAAAGCCGCATCAACAGGCAATCGGAGAATGCCTTCCGCGAGAAGTTGCGCCACATCACCGGCATGGCTGGCTCCGTGCGCGAATGGTACGGCGGCAACCTCAAGAAGCTCGTTCCTGACGGCAAGTTCAAGTACCTCGAGCAGGTACCCGTTGTGGCCGCCTGGCAGGTGGCCCGGCAGTACGCCGAAAAGGAAGGCATGACCTTCAAGACGCCTTCCCTCAAACCCCGCAACCCTAACAATACCGCCGACGATTTCGAGCGCCGCGCTCTGCAAGCCTTCGAAGGGGATGCATCCCGCAAGGAATTCTTCGAACGGAGTGTCATCAATGGCCGCGAGTTCATGCGCTATGCGCAACCCGTCCGCGTCAGCCAGGACTGCCTGATTTGCCACGGCGACCCCGTGGGCCAGAAAGATCCGGTCGGGTACCCCAAGGAAGGCATGAAAGTCGGCGAGTTGCGCGCGGCATTCTCCGTGACGGCGCCGACCGACGTCCTCCTCGAGGAGTCCAGATCGAACTCGATCAGCATCTTTCTGATCAGCTTCTGCACCCTGCTGACCGCCAGCGGAGTGGTCTTCTTCCTTGTTCGCAAGCTGGTTATCAAGCCGGTGCGCGAGTCGGTTGACTTTGCCAATGAGATCGCCAACAACAACCTCGCCGTCCCGGACATTCAGGTGGGAGCGCAGGACGAACTCGGCGAGGCCATGACAGCGCTGAACCGGATGAAGAACAACCTGCATTCGACGGTGACCTCGGTCTCCTCCGCGGCGGAGCGGATCGCCAGCGCCAGCGAGGAGATCTCCAGCTCGGCCACGCAGCAGGCCCAGGGCTCGGATACGCAGCGCGACCAGACCCACCAGGTGGCCACCGCCATGCAGCAGATGTCCTCCACCGTGGCCCAGGTTTCGGAAAGCTCCAACAAGGCTGCCGACTCCGCCCGTCATGCCGCCGACACCGCCCGCCAGGGCGGCAAGATCGTCGAGGATGCGCTCATGAAGATGCGCGCCATCGCCCATTCCGTGGGCCAGACGGCCAAAAAGGTCCAGGAACTCGGCGCGAGTTCCGACCAAATCGGCGCCATCATCAGCGTAATTGACGACATCGCCGACCAGACCAACCTCCTCGCCTTGAACGCGGCCATCGAAGCGGCGCGCGCCGGCGAACAGGGCCGCGGCTTCGCCGTGGTGGCCGACGAAGTGCGCAAGCTGGCCGAGCGCACCAGCAAGGCCACCAAGGAAATCGCCGGGATGATCAAGAACATCCAGGTGGAGACGAAGAGCGCTGTCGAGGCCATGCAGGCCGGGACGGGACAGGTGGAGTCCGGCGTCGAAACCACCACCCAGGCCGGCAGCTCACTGAAGGACATCATTCAGGTCGCCGAGCAGGTGGGCGAGATGATCACCCACATCGCCACGGCCGCCACCGAGCAATCCAGCGCCACCGAGCAGGTGAACGCCAACATCGAGCAGATCGCCAAGATCACCCAGGAATCGGCATCGGGCGCTCAGGAGTCGGCCAAGGCCTGCCACGAGCTCTCCAGCCTGGCGCTCGATCTCCAGAACCTGGTCAGCCAGTTCAAAGTGAAGGAGGACGCTGCGAACGGCCATGCCCGCCAGCCGTCGGGTGCTGCTCGCTAGCCGGGATCTCAGTCCCAGGGTCCCCCGGAGGTTGTTCCTTGGGGGACCCCTCCGCTTTGGCCCCATGCTCAAGTGGGTGGCCGGTGCGGAGAAGCCGCCACGGTCACCAGGTGGCGGAAGCTATCCGACCCTCAAGGTGCCGGGCTTCTGGACGATAGATACATCAGGGGATTTGGTTGTTGACCTATGGAATGTGGGAAACGTGAAGGGAGGAATGAACTCATGCAGATCGCACAGCAGTCAGTTGGCAGCACACCCAATGGCATGGAGGTGAGCGCCGAGCTCCTGCAGCTCGTCAGCTTTCACCTCGCCGGCGAAGAGTTCGGGATGGATATCCTGAAAGTCCAGGAAATCATCCGCATGCAGGAACTCACCCGCGTCCCCAACTCGCCGGATTTCGTTGAAGGCGTCCTCAATCTCCGCGGCAAAGTGATCCCGGTGATCGGGCTCCGCAGGCGCTTCGGGATCGACTCCATCGACGCCGACAAGCAAACACGCATTGTCGTCGTGGAGGTCCACGGCACAATTCTCGGCCTGGTCGTTGATTCCGTCTCCGAGGTGCTCCGCATTCCCAAGAGCACCGTCGAGCCGCCCCCGCGCCTCTGCAAGGTCGAGCGCGAGTACATCTCCGGCGTCGGCAAGCTCGATAGCCGCCTGATGATTCTCTTCGACGTCGAACGCCTTCTGTCAGAGACCGAGAAGAAGGATGTCACCGCAGCGGCTCAGAACTGAAGCCGCCTGAGTGGCAGCCGCGCGTCACCCGCCTGGGGAGCCGGTCCTAGCGGACGAACTCCCCCGCGCGGTTTCCCGAATCGCGCCGGAGCGGTCTGTGGATCACTATCGCTTCCCCCACTCGCAGTGTTCAGGAGTATCACGAGTGTTCGCCGCTGCCTGGGCGGCGGCCGCTCCTTCTGCCCGCCGCTGAACCCTGAGCCACACGAAAGCATGGATTTCCACGGCGATTCTCCGTTCTCTCCCTCAAGCGGTTCGCTTTATGGACGATAGAACGAAGTGTAATGCGCCGCGCTACCGGAATGACTGAGCGATCGGCCCGAGGATTATGCCTCGGCTCCTATTTGCGGGAGCGCAGGCCAGCGTCATGCGGAGAGAGGGATTGGGTCCATCATGAGTGATGATTTCGCACAAGATCCCGCCCTGCTGCAGGACTTTCTCACCGAGTGCGGTGAGCTGCTGCAGCAACTGGACGAAACGCTGGTTTCGCTGGAGACCGCGCCCGAGGATCCGGAGCTCCTGAATCTCGCCTTCCGGGCGCTCCATACCATCAAGGGCACCTCCGGCTTCATGGGCTTCACCCAGATTGTCGAGATCGCCCACAAGGCCGAGGACTTCCTGAACCTTTTGCGCAAGGGCGAGCGCAAAATCAACCGCCACGTCATGGACGTGCTGCTCGCCGTCAGCGACCAGCTCGGCCGGATGTTTGCCGACCTGCGCAATAACACTCCTCAGGTCTACCAGCTCGGCGAATTGATCGCGCAACTCATCGCCTTGCAGGCCGCCGAAAAAGAAGAGCCGCGCATCGGCGAAATCCTCCTTGCCGAAAAATCCATCTCCCGTAGCGAACTGAAGGATGCCCTTCAGGACGCTGCCCAGGCCGATCCGCCGAAGAAACTCGGCGAGGTTCTCGTCGAAAAGCAGCTCGTGGCGCCGTCGCAGGTCCGCGAGGCCCTCGAAAAACAGAGTGCGCCCGCCGAAAGCAAGGAATCTTCGCGCACCATCCGCGTGGACGTCGGCAAGCTCGATGAGCTGGTCAACCTGGTCGGCGAACTCGTCCTCGAGCGCAACCGGCTCTCCCAGTTGAACCGCGACTTCATCCAGCAGCGCTTCTCGCCGGAAAAATTCGAGACCGCGCTCGCTCAATCGGTGGCTCGGCTCACCTTCATCACCGACGAGCTGCAGACCTCCAGCCTGAAGGCGCGCATGGTGCCGGTGGACGTCGTCTTCCGCAAGTTCCCGCGGCTGGTCCGCGACATCGCCCGCAACCTCGGCAAGGATGTGGAACTCGTGATCCGCGGCGAGGACACCGAGCTCGATCGCACCGTCGTCGAGGAGATCAGTGATCCGCTCATTCACCTGGTGCGCAATTCGCTCGACCACGGCGTTGAAGCGCCCGACGTCCGTGTCGCGCGCGGCAAGCCCCGCAAGGGCACGCTGCGCCTCGAGGCTTCGCAGCAAGGCGATCACATCGTCATTCAGATTTTCGACGACGGCGGCGGGATTGACCCCGAAAAAATCGGCCGCAAAGCCGTGGAGAAAGGCCTCATCACGCCCGAACGCCTCCAGGCGATGAGCCGCCGGGAAATCCTCGAGCTCATTTTCCTGCCGGGATTCAGTACCGCTGAAAAAGTCAGCGATGTCTCCGGCCGCGGCGTCGGCATGGATGTGGTGCGCACAAACTTGAAGAAGTTGAACGGCGTCGTGGAACTGGATAGCGAGGTGGGCAAGGGATCCACCGTCACGCTCCGCCTGCCGCTGACGCTGGCCATTCTGCCCGCGCTGCTGGTGCGCGTTGCGGACGACACGTTTGCAGTACCGCTGCGCATGGTGGTGGAGACGGTGCGCATCCGCGCCGCCGAAGTCCACCGCGTCGAGGGCACCGAGGTTTTCCGCCTGCGCGATGGAGTGCTGCCCCTGCTCCGCCTGCGCCGCCTGTTCCACTTCAAAGACTCCCAGGATGCCCAGGGCGCGCTGCTCTGCGTGGTCATCATTGCGCTCGGCGAGAAGCGTCTGGGCATGGTCGTGGACGAACTGCTGGGCCAGGAAGAAACGGTAATCAAGCCTCTCGGCTCGTACCTCCGCCACGTGAAAGGCCTGGCGGGCGCCACGATCAGCGGCGACGGCCGCGTACGCCTGATCCTGGATCCGGCCGCACTGGCCAGCTCCGCCAGTGCGATACACGCCTGATCCCTGTTGGAGACCATCGAAATGACGAACCCCTCAGTCGTCGTAGGCAGCGCCGGGCAGCAAGCCAATCGCCCGTCCGACCCGTATCTCGTCAAGATCCGCGACCTCATCTATCAACTCGCGGGGATTTTCCAGCCGGACAACAAGCTCTACTTCCTCGAGGACCGCATCGCCCGGCGCCTGAAGGCCTTGAACCTGCACACGCTGCGCGAATACTACGATTGCCTCACGCTCAAAGGCGACCGGGAAGCCGAGCTCCGGAACCTGCTCAACGAAATCACCGTCGGCGAGACCTGCTTCTTCCGCAACAACTTCCAGATTGACGCCCTGCGCAAGGTTGTGCTCCCGGAAATCGTCGAGGTCAAGGGCAAGCTCAATTTCCGCAAGCTGCGCATCTGGAGCGCCGGCTGCTCCACCGGCGAGGAGCCGCACACCCTCTCCATCGTGCTCATGGAAGAGCAGATGGGCCAGCTCAAGGGTTGGTCGTTCGAAATTGTGGCCACCGACCTGAATGAGCGCTCCGTGGCCAAGTGCAAGGAGGGCATCTACGGCGACTATGCCATGCGCAACGTCGCGCCCGCCCTCCGCGAGAAGTATTTTCAGAAGCAGGGAGAGCAGTTCCGCGTTCGCGACGAGGTCCGCGCCAGCATCAACTTCAGCCGCCTCAACCTGCTCGACGACTCCAAGATGCTTTTCATGAAGGGCATGGACGTCATCTTCTGCGCCAACGTCCTCATCTATTTCGATCTCGCTTCCAAGCGCCGCGTCATCCAGCATTTCTTCAATAACCTGCTCCCCAGCGGCTATTTCTTTCTCGGCCATTCCGAGTCGCTTTTCAGCGTGAACGACCAGTTCCACCTGGTTCACTTTGCGGGCGCCACCGCGTATAGCAAGACGCCCCGGAAGCCTGCGGGAGTCGCAAAATGAATACTACTCTTGCTGAAGTAGTTCGCAGCCGTCTCAGGCAGGTGGACTCGATCCCCACCGTCCCGGCGGTGCTGCGTCCCTTGCTCGATTACATGCATCTCCCGGCCGAACAGGTGGACGTGCAGGAAATCGTCAAGCTGGTTTCCTACGACCAGGCCATCACCGCGCAGTGTCTGCAACTGGCCAACTCGCCCCTGTTTGCCCGCTCGCACCGCATCGAATCGGTCAAGGGCGCGGTCATTTCGATCGGCGTCACCAGGCTGCGCGACGTGCTTCTCTCCTGCTGTCTGGTGAATCTGGTGCCGGGCGGCAAATGGGCCGTCAATCCGGTCGCCTATTGGGAACATTCTTTCGGCTGCGCCCTGGTGAGCCAGGAATTCGCTCGCAAGATCCGCTTTCCGGACCCCGAAAAAGCTTATCTGGCCGGCCTCCTCCACGACATTGGCGAGCTCGTGAACGCCTTCACCATTTCCGATCAGTCCCGCGCGGCCGTGGAAATGGCCATGGACCAGAAGATTCCTCTCCATGAAGCGGAGCAGGCCGTGCTCGGATTCGATCACGCCGAAAGCGGCGCTCTGCTCGCCGAACACTGGCAGCTTCCCGAGGACATCATCGAGGTGATCCGCCATCACCATAACGTAGGCAAAGCCCGCCAGGTGCGGAGCCTCGTCGCCCTGGTCAGTCTCAGCGATCTGCTCTGCCGGATGCGCGGCCTGGGCTATGGCTATCAGGACACTGCCGCCGTGGACTTTGTGTGTGATCCGGCATGGTCCGTCCTGGAGCAGGAGTACCCGGTTATCACTCAGTTCGACCTGCTCCGCTTTACCTACGAGATGGACGAATACACGGAAGAGGTCCGCAAGCTCGCCGCTTCCGTTTACCGCAACTGATCGGACCCGTGATGGCAACGCTCACCAATTCGCCCGGGCCTATCCGTGTACTTGTCGTGGACGACAGCGCCTTCATGCGCACCGCGATCACCCGGATGGTCGGCTCGGATCCCGCGCTTCAGGTCATCGGCACCGCCAACGACGGTCTGGAGGCGCTGGAAAAGGTCCGCGCACTGAACCCCGATGTTCTCACCATGGACATCGAGATGCCCCGCATGGATGGCTTGAGCGCGTTGCGCCGCTTGATGGCGGAGAGCCCGCGGCCCGTCATCATGATCAGCTCCCTCACGCAGGAGGGCGCTGAATCGACCCTGACCGCCTTTGAAATCGGCGCCTTCGACTGCATCCCCAAGCAGCTCTCCTACGCTTCGCTCGACATCGTCAAGATCCGCGAGCAACTCATCGAAAAGATCAAGGCCGCGGCCGGCGCTCCCCATTTCCGCAAGCCTCGGGCGGTCGTGCCCGCGCCTCCGCCGCGCGCGCCCATAGCCAGGCCGCCGGCCTCCCACTTTGTGTCCGTGGTCGCCATCGGAACCTCCACGGGCGGGCCGAAGGCGCTCCAGCAGATTCTGCCCATGCTCCCCGCCGACTTGCCAGTGGGCGTGGTGATCGTTCAGCACATGCCGTCCGGCTTCACCGGCCCGTTTGCCAAGCGGCTGGATGGTCTCTGCAAAGTCAACGTCCGCGAAGCCACGCAGGATGAGGAAATCACTTCGGGCAAGGTCCTGATTGCGCCCGCCGGCCAGCAGTTAACCGTCTATCGTCGCGCTCCGGCCCGGTACGCTGTGCGCCTCTCCCATACGCCTACCGACACACCGCACATTCCTTCCGTGGACGTCATGATGTTGTCGGTTGCGGAAGCGTATGGCGCCACCGCGATGGGGATCATTCTCACGGGCATGGGTGGGGACGGTGCGGAGGGCATGAAGAAAATCATGGAGCGGGGCGGCCTGACCGTTGGGCAAGACGAAGCGAGCTGCGCGGTGTACGGCATGCCGCGAACCTGCGCGGAACGCGGTGTGCTCAAGCACGTCGTTCCGTTGGACTATGTACCCGAAGAAATTCTGCACGCCACGCGCTATGCCAATCACTCAGCGAAAAGCCTGAAACACTGATTCCCAGTAAGGCGCTATCGGGTAATCTGCAGGATGGAGTCATGCCGGGAGACGTGAACCGGTTCTTTCCGGTGGGTTGCCCGTGAGGCTGCACCGGTTCAACTCCTGCTCTTCCAATGGGAGACAGGTCTTTTTCGGCGGCCATCAATCTGTGCCATTTCGCGCCGGTGAGTGAATCACTTTCTTTTGTGGGAAAGGTTGCCCGATCGTGTGGGGCGCAGTGCCTCCTGGACCTGCCATCGCCCTCTTCATGATCTCTATCACCGTGTGACAGACTTTGGTCCATGCGGCAGCATGTTCTTCTTTCCAGAGCGGTCCTGCTGTCTGGGCAAAAGCCTCTACAATAGCGTCCTTGACGAAGTCGAGTTGCTGAGGCTTCACGCCGTAAGCGACATGGAGTTTTCCAAGACCCTCCAGGTAAGGCACAAGGAACTCAGATTTTTCCGCATTGCTCACCAGAGTGCTCAGCGCCTGGAGAAGCTTGGTCCGCTGCGCGTCCTTTGACACATGTTCGAATAGGGGTCTTGCCTCGGGACACCGTTCGAACAGCGCCTCATAGAATCGGCCGACAAGTTCGTCTGTTTTGCTTTTGACCGCTTCAAGACTTTGCTGGAGCAGGTTGCCCTTTAGTAGCGGTGTCGCCGGCGGGTTTGGGTCTGCATTTGACGCCGGGACGGTGGTGACCGAGGCATTCTGTCGGATGGACAGATAATGCTGGAGGATCTCCAGCAACTTCGCCATGTCGTTGATACAGTCGATGGGAAGACGGAGCAGCGTGTTGCCCGATTGGGCGTCTCGCACCTGTGTTTGCAGGTCTCCCCTGCGCTTATGGATCACAACGGATTTCATCTCGCTGCCCACCGGGATAGCAAGCTGAATCTCAAAATTCTGATCGGCAAGCGCGCGCTCCACCTCCGCGGAAACCTTTACCGACTTGATTCTGGCCTCATAGGCCAGCAGCGGAAGCGTCTCGGTGAAAAAATGCGGCATCTGAAGGTCTTTTTCCCTGAAGCGAACAAGTTCGGCCCCGGTGACCATGTCCGAGACGGCAAAATCCCCCCCCCCAGCAATTATCCTGCCATCGACCTTGACCGAGAAGGAGGCGGAACGCACACCCTTGGCTGTGAAGAATTCCGTGCGCAACTGAATGGTGTCGCTGAGAAAATCAACCTGATAGTTGTTCGCAACTTTCAAGACGGTACGCCCGGGCGTGAAGTTCAGGTCGCGCAGGAGCACGCCTGCCATGTAGGCGGCCGCCCGGAAACCGGCATCAGGAGTGACTTGTCCGCCCTCCGTCAGGATGGTCCCCGTCGCAAAATAAGCCTCGCGCGCCGAGAGCACGAGCGCATTGAACAGCGTTTCTGGGGACCCGAAGTTGGCGACGAAAAATGGGCGTGAAATGGAGCTGATCACAACTACGGCTGACCCATCAAAAATTTGTTCCGCGTTCGACCTCATTGTACCGCTCCTCCAAAACTTCACCTCGGAGCCTAAAGCTTCTATCGACATGGCAATAGATTACATGAGTCATCTGGAACTAATTGGTAAAGCCTTGCAGCCTATGCGTCACTCTCCGATGCGGTATCGTGGCTTGATAGTCACTTATCGCGTTCTGCTTATGTGCTTGGGGAAGAAGGGCTTGTACGGGGAGTTAGGTTAAGGTCGGCGCCAGGAAAGTGTTACAATGTACAACACAGCAGACTTTATAGAGTTAGCAGCATTGGACGGCAATCATGCGTCTTGCGGGAGTTGCCGGTTTGGGGCGTTCCCACTCGAAACTCAGCGACGGTTGAGCTCGTGGTTTCCTCTCCGCCGTGAGCTTTCCGCTCGTCCCGCTGGTTACGTACCGCGCTTCCGCCAGTACCGCGCCAGCCCGGCCCAGCACAGATCCAGCCCGGCGCCCTTGGCGTACCGTGTTGCATCCTGCTCGCTCAGTTGCCCGCGCATCTCGGTCAGCACGTTCTGCGCGAACTGGCTGGCCCGCCCGGCGTCGTCCGCGCCGCCGGAGAGCGTTTCCCGCACCATTTCCGCCCAGCGGGCGAGCCGCTCGCGGAGTTCCGCGAGATGCACTTCCACCGGCTCGGCAGTGCTGAAGTGTGTCAGGAAAAGCTTCGAAGGCTTCCGCGAGAGAATCCGGTCCAGGCTCTTTCCCCACGTTTCGAGATCAATGTCCGGCGGCGGAGTGGGCGGCACGATATACTTCCGGTTCGAGATTCGGATGCCCGCCGTGTCGCCGACGAAAGCAAGCCCATTCGACGAATCGAAGTAGGTCACGTGGTGCGAGGCGTGGCCCGGCGTGTACTCCACCTCGATCGCGCGCCCGCCGGCGCGGATTCGTTCGCCGCCTTTCAGGATGTTCAGGTTTTCTGCCGGCACCGCGCGGAACTCGCCCCAAAGCCGGTCCATTTCTTCGCCGTACAGCCGCTGCGCGCTGGCCAGCAGTTTGTCCGGCTGCGCCATGTGCGGCGCGCCGCGCTCATGGACGAACACGCCGATTCGCGGGTTTTCCGCCACCAGCGTGCCCGTCGCGCCGGCGTGGTCCAGGTGGATGTGCGTCAGCAGGATCGCATTCAGGTCCGCGACGCTCAACCCGCACTGCGCGAGCTTGCGCTTCAGCACCGGCAGCGCCGAGGCTGGTCCCGGGTCCACGATGGCCGCGCCACTTTCCCCAGTCAGCAGGCATGCGGCGATGACTTGCTGGTTTCCGCGGTGTTCAACGTCGATTCGAATCGTGTTGCTGGCGACTGTGTCCAAGTCTGCTTCTTCTCCCGGCGGCCGCGTCGAATTTCGATTGTAGCCTTTCTCTCGCAGACGCGTCTATGCGGCCCCGAGAGCGCGCGCTGGCGCGGTCCTCTTGACGCAACCGCCCCCGCCGGGCAAAATCATTCTTGCCGTGGCGCCCGCGTGCTGCGGTCCGCGGAACCCTTCCTTCCCGGAATGCTCCCCGCCCATCGCCGGATTCGGCGAAGAAGGAAATTGCCATGCCTACGAACCCGGAACCCAGCCGCACTTCCAACTGGCAGGACCGCCGCAGAGGCGTGCGCCTCAATTCCCACGTCCGCCTAGCCGTCGAGTGGGAGGACGCCAACGGGCAGACCGTGCGTGAGGAAGGATTCACGCGCGTCGTGAATCCTGCCGGCTGCTTGGCGTTGCTTCCTCACGATCTGCCGCTCGACCTGCGCGTCCGGCTGACCAACCTCAGCCTGCCCGCCAGCCAGCCCGTTCCCGGCACGATTGTCTGGAAAGGCCGCGAAACCCCCGATGGCCACGAGATTGGCTTCGAGTTCTCCCAATCCCAGATCGATTTCTGGGGCCTTCATCTCTGATCTTCATCAGCGCCGTTGGCGCGATGGTGCGCTCCGTCACTTTTACACGGATTGTCCGGTAATGCAGGGGCCCGTCTTCAGACCGGATCGCTCGTTGATCGTTTACTTCGCAAACGGGAGCTTTGCCAGGTCCACGTTCCCGCCCGACAAAATCACTCCCACTTTCTTTCCCTGCCAGTCCACTTTGCGGAACACCGCCACCGCCGCGGCCACCGCTGCCGACGGCTCGATGACGATCTTCATTCGCTCCCAAACGTAGCGCATGGCCTCGACGATCTCTTCCTCGCTCACCAGCGCGATCTGGTCCACACGCTCGCGGATCACCGAAAACGTCATCTCGCACAGGGACGCGCGCAGTCCATCGGCGATTGTGTCCGGGTGCTCCATCGGCTCAATGCGCCCGGATGCCTTCGAGCGGTGCGCGTCGTCCGCATTCTGCGGCTCGCATCCAATTACGCGGACCTGCGGCCGCAGGCCCTTCGCCGCGATGGCCGTGCCGCTCAGCAGCCCGCCGCCGCTCACCGGCGCAAGAATGAACTCCAGGTCCGGCGCCTGTTCGAGAAACTCCAGTGCCGCGGTGCCCTGGCCGGCGATGATGCGCGCGTCGTTGTACGGATGAATCATCACCGCGCCCGTCCGCTCGATGATTTCGCGCGCCGCCGCTTCGCGCGCCGCCAGCGTCGGCTCGCATTCCGTGATCCGCCCGCCGTAGGCCTCGACCGCCGCCTTCTTGATCGACGGTGCGTTCGACGGCATCACGATCCATGCCGCCGCGCCACGCCCGCGGGCCGCCAGCGAGAGCGCCGCCGCGTGATTGCCGGAGGAGTGCGTCACCACGCCGCGCCGCGCTTCCTCCTCGCTCAACAGCGCCATCGCATTCGTCGCCCCGCGGATCTTGAACGCCCCGCACTTTTGCAGATTTTCACACTTGAAGAAAAGCCGCGCGCCGGCCAGGGCATCCAGCGACGCGCAGGTCATCACCGGTGTGCGATGGATATGCGGAGAAATCCGGCGGCTGGCTTCGCGGATTGTTTCCAGGTCAGGAACGCGGGGAAAAATCGAACCGGCGACAGTCATGGGGCTCCCGTGGCGATAACAATGGCCGGCGGCGCGCGCCGCTGCCTGGAAGATGGGATGGCCCACTCGTGCCGCGGGATTCTAGTTGATCAGCCGGCGATCCATCTGTGTGAGCATCAGGATTTGCGCCTGCAGCTCCCTCCGCCGCTCCTTCAATTCGCGGTGGCGGGACTTCCATGTGGGATCGTTCACTGCCACCCAGGGTTCCTCGGCCCACCAGTCATCGTTCAGCCGGTAGTATTCCTCAAGCAGGGGCTTCAGCTTCTGGTAGAGTTCCGTCATTAGAATCCCTTAACCTCTACTGCGGCAGAGAGCAATCGCTCTTCCACGAATTCGCGGGTATTCTAGGGGCATTCGCGCCCGTTTGTCATTCAGATTGTTAGGCTTGCGGCCTGCGCCGGATTGGACTGTGCTACGTTTCGCTCCGGGGCAGTTTCTTTGGGCTTCCCCCGAACTCTGCCTGTCCTGGAATGTGCAACCCCTTGCACAGGAGGACATTGGCGCCCGGAGGGGCATCCCCGCGCTCCGCAGTCGCCGCGGCGCTTCTGGCTGCGCCCTTCTATATTGACGAGATCGCTTCTTCCCACTGGAAAACAGAAGTGGCATAATGCGGCCTCCCCTGGCGCTGCGCCGGGGGAAGAGATCCCCGCGGAGGAGACTCGCATGGCGGAAGACGATCGTCGCAGAGCGCCTCGGGTGCCCATCAAAATGCCCGTCAAGCTTCGCCCCACAGAGGGCACCACGCCCTACATGGTCAGCGCGGATTCCATCAATATTTCCGACCGCGGACTATTCTTTCAAATGTCCGGTCCGATGAAGCCGGGCACGCGCATTGAGCTTTCGTTCACCATGCCGGCCGAAGTCACCGGCAGCCTGTCGATGAAGGTTCGCTGCATCGGCCGCGTCGTCCGGGTCGAGCCCGAGGCCAGTTCCGACGGGCGCACCGGCGTCGCCGCGCAGATCGAGCGTTTCGAAACCATCCTCGCCGAAGGCTAACCGCTTCGGGCGATCCTTTATGCCTTTGTCATTCTGAATGAAGCCGCCCACCGGACGGCGCGCGTCAGAGCGCGGTTTTTGCGTCCCGGTCGGTTTTGCGGGGCGAAGAATTTCTTCCCGTTCGTCTTTCGCCGGCCTACTTTTTCCAGACCGCTTCCACGGTGAACGTCACTTTCGCGCTCGCCGAATTCTCAAACTGGTCGAACACGCGGACGGCCAGTGTGTGCTCGCCCGGTCCCAGTTCGCGGAGTACGATCTCGTAGCTCTCCGACGATGAATCGCTCAAACGGTCCACCGGGAATGCCAGCTTCCAGTCCCCGGCGTCCAGGCTGTATTCTGCGCGCACAATCGCGCTGAACGAATCCTTCGCCTCGAACTGGATACGCACCTCGGGGCTCGTCGGCTCCGCCCGCAGATTCTCCACGCGCGGCGGCGTGTTGTCCACTTCGAAGCGGTCGCTTTCCCGCTCGCCGCTCAGCGCGTCGGCGGGCGGGTTCGAGGGCGCGTCGGAGGCCACCACTTTCAGGTAGTAGGCGCCGTCGGGCAGGGTGTTGGACTCCCACGAAAAGTACTTGTGCTCAATCCTGTCCTTCAGCAGCTTCCACTTCGTCTCGCCCTCGCCACGGTAGTAGAGGTTGAACAGCAGGTCGTCATCATTCTCATCCCGCGCGCTCCACACCACGCTCTGATAGCCGCGCTGCGTGATGCCCTGGGGCGGCGGATCAAACCGCGGCGGCTGTGGCGGCTGCGGCTGCGAAACGGACATCCCCGGCGCCCCGGTCGTGGCCGGCGGCATCCGGAGCTGCGCCGGCTGCTGTTGCTGCGGCGGAGCAGGGAAGCCCTGCACGCGCACGCCCGGGTTCTGCACGATGATGGCCTCCACCGTGGGCGCCACGTTCTTGGGCAGGTAGGCAAGGCTCACCCAGGAGATGCTGGTGGCCATTTCATACACGGGTGGCATCGCTTCGGTTTTCCCGGATTTTCCGGCCGCCGCAGCCGCGGTTTTTGCGTCCCGGTCGGTTTTGCGGGGCGCCGCGGGATTCTTGAACACCACCTTCCACTGCGCGAACCGCGCCGGCGGGCAATTCATCGCCTGGCCTTTCGCGTTCGCGTAGGGTCCAGCCCACGGGCTCCAGTTCTTCTCCGGGTTCGACGTATTCCCTGTCCGGACGTAGAACTCCACCTGGCCGTCGGTGGCGCCGTTATCGCCCCACCAGGACAACTGGCCCCACTGCGAAAAAATCTTCGCGTCGAACGCCTGTGATTCGAAGCTGCCTTCCGGCTCGTACTCCGGACCCAGGGCGAAGACTTTTCCGGGATTGGCCGTCGCCACAAAAACCTTTCCGCCCGCGCCGGCCACAAGTCCCGTCACTTGCGACGCCGCCGTTTTCGGCAGCGTGGCATACGTGCGCTTTCCTTCGAGCTGGATCACCAGCCCGCGGTTCCCCGTGCCCAGCAACAGCTTGCCGCCGGGCGCCAGGCCCAGCGCATACACCAGGTCTTCCCGCGAACTCCACAGCGACTCCGGCGCACCGTCCGGCGCGATCCGATACACTTCGCTCCCGCCGGTGAGCGACGGGAAAGGCACGAACGGAGTCGCCTGCTGCCCAGGGGGCATGGCGACGGCCGTGGTAAAGGTCTGTCCCGTCGAGGTAATCGTCGTCTGCGGCACGAATTGTTGTACCTGCGGAAAGATCGCGGTCGTCCGCGTCTTTTCTCCCACCGATGCCGCGTAGATGTTTCCCGCGCGGTCCACCAGCAGCGACGTCACTTCCTTTTTTTCCGTCTCGTAGAGCACGAACGCCGGCCGCTGTTCCGGCTTGTCCGCTCCGGCGGGGCTGGCCATCGAAACGCGCGCCACCAGGCCGTTCGGCTCCGTGCCGATCAGCAGGTTGCCCTTGCCGTCCAACGCCAACGACCGGATGTGCGTCTCCGGGCTCCTATAGAAGAGGATCCCCTTGCCTTCGGGCGACACGGCATAGACTTCGCCTTTGTCGCCGGTGGCCACAAACACCGTGCCCGAGGCATCCACAACCAAGTCCCAGATGTACTTCGTCTTCGGCTCGAAGAAAACCGCTGCCTTGCCGGTCTCGCCCTTTGCATCCGGCGCCGGGATCTTGTACACCTTGCCGTCCGGCGAAGTGCCCACGTAGAGGTTATCCCGCGCGTCCATAGCCAGCGCCTGCGCCGCCATTTCCTGCGATTCGAAGATGGTTGTTGCCGTGCCCTTCTCGTCAAACCGCAACACCTTTGCGTTCGACCCGCCCGCGGCGAACAGCACGCCCTTCGAGTTCACTTGCAGCGCCCACAGATAGGCCGCGTTCGGATCGGAGAACTGCGCGAACCGCGGCGCCAGCACCAGCTTGCCGTCGCTCCGCAGCGCCACGCCCTTCGCCGTGCCCTTCTCAAACTCGTCGTAGTTCGATTGCCGCCAGGTGTGCGTGTGTTCCGCGCCCGCGCCGGCAGCGACAAGCCCGGCCAGCGCCAGCAGGCAAGCCAATCTGGTTCGCGAAACTCGTGTCATGGAACTCCTTTCAAATGCGGGCCCGGAAGGCCCCCGTGCGTGCGGCGTCACTTCACCGTGACCGTTAGCGTGTACTGCCCCGCGATCACCTGGTTCAGCGGCAGCGACCATTCCCCGGCGGTGGACTCCCGCAGCAGCAGCGAGCTCCCCTGCGTCCGCCGCTGGTCCAGCACGTTGATCTGCGAAATCGGCGCGTTCGGCAGCTCTTTTTCTTCAAGCAGCAGCGTCGGCGTTGGCTGGATCAACGTCACATAAAGCCGGCTGTTGCGCCGCTCGCGGTTCATGAGCGTGATGAGTTGCTCGAGCCCCGCCAGGCGGCTCTGCGGGCCCAGCGAGAAAAACCGCGACATCCGGTTCAGCGACTCCCCGTCGCTCACCACGATGCGCAGCGGGCCCTTCGCCGCCTGCGCCGGGATCGTGATCGGCACGGTGCGCATGAACGGCGCCCCGCGGTACGGCCGCAGCAGCACCTTCACGTCAATCGGTTCTCCCGGAGAAACTTCGCTTTTGTCGCTCCACGCGTTTTCAATCGTCGCCCACCGCCGCTCCGGGATGCTGTCCACGCGCAGCGTCACCTTCTCGATCCGCGCGCGCTCGTACGGGTTGGTGAAGATCCGCGTGAAGATGTTCTGGACGCTCAGCGCCAGCCACAGGCCGTCCGGAACCGCCTGGTCGGTTGGCGCAAACATGTTTTCCAGGTTCACGCGGCTGTGCCCCTCGATCTCAATGCCGCCGCTCAACTGGAACGTCATGCCCTCGCTGTAAGCGGTGTTGGCTACAAGTCCGTTCATCGTCGCGATGGCCACCAGCAGCGGCGTCAGCTTGGTGTGCTCCATCACCTCGAAGCGGAATTTCTTCTCCTGCGACGGCGTAGCGATGGTCAGCTCCACCGGGATCAGCCGCGGCGCCGCGCCCAGGCGCCCCACCACCGCAGTGGTGCGGTCCTGCGTCACGCTGCCGATCACGCCGCCCGCGTTCACAATCTTGAACGAGTTGAAGGAAGACGCCAGCGTCGTCACCACGCGTCCGCGCGCCAGCGGCATCGTCACTTCGCCGTAGCCGAACAGCGGATGGCCGCACACAAACACGCGGTCGCCCACGATGGCCGTCACCGTGCACGATGCCTGCAGTGACAAGTCTCCCTTCACAAGCACCATGCTGACCATGTCCCCGGCCTTGAGCTGCGCGTCGTCCGGCCTCGCCGCCGCGGTGCCGCCCTGTGTCGCCACCATGCCGTAGGCCGTAAACTGCGGCCCGAAACGCTGGATCACCTCCGGATGGAAACCGGAGAACACCAGTGGCGTATCAATCTTTGTCAGGTAAGCGCCGTCGCCTGCGCCCACGCGCCGCGCCATTTCCGCTGGCAACGCAAACTGAGTTGGCGTCGCGGCCTCGCCCGGCGCCTCCTGGGGCAGCGCCGCTTCGGCGCGCTGCGCGCCGCCCGTTGTACGGTCGGCGTCATAAATGTTCTGGATGGGCGTCACGCCGCCGATGGCTTCCTTGCTGAATTGCCCGAAGCGCAACGAGAGCGCGCCCGCCAGTTTGCCTTCGATGTACACCGGGCTGCCGCTCATTCCGGCCACCACGCCGTTGTGCTCCGCCAGCCCGCCCCGGAGCACCACCAGGATGATGTCCTGCTTCGGCCCCAGCGTGTTCGGCAGGATGCCGAGGACTTCCAGCTCGATCGCCTCGATCTTGTCCCCGGCGAGGATCGTATACATCACGCCCTTCATGCCGGGCTTAATCTGCGCGAGCGGGATAATCTGCGGCTCGTCCAATGCAAGAGAAGGGAGAGCCAAAGATGCGGCCAGCACAACGGCCGCGCAGGTGAGCAAATTCAAGGGCCAGGATTTCCTTTTCATCGAATGGCCATCATACCACGGACATTCGGATTCCTTCGCCTTCCCCAGCGTTGCTTCGATGACTCCTTGAAAGACTTGAAGCCCATATGTTTCGGGAATAGACTGCTTGACGTCGATCGACTCTGGAGGGCACTTATGCGCCGGCTGCCCATTTGCCTCCTGTTTGTAGCATCGTTTGCGACCGCCGCCAACGCTCAATCCGCGCAATCTTCTTATTCGTTTCTGACTTGCAGACAATACCCCCACGAACTCGCTAGCGGCCAAGTCGGACCGAGCCCGGTAAACACACATGTTATGGCGGCAAAGCTTACTTACCTGGAGGCAATTCAACAAGGTTACGAAGTCGCTCTCGATAAGTTTGACGGATTCGCAAGGGAATTTGAGCCGGGTTGGGGCACGGCGCAACTGCCTCCCGCTTGGACCCGGTTCGTCGTGCTTCCCAAGGCGGACAAGTGGGAAAGGGTTTCTGAAGTTGTGGATTGGTTTTGTCAAAAGGAAGAAAACGCTAACGTTCGGGTGGTGGAAGCCGTGAGGGCGATTGTTGAAAACACCTGGAAGAGCAGTGCGGATTCACAAAGCGTTGTCACCACGGATGAGCGCGTAGATCGCATCGTGAGACGGTCCTGCAGAACGCTTGAACAGTCCACTAGCAATGCCTTCGTTCAGGGATTTGGCGATGGGAATGCATACTTCTGGATGCTTGTGCGCGAGCAACTTTCCAAGACGCCCCTAGCCGGTCCTGACCCCGCGGACGAGGAGCGCTACAAACAAGTTTTGGCCGCGAGGGTTGCTTTGCACCGAGATATGTTCTCGCCCCTGTCCGCAGGCAGGCCCCTCACTGACGACTTAAACGTTTTTTGCGGGCAGCCATTTAATCAGGAGGTGCCGGTCAGTTTGGTCATCGCAGCGGTTGTTATGCGAGCCAAGGGCATGGATGCCGCCCAAATGGGTTTGGAAGCATTCTATTGTAAACACTTGCCCACGTACTGGCATCAGGGTCGCGAAATCAAGGCGCGTGCATGTGCGGGCTTTACCTTTGTAGGCAGTACTCCACCGATTCTGGATAAGCCGTTTGGCCTGATTGTGTCTGTCCGCAATGACTCAGAGAAGCCTTTTGAAGTTGACTGGAATCAGTGGTCACTCAGTTGGGCGGACAAAAAGGGACAACTGCATTCAAAAGGTGCCCTGGATCCGGAAAAGGTTGCGAAGAGCATCAGGCGAAGATCCATGATTGCGGCCGCCCTGGCTGGTTTTGGCGCAGGATTGAATGCCGGAATGCCTCGCACGGCAACTGTATACGGGCCACAGGGAATTCAAACAGTGACAGTGAATCCGCCACCCGGTGCTGCATCGGCCGCGACGAGACAGGCCGCCGAGCCATACGTTCAGGCGGGGACGACAATGTCCGACACGATTATCGAAGTGTCTTTGATGCGAACCACCTTGATGCCCCGCCAGTACGTTGTGGCGGTTGTATTCTTTGAGAAGCCGAAAGCGCCAACCTACACCCTCTCCTTCACCATGGCTGACCACCCGAAGGTCTCGATAAAACTCGGCGACCAACACTGAGAGTAGGAACGTTTCGGGAGAAGCACATCGCCGCTCAAAGGCACTTTTTCACCTTGGTCCGCTTTCCATGTGTTGTCGGAAGGACTAGAGTGTTCGGGTCTGCTATGGCAGGATTTCGACGAGGGTATGTATCCTTCCGTCTTCGTCGCTCCAAAATCTCCCGAACGCTTCCCCGATTTCGTGCTCAGCGGTGGGTTTCACTCGTTTTGTGCCATCGGAGAGACAATCGAATTTAAGTGGATGAATCACCAGGCTCACTACCCGGCCACCTTCATCTTGGCGACGATGCACTTTGAAACCTAGATTGAGGGAACGCTGATCAAGGATCACGGGGGGCCAAGCCGGGTGAAGCTCCAGATCAAGACCGGTTGAATTCTTGAGCCGGACAAATAAATCGTTCACCGCTGCAATATAGCTTTCGGAGCCGGTAGAGACGGTCATGATTTTTCCTAGGAGACAGATTTGAGCATTGCGGTAGCATCGAGGCAAGGTATTTCGCTGCACTCCATTCGTGGTGCCCGGGGTTGAAGTCTGGTAGATAACCTCCAGAAGCCAGAGCAGAACATTTCGATCGCTGTAGCGTGCTTCCTGCTACCTGCTACAATTCTTCCGTGTCGAAGCAGACCATTGCGCCAGCCAAAACCATTTCCGGGGGACTCTCCGTTCCCGGCGACAAGTCCATTTCCCACCGTTACGCCATTCTCGCCGCGCTGGCCGAGGGCCGCAGCGAAATCCACAATTTCTCGGCCGCTGCGGACTGCCGCAGCACGCTCGAATGTCTCCGCCGCCTCGGCATCACCGTGGACGTTGAGAAGGACCGCGCCACGGTTCATGGCAGGGGCCTGCGCGGCCTGAAGCCGCCGAAGAAAAAGCTCGATGCGGAAAACTCCGGCACGACGATGCGCCTGCTCGCCGGCGTGCTCGCTGGACAATGGTTCACGGCCGTCCTCACTGGCGACGATTCCCTCCGCCGGCGCCCGATGCGCCGCGTCATGGAGCCGCTCGCGCAGATGGGCGCCCAGATTCGCGCCCGTGACGCCGAGTTCGCTCCGCTCGCCATCACCGGCGCCGCGCTGAAAGCGATTGACTACACACTGCCCGTGCCCAGCGCGCAGGTGAAATCGGCCATTCTGCTTGCCGGGCTCTACGCTCTCGGCACGACCTCCGTCACCGAGCCGGTCCGCACACGCGACCACACGGAGCTGGCGCTTGCGGAATTTGGCGCCGGCGTCCGCACGAGCGGCGCCACCGTCCGCATCGCCTGCGGCCCGCGCCTCGAAGCGCGCCAGCTCGCCGTGCCCAGTGACATATCGTCTGCGGTCTTCTTTCTTGCTGCCGCGCTCGTTTTACCGGGTTCGAACTTGCTCATCTCCGGCTGTGGCCTGAATCCGACGCGCACGGCTATTCTCGATTTTCTGGCCACCATGGGCGCGCCGATCAGCCTGGTCAATGTTTCGATGCGCCACGGCGAACTGGTGGGTGACATCGCTATCCGCCACGCGCCGCTGGCCGGCGGCGTGGTCTCCGGCCCGCTGGTGGCGCAGTTGATTGACGAGCTGCCCATGCTCGCCGCGCTCGGGCCATACACGGAGCAGGGAATTGAGATTCGCGACGCGCGCGAACTGCGCGTCAAGGAGAGCGACCGAATCGCCGCGCTGGCCGAAAACCTCCGCCGCATGGGCGCGAAGGTGGAAGAGTTCCCGGATGGATTGAAGGTGGAAGGGAAGTCCGCGGGGAAGTTGCGCGGCGCGGAAATTGATCCCCACGGCGACCATCGCATTGCCATGGCGTTTGCGGTCGCCGCCCTCGGCGCCCAGCGCAACTCGCGCATCCTTGACGCCGGCTGCGCTGCGGTCTCCTTCCCCGATTTCTTTTCGACCCTCGACCAACTCCTCGACCGCTAGCACCCGCGCGCCCTATGTAGCTCCCTATGTAGCGCCGGCCGGAACCTGTCCCGACGCCTTCTGTCGGGAGGCCGGCATTCCTTCTTGTCATCCTGAGCGCAGCAAAGGATCTCTGTGATCGGCTTTCACCCTCTTCACCGCTTGCGCCACAAAAAACTCGGGGCGGGCTCTCGCCCGCCCCTCTGAAGTCTGCAACCTGCTACCGGCCACCTACAACCTGCTCTTATGTTCCTTTGCGTACGCTCACCGTGCCGTACGTTGTCTTCAGCCGGATCTGCGGCCCGCGGCTGCCGAGTTTTCCTTCCAGCGTTGCCGTGCCGCCCTGTTCCGACTTCTTCAGCCCCGGTCCCTCGAAGCTAGTGTCCACGTCGCCGTTGCGCGAAGTCGCCTGAACCTCGAAGGCGGAGTTGGCGGGCAGCGTCACGTCAATTCCTGCGGACTCGTTGTTCACTTCAATTTCTTCCTTCGGCGCGTTCTTGAGCCGCAGTTCGACGTTGCCCTTGCGGTTGTCAATCCGGATGCGCCCGCCGACGTTATCCATGCGGATGTCTTTGTGGGATGTGGTGAGCGAAACGTTCCCGGTTGCGTCGTACACCCGCAAGTCGCTGCTATCCAGCTCCAGCCGTCCGGCCAGAGATCCGATCGTGAGATCGGTGCGCTGGGAAAGGAAGCGCATGCTCTTGGCGACGTTCTTGGCGCGAATGGGGCCGCTGAACTCGCCTTCGATTGAAGCCTCGCCCTCGACGTCGCTTACCTCAATATCGTTGCCGCGCCCGCTGACGCGCACGTTGCCCTTCACGTTACTCACCTGCAGGTTGCCGCGGCGGATCTGCACTTGCACGTCCTTGCCGGCGTCGCGGACGTCCACGTTGCCGCGCTTCGAATCCACGGCGATGCTCCCAGTGAGGCCCGTAATCTTGATATTGCCGCGGGCGGTGCGCGCGTCCACGGCCGCCTGTTTGGGCATGTGTACTTCCAGGTCCACGGTCACGCGCCGTCCGCTCTTCTGGTCCACCGCCCGGATCGTGTACATGCCGGATTCCTCGCGGATTTCCACTTTCACCTGGTCGGCGCGTTCCTTGGCGGTGCTCTCGCTGTCCGCGAAGCTGACGCTCTTCAGCGCCACGACGCGGATCTCCGGCGCCTCCTCCGGCAGCACGGTGATGTCGCCGTATTCGGACGTCACCGCCAGCGGCATCGTCGCTTTCACGTCCTTCAGCACCACTTCCTCGCTGAAGTTGAACGTCTGATCCCACGGCAGGTGGACCTCGCCGCCCCACTCCGGGTTCTCTTTCAGGACCTCCTTGAGACCCAGCAGGCCGGCGAAGACCAGCAAGAGCAGCAGAAGGAAAAATTCCCCGCCGGTGAAGGCGCGCGGCGCCGCCTCGCCCGTCCGCCGGGCCGCGAAGTAGTCGAACATCTTGGCTAGGCCCCAGAGGATCAGCAGCACCGGCCAGTAGCTGTTGAACATCTCCCAGATGCGCAGGTCTGGATGAAACTTGTTGGCCAGCAGCAGGGAGCCCACTAGAATCAGGATCAATCCGCTGAAGATTGGACGCCGTCTTGGTCTGCCGTTGCTCATGCGCTCCTCACGAACCGGTGTGCCCTTCGGTGGACGCCATGGACTCGACGATCTTCACGATCCCGATCACGATCAACAGCACCGGCCACAGGTCGCCGAAGTCGTAGCGCCAGCCCATCTTCCCGACCAGGAACAGCGCGCCCAGCGTGATCAGCACCACCGGGCCCATCAGCCCGCCGACCGCACACCGCTCGCAGCGGCACTTAATTCCGTTGCTCATGTCCGCTTTCCTCCGAAGATGTTCCGAGGCCCATGCGCTTTCGCAGCAAGAGCACGCCGATCACGATCAAAATCACCGGCCAGTAATCGAACACGCGGCCGATGATGTGCGGCACGAACTTGTCGAGCAGCAGCAGCGCGCCCAGCCCGATCAGGACGTACGCGCCCACCGGCTGGCCCCGGCCGATTTCGCCCAGCAGCCCTCCCGGCCGCGGTTTCCCCATCTGCTTGGCCTTGGCGGTCTGGTACGCATCCACGCACATGTACACAACGAAGGCCGGCATCATCATCCCGAACAGAGGCGTGAAATCCCCGGCCCGCCCGCTGTCCAATACGGAGACCAGCGCGCCGAAGACCAGCACGTGGATGAAGCCCTTCACAAACTCGCCGTTATAGACCGCTCCCAGCCCGGGGATCACGCCGAGGATTGCCGCCAGCGTAGCGTTGCCTGCGCCTTCCAACGGCTGCGGGCGCGGCGGCTGCGCGACCATTTGCGCCAGGCACGGCTCGCAGTAGAGCGTGCCGCGCACTTCGCGCACCGTCTCCGCCGTCAGCGGCGTGCCGCAGTTCCGGCAGAATCCTTTTGTCTCGCTCTGCATGGTGGCCTCAGTGCTCATCGCGCGCTCCTCCCGGGGACGCCAACCATTCCCGTCGTCACCACACACAGCCCGCACTCAGGGTCATCCAAGCGGTTGCTCTCCCGGTTCGGTTTGTCCTGCGGGTTCGCCTTCGGCGCCGGCTGCTGCGGCTGTTGTTCTTCCTGCACCGGCCGCAGGCGGGACTGAATCTCGTACACCACGCGCAGGTCGTTGACGAACTTTTCCCCGCGCGCGTAAATCAGGTGCGCCCGCCGCGTGCTTTCACGGTAGAGCTTCGCCGGGTGGAGGTCGCTCCAGCCGATCTGGCCCACCTGCACGCCCATCGCCTGCAGCGTCACCACACCGAAGAGCACCACCGTCGCAAATCCCATCGCCATCCGCGGTTGCAGCACCGGTTGCAGCCACCCAAACCAGCCAAGCCAGCTCTTCTTGGGCGCCCGCGGCCCCAGTGTCTGGTCCAGGATCGCGTGCACCAGCCGCGGCGGCTCTTCCACCATTTCCAGCCGGTGGACTTGCGCCAGCGCCGCGCTCACCTGCGTCACCAGCGTCCGGCACTGCGCGCAGCCCGCCACGTGGCTTTCGAACGCGGCGCGTTCCGCCGCTTCAAGCAGCCCGTCGAGGTGCTCGCTCAGCCGTTCCTCAATCTGTTCGCATTTCCAGTTCATCGCTTACTCCCGGCGCACGCCCATCTGTTCCAGCAGCCGCGCCAACTCAATCCGGCCGCGGTTGATGCGGGATTTCACCGTACCGTCCGGCACCCGCAACACGTCCTGAATCTCCCGGTAGTCGAGCCCCTGCAGGTCGCGTAGGATCACCGCCTCGCGCAAATCCGGCGAAAGTTTTCCCAGCGCCCGTTGCACCTGCATGCTCAGCTCCTTGGCGACCGCGATCTGGTCCGGGCGCCGCGTCGACGAAGCTTTTTCTTCCAGCTTCGCCATCGTGGCCTCTTCGTCCAATGAGCTTGTCACCCGGTCCTTCTTCGTCCGCCGGTAGTGGTCGATCAGGAGGTTGCGCGTCACGCTCGTCATCCAGGTGGTGAACCCGCCGTGGATCGCCTTGTAGCTGCCCAGTGTCCGGTACACGCGGAGGAAAACTTCCTGCGTCAAATCCTCCGCCGCGTGCGGCTGGCCGGTGAACCGGTAGCACAGGTTGTACACGCGACGCGTGTGCCGCCGTACGAGTTCCTCCCAGGCCGAGCCATCGCCTCGGAGACATTGCTGTACCAGTTGAGCGTCAGGCTCCAACTCCGCATCAGCCTCGGTTCCGGGGTCACTTCCCAGCCTCACCCATAGAAACGCAGTTGGGGCTCAAAAAGTTCCCCGGGACTCGGCGGCATCTTATCCGCCCCGCCCCACCCTTACAAGCCTTCTCCCGCCCGTTGTAGCGCAGCCACTCTTGCTTGCCCTGAGCAGGGCGAAGGGCTTGCCCTGCTTGTCCTGAGGTGTGCCGAAGGGAACGAAGCGAAGGGGCTGCGCTTTTCGTGTACCACCGCAACCATGGAGTGCGGCAGCTTGATGCCGCTTTGCCTTCAGATTTCGCTTGCGCCCATGTAGCGCCCGTCCCGCAGAGCGGGCGGGCATCTTTGTTTCTCGCTGACGGTGCACCGGCTGGGAGATGGGGCGCTCCTGCGGGGAACGCTGGCGGTGGCGAATCCGCTCGTGTCGTGTCGGTTGACGGTACACCACGTCACCAGGAACGCGTAGCGCTTGCGGGGCGGATGTTGGCTCCAGCGCGTTAAGCCCTCGGGTTCCGAGTATCTCTACTTGTCTTCGCTACGGGTCGAGGATCATCCCCGCTCAACCCTTCGAAGTACCGTTTTCGAGGATTTGCTTTGCGCAAGTGGCACAGCTGCGAGCAGTACTTGACGCCAGGCCTATCAGCGACAAAGCACCTGCCGCAGCCAGCGCACACTTGGGGCTTACGCTTGATGTGAGCGTTCCGGCATTCGCGAGAGCAATACTGGAGTTCGCGGACCGCTGCCTTTCTTGAGTAGAAAGACTTCCGGCAGTGCGCACAACATGACGTGCAGCACAAATCGCAGACCTTGGTAGCACCAGACCTGGGCACGAACTCACGACCGCACTTGACGCAGCTCGATATGGGGATCACGACAGGGAATGGTGAGAAATCAACCAGCTCTGGGTGTGACTCCCAGAACTGTTGTTCCTCGATTCCATGGCACTCAGGGCAGAGAGTGCGCAGATTCGACAGCCTGTTCGCCTCCCGGTAGTCTTCGAACAGGCGAAAGGGTCTGACGTGGTGAACTGGCAACCGCAATCCGAGCCGGCCACACCTCTGGCAAGTGTTCGCATCGCGGCGTCGAGCAGCCGCAGTTTGGCGTTCCCAGTCGGGTCCGCGATACGAGTCATGACCGCCCAGCCAGGCGGGATTGTTGGAACCGGACCAGTCCGGTGAGGACCTCCACTTGGCAAAGCACTCACGACTACAAAAGTTGTGACTGGTCACAGCGCAGGGTTGTTTCTCTACGCGCGTACCGCAGGTGTGGCACAGCACGATCTCCCTTCGACGATTCTTGCCGACGAGGTTGTAGTGCACCCCTCTAAAACTAGACAGGTAGTTTCGGTATGATGCGGGGCCTCCGACTTCAAAGGCGGCGACATGAGCAGGAAACCGCGAGTGCAGCGGACGGCGGAGGAGAAGTGGGAGATCGTGCAGGAAGGGATC
>JACQDE010000043.1 GCA_016201285.1 Acidobacteriota bacterium | reverse complement strand
GGTTCTGCAAATCCGTATTTCCGCGCACGAAGTTTCTCCTCGACGAGGGATTTCGCCCACTCACGCCGGGCATCTGAGCTTCGTGCATACTAGAGTGCATTCACAATTCCAAACAGGGAGTTTTTCAGCGCCCTGCTAGGATACTTATTTGTTGTTCGCGAATTTCTCCGCCCAGCGGATGCGCCCGGTCATCTGCATGACAACGAAGAGCGTGAGGATCGAGCCGATGGTCACCGCGAGGCCGGTGAAGCCCTTGAAGAAAAATGCGTAGCTGAACAGCACCAGGTAGATGAACTTGGCCAGCGCCGCCTCCACTGCGGCGAAGCGGATACCCACCACCAGCCGCAGGTAGCTCACCACCAGAAAAATCGAGACGGCCGAGCAGATCGCGAACGCCGCGTGGATGGAGACGTGGTCCACCAGGTAAGCGAGCAGCAGGTGGAACGCAAAAAACGCGGCGGCCAGGAAAAAGTAATTCATCGGGTGCAGCTCAATGCCGCGCAGCGTGGTGATGATGAACATCAGGAAGAAAAAGAAAAACAGCGAGACCGGCGCGAAGTAGCTGATGCGCCCCGCCAGCGGCCCGGGCTGCAACTTCTCCGGCATAGCCATGCCGATATTGTTGCCGGTGACCAGATTCTTGTAGCTCCACACAAGTTCCTTGCCTTCCGGCGTGTCGCGATTTTCCGCTGGCGACAAACTGTTCTGCGGGAAGTCAATGTCCTTGAAGTTGGTCTTCATGCGCAACTGGAAGTCGCGCACTTGCGCCACCTCTTGCCCGAAGGAATACGTCCAGGTCGAAAGTCCGCGCGAGAGGTAGCCGACGCGCAGCGTGGCGGTTTTGCCGGCCTCCACACGCGCGTGCGCCGTGGTGGAGTTTTTCTCGTTTTTCAGCGAGACTGGCTGGCCATCGAGCGTCAGTGCCAAGTCGTCGTAATTGGCCTGGGAGGTCTGCCGGTGCTCGAGGGCGAGTCCAACGTCCACGCGGCTGGAGTCGAGCGGCAGCAGGGTGGTGACGTGCGTTTTCGTGGTTACGACTTTCTTTTTTCCATTTTCAGTGGTTTCGCTGGTGAGGAGTTCGACGCGTTCATACGACGCGCTGGGAGGCATTTGCGACTGCGGCGCGCCCCAGATCGAGGCGACCTGCCCTTCCAGCCGCGTGTCGGTTTCATAGGTCCGGTAGAAAATAGTGGACCCGAGGACGGCCCACGCAACAGCCGTGCAGAGAAAAATGAACACAATTGCAACAATGCGTTTTGTCATGGCCAGTCATCCTTTTCTCCGCCGCAGGAAAAAAGTTAATGGTTGGCAGGTTTCGGGCCCTTGCTGCCCGTTCGCTTCGTTGGGCACCGCGTTGGGTTCCTACTGCCCATTTTCGCGGTTTCAGATTCCGACCACCGTCCACTGACCACTGCCGCCAGCGCTATCGGTGGTGCTCAAGGTAGTACAGGGCTGCAAACGCGAGAACCACAGCGGCGGCTGAAAATGCCAATGGTCGCGCGCTTCGCAAAGGCCGCTTCCAATCCGCCGTGGCAAGGAAGAGCAAGATCATGGGCGCCAGCGCCACGATGGAGAGCTGAAAGATATGCGCTTGCGTGCCTTCGTCCGGTTGCGATGGCTGCGTGTAAATCGAAAAGGGTTTGAAGGAAACACGGTATCCGCTCAGCACCGTAAGCAACGCTGTAAGAGACAGGGCGATTAGGACTATGCCGCTAACGCGGTTGATTCGCTCCCCACGCATCGAGTCACTTCCTTTCCGGCTTGTTGCTCACCGATTTCGCCTTCGACGATTTCACTTCGTTGGACACCGAGTTTGTTCTCCCTGCCCCCATTTTCGCGGTTTCAAATTCTGACCTCCCGCCGCTGACCACAGATCAGTTCTCTTCATCCCTCCGAGGGCAGGGGCCGGCGCGAGAAAAGCCCGTCTCGCGAGTCGGAGCGAGCCGCGTGGCGTAACTGCTCGAGCGGCGGCAGCATCTCGGAAAGCGTTTTCAGATAATCCTCGAGCGCGGCGCGGCCTTTGGCGGCGAGCTTGTAGGTGGTCTTGGGCTTGCGCGCCTCAAAGCGCTTCATACAGGTCACGTAGCCGGCCTCCTCGAGCTTGCGCGCCTGCACGCTCAGGTTGCCGTCGGTGGTCTGCAGCAGGTCGCGCAGCTCGGTGAACGTCAGCGACTCGTGCACCGCCAGCGCGCACACGATGCCCAGCCGCAGCCGCTCGTGGATGAGCTGGTCGATGTCTCCCGGTGCGGGCCTGCTCGCCGCGGCGGGCGGACCGTTTTTCTTCTTACCCATCGTGCCTCCAGGCAATGTACGCGCCGAACAGCAGGTGCAGGGCGCCGAATCCCGCCGCGAGCAGCAGCAGGCCGTACTGCGGCGCAAACGCCGCGCCGGCGGCTGCCAGCGCGAGAAACGAAATCCCCATCCAGCGCACCGGCGCGACGCTCATCACGCCACCAGCGATCATCGCCGAGCCATAACAGCCCAGCCAGATTTCCGGCAGCAGGTCAAGGTGCCCGCTGCGGATTACCGCGCCGCTGAGAATTCCCCCGAGCAACATCGCCGCTACAAAGCCCCACAGCGCCTTGCGCAGCACCGGCGACCACACCGGCTGCCCCGTCCGCCGCGCCTTTCGCGCCATGGTCCACAATCCGACGAGCACCGAAAGCGCGAGGAGTACGGACCACGCGGCAAGCGATTCCGCCGGCCGCGCGCCGTCGTCCCACGGCGCGCCGGTGACGCGCTGGTTCACCACGACGGCGGCGAGCGCCATCAGGCCGATGACCACCAGCCCGCGTCCGGGGATGGAAGAAAAACTTCCCGCAGCGTCCAAGGTGCGCCGGATGTATTCGAGCTCTTCGTGCGCGCCGCGCGCGTGCAGGGCCGGTGCGGGTTCGCTGTGCTCGTCCATGGTGGAGCGATTCTCCGCCCGCGGCCGGGCAAGTGTCAAGTACTTTTCAGCATAAAGCATAGACGCAAAGGAGGCACGGAGATCGCAAGGGCCGGGCTTTTGCGTGTTGGGGGGGCGGGGTGAAGGGATCAGGATTTCGTAGAGTGCTCAAAAAGCGCTCATATTCGTCTTGATCCGCAGGCCACTTTTTTCCCCTTCCCACTTTCACACATCCAGAAACACCCTCGCCCTCCACCCGTCCCCCGTCTCCTCCACCCGCAGTTCGTGATACGTCACCGCCTTGATGTACGTCCCCGCGCGGTGCCGTGCCTTGTCGAACTTCTCCCCGTACGCCACGCCGCGCGCTTCTCCTTCGCCGAGTTGCGTCACTTCCGCCCGGCGGAACGCCAGCCCCTCGGCATCCGCCACCGCCAGGATTTCCGCCAGCCAGTCGAACAGCAGCGCTTCGTTGTCCGCCCCGCTCGCGCGGATTTCCCGCCGCTCGCGCTCTTCGATTGCTTCCCGCTCGCACCCCAGCGACATCATCGCCAGCGCTGCGTTCTCCAACACCTCGCCGAAGCTCCCGCCGTACGCGATGAATCCTACGTCTGCCGGATGCTCGATGATTTCAAATGGTCTTTTCACGACGCGCATTCTACCCCTGAACCGCTCCGTCCAGCCGGCCTTGTCATCCTGAGGGCCGATGCACTCGATCGGCCCGAAGGATCTCTCCTTTGGGGCTGATAAAATCGTGAGTTTCGTTCTGCAGCTTCCTGCCTAGACTTCTGTTTTTGTCTTGACATACCGTTGTCATATCGATATGATTCGATACGAGGTGCGTATGGCGACGGTTACGGTATCCCCCAAATACCAGGTAGTAATCCCGAAGGAGTTGCGGGAGCGTTTGAAACTCAAACCGGGCCAGAAGATGTCCATGTTCGTGATTGATGGCTGCATTCGCCTGGAGGTACCCAGGCCCATCACCGAATTGCGCGGGATGGCCAAGGGCATCCGCTGGGAGGAAGGTGATCGTGACCGCCGCGACCGCTTCTAGCCCGGTTCTGGTGGATTCTTCCGGCTGGGTGGAATATTTCGGCGAAAGCCCCAAAGCGAGGCAGTTCGCCCCGTTCCTCGAAGATGAATCTCGGTTGATCGTCCCAACCATAGTGCTCTACGAGGTTCGCAAGAAACTTCTGCTCACGGCAGGGAAAGTGATTGCTGACCGGTTTCTGTCCGTGGCGTTCCGCACATTCGTGATCCCCTTAGATGAGCAACTCGCCGTTGCCTCCGCGACGATCAGCATCGAGAAGAAACTCGCCATGGCCGACGCCATCATCTACGCCACCGCTCTCGCCCAGCATGCCGAACTCGTCACCTCCGACCAGGCCTTCTCCGGTCTCCCCGGCGTCACGCTGCTGTAGTCAATCTCACGAGGCTTCGGGATGGACCGGCCCGAAGGATTTCTTTTGAACTCTGCCACTCTGAAACTTTGGCACTCTGAAACTCTTTCTCCCTTTAACTTTTCAACCTTCCTCCTTTCTGCTACTTTTGTTGTTTCGCTGCGTGCCCGGAACGCTCATGGACACCATTCAAATCACTCTGCCGGACGGCTCCACCCGCCAGGCGCCTCGCGGCACCACGCCAGCAGAGATCGCCCGGCAGATATCCCCCCGCCTCGCCAAGGAGGCGCTGGTCGCCCGCGTCCGTGTGGGCGCCGGCGGCGGTGTGGCCGGCCCCACCGGCATGGTTTCCGACTCCGGCGAGCTCGTCGAGCTCTCGCGCCCGCTGGAGCAGGACACTCGCCTGGAAATCCTCACCGACAAAAACCCCGAGTCGCTCGAGGTGTACCGCCACTCCGCCGCGCACCTGCTCGCCGCCGCCGTGCTCGAGCTGTTTCCCGGCGTCCAGTTCGGCATCGGCCCGCCGATTGATTACGGCTTCTTTTACGAATTCAAGCGCGAGCAGCCCTTCACCCCGGCCGACCTCGAGAGCATCGAAAAGAAAATGCGCGAGCTCGCGGAAAAAAACATCCCCAATGAGCGCAAGCTCTTGCCCAAGCCCGAAGCGCTCAAGCTCTACGAGCAGCTCGGGCAGCCTTTCAAGTGCGAGCTCATCGAAGAGAAGGCCAACGAGCCGATGGTTTCCTTCTACACCACCGGGAAGTTCATCGATTTCTGCCGCGGCCCGCACATTCCGTCCACCGGCCGCATCCGCGCCTTCAAGCTCATGAGCGTCGCCGGCGCCTATTGGAAGGGCGCCGAGGGCAACGCCCAGCTCCAGCGCATTTACGGCGCCTGCTTCTACACCCAGCAGGATCTCGACGCCTATCTCCACCGCCTCGAAGAGGCCAAGCGCCGCGACCATCGCCGCCTCGGCCCCGAACTCGACCTCTTCTCCATCCAGGAAGAGGCCGGCCCGGGCATGATCTTCTGGCATCCCAAGGGCGGCCTGGTCCGCAAGCTCATGGAGGACTGGCTCCGCGACGAACTCCTCAAGCGCGGCTACGACCTCGTCTTCACTCCGCACATCATGCGCCTCCATCTTTGGGAGACTTCCGGCCACACCAATTTCTACAAGGAAAACATGTTCGGCCCGGTCGAGGTCGAGAAGGACAAGTATCAGCTCAAGCCCATGAACTGCCCGGGCCACATCCTCATCTACAAGTCTCGCCTGCGCAGTTACCGCGAGCTTCCCGTGCGCCTGGCCGAGCTCGGCACCGTTTATCGCTACGAGCGCAGCGGCGTGCTCCACGGCCTGCTCCGCGTCCGCGGCTTCACCCAGGACGACGCGCACATTTTCTGCATGCCCGATCAGATCGAAGCGGAAATCGAAGCCTGCATTGATTTTGCCTGGGCCACGTTGAAAACCTTCGGCTTCGACAAATACGAAGTGGACCTCTCCGATTGGGACGAGCGCGTTCCCGACAACTACGCCGGCCAGCCCGAGGACTGGCGCCGCGCCACTGCTGCCCTCAAGAACACCCTTACTCGCATGGGCGTGCCGTTCCGCCACATGCCCGGCGAAGCTGCCTTCTACGGGCCCAAAATTGACGTCAAGCTCATCGACGCCATCGGCCGCCCCTGGCAGCTCACTACCGTTCAGTTCGACTTCAATCTTCCGGGCCGCTTCGGCCTCGAGTACGTCGGTGAAGACGGCGCGCGCCACCAGCCGCTCATGGTGCACCGCGCGCTGTGGGGCTCCATCGAGCGCTTCTTCGGCGTCCTGATCGAGCACTACGCCGGCGCTTTCCCGCTCTGGCTCGCGCCCGTGCAGGTTTCCGTCCTGCCCGTCAGTGACAAGGTTGCGGACTACGCGAAGCAGGTCACCGCGAAGCTCAAAGAAGCCGGCATCCGCGTCCATCTCGACGACCGCAACGAAAAACTCCAGGCCAAGATCCGCGACGCCCAGATGCAGAAGATTCCCTACATGGCCGTGGTCGGCGGCAAGGAAGCCGAAGCTGCCTCTGTCAGCGTCCGCCACCGCTCGCGCGGCGATTCGGGGCCACGGCCATTGGAGACGTTTGTCCAGGATTTGCTTGCTGAGGCCGCTGCGAAGCAGGTGTAGGCATGGGGTCGGCCCTCGCTTGCCCCGAGGTCGCGGCAGCGCCCCCGTTCGGTTTAGCATCCCCTGAATCCTGATTCCTCTTGCCACCCCCTACATCCTTCCCCCTTGCCATGCTATACTCTCGCTTCGCCCTTTCCGGCTGTGGGGCCGCTGCTTTACCGGCTGGCAAGGGGCGCTTTTTTCTCTGGACACCGGGTCTTGTTTTTCCGCTTTCAAACCCTTTGTTTCTGTTGTTTGCTGGACGGGGTTGAGGTTTTCCGAATTTCGAGTTTCGTCATCAGGGGGTGAATTTATCGCTGAACGCAGCATGCGGCCATCCGACCGCACCCGGGTCAACGAGCGCATCCGGGCGCGCGAAATCCGTGTCATTGACGAAGAGGGCGGCCAACTCGGCGTCATGCAGCCCTTCGAGGCCATGAAAATCGCTCGGGAGCGCGGCCTCGACCTGGTGGAGATTTCCCCTGCCGCCGTGCCTCCGGTCTGCAAGATCATGGACTATGGCAAGTTCATGTACATCGAGAACAAGCGCGCCCACGAGCAGCGGAAGCACCAGAAGGGCGGCGTCATCAAGGAAGTGAAGTTCCGGCCCTCGACTGCCGAGCACGACTATCAGGTGCGCAAGAACCAGATCATCCGCTTCCTCGGGGAAGGTCACAAAGTTAAAGCAATGATCTTCCATCGCGGCCGCGAAATGGCTCACAAGGAAGTGGGCCAGGCCAAGATGCAGCGTTTGCTCGCGGACGTCGCCGATTTCGCCCTGGTCGAGTTCTCGCCCCGCATGGAGGCCAACATCCTGCTGGCCCTGCTCGCGCCCAAGAAGGGCGCCGGGAAATCGGCCCAGGCCGCCGCCAGCGGCAACGACAAGTCCGGCGCCGACTCCGCTTCGTAACGCAGGCACTCTTGCCTGCGCACTGCGCAGAGGCATTTGCTTTTTGTAGGGGCCTGCGGCGCACGCCCCCTGTAGCGCCCGCCGGAATTTATCCCGACGAAGGCGGGAGGCGGGCATCTGCAGGGGCGGCACTTGCCGCGCCCAGCTTGCTGAACGCTGACCGCTGAAAGCTTTTTTTGAAGGGACCTCATGGCTAAGAAGAAAGCAAAGGCATACAAACGCAAGACGCATCGCGGCGCCGCCAAGCGCTTCAAGGTCACCGCCGGCGGCAAGATTCTTCGCGGGCATTCCGGCAAGCGTCACCTGCTGGGCACCAAGAAGGCCAATCGCATGCGCCGCCTCAAGAAATTGACGCAGGTGCACGAGTCCGACGCCGCCAACATCAAGCACCTTCTCCCCTACGCCTAGCCGCGTAGCGCCGGGCTTTAGCCCGGCATCTGTTGGCGGTTTTGGTTCCGTTGGGGCGCGGTATCCGTTGCCTGGTGTCATTCCGAGTCCCGATGGAATCGGGACGAAGGATCTCTCTGGATTCGCTGATTTGTTTTGCTGCAAGGTTTTGCTGGTTTCTATTCTCTCTTTTCCGTTTTCTGTTTTTGCCCGTGCTGTCAGGCTCTACGGGTGCCTGCCGGCCGGTGTAGCGCCGGGCTTCAGCCCGGCATTTGTAGAGGCCGATCTCCAGATCGGCCCGGAGACAAACCCGTCGAGCGCCGTCTGTTTTGCGATTTGAAATTTCAAATCTCAAATTCTCCGCCGGCTCCTCCCTCGTTTGTCTCCCCCTGGAAGCTGCACGCTGACGGCTGACTGCCGTTTTTCGATTTCCGAAAGGAGACTCACCATGCCTCGCGTCAAACGCGGCACCAAGCGCCTCGCCCGCCGCAAGAAAATCCTCAAGCGCGCCAAGGGCTTTTTCCTCACCAAGAGCAAGCTCCACCGCTCCGCCAAGGAAGCGGTGGACCGCGCTCTGCGGTTCGCCACCCGCGACCGCCGCGCCAAGAAGCGCCAGTTTCGCCGCCTCTGGATTCAGCGCCTCGGCGCTGCCGCGCGCTTGAATGGCCTTTCCTACAGCCAGTTCATGAACGGGCTGAAGAAGGCCGGCATCGCCGTGGACCGCAAGGTTCTCGCGGACATGGCCGTGCGCGACGCCGCCGGCTTCGCCGCCCTCGCCGCTCAGGCCAAATCCGCCTTGGCGTAGTGGCGCAGGCTCCCGAGGCCTCGGGACAGCCTGCGCGGGTTCTGCCGGCTCTGTCATCCTGAGGTCCGATTCCGCAGCGCGGAATCGGGCCGAAGGATTTCAACTTTGTCTTTCCACTGACTACTGACAACTGTAAACTGACAACTTCGTATGCCCGTCCCTCTCGACTATACGCGCCGCACCCTCGACGACATCCGTGCCGGCTCCCCCGAGCACGTCGAAACACTCTTCACCGACCTCCGCGCCGATTTCGACGCTGCTGCCGCCGCGGTGGACACCGCCGGCGCCTGGAAATCTCTCCGCGACGCCTGGCTCGGCCGCAAGTCCGGCATCCTCTCCGCCATCACTGACAACTGGCTCAAGCCCGCGCCGCCCGAGCTCAAGCGCGCGGTCGGCGCCGCGCTCAATCAGATCAAGGCCCATGTCGAAGCCGTCATCGAAGAGCGCCGCCTCGCTGTCGAAGCTTCGGCCGACCAGCTCGCTCTCGCCGCCGAGCGTACCGACCTCTCGCTCCCCGGCGTCGCACGCCCTATCGGCACGCGCCACATCCTTCGCCAGACCATGGACGACTTTGAGCGCATTTTTCTCTCACTCGGCTACAGCGTCGCCCAGGGCCCCGAGATCGAAACGCCCTACTACAATTTCGAGGCGCTCAACATTCCCGAAACGCATCCTGCCCGCGACACCATGGACACCTTCTATCTCGACCTGCCGCCGGGCGCGCTCACGCAATATCTTCTGCGCACGCACACCTCACCCGTGCAGGTCCGCACCATGGAGAAGCAGCAGCCCCCGGTGCGCATCATCGTCCCCGGCAAGGTCTATCGCCGCGATAATCCCGACTCGACCCACTCCTACATGTTCCACCAGGTCGAAGGCCTCGCCGTGGACACGGACATCACCTTCTGCGAATTCAAGGGCACTATCGAATATTTCATCCGCGAATTCTTCGGCCCGAAAGTGAAGACGCGCTTCCGCCCCAGCTATTTTCCCTTCACTGAGCCTTCGGCCGAGGTGGACGCCTCCTGCATCTTTTGCGACGGCGCCGGCTGCCGCATCTGCAAGTACTCCGGCTGGATCGAGCTGTTCGGTTCCGGCATGGTGGACCCCGCCGTCTACGGCTTCGTCAACTACGACGCCAAAAAACTTTGCGGCTTCGCCTTCGGGCTCGGCGTGGACCGCTTCGCCATGCTCAAGTACGGCATCGACGACATCCAGCTCTTTTTCCAGAACGACGTCCGCTTCCTCCGCCAGTTTTCGTAGGATTCTTGTAGCGCATGCACTCTTGCCTGTGCGCTTGCAGGGGCCAATCTTTCGCGTTTTGTGCGTCCCGACGTTTCGTGTCGGGAAGATCGCCCCTTTCAAACTCGCTTGGTCTTAACCTTCTAACTGACCTTTGCCGACCCCCAGCGTCTAATCCAACCAGGAGGTCCCCACTATGACCGTCGCTCGTCAGGTCTCCAGTCTCGCCGGCACGCTTCTTCTGGCCAGTTTATCGCTTCACGCCCAAGCCAAGCAGGTCCAATACACGGTGGAAGTGGATGCCGCCAAGAGCGCCGTGTTTCACATCACTATGCAGTTCACTGCACAGCCGGGGACTCTCCGATTGGCAATGCCGGCCTCGACACCGGGCGAAATCGACATCAAGAATCACGCCCGCTATGTGATGCGTCTCGAGGCATTCGACCAGCAAGCACGATCCCTTGCTGTCCGACGCTTCGACAAGCAGACCTGGCTAATTGATGTGCAGAAATCCGGGACCGTCGCCATTCACTATGACGTTCGACCGAACACCCGCGACCCGCTGCGTCTTGGAACCAGTTGGCTTCAAGAAAACGGCGGATCCATCGAGCCTGCGTCTCTATTCCTTTACTTGTCCAACCATCTCGACCTTCCAATTTCGCTGCGGCTCAAACTACCGAGTCCCTGGAAGGTCGTCTCAACGCTCCATTCGGATGGCAAGGGGACGTTTGTTGCGGCAGACTACCGACGGCTCCTCGATTCGCCTTTGCAGTTCGGCCTTCTGGAGGAGCGCACGATTACCGAAGGCAATATCCGCTGCCGGCTGGTCTTTGATGCACCATTGCCCCCGTATGACGCACTTACGTTCGATCAAAACATACGCAAGATCATTCGCTCAGAGTTGCAACTGTTTGGTCGTGCTCCCTTCGACGAGTACACGGTGTTGTTTCACTGGCGTCCGGACCTGGATTTCGGAGGTGGCATTGAGCACGGCAAGGCCATGATCATGAACATTGGAAAAAAGTGGATGCTGGATCTGCCCACAAACATGGCGGGCACTTTCGCGCATGAGCTATTCCATGCCTGGAATGCGGAGGCATTCTATCCTCGAGACTTTGCGCGCTGGGACTACGCGCGGGAGAACTACACGAGTCTGATGTGGTTCGTCGAAGGGGTCACGAATTATTACGCGACGCTCACGCTCGTCCGCACCGGCATCCTTCCTAAGGAAAAATTCTACGCGATGATGTCGAATACGATATCCAGCTATGAGAATGAGCCCGGCCGAGGTTTCGTGAGTCTGAGGGAATCCGGGATTGCCGAATGGATCCGTCCGATTGAGAGCTTGGACTACTATGCCGGCGGAGAAGTGGCGGGTTTCTTGCTGGATCTCGAGATCCGGCGCGCTGCACCAAACCGCAGCAGCCTAGATACGGTGATGCGGGCTCTCTATGCACAGAGCGAACGCGCGGATTATCACGGGTACGAAGAGCAGGACCTGGTGAAGCTCGTAAATGAGAGCGCAGCCCGTGATCTGGCTGGATTCTTCGATCTCTATGTTCGTGGCAAAGGTCCGATTGATTACGACCGCTTGCTTCGCGATTTGGGAGTGGCGGTAGGGATGAAGGTCGAACAAGATGGGAAGACATATTCGCTCAGCCCCGTGGACAGCATGACGACGGATCAACGAACGTTTTGGCAGTTGCTTCTGGACTCGGCCGCGCAGGGCTCTTAGGAGGAGCAGGACAGCTTGTGGACGGCCCTCAGCGGATCAGAGGAATGGCTCAAGCTCACCCGGTTCCTGCGCCCGTTCTTCTCCCATTGTTCTGTTTTGTCGGTCGCGGCTTCAGCCGCGACAATAGGGGTCGGAGCTTTAGCTCCGACAACAAAAGTTGGCGCGACGCGCCTACCTCTCTGGCGAAGGCCGTTGTGTAGGCCCGCCTGCATCCCCGGGCGAGGCTGCAACAACATTCTGATTTTCCAAGGCCGCCAATCAAACTCGCTTGTTCTTAACTTTCAAACCTTTTAACATTTCAACGTTCCAACATTTCGCGCGCGCAAGTCATCCATGGCCACGACCCCACATCCCGCCCCCACCTTCCCCCAGCGCTTCCAGGCATGGTGTCTTGTACACGCCTGCCCGATTTACGAAAAAAATGTCGCCCATCACAAACGCGCCCTGCTCGGCGATCTCCGCGGCACGGTCCTCGAAATCGGCCCCGGCACCGGCGTCAATCTCGCGTACTATCCGCAAACCGTCCGCTGGATCGGCATCGAGCCCAATCCGGTTCTGCACCCGCATCTCCGCGCCGCCATCGCGCAGAAAAATCTCGCCGCCGAATTCCGTTTCGGCCGCGCCGAATCCCTCGATGTCGCCGACGCCTCCGTGGACGCCGTCGTCAGCACGCTGGTCCTCTGCACCGTCCCTGACGTCGCCGCCACGCTCCGCGAAATCCTCCGCGTGCTCCGCCCCGGCGGACGCTTTGTTTTTATCGAGCACGTCGCCGCACCGCCCGGCACGTTCACCCGTCGCCTCCAGCGCTTCGTCCGCCCCGCGTGGAATTATTTTGGCGACGGCTGCCACCCCGACCGCGAAACCTGGAAAAGCATTGAATCCGCCGGCTTCGCCTCCCTCCACCTCGATCACTTCCGCATCCCTTCCCCCATCGTCGGCCCCCACATCCGCGGCTCCGCCACCAAGTAAGTCCGGCCGGCCACGGGTCGCATTTTGCTGAACGCTGACGGCTGACTGCTGACAGCGATTCAGTTACAATGGCCAATTCGCCATTGAGCGAAATGGCCCATGAAAGTCCTCTTCAACTGGCTCAAGGAATTCGTTGCCGTCGCAGCGCCGCCGCAGGAGGTGCGCTCGCGCCTCTCGATGGCCGGCATCGCGATTGAATCGGTCGAAGACTCCGCCACCGGCCCCGTCCTCGATGCCGACCTCACCACCAACCGCGCCGACTGCATGAGCCACTACGGCATCGCCCGCGAGATCGCCGCGCTCTATGGCCTCCCGCTGAAATCTGTCGCACCCAAGCTCACCGAATCCTCCGTGCCCGCCTCGAGTGCCACCCACGTCGAGATCGAATGCCCCGACCTCTGTGGCCGTTACACTGCGCGCGTTCTTCGCGGCGTGAAGGTCGGCCCGTCGCCCGACTGGCTCAAGCAGCGCCTTGAATCTCTCGGCCAGGCCTCCATCAACAACGTCGTGGACGCCACCAACTACGTGATGCTCGAGCTCGGCCAGCCGCTCCACGCCTTCGACCTCGACACGCTTACTGAAAAGCGCATCGTCGTCCGCCGCGCGCGTGCGAACGAAAAACTCACCACCCTCGACAACGTCGAGCGCAAACTTTCTCCGGACATGTGCATGATTGCCGACGCGGCGCGCTCCGTCGCCGTGGGCGGCGTGATGGGCGGCGGCGAAACCGAAATCAGTTTCTTCACCACCAACGTCCTGCTCGAGTCCGCCTGGTTCGAGCCGGTCTCGCTTCGCCGTACTTCGAAGGCGCTGGGCCTGCGCACCGAAGCCTCGACGCGCTTCGAGCGCGGCGCCGACCCCGAAATGGCCGAGCTCGCTTCGCGCCGCTGCGCCGAGCTGATCCTCCAGCTCGCTGGCGGCGAACTTCTCGCCGGCGTCGTGGATGTCTACCCCGCAAAGCCCGCGCCGAAAAAAATCGAACTCACTCGCAAAGAGTTGCTGCGCGTCATGGGCAGCGACGTCTCCGACCGCGAAATCGAAGCCGTTCTCTCCGCGCTCGGCTTCGCCCCCGTCCGTTCCGACGCCATGCCCGGCGCCTCCGGCTCGCTGATGGCCGCCTGGGAGTGCGCGCGCCCTTCGTGGCGGCAGGATGTCACCCGCGAAATTGATTTGATCGAAGAAATCGCGCGCCACTACGGTTTCGACAAGTTTCCCGCGCGTATGCACCCCGCGCGTCAAGCCGCCGCGCGCCTTCCGCATGCCGACGCCGAAGACCGCCTCCGCGAGCGCCTGGTCGCCCTCGGCTATCAGGAAATCGTCTCCATCCCGCTCGTGGACCCCGGGCGCGACGCTCTCTTCCGCGCCGACAGCATCACGCCCGCGAAGCTTGCGTATCCGCTCGCTGAAGACGCCTCGACGCTGCGCACCTCCGGCATCGTCAACATGCTTCAGGCGCTCGAGTGGAACATCAACCGCGGCCAGCGCAACCTGCGCCTCTTCGAAATCGGCCGCGCCTACGAATTGCGCAATGGAACGCCCGTCGAGACGCGCATTCTCACCCTCGGCGCCTCCGGCCTCGCCCGCGAAAAATCCATCCACGAGTCCGCCTGCGAATTTTCCTTTGCGGATTTGAAAGGGGATCTCGACTCACTCGGCGAGCTCCTCGGCGGCTTTGTCTGGGATTCCGGCGCGCCCTCCTGGCTCCACCCCGCCCGCAGCGCGCGCCTCTCACTTTCGTCTGTCATCCTGAGCGAGTCCGCCGAAGGCGGACGAGCGACGGATCTCTCTTCTTGCGCTTCCGGCCACGCCGGCCAGCTCACGCGCCGCTTCGCCGAAAAATTCAAACTCCGCCAGGACGTCTTCCTCGCCGAGTTGCCGTTCGACCGGCTCTGCGAAGCCCTCGAAGCCGCCTGCACGCGCATCCATTACGAGCCCATCCCGCGATTCCCCGCCGTCGAGCGCGATTTCTCGCTCGTCCTCGCTGATGGCGTCACCTTCGCCGACGTCGCCGAAAAGATCCGTGCGCTCGCAATTCCCGAGATCGCCTCCATCGAAGCCGGCGACCTCTTCCGCGGCGGCGCTATACCCGACGGAAAATATTCGCTCCTCGTCCGCGTCGTCTTCCAATCGCACGACGCCACTCTCACCGAATCCCGGCTCTCCGATTTTTCCGCCAGAATCATCTCCACCCTCGAAAAAGATCTCTCCGCCTCCCTCCGTACGGCCTAGCCGCGCGCTGAAACGCGCCGCCGGTGTCATTCCCAGCGAAACCTCTGTCATTTCGCGGGAGCGAGAAACCCTTTGCGAAGCGAAGATCGTCTTTTTCTCTTCGTCGCTGCGCCCCGCGTCTTTTGCCTCCGCCACGCTGCCACGTTTCAAGCCTCACACCTGCAACTCATACCGGTAAAACTGCTCCTCCCTCTTCCATCCGAGCTGCTCATACAACTTCTGTGCCGCAAAATTGTCTTTCGCCGTCTCGAGCCCCAGCCCGGACGCGCTTGTTTCCTCCGCCAGCCGCTGAGCGCACTCCATCAACGCTTTCGCCACCCCGCGCTTCCGCGCCTCCGGCGCCACGTACAAATCGTTCAGAATCCACCACGGCCGCATCGAAAGCGACGACCACGCCGGATACAGCAGCGTAAATCCCAGGCCGCGTCCTGCGTAGTGCCGCCGCCTGCGGGGAGCGAAGCCGAACCATCCCGCCGGCTCTTTCTCTCTTCCTTTGGTGACTTCGTGTGATTTGTTGACGGCCGTTCCGCCTGCCTCGCCTGCCGCCGCGCCGGAATCAATGGCCAGAAAAATCACCGCCTCGCTTTTCAACAGCCGCGCGTGGAGATACCTCCGCGCCGCCTCCTCGTTCGACGGCAGCTTGTAGAATTGCAGGTACGCGTCAAACAACGGCGCCACGATCTCGATGTCTTCCATCCCCGCTCGCAGGACTTCAAACCCCATCGCCGAGCCTCCCGTCTTCATCTGATTTTAGCTGCGCTCATCGGCGGCTGCATTCTTCCTGTCTTTCGTTACGACTGCGCCAGCTCCTCCAGCGCCGCCAGCATTCTTTCAATTTCCGCGGGTGTGTTGTAGTGCACCGCGCCGATGCGTAACAGCCCGCCCGACGCTTCCACGCCCAGGCGCTCGGTCAGGTTGAGTGCATAGTAGTTTCCGTCCCAAGTGAAAATCCCGCGCTCGCCGAGAAACTCCGCGCATTCGAGCGGTGATTTTCCCGCGAGCCGCACGCCGAACGTCGGCACGCGCTCCGCGAGCCGCGCTGGGTCCGTGATGCCGTACACCTTCAGCCCGCGAATCCCCAAAAAGCCCGCGAGCATCTGCGCCGCCAGCCCGCGCTCGTGCTCCTGGATCGCGCGATAGGCCCTCGCCAGCGCCGCGCGGCGTCCCACAAGGGCGGGCCCCGCCTCGCTCCGCCGCCCGACTTCCGCCAGATACTCCACCGCCGCCAGCACGCCGGCGATGTTTTCGTGCATCAGCGTCCCCACTTCCCATTTATCCGGCAGCTTGTCCGGCGCCGGCCGCACCTTGTACGCCCGCAGCCGCAACATGTGCTCGCGCTTGCCGTAGAGGACTCCCGTATGCGGCCCGAAGAATTTGTAGGGCGAGCACGCCAGAAAATCGCAATCGAGCGCGCGGACGTCGATCGGCCCGTGCGGCGCGTAGTGCACCGCGTCAATGAACGCCAGCGCGCCCGCGCTGTGTGCGAGGCGCACCATCTCCGCCACGGGATTGATCGTTCCCACCGCATTCGAGGCGTATCCGGCGGCCACCACCCGCGTCCGCGCGTTGATTTTCGCGCGCAGGTCATCCAGGTCCAGCGTGCAGTCGTCCACGCGGATGTCCGCCTGCCGCACCACCACGCCGCGCTCCTCGAGCGCGCGCCACGGCGACACGTTCGCATCGTGGTCCAGCGTGGTCACCACGATCTCATCGCCCGGCCCGAGGTCGCGGCCGATGGCCCGCGCCAGCGCGAACGTCAGCGTGGTCATGTTCGGCCCGAAATGAATTTCGTCCGCGTCGCACCCGACAAGGTCGGCCATTGCCCGGTGCGCTTCCGCCAGCATCGCGTCCGAGCGGCGGCTCGTCGCAAACGCGCCGCAGGTGTTGGCGTTCGATGTTTCGAAGTACTGGGTTATCGCGGCGATCACTTGCCGCGGCACCTGCGTCCCCGCCGGCCCGTCCAGAAACACCGCCGGCTGCCCGTTCACCGTCTGCTCGAGCGCCGGAAACTCTTTCCTTACCCACGGCACATCCAGTTTTCCCATGTCGAGTTCCTGTTTCCCTGTCCGTCATTCTGAGCGAGCGGTGCGAGCGAAGAATCTCTCTTCAACTCCGTCACTCTGCCACTCTGCAACTTTTTAACCTTCAAACCTCTTTCCCTACCGCATGAATGAAGTCCGCCACCATCCCGTACGCTGTCGCCTCCACGCCCGGGGCGTGCTCCACAATCGTCAGGCCGGGCAGAAAATCCAGGTGGAAGTGCACGCACGACGACGTGCCGTTCACCGCCGCCAGCGGATCGCCCAGCGGCACGCGCTCCGGCCTCACGCTGGCCCGTACGCGGCCGCCCGCGCGTTCCGCGCGGCAGACCAGTTTATACGGCGTGCCTGCCGCGCGCGCCTCGCGCACCGCCGCCGGGTCGAGTCGGCGGATGCCTTCGCGCTCGATCTCCTCGATTCGCACCTTCGCTCCCATCAACACAATCGCCAGCGCCGCCACTTTCACCGCCGCGTCCCACCCGTCCAGGTCGTCCGACGGGTCCGTTTCCGCCACCCCCAGTTCCTGCGCGCGCTTCACCGCCTCCTCGAGCGGCAGTCCCACCTCCATGCCCGCCAGCACTACGTTGGTCGTCGAGTTCAGGATCCCGCGAAACCCGCGCAGTTCCGCCAGCGGCAGCGTCTCGCGGAACAGCGAAAAAATCGGCGTGCCGTCCATCACCGCCGACTCAAACAGAAATTTCTTCCCCTTCTCCTGTGCGAGCTTCCTCAGCTCCTCATGCGCAAACACCACCGGCCCTTTGTTTGCGCTGATCGCGTGCGCACCGGCCTCGAGCGCCGCGCGGATGTGCTCCACCGCCGGCTGCCCGTCCACGCGGTTGAGCGGCGTCATCTCCATCAACACGTCCGCCCTCGCCGCCGCAATCCACTCGCGCACATCTTTCGTTTGCGGTGTTGGGGCTTGCAGGGGCACTCCCGAAGCTTCGGGATTGCTGCGCCCCCCTTGGACTGCGGCGTCCCGAACTTTCGGGACAGCGCCGCCTTGCTTTTCCCCGCTCGCGCGATTCGCCAACGCGAGAATCTCTTCCGCTTCCAATCCCTCCGGCCGGGCGATCCATCCCATCCGCCGAGACGCCACTCCCGTCGCCCGCCACTCGATCCCGTACCGTTCGCGCAGCTCTTTCTCTTTTGCCTGGAGCAGACGCACCACCGCCCGTCCCACATTCCCCATCCCTGCCAAACAAATGTTGTATCTTCCTCTCACCGCCCTCCTCTCTCAGCCCCGCCTTTGTAGGACAGCCTCCCGATGCTTCGGGACTAGCCTGTCCGGCGCCCAACGCCCGCACTTTCTCTTGCGGCCCCGCATCATACCGCGTCTACCTTCTTCGCTGTCATCCTGACTCTCGGTGTCCCGATCCCGAAGCATCGGGACACCGCGACGGATGGCGGGCTAAAGCCCGCCCCTACGGTTCGGCTGAATCCAAGCGCGGGGTGGGAGCATCTGTTCATGAAGGCTCCAAATCCCAACGAAGGCGGGGGTGAAGCATGAGAAGGACATGGAGGACGATGCTGTTGGTGACAGGCACGCTGGCTGTGGCGGCGATGGCCGCGGTGGTGGCGGGGCCGGTGGAGGCGCAGACGCTGACCAAGGCGGAGCGCAAGCGGCTGGTGAATCATCTGAAAGACACGCGCAAGGCGCTGGAAAAGGAAACGAAGGGGCTCACGGCGGCGCAGTGGAATTTCAAGGCGGCGCCGGACCGGTGGTCGGTGGCGGAGTGCCTCGAGCACATCACACTTTCGGAGGACATGCTGTTCGGGTTGGTGAGCGACAAGGTGATGAAGACTCCGGCGCAGGCGGAACAGTACAACGCAGCGGCGGCGCTGGAAAAGGACAACCAGGTCATCAAGCTAGTTCCCGACCGCAGCCAGAAAGTGCAGGCGCCGGCGGAACTCCGGCCCAGCGGGAAGTGGGCGAGTCCCGCGGAAACGTGGAAGCACTTCGAGGAGAGCCGCAAACGGACGATCGAGTACGCGCGCGCGACTGCGGAGCTGCGCTCGCACTTCATGGACAGCCCGGTAATCAAGAACATGGACGGCTACGAGTGGTTGCTGTTCCTCTCGGCGCACAGCGAACGGCACACGGCGCAGATCCGCGAAGTGAAGGCGGACGCGAAATATCCGAAGAAGCCGAGTCGCTACTGAACGAAGGATGAAAAAGTTAAGAGGTGAAAGAGGAAGGCGACACAACTCACAGGGCCGGTTCCGAGAAATCGGAACCGGCCGTTTTCTTTGGGGCAAACTGAAAGAGAGATCCTTTGTCCCGGTTCCACCGGGACTCAGGATGGCGCTCCCTCGCGACGATGCGGCTATTCGGCAGGGAGGCCCTGGAGTTTGTTGAGGGCCAGGCGGCGAAAGGCGGGCGGCGAGCCGGGGGTCTTGGCGATTTGCTTCAGGCTGCGGATGTTGAGCAGGCCGAAAACATGCAGGGCAACGGCGCGCGGAGTTTTGCGGTTCATCACGATGTTGAATTTCACGCGCTCGTTGGTCATCCAGTCCTTGTTGCGGGCAATCAGCTCGACGGTGTTGGGCGTGAGCAGGTCGGATTTGGCAATCTCCACAATTTCTTCCGCGGTGATTTTGGGGTTCTTGCAGAGATAAAAATAAATCATGGGGTCGTAACTCTTCAGAAGAACGAGGCGGGCTTCCATACCGCAGCGCAGGGCGAGAATAACTTTCTGCGGGCGGGGAAGGGCGCGGACCTGGTCGTAGAGGGAATCGCGCTTGCGGACGTCGGCCTTCACTTCTTCTTCGAAGGCGAGGACTTGGTCGAGTTCCTGCTCGGGCTTGGGCGCGTCGTCGTCAGACATCGAAAAGCTCTAAACGGGCGCAGCAATCCCGATCCCGAGGCTTCGGGATTCGGGAGCACCCCTGCCACATCGGGCGCTGCACTGGCGAACTGGAGGAAGTGTACCAGCGTTTGGCAAATTCTTGGCTGGGGAGCCGCGGGGTAGCGGTACGACAAGCGCCGACGCTAGATCAGCGTAGCCAGGCGGCCAGGCCGCCGGCGGCGCGGAGTTTGGCGGCAGCGTCGCCGGCGACCACTTCGACGGTGACGCCGAATTTGCGGGCCAGCTCCGGCAGAGCGGCGCGCAAAGCCACAGTGCGGCGCTCGCCTCCGCAGGCGGGGCACGCGGGGTCGCCCGAGCGGTCGGCCCACTGGCATTTCACGCACTGGCGGAGCTTGCCGCCCAAGCCGCGGACGACGGCCAGCTCGCGGGCATCGCCCTGCTGGAGACGCGCCAGCGTTTCGTCCATGCCGGCCACGGCGCGGCGGCCGTTGGACTGCGCGAGCATTTCGTTGACGACGGCGAGCTCGTGCGCGCGCTGCCAGCGCTCGCGTTCCGGCGCGATTCGCTCCTGCAATTCCGCGGGCGTGATCTTTCCTGAAAATCCCTTCACCAAAGCAGCGTGTTCCTGGAAGGTTTTCGGCAACTCAGCCCAGACGGGCTCGACGGATTCGTTGGGGCCGGCGATGAAGACCGGCCGCAGTGTTTCGCGCTGGGCCCACTGCACGATGTGTTGGGCGGCGTCGCGGAAGAAGCGGGCGTACTGCGCTTCGACGCGCTGCTCGAAGACGTCACGCATGGAGCCGCGCGTCTTCTGCGCGCCGGCGTGCGCGGGCGCGGCGATTTCCTTTCCTTTCCACGCCGACGTATCGAGCACGAGAGCGGCGTCCTGCTGCTCTTCGATTTCGCCGAGCCAGAAACGGAAGAAGCGCGCGCCGGAGCGGTCCACCAGCACGGCGCCGCAGGGCTGATGCTCGTCGAGCAGCCAGAGGAGCTGCGTGAGCGAGGGGCGGCCCCAGTGCAGCTCATCTTCGACGGCGACGTGGAGCGGGAGGAGATGCCAGTCTTGCGGGCCGGCGAAGACGGCCAGGCCGCGCTCGCGCGGCGGACGGCTTCTCAAATGCGCTTCGACGCGAGCGAGCTGCTCGCGGAAAAGTTTCTGCTCGGCGGCGGGAGCGCGGCCGCCGATGATCTTGGCGCGGGACTTCAGCCAGATGAAATAGCCCGGGGGACGCCGCTGATTGCGCGGGTCGGCGGGATTGGTGTCGAGATAGGCGGTGAGAATCGGCGTGGGAAGTTGGGGAAGGCGGAGAATCAAAACCCTGTCGAGCATAGCGACCTCCGTGGGGCGGTGGTCAGTAGACGATGGAAGATTTCAGATCCCAGCTATGTGGCGGCGTAAAGCCGCCGCTACGAGAGCGCCGTGGCAGAAGAATCCGCGAGACGGCGGAGCGAATCGGTATACGGAGCGCGGGCGACGCCGCGCTCGGTGATGATGGCGGTGACCAGCCGCGCGGGAGTGACGTCAAAGGCCGGATTCGCGACGGAAACGTCCGGCGCGATGCGCACGCCCTGAATGTGGGTCACTTCCTCCGGAGAACGCTCTTCGATGGGAATGTGCTCGCCGCCGGGGATGGAAAGATCGAGCGTGGAAATCGGAGCGGCGACGTAGAAGGGAACCTTGTGCTCGTTCGCGAGCACGGCGATTTGATAGGTGCCGATTTTGTTGGCGGTGTCGCCGTTGGCGGCGATGCGGTCCGCGCCGACGACGATCGCGCCCACCTGTTTCGTTTTCAATATATGGCCGACCATGTTGTCAGTGATGAGCGTGAGCGGGATGCCATCCTGCTGAAGCTCCCAGGCGGTGAGGCGCGCGCCCTGAAGATATGGGCGCGTTTCGGGGACGAGCACGGTGAGCTTGCAGCCCTGCTCAACGGCGACGCGAATCACGCCGAGCGCAGTGCCGATGCCGGCAGTGGCCAGCGCGCCGGCGTTGCATTGCGTCATGACGCGGCCTTCGCGGGGCATCAACTCGGCACCGAAGCGGCCGATGGCTTCGTCAATCGCTTTCTTTTCGAGATGGACCTGCTGGGCTTCGGCAATCATCGCGGCGCGGATGGGAGCGAGCGAGTCGTTGGAATCGGAGGTGGCGGCGGCGAAGCGCTGCTTCATGCGCTCGAGGGCCCAGAAGAGGTCCATGGCCGTGGGACGCGTCCGGGCAATGGTGTCGCAGATGCGCGGGAATTCGGCGCGGAGCTCATCGAGCGATTTCGCGGCGGAGCGCTCGACGCCGATGGCCACGCCCATCGCGGCGGCCACGCCAATCGCCGGCGCGCCGCGGATGACCATGTCGCGGATGCCGGCGGCGATTCCCACGTAGTCGGTATAGGTGATGTACACGACCTCGGCGGGGAGGCGGCGCTGGTCGAGCATGCGGACACCCTCGGGCGTCCATTCGATGGGCTGCGTGGTGTGCATGGTTGAGTCCCCGAACGGAAGGGGGCAAATATTATAGCGCAGCCTTTGGCCTCCGGCGCTCTGGATTCTGAGTGGCGCAATCAAACAGGCTTTTACTTTTCAAGTTTGAGCAACTGCTATATAACCTTGTCAGCTACGTACAGCCGCGAGAAAGGGGCAAGGTTCAATGCAACTGCCACAGCCTCGTCAGTATACGGTCAATGATTTTCAAGAATGGGCGCAAAGAGATGCGCTTGTTCTACAGCCCAAGTTTCAGCGCAGAAAGGTCTGGCATGAAAAGGCGAAGTCCTACTTGCTGGACTCTATGGTACGCGGATTTCCTGTCCCGCCGATCTACGTCCGGGAGATCTTGGACGCCAACCGTCGCAAGACTGTCCGCGAAGTAGTTGACGGTCAGCAAAGGCTCCAAACGGTGTTGGACTTTCTAGACTGCAAGCAAGCGATTCTAAAAGCTCATAACAAGGATGCTGGAGGCAAAACCTTTGAAGAGTTGGCTGGACAGGCGAGGCGCGACTTCCTAAATTATCCATTTACCGTGGTCGTTCTAGTTGGCGCGGACGACGCAACGGTGTTTCGAACCTTCGAACGGTTAAACTCTTATACTTTGCCACTCAACTCCCAAGAAAAGCTTAATGCTAAGTATTTCGGCGCATTTAAACAGTTTGTCTTCGGTGTCGGACAAGATCACCTAGAATTCTGGCGCCAGAACGAAATACTTACCAACAGAAATATTGTAAGGATGGGTGAAGCAGAACTCACATCAGAGCTCGTTGTTGCGATGCTCGACGGGCTGCAGGACAAGAAGAAGAGCTTGGAGAGCTTTTATAAGAAACACGATGACGAGTTTCCACGCGGTCGCCGTATTCGACGGGAATTCGAGGCATGCATTTCCAGGATTGCCGAAGTCATGGCCGGCGAGATCAAGGAAACCCCCTATGGAAAGCGTGTGCTTTTCTATAGTTTGTTTTGTGTTGTGTACGACCTCCAATTTGGATTACCAGGCTCTCCGAGAGAAAGGCAAAGAATTCCGGCGTCCGCGCATGCGGCGGTTCGGCGGGCACTCAAACGGCTAGGAGATGTGCTCGAAGCTGAGGAGCCAACGCCCGCTCAAGCACGGTTTATTGAAGCGTGCGCCCGGCAGACGGATAACATAGGCCCGCGAAAGGTAAGGCATAAGCATATCCTTGAAGCAATTGAGAGCGCGCTCTGACCCGTGCAGTCAAAAAGGAGGGCAGCGTGCCCCCGGTAAGAATCACCTCCACATTGAACGAACTCCGACAGCAGGTCGACCAAAGTACTTTCCTGCTTGAATCTGCGCGTTCCCGTGGAACGCCCTTTTTCCAACTCCAGGTGATCGCTGAGCTGTCTTTTCTGCGAGCCTTTCTCGCATGGGAGTGCTATTTAGAGGAGGCGTTTTCACGTCTCCTTTGTGGCGCACGTACTACTACAGGGAGGTTGCAGGAACGATATGCCAGACCGCGCAATATGGAACACGCCAGACAAATGTTTACCCTTGGAGTCATTCGCGAGCCCCGATACATCGACTGGACGAACCCCGAGGGCGTCTTGAGAAGGGCCGAGCTGCTCTTTAGGGACGGCGGTACCCTTGCCGCGCCGATCCGAGCGGCATACCTCGACTTGGTTGACATGAATATCATTCGGGACTGCATTGCCCACAGGTCAGAATACTCGCGTGCGAGAATGGAGAAACTCACACTTCGCCGTCTGGGCGTGGCCTACAAGTATCGTCCGGGCCGCCTTCTGCTCTCCCCTGCGCCTAACTCTACGCAAAACTTTCTGCAACACTTCGCAGAGAGAATCGTGCTGTTGGGAGAGCAGGTCGTCCTTTAACGCTGGTGTTGGTGGTATCAGTAGCTTTGGGATTGGTTGGCTACGAAAATTGGCGGCCCGTCTCGGAACGAAGATTTTCTCTTGCTGAATGTGACAGCAATCGACGTTTGCACGTAGGAGGCACTTTTATGGGGCGTTTGAGCCAAGTTCTCTCTTTCGATTGCCGTGAATGCTCCGCGGAAGTTGACGAGCGCTATGCGCAGACACATAGGCACGTACACAAATGTAGGTCTCAAGATATTGACTGGGACGAGACGCCGGATTTCATGCGGAGCCCAGAATTCATCGCTTGGTACGGAACCTGTGAGGTATGCGGACGCCGAGTCTATGATTGCTACGTCGCACAGCCGACGCTCTATGACAGCGCCACGAACGAGAAAGTTTGAACGATAACTGTCACGACCACATCTTGCCCCACAACCTGGTGATCCCCTGCACTGGGACAGCTTTATCCGCCGGATTTGCGACCTGTACAGCCAACGGTGGTCGCGGCCTTAGCCTGCCTGCCGTTACTTCACCAGCGGAAGTTTGTGAAATTGGGTTGTAGGACAGACTTTCCAGTCTGTCCGGCGTGCATCGCTCCACTTGCAATGGACAGGCTAGTCCCGAAGCATCGGGAGCCTGTCCTACGACGGCATCAACGGATGAGCGGGAGTCTGTGGAACTGGTCGGAAAAGAAGAAGCCGATGAACTGGATGGCGTTATAGCCGAAGTGCAGGAGATAGGAAGTGATGACGCTGCCGGTTCGGGCGCGGGCGAGCGTGAAAAGAACGCCGACGACCACGAGCAGGGCAATCTGCGCCCAGCCGCCCCAGAGCTGCTGGGCGTGCATGAGTCCGAAGAAAATGCCGGTGAGCGCAATGCCGCCGCCCATTCCCAGGCTGCGGGCAAAGACGGGATAGAGGAAACCGCGAAAAACGGTCTCTTCGACAATCGGCGCGACGAGCACGGCCATCACCGCCATCAGATAAATGCTCTGGCGGTCGTGGAAAAAGGCCTGGATGGGCAGCGGCTCCTTGGGCGCCATCAGGTTGGAGGCGAAGGCAATCACCAACGCCAGGGCGGCGCCGGCCACCAGGCAGAGCGGATAGAACGTCACGCGGGAGAGCACGCCAACCTGCGGCGGGCACCAACCCACGGTGTCCCAGAAGGGCGCGGCGCGCCGCGGGCGGAGCGTGAAGAAGAGAAACACGAGGAGCGATGCGAACCAGAGCGCCTGGCGGACGGCGACGTATACCGTGCTGGTGCTGAGGAAGGCCGGGAGATCATGCATTTTGACGCGACCGGTGGTGAGCATAACGGTCTGCATCGTGTATTCGAGCACCACCATAACGCCCAGTGAGAAGACGATGAAGATGAGCACGTCGGTCCAGTTCCAGGGAACGCGCAGGTCATCGGGAAGGGCGGGCCCCAATGGAGCGGGCGCGGGCGGCGGTTCTTCGCCGGAGAGTGGCGTGTCGCGATTGTCCGGCGGAAAGATTGGATCGGAAGAGTTCACAGTTGCACAGAGACAGGTTATCCGAGTTGGAGGGACGCAGCAAGCGGCGAAGGCAAGGCGTCCTGACGAGCCGGGACGCACTCCAGGGTCGCGCCCTCCCGATGCTTCGGGAGGCGCGGCAAGAGCCGGCGTGACGCCGGCGCTACAAGGCGGCGGCGAGGAGAGGGAGAAGGAGTTCGTGGTGGCCGGTGATGGCGAAGCCGCGGGAGCCGGCGCTGCGCGTGGGACGCTTCACGACGTTTTGCTGCGGGCGGTAATGCTGAAAAAAATCGAAATTGGCGGTGGTGATCGAACGCAGCGGCGTGCCGAGATTCCGCGCCACGCTGACCGCTTTGAGGAAAACTTCGGGAAGTATCACGGCGCTGCCCCAGTTGAGATAGACGCCGCCGGGATGCATGTGCTTGACCAGCGCGCAGAAGAGGCGGAAGTCGTGATGCGTAGAGGCGCCCAGCGCGGCGCCGTCGGCGGCGCGGTGCATGTGGGGGATGTCCGTGCCGATGGCGAGATGCACGGTGACGGGCACGCGCGCGCGATACGCCGCGGCGAGAACGCTTTTGTCGAGATGCTTCGCGCGGAGACGCTTGTTGGTCAGGAGTTTTCCCGCGGCTTCGCCGAGGCCGATGTGCGAGCGCGCGGCGCCCACGGCGACTTCGTTGAGATAGAGCCCGGTTTCTTCGGCCATGCCAAACTGGCCGCGGCCAAGCACGGCGCCCACGTCTTCGGAGGTGTTGCCGACGAGCGCGATTTCGAAATCGTGCACCAGCGCGGCGCCGTTCAGGGCGATGCCGCTGACGTAGCCGCGGCGGATGAGGTCAATGAGGATGGGCGCGAGGCCGACCTTGATGACGTGCCCGCCGAGACCCCAGAGAATCGGCTTGCGTCGCGCGCGCGCGCGGCGGATCGCCGCGATCACGGCGCGAAAATCTTCCGCCGCGAGAATGCGCGGCAGCGAGTCCATGAACTGCGCGATGCTCGCGCCGCGCTTTGGCGCCCGCGCAAACTCGCGTACCGTCACCTTGCTCTTCCGCTTCACGAGCGGATAGGTGCGGATGCGGTCGAGCGAAAGCGGCGAGGCGCGGTAGATGCTCATGCGCGCGGAAAATGTAGCACGAAACGCGGCGGATGCGGCGTTCGCGTGGTACGGAACGCCGCCGGTGACGGCGGCGGTATCGCTGCGTGGCAGCCTGGAGCCAGCGACACAGGCGAAACAATCACCTCTTGCGCTGACTGCTACGGAGTGGTATATACCACAATGTGGTATTCATCGAGTCTCGCTACTTCACGCGGCGGCTGCTCGAACTGGCGGGCGGCGCGGCGGATCAAGTCTTGAGCGGTATCCAGAAGGATCTGCTCCGGGCGCCTGCGCGAGGCGCGCTGGTGCCGGGGCTCGGCGGTATTCGTAAGGCGCGGTGCGCCAATCCTGCGCGCGGCAAGGGAAAACGGGGCGGCTACCGCTACCTGTACCTCTATTTGGAGCATCGCGGCCATATCCACCTGCTCACGCTCCTGGACAAAGATGAGCAAGAGGACCTTTCGGCCGACGAACGCACCGTGCTGCGAAGGGTCGTGGCCGCCATTCGGGCGGAGTGAGATGCAAGATCGAGGGTAAAACCATGGCGAAAAGGAAAAAAGTGAAGATTTTTGAGGAACTAAAGGAATCCCTGGAGTCGGCTTTGGCCTATGAGCGCGGGGAAAAGGTGAACCTGCGCGTGACGGAAATCCCCGCGCCGCCGCGGCGGATGACACCGCAGGAAATCCGTCAAATCCGCCGCTCGCTGAACGCCAGCCAAGCGCTGTTTGCTTCGCTGCTGAACGTCAGCCCGCAAGCGGTGCGGAGCTGGGAGCAGGGCCTGCGCCGCCCGCATAACGCGGCGTTGAAGTTGCTGGCGCTGGCAAAGAAGAACCCCCGCTTGCTCCTCTGCGCCTGAACTGCGCAAGCTCTGCCGCCGACCGAAAGGAGAGGCATGGAATTCTGGATGGGCCCCTGGTGGATTTTTGTCATTTTGTTTGCCATCGGACTGATCATCTGGGCGATTCGGCGCCAATCGCGAAAACGCGCGCAAGAGATGGCCGCGGCAGGCAGCCAGCTCGGATTAGCGTCCGGCGCCGCGCAAAAAACTTTCCTCAAGAGCCTGAGCAAGAAGAAGACGCACCTGTTTTCGCGGGGAAGCGGCAGAAAGATTCGGCTCTGGCTGGAGGGAAAGTATCAGGGATTGGATGTGCGGTATTTCGACTATCAATACACCTTCGGAGGACTGCACGCGGCCATCACATATGTGCAGGGCGTGGCGGCATTCGCGGTGCCGAATCAGCCGTTGCCCGTGTTTCAATTACGTCCGGCAACATCGGTAGAAAAGCTTGCCAGCAAGCTGGGCTACCCAACGCTCAAATTTAATTCGCACGCAAGCTTCACAAGCACCTACCTGCTACAGGGCCCCGAAGAAACATCGATTCGTATGCTGTTCCTTCCACCGCTGCTGGACTTTTTCCAGAACCTGCCGGAAAGCAAATGGTCCGTGGAGAGCAGCGGAGAGTGGCTGTTTGTGTATGCGCACGCCTCACTGCCGGGAGGCGCTGGACTGGCGGCGTTTCTGGATGAGGCGAGCCGAATTGCGCGAGCCGTACTGCAAGCTCGAACCTAACCCGGACGAGCGGCGGGGCATTTCGCCCACGCCCGGTGCAAGCGCCGGCGCTACAAGCGCTGCACGTGGGGTGCCGGACAGGCTGAAAGCCTGTCCTACAAAGGCGCTACTTGCCGGAACCGTTGCCGTTGCGGCCGTTCGTGCCGTTGAGGACGCGGGAGAGGATTTGGCCGGTGTAGGACTTTTTGTTCCGCGCCACTTGTTCGGGAGTTCCCTGCGCCACAATCTTTCCGCCGGCGTCGCCGCCTTCGGGGCCGAGGTCGATGATCCAGTCGGCCTGCTTCATCACGTCGAGATGGTGCTCGATGATGATGACGGTGTTGCCGAGGCTGACGAGGCGGTGGAGGACGTCGAGAAGTTTCTTGACGTCGTCGAAGTGCAGGCCGGTGGTGGGCTCATCGAGGATGTAGAGCGTGCGGCCGGTTTGCCTCCGCGAGAGTTCGCGGGCGAGCTTGATGCGCTGGGCTTCGCCGCCGGAAAGCGTGGTCGCGGACTGGCCGAGCGTGAGGTAGCCCAAGCCGACGTCCACCAGCGTGGAGAGTTTCTGTTTGATCTGCGGAATATTTTCGAGCAGCGCGAGCGCGTCTTCCACCTGCATCTCGAGAATGTCGGCGATGGAACGCCCCTTGAAACGGACGTTGAGCGTTTCGGCGTTGTAGCGGCGGGCGCGGCACACCTCGCAGGTGACGTAGACATCCGGCAGAAAATTCATTTCGATGCGGCGGAGGCCGTCGCCCTGGCACGCCTCGCAGCGGCCGCCCTTCACGTTGAAGCTGAAACGGCCGGGGCGGTAGCCGCGCTCGCGCGAGTCCGGCAGCATGGCGAACAATTCGCGGATGGGCGTGAAGACGCCGGTGTACGTCGCCGGATTCGAGCGCGGAGTGCGGCCGATGGGCGCCTGGTCAATCTGAATCACCTTGTCAATGTGCTCGATGCCGAGGATAGCCTTGTAGGCGCCGGGGGCTTCCATGCCGCGATAAAGTTTCTGCGCGAGCGCGCGGTAGAGAATGTCATTGATGAGGGTGGATTTTCCGGAGCCGGAGACGCCGGTGATCACGGTGAGCAGGCCGAGGGGAAAATGCACATCAAGATTTTTGAGGTTGTGCGCGTGCGCGCCGAAGATGGCGATGGACTTTCCGTTGGCGGCGCGGCGTTTTTCCGGCACAGGGATTTTCGCGGCGCCGGCGAGATAGCGCCCGGTGAGCGAGGCGGGATTGGAAGCAATCGAGTCGGGCGTGCCGGTGGCGACGAGATACCCGCCGGCGTGACCCGCGCCGGGGCCGAGGTCCACGACGAAGTCGGCGCGGCGGATGGTTTCCTCGTCGTGCTCGACGACGAGCACCGTGTTGCCGAGGTCGCGGAGGTGCTCGAGCGTTTGCAGCAGGCGGCCGTTATCGCGCGCGTGCAGGCCGATGGACGGCTCGTCGAGAACGTAAAGCACGCCGCGAAGTTTGGAACCGATCTGCGTAGCGAGGCGAATGCGCTGGGCTTCGCCGCCGGAAAGCGTAGCGGCGGAACGGTCGAGGGTGAGATAGCCCAGGCCGACGGCGAGGAGAAAGTCGAGGCGCTCGGCGATTTCGTGCAGCACGCGGCCGGCAACCTTCATCTGGCGCTCGTTGAACTGCTCGCGGATTTTGTCCACGGCTTCGCGGCCGCCAGCGATGGGCAGCGCGGTGAACTCCGCGATGGAAATGCCGCCGGCGCGCACGGCGAGGCTTTCGGGGCGCAGGCGGCGCTCGTGGCAGGCGGCACAGGGCACGGCGGACATGTATTGCGTGAGCCACTCGCGGTAGCTTTCCGAGGCGGATTCTTCGAGCGCGCGGTCGAGGAACGAGAGGATGCCGGGGAATTCGAGACCCTTTGTCCGCATGGGACGGGCGACCTGCCGGGCGACCTGCCGGTCGCCCCTACCGGCGTTATTGTTGGCATTGGCGTTGGCGGCGGCAGTGGGCATGCCTTTGGGCGGGTTGCCGTAGAGGATGAGGTTCTGGACGCGGCGGGAGAGTTTTTCGAATGGCGTTTCGAGCTCGAAGCCGTGGGCGCAGGCCGCGAGCTTAAGCGTGCGCTGGAGATGGCCGGAGCCGCCGCCGGGGCCGAGGCCGCCTTCGAAGAGCGGCTTGGACCAGTCCGTGATGATTTTTGAGGGATCGAAATCGTATTTCGAGCCGAGACCGTTGCAGGCGGGACAGGCGCCATAGGGCGAATTGAAGCTGAAGGAGCGCGGCTCGAGCTGCGGGACGCTGATGCCGCAGTCGGCGCAGGCCAGTTTTTCGGAGTACATCTGCTCGGGGCCGTCCACGATGGCCACGGTGACGATACCGCTGGCGAGCTTGAGCGCGGTGGCGATAGAGCTTTCCAGGCGGCTGGCGATGCCGGGCTTGACGAGCAGGCGATCCACCACGACTTCGATGGTGTGGTTCTTGCGCTTGTCGAGGGCGGGCGTGGCGTCGAGGTTGCACAGCGCGCCGTCAATGCGGGCGCGGACGTAGCCGTCCCTGGCTAGCTTCTCCAGTTCTTTCTTGTACTCGCCCTTCCGGCCGCGGGCGATGGGCGCGAGGATCATGATGCGGTCGTCGGGTTTGAGAGCGAGGATGGACTGCACGATCTGCTCGGTGGACTGGCGGGCGATGGGCTTGCCGCAGGCGGGACAGTGGGGCCTGCCGACGGAGGACCAGAGCACACGGAGGTAGTCGTAGATTTCGGTGATGGTGCCGACGGTGGAGCGCGGGGAGCGCGTGGTGGTCTTCTGCTCGATGGAGATGGCCGGGGAGAGGCCCTCGACCGAATCCACGTCGGGGCGCTCCATCTGGTCGAGAAACTGGCGGGCGTAGGCGGAAAGCGATTCGACATAGCGGCGCTGGCCTTCGGCGTAGATGGTGTCAAAGGCCAGCGAAGACTTGCCGGAGCCGGACAGTCCGGTGATGACGGTCAGCGAGTTCCGCGGAATGTCGAGATTGAGGTTCTTCAGGTTGTGCTGGCGCGCGCCGCGGACGACGATTTGTTTCAGAGCCATCGCGATTCAGGTGACACAGTTCAGGTGCCGGGTGACGGCTCCGCCGGCACACAGCGAGTCACAGCCCCTAACAGGGTGCTGAAGAACGGGTGATTTTTTCGATGCGGGTGCCATTGCGAGTCAACGTGAGTCTGCACGGAGCGGCTTTTGGTTCCGGTGGTATCCGTGTTTTATTCTTGCGCACGGCTGAGTTCCTTCCCTGT
>JACQDE010000039.1 GCA_016201285.1 Acidobacteriota bacterium | reverse complement strand
GCAGAATCCCTCCTCCTCCGCCACAGTCTTTTGTATGTTTGCGATGTGTGTTTTGAATGCGGAAGGGGTTCTCCGCCCGAGGCGGATGCGTAAGACGCAGAATCCCTCCTCCTCCGCCATGCTTATGGTTGTTGGCAGCGTTTGCGAAGGGAGAGGTTCTCCGCCCGAGGCGGATGCAACTCAGACGCACCCGCCCGAGGCGCGAGCCCTAGGCTCGTGCGCCTCGGGAGCAGGTGCGCCTGAGGCGCAGAATCCCTCCTCCTCCGCCACGCTACTTCCCATGTTCGCTGTCTATGTCTTAAAAAGCGCAAGTTTGGGGAAGCGGTACGTCGGCTCCACGAAGGATCTTCCTTCCCGCGTGTCCCAACACAACCGGGGAAAAGTGCGCGCCACAAAAGGCGGCCGGCCTTGGACACTCGTATACCACGAACTCTTCCAGACCAACGCTGAAGCAAGACGCCGGGAGATTTCCTTGAAGAGCGGTCAAGGAAGGGCTGAGCTTGATCGGATCTTGGCGCGAGGGGGTTCTGCGCCCTAGGCGCACCCGCCCAGGGCGGGGAATCCCTCCTCCTCAGCCATTACACCAGTGGCTCGTGATCCCGAAGTTTCGGGGTTGGCGAGCAGCGAGCAATACAGCCTGCCGGTTCGTGCTCACATTCGCACAAATCTCTCTGACCGTTCAAATCTTTGGTCCGGATGTCTCTCAAGATGCGGGCGACCTGCCGGTCGCCCCTACGAAACCAGCGGGAAGAAGGAGGAAAAGCACCGGCAGTCCCGAAGGATCGGGAGCCGGCGCTACGGCGCAATCCCACGCGGTGTGGTGAGCATTGCGGGTTAGCTCTTCGACTCTTCCACTTTGTCGCTTCGTGCCTTGCTTGGTACTTTCGTAGCAGTTATCAATTCGCGGCCAGCGCGCACGCTCTGTTTTCATTCCGCCCGGGTTGGTCTATGCTTCAAGAACTCTGATGGCCATTCGTGTCTCACCCTCGGCGTGGCTGATCGTGGCTGCATGGACGCTGCTGGTCGGCGGCTACGCGGCGGTGGCACTGATTTTCCCGCCCGGGCCGCAACTGACCGCCTTTGGCGACGTGATGCAGTGCCTGGTGCCGCTGTTTGCCAACGCCGGCTTGCTGATCAACGCCGGCTCCACCCACTGGCGGCGCAACGCCTTCTGGATGCTGCTGGCGCTGGGCTGCTCGATGTGGATGGCCGGGCAGCTCCTGTGGACCTTCTACGAGGTGGTGCTGCACCAGCCGGTGCCCAACCCCTTCGCCGGCGACGTGATTTTCTTCTTGCACACCGTGCCGATGATCGGGGCGCTGGCGCTGCTGCCTCATGCCCGCACCACCGACCGCAGTCTCCGCTACGGGTATCTGGACTTCCTCCTGCTGCTTTCCTGGTGGGTCTATCTCTACACGTTTATCGTGCTGCCCTGGCAGTACATCCAGCCGGTCACCGCCTTTTACGGCAACAGCTACAACCATCTGTACATGGTGGAAAACATCGTGTTCATCGTGGGGCTGGGGGCGTTGTGGCTGCGGACCACTGGTCCCTGGCGCTGGGTGTATGCCAATCTGTTCGCCGCCGCGTTTCTCTATAGCTTCAGTTCTCTCATCATCAACGTAAGGATTGACGTCGGCGACTACTACACCGGCAGCATCTATGACGTTCCTCTGATTGCCTCGTTTGTCTGGTTCGGCTCGGCCGGCGTTCTCGCCTTCCGGACGGCACAGGCGAGCGAGCCGGCGCGGCCGGAGCCGTCGGAGCCGCGCGGGCTGCGCGTCAGCGAAGCCGGCTGGGCAGCGCGCATGGCCATGGCCGCAGTGCTCTCTCTGCCGGTGATGGCGGCGTGGAACATCTCCATCAGCCCCGCACCGTGGGTGGTGCGCGAATTCCGCATGGTGGTTACGATGGTCGCCATGGTCGTGCTGACCGCGCTGGTCTTCCTTCGCCAGCACCTGGTGGATCGCGAGCGCCAGCGCCTGCTCGCCGCTTCCCAGGAATCGCTGGAAAACCTGCGCCGGCTGCAGAGTTCTTTCGCGCAATCGGAGAAGATGGCGTCGCTCGGACAGCTCGCCGCCGGCGCCGCTCGCGAAATCAATAATCCGCTCACCGCCATCCTCGGCTACTCCGACCTGATCAAGGACGAATCGGATATCCCCGAGCGGCTCAAGCAGCTCGCCGCCAAGATCCAGGAGCAGGCCCGCCGCACCAAGCTGCTGGTGAACAACCTGCTCAGCTTCGCCCGCCAGGTGCCCGTGGAAAAAACCTTCCTCGACATTCACTCCGTGCTGCGGGGCGCGGTCCAGCTCCGCACGCTCGACCTGCGCGAACAGAACATCCGCATCGAGCTGCAAAGCGAAAGCGTGCTGCCCGGCGTGCGCGGCGACCCGAACCAGTTGCTGCAGGTTTTCTTCAACCTGATCAGCAACGCCGTGGACGCCATGGAGGAGACCCGCGGAGGCGTGCTCACCGTCCGCGCCTTGCGCGAGAAGAACAATGTCGTGCTCGAGTTTTCCGACACCGGCCCGGGCATGAAGGACCCGAGCCTCGTCTTCGACCCGTTTTATTCGACGAAACCCGTCGGCAAGGGCAATGGGCTGGGCCTTTCCATCTGCTACGGCATCGTCCAAGAGCACGGCGGGCACATCTCCTGCTACAACCGGCCGGAGGGCGGCGCCACATTCCGCATCGAGCTTCCCGCCGTGGCGCCAGCGCTGCCCAAGCCGACCGCGGCCACGGCTGCGCCCTCGACCGCTCCCAAAGCGGCTGGCCCAACGCCTGACGCCTCCACCGTCGTTGCGGACAAACGCAGGTAGCATTGCGGGGCCGGCTGCACGACGGTCCCGGTGTTTCGATTCCTCGAAGAGTCCCGCTGTGTGTTAGATTCACCCTCTTGCTATGAGCGATCTCGCGATTCAGACGGAAACTCTTTCGCGGCGGTTCGGCGAGCTGGTCGCCGTGGACCAGATCAACATGGCCGTAGAGACCGGGCAGTTCTTCGGCTTCCTCGGGCCGAACGGCGCAGGCAAATCCACCACCATCAAGATGCTCACCGGCCTGCTGCAGCCGACCGCCGGGCGCGTCCGCATCCTCGGACACGACCTGGAACGCGAGCCCATCGAAGTGAAGCGCCGCATCGGCGTGGTGCCGGAGGGCTTGGCGCTCTTCGAGCGGCTGACGGGCGCGGAATACCTGAACTTCGTTGGCAGGATGTACGGGCTCGACCGCGCCACCTCCGCGCAGCGCAGCGCCGAGTTGCTCGAATTCATGCAGCTTGCGGAGAGGCCGAAGTCGCTCGTCGCCGACTACTCGCACGGCATGAAGAAGAAGCTGGCGCTGGCCGCGGCGGTGATCCACGGCCCGCAGGTGTTGTTCCTCGACGAGCCGTTCGAGGGCGTGGACGCCATCGCCGCGGGCACGCTGAAGGCCATGCTCAGCCGCATGGTCGCGCGCGGCGTGACCATCTTCCTCACCTCGCATGTGCTCGAAATCGTCGAGCGGCTGTGCAGCCACGTGGCCATCATCCACAAGGGCCATATCGTCGCGCAGGGCTCCATCGAAGAGCTGCGCGCGGGCGTCGAAGCGCGGGCCGCCGCGGCAGGCGGCCTGCTCGCGCCGCACGAGGAAGGCGAGACGCTCACTCTCGAGCAGATTTTCCTGGAAATCGTCGGTGGCTCGAAAGATACCGCACAGGAACTCTCATGGTTGGCGTAGCCAATGAGAAGCTGTGTTCTGCTATACTACGGGCAAAGGATTAGACATGGCACAACGTGAAAAAGAAATCTCAATTCCACTTTCCGTACTCATGACCGTCACTTCGCTCGACGAGTTGGAGGACTGCCTTCAGGCGCGTGATCCGGCATTTGTAGAAGAGATGCGAAAGGTCCGCGCGGAAGACCTTGCGGGCTGCAAAACCTACACAATTGAAGATCTGAGAAGAGAGTGGAATATCCCCTCGTAATTCTTCCTCTCGCAAAAAGGGATCTTGAGGCGTTGGATATCGGTCTGCGCGCGCGCATTCTGGGTCGTCGGGAGTGGCTTGCTAAAAACGCCGACCAGATTGCTCATCATCGCCTTCAAAACATTCCTCTGGACTTGTCGGGACTCTGCCGTTTTCGGGTGGGCGACTACAGGGTGCTCTATTGGAAGAACGAGCAGCCCCCTTCTCTGCGCGTCCATCGGATTTGTCACCGCTCAGTTGCCTACCGCCAATTGTGATTCACGGACATGCGGCGATCATAATGAATTTTCAAACCAACAAAATCACAGTAGGCCGGCAGATCGGGCTGATCGCCGGGCTGCGCTGGCGGCTGGCTCTCAATTCGGTGCGCACTACGCAGGCGAAATTCGAACTAGCGGCGAAAATCCTTCTGGGCCTGCTTAGCTCAGTGGTTGTACTGGGGGGAGGCTTCGGGCTAGGCGCGGCGGCGTATTTTGCGGTCGCCAAACGGCCAGAACTGCTGGTCGTTCTTTTCTTGATCGTGTTCGTAATCTGGCAGTTTATGTCGCTGCTGGTCGGCGCCTTCAGCGTGGAGTTTGATTTCCGAAATTTGCTGCGTTTTCCCCTGCGTTTCCCCGCGTTCTACATCATCTCGCTCGCCTATGGGCTGTTCGATTTCCCTGCGGTGATGGCCCTCATCTGGCTGGTCTGCATCGGCGCGGGAATCACGCTGGCCACCCCGGCGCTGTTGCCGTGGACGTTGCTCATCCTGGCGGCCTTTGCCGCGACAAACCTGCTGATGAACCGCCTCATTTTCTCCTGGCTCGAACGCCTGCTCGCGCAGCGCGGCACGCGGGAGAAATTTTTTATGATTTTCATCGCCACGATGCTGAGCATCCAGTTCGTTGGCATTGCCGTCGAGCGCTGGGGAAAGCAGACGCTGCCTTACTTGCAGACACTGAAGCCTCTGCTGCAAGCCCTGCCGCCGAGCCTTGCGGGACTCGGCCTCGAAGCCGTTGCGCGCACTACCGCGCTGTGGTCGGGCAAGACAGCGGCTGCGACCAGCTTCATCTGTCTCACCGCTTACGCCGCCGTTTTTGGCCTGCTCCTGCGACGGCGCCTCCTCAGCCAGTACCGTGGCGAAGAACTCGGCGAGAGCGAGACACCGCAGGCCGTGGACAAGGCGTCTTCGTCATCGGCTTCCGTTTTTTCGACTGCCTTCTTTACCTCGTTTCTCCCCGGCCCCGTCGCGGCCATGGTCGAAAAAGAACTTCGTTACATGGTGCGCAACGGCCCGCTGCTGATGACGCTGGTGATTCCGCCGGTGATGGTTCTCTTTTTCACCATGACCTGGGCAAACCCGCGGCACACGCCCGGATTCCTGCAACGCTCGCCGGACATGATGTTTCCCTCTTCGGTGGGCTACGCGCTGCTGGTGCTGGCGCCCTTCGCGCTCAACTCCTTCGCCTACGACGGCCGCGGCATTCAACTGCTGCTGGCCGCGCCGGTGCGCTTCCGCGAAGTGCTGCTAGGAAAAAATCTCGCGCTGGGGGGAACGATCCTCGCGGAAGGGCTGGCCATCTGGGGTCTGGTGGCGCTGCTGCGGGAACCGCCGAGCATAGCCACTGTGGCGGCAACCCTGTGCATGCTGCTCTTCGCCATTTTTCTGAATCTCACCGCCGGCAATGTGCTCTCGCTCAGAGCCCCGCGCGGTTTCGACTTCGGCAGTTTTCGCCAGAAACAATCGCCCATCACCGTGCTTGCAGTCCTGGGCATCCAGCTTTTTCTGGTGATCATTTCGGTGGGCGTGTTTATCGCAGCGCGCTGGCTGGAATCAATGTGGATCGCCGCCGGGATTTTTCTGGTGCTGGCCGTGGCCACGCTGCCGGTCTATTCCGCCGTGCTCGATTATTGCAGCGGCCTGGCCCTCCGCCGCCGCGAAACCCTCACCGCCGAACTTTGCAAGTAGCAATGAAGCGGGGGGCGTAAAGCCCCCGCTACATGCCGCGTCCGTGCTTCTTCAGCACCTCGCGTAGCTTTTCAATCGGAACGGCTTCTACGGTGCGGCCACCCTCGCCTTTCACCGTCGTGGCGCGCAGCAACGAGTTGTAAATCGCTTCCTCGGTTGCTTCGATCACGGCCTGAAAAAGCGGTGAAAGATCGTCCTCGCGCACCAGTGCGATGGGCGCGTTTTCCTTCTGCCCCATGACATAGCGATTCGTTGTCGAAAATGCGATGACGAAATCGCCGCTGCCGTGGCTGCCGGTGGAACCCGCCCGCGCCATGCCGTGAATCGCCCGCGCCGCAAGACGCTTCAATTGCCGCGCGTCCAGCGGCGCATCCGTGGCCACCACGATGATGCAGGAGCCGTCGGCCGTGGGCGCGGTTGCCGCATCCGCTCCCGCGCGCGCGAGCGGCGGCTGCATCTCGCGCCACACCGGTACGCCATCGATCGTCAACCGGCCGCCAAAATTCGTCTGCACAACCGCGCCCACCGTATAGCCCGCCTCTTTCGCAGCGGGGATTTTCCGCGAACTGGTGCCAATGCCGCCCTTCCAGCCGAACGCCACCGTGCCGGTTCCCGCGCCGACGGTGCCTTCTTCCACGGGCCCTTCCTTCGCCGATTCGAGCGCGCGGCGCACGTGCTCTGCTTTCACGTGACGCCCGCGGATGTCGTTCAGGCCGCCGTCGTTCGTCTCGCCCACCACGGGATTCATCGAGCGCACATTCTCATTGCCGGGCAGCGCGAGCATCCAATCGGTCATCGCCGCCGCGGCGTCCCAAACGCTGAGCGTGTTCGTCAATAGAATCGGTGTCTCAATTTGGCCCAGTTCGTTCACCTGCGTCGAGCCCACGAGTTTTCCAAACGCGTTGAAGACGTACACCGCGCCGGCTACTTTTTCGCGGAAGAGGTTTCCGCTGTGCGGCAGAATGGCGGTCACGCCGGTGCGCACGGCCTTGCCGCCGGGCAAGTCCTCGCGAATCGTCACCTGGCCAACGCGCACGCCGGGCACGTCCGTGATTGCGTTATTTGGCCCCGGCTCGTAGAGGCCCGGCTTGATGCCCAATTCGCGGACGCGTACCCTTGCCTCGGGTTTCTGCTCCTGCGCGGATAAAAGACCTACGGCGGTTGCAACGAACAGGACAATGATGGCGATTGCTTTTCGCATCGGCGGCCTCCGGACACAAAATCGTGGGCGCATTGTACGCGGTGGAAACGTCAGGCGAAAGCGGCGCGTCTGTAGCCGGGGTTGACCCCGCGGCGCTTAGCTTGCGCGTGCTGCGGCGCTGCGATAGATTCGCGGCTCGCGGTTGCCATGATGCGGAAAATGCCTGAGGAAACAACCATGAAAACGCGTCTGTGCTTTGCTCGCTCCCTTCCGGTTTTCGCCTTTCTATTTTCGATTTTCGCTCTTAGCCTGGCCGCGCCGCTCACCGCGCAGACGCTCCAGCAGGACCTCGCCGCCTTCACCGCCCGGCCCGCGGTCAGCGGGTACGAACAGGCACTCGCGGCGGAGATTCGCGCGCGGCTGAAGAAGTTTTCGCCGCAGACGGACAACCTAGGCAACGTGGTTGTCACCCTGGGCAGCGGCGCTCCGGCGCGGCTGATCGTCGCGCCGCTGGACGAGCCGGGCTACATCGTCAGCGGCATCACCGAGGACGGCTTTCTGCGCGTGCAGCGGCTGCCGCAGCAGACCCCGCACGCGCTCTTCGACCAGCTTTATGCCGCGCAGCCGGTGACGATCCACACACGCAAGGGAAAATGGATTTACGGCGTCGTCGCCGGACTTTCGACGCACCTGCAGCCCGGCCGGCAAAATGCTCCCCGCGTCTCGCACCCCGATGAAATTTTTGTGGACATCGGCGCGCCCAGCGCCGCAGAAGTGAAGCTGGCCGGCGCGGACCTGCTCGACCCGCTCGGCCTCGACCGGCAGATGTACGCAATGGGCTTCGGCAAACTGACCGCGCCGGGCATCGGCGACCGCTTCGGCGCGGCCGCGCTGGTCGAGCTGCTGCGCCGCGTGGACGCGTCGAAGGTGAAAGGCACTCTCACGGTGGCGTTTGTCGCACAGCAGTGGGCCAGCTCGCGCGGGCTCGACCGCCTGCTGCAACACATGAAGGCCGACGAAATGATTTACGTTGGCCGCCTGCTGCCACGCCGTGGTTCGGCTGCGCTCACCACAGGCGGCGGGGCCCCGCAGGCGCAGCCGCGTGCGCCGATGAAGGAAACCGGCAGCGGAGTGCTCATCGGCTGGGCGAACCCGGATGCGGCGCTCGACGGCTTCGCGGCCGAACTGAAGAAACTCGCGGACGGCAGCGGTGTTACCGCCGCGGCGGACTTCACCGCGCCGCTGCCCCGCGCGAGCTACACGCAGGGCCCCGAATTGCCCGGGCGAATCGCCCATCTCGGCATCGCCACGGCGTGGCCATCAACTCCAGCGGAGGCGATTGACGCCGCGGACCTCACGAGCCTGGCCGCTCTTCTCGAACTGTACGCACAGGGAACAATCAGCCAGCCGAAATCACAGGGCGCGGAGTTTGCTTCCGACGCACCGGCCGCAGCGCCCCGCAAGCTGCCGAAAACTGAAAGCATTTTGAAATCCCTAGTCGAGGCCTACGGCATGAGCGAGCACGAAGGGCCCGTGCGCAAGGAAGTGCTGAAGCTGCTCCCGGCATGGGCCAAGCCGGAAACGGACGACGCGGGCAACCTGATCCTGCGCGTGGGCGCGACCGGCGCGAAATCAAAAGCACCGAAGATTCTTTTTGTCGCGCACATGGATGAATTGGGCTACGCGGTGCGCGCGATTGCGGCCGACGGGCGGCTCGAGGTGCTGCCGCGCGGCGGCGGCATTGCGGAATTCTTCACCGGGCACGCCGTCTTCGTGCACGCGGCAAAGGGCATCCGGCCCGGCGTGATCGAGCTCCCCAATGGCTGGGACCAGCCGAACTTTGAATGGCCGCGTGGTCCACAAGCTGCCGGCGGGCTGGCGCGCGTGGATGTGGGTGCGCGCTCGCCGCTCGAAGTCGCGCAGCTCGGCATCCAGGTGGGGGACTCGATCACTGTGCCGAAGAAATACCGCAAACTCTTCGGCACGCGCGCGAATGGCCGCAGCTTCGACGACCGCGTGGGCTGCGCGGCGCTGGCCGCCGCGGTGTGGGCGCTCGGCACGACGCCGCAGAGCGGCCAGGCCACGCCGAAGCGTTTGCCGGCAGAAATCACTTTCGTATGGTCCACCGGCGAGGAGATCGGCCTGGTCGGCGCGAAAGCCGTGGCCGACCGGCTGGCCACGAAGGGCGAAGCGCCGGATTTCGTCTTTGCCGTGGACACATTCGTCAGCTCCGACTCGCCGCTCGAATCCAAGCGCTTCGCCGACGCACCGCTTGGAAAAGGCTTCGTCATCCGCGCGGTGGACAATTCCAACATCACCGAGCGCGCGCAAGTGGACAAGCTGATTCAGCTCGCGCGGAAAAATCAGATCCCCGTGCAATACGGCGTCACCGGCGGGGGCAACGACGGCGCGGTGTTCCTCCGCCACGGCTCGGTGGACATCCCCATCGCCTGGCCGCTGCGCTATTCGCACTCACCCGGCGAAGTGATTGACACACGCGACCTCGACGCGCTGGCCCGCATCGTCGCCGCCATCGCGCGCTCCTGGTAGGACGGGCTCCAGGCCTGTCCGGCTCCAACGGCGCACCAGCACGCACGTCCAAGCCCGAGGGGACAAGCGTGGACCCTTCGGCGTCGCTCAGGGCAGGCGCCTGTACTGCGGGGCTGTCTTGCCCCTCCGCCTCATCTGTGTTTATCTGTGTTCATCTGTGGTTCCATGATTTGAGGTTTTATGGCCATCAAAACGATCATCGAGCCGTTCCGCATCAAGAGCGTCGAGCCGATCCGCCGCACCACGCGCGAGGAGCGCCAGCAACTTCTCGAGGCGGCGGGCTACAACCTGTTCCTCATCGCGTCGAAGGACATTTTGATTGACCTGCTCACCGATTCCGGCACCGGCGCCATGTCCACCGAGCAGTGGGCGGCGATCATGCGCGGCGACGAATCCTATGCCGGCTCGCCCAGCTTCGAGCGCTTCCGCGATTCCGTACAAGCCATCTTCGGCTTCCGGCACGTGATCCCCACGCACCAGGGCCGCGCCGCCGAGCGCATTCTGTTCAACGTGATGTGCAAGAAGGGCGACGTGGTGCCCAACAACACGCACTTCGACACCACCCGCGCCAACTGTGAATTCGTCGGCGCCGAGGCGCTCGACCTGCCCATCCCCGAAGCGCGCGCGCCCCAGCGTCACCATCCCTTCAAGGGAAACATGGACGTGGCGAAGCTCGAAGAAACCATCGCGCGCGTGGGCGCCGGGAAAATTCCGCTGGTCATGCTGACGGTGACCAACAACTCCGGCGGCGGCCAGCCCGTTTCGATGGACAACATCCGCGCGGTGAAGGCCGTCTGCCGCACGCACGGCATCCCGCTCTACATCGACGCCTGCCGCTTCGCCGAAAACGCCTACTTCATCAAGCTGCGCGAGCCGGGCTACGCCCAAAAAGCGCCGCGCGAGATTGCCCGCGAGATGTTTTCCCACGCCGACGGCTGCACCATGTCCGCGAAAAAAGACGGCATGGCCAACATCGGCGGCTTTCTCTGCACCAACGACGACCTCCTCGCGCAGCAAGAGAAAGACCTGCTCATCCTCACCGAAGGCTTTCCGACATACGGTGGGCTCGCCGGGCGCGACCTCGACGCGATCGCCGTCGGGCTCAACGAGGCGCTCGAAGAGGACTATCTGAATTACCGCATCGTCTCCACCGCCTATCTCGGCAACCACATCGCGAAGGAAGGCGTGCCCATCGTCCAGCCGCCCGGCGGCCACGCCATCTACATTGACGCGCGCGCGTTCCTGCCGCACCTCCCGCCGACGCAGTTTCCCGGCGTGGCGCTGGCCTGCGCGCTGTACGTCGAAGGCGGCATCCGCTCGGTGGAGATCGGCACGCTGATGTTCGGCGAGCACGCCACGATGGACCTGGTGCGCCTGGCGATTCCGCGGCGCGTCTATACGCAGAGCCACATTGATTACGTCATCGAAGTGATCCTCGAGGTATGGCAGCAGCGCGCGCAAATCCGCGGCCTCGCGCTCGCTTACCAGGCGCCGTTCCTGCGACACTTCACGGCGAAGTTCAAACCGCTGGAGGCAGAGGAAGTAAAGGAAGCATAGGATGTAGTGGAAAACAAACCCCAGCCGAAGTTGGCGCGCGTTCCTTTCCTCTGGCTCCTTCACCTCCTCTACTTCCGTTATTCTTTCCCTGCTACAATTCCGCGCGATGATCACGCCCGCCTTCAAACCCCCGCGCTACATCGCCATCGAGGGGCCCATCCGGGTGGGCAAGAGCACGCTGGCGAAAGTCCTCGCCGACCGGCTCCATGCCCGGCGCGTCTTCGACTGCGAGGACAATCCTTTTCTCTCCGATTTCTACGAGGAAAAAGACGGCGCCGCCTTTCGCGCGCAGATGTATTTCCTGTTCGAGCGGCAGCGGCGGTTGCGCGAAGCAAACCCGGCGGAAACGCCCGGCGCAGTGGTCAGCGATTTTCTTTTCGAGAAGGACAAGATTTTCGCCTACGTCAACCTGGACGACACCGAGCTGAAACTCTACGAGCAGTATTTCGAGATGTTCGCCGCCGGCCTGCCCGCGCCGGACTTGGTGATTTACCTCCAGGCCAAACCCGAAGTGCTGCGCCAGCGCATCGCCAAAAAGGCCGACCCCACGGAAGAGTTGATCTCGCTTGACTACCTCGAGGAAGTCGTCCGCGCCTATGAGCATTTTTTCTTCCGCTACTCGGCCTCGGACCTTCTCGTGGTGAACACCTCGGAGATTGATTTCGTGGAGCGCAACCAGGACTTGCAGGAGCTGCTGCGCCGGTTGCAGCAGCCGGTCAAAGGCACGCAATACTTCCTGCCGCTCGGCCCGGGCTAGCCGGGCCCGGGCAGGGCACCTATTCCTCGGCGTCTATTATCATTAAGGTTAAGAAGGCGTCAGAAATGAACTGTTGACCCGCTCCAGGAACTAAGTTAGAAAATAGTGGGCCCAGTACTCCATCTCCCCCGCACCGGGAGGGACTACTCGAAGTGCAGAAGCCTGTTATTCTGGTTGTGGATGATGAACAGTCTTGCCGGGATCTCTATCAGGAAACATTGATAGTTCACGGGTACGACGTTCTGCTCGCCACTTCTAAGGAAGAAGCCATCCAGATCATCACCGCCCACGAAGTGGACGGGATCGTCTGCGACATCCAGCTTCCTGGGAACGGCGTGCAGGTGTACGAGTTCCTGCTGAGAAACTATCCGGAGTTGCGCGGCCGGTTCATCTTCGTCACGGGCAGCATCGAGAAAAAGGAGTTCGTCGAGCGCACACACAACTCGACGCCCTGCCTGCTCAAGCCGTTTCCTCTGCGGCTGCTCGTGGACGCGATGAAGAGCGCCCTGGCGGGATAATCCCCACCCTTGGCCGCTCCGCCGGGGGCGGAACGGCATTCTTTTCCCTCTTTTTCTTTTTCCGATTGAAATCCGGGATTAGCCGACGGTTGGCAGCGGGGATTCCGCGGCTGGGGCGACCGCGGGCGCGGGCACAAGAGCGAGCAGTTTCTGCCGGCCCAGCCAGGCGAAGACCGCAGCGGCCGCCACTTGGCCGAACATCGCCAGGAGCCACCACGGTTCCACACCAGTCCATTGCTTGCCCGTCAGGCCGAGCGCGGCAGCGGGCGAGAAAAACGATGTGATGGCCTGTCTGCGTGGCGTGTCGTAGAGATCAAGCGCGAAAAACAGGATGGACGTGCTCGCGTAGAAGACAATCAGATAGACGAATCCCATCGTCAGCGGCCGGCGAATGCGCGTCAGGTTCATCCACTGCAGGTAGAGAAGGTCACGCACCACCCACAGCGCGACGATTCCCAGCCGGAAGATGGCCAGCACCAGGTCCCACTCGGCCTTGGGGTCGCGCTTCCACTGGATCATCCCCACCGCGGCCAGCCCGGCCAGCAACATCCCGGCCAGCACGTAGGGCGCGGGCCAGATGGCCGCAAGCCAGCCCGACGCGGCGTCGCCCAACTCGCGCAGCCGCCGGCGGATGCGGTCGCGGTTGCGAAACAGCGTCAGGCCCAGCACCAGGAACAGCGACAGGTTGAGCCCGAGGAACATGCCCTGGGCCTCATTGGGCGCCATCCGCGTGTCATAGAATATTCGCGGCGCTTCTCTTGTTTGCAACAGGTAGTCCCACCTGAAGAAACCGAGCATCAGGAGATTGATGTACATCAGCAGCCCGAGGGACTGACTGGGCGTATACAACTCATAGACAGAAGGGTCGCGCTTCAGATTGCGCGTCACCGCCAGCAGGAACCACGCCGCAAAGCTCGCGTAGAGCACAAGCAGGACGGGCAAATGATGCAGGCGCAGGCCGAAGAAGACGTCGCCGAGGCTTAATTGTCCGTCGGCCTTCTCCGCTTGTTGGGCGCTCAACGAAACCATCTCCCAGGACTTCTCCTCCACCATCTGGACCGCAAAGAATGGATTCAGCGCGCCGATATCGAACAGATGTCGGTTGTTTCGCGTAGGAAAGCCGCTCATCAGGGCAAGAATCAGCAGAAGCACGGCCGCGGTGTTCGTGCCGCGCTGGTGGAGCATGGAGATCACCATCGCAAACGCGTGCACGGCGATGGAGCCCAGCAACAGCACCACGTAGGCTGCGCCAACCATGGTGGGCCGCGCGCCGCCCACCACCGCGCCCACCAGCGCCGCGGGCATCAGGCACAGCACCACGAAGTAGACCAGCACCGGCGCGCCGAACAGTTTGCCGACGGCCAGCTCCCACGGCGTCAGCCGCGTGACGCGCTGGAAATCGAACGTGTTCATTTCCTTTTCGCGGTGGACGGCGTTCAGACAGGCGAGGCTGCCTCCCAGCAGCAGGGCCACCACTTGCGCGCCCAGCGCAATCTGGAGGAGATGCATGCCCCACTGGCCGGGCGGCTCACTCGCGAGTTGCTCATGAGCCAGCGAGTAGCCGGTCACCAGCGAGAGCACCGCGCAGATGGCCGCCACCGAAATCATCCGGCCCCAGCGCAACTGCGCCCGCGCGTTGCGGATCAGCTCCGGGTTTGAAAAAATGTCCATCCGCAGTCCTCACCCACAATGGCTCACATGATCTCCCCGGTGGAAAGCCGGGAGAAAATCTTCTCCAGCGACTCGCTCACTTCCTCGACGCCGCACATCGGAGCGCCCGCAGCCACGAGCTTCGCCACCAGGTCCGCTAACTCAGCGTCGCCGCCCAAAAATGCAAAGACAACGCTGGTGAAATTGCCCTCCGGCACCACCGCGCTCACCTCCGGCCGCGCGCCCAGCCAGTCCGCCAGCGGAAACGACGCTATGGCTAGCTTGATACGCACGCGCCGCCCAGGCGTATCCGGGCGCATCACGTGCTCGATTTTTCCCGCGCGCACCAGTTTGCCCTTCTCCAGGATGGCAATCGAGCTGCACATCTCCTCGAGGTCGGAAAGCACGTGCGAGGTGATGAAAATAGTCTTCCCGGCGCGGTTCATCGCGCGCAGAAGCTCCTTTAATTCGTGCCGCGCTTTGGGGTCCAGCCCCGACGCGGGCTCGTCCAGCACCAGCACCGGCGGGTCATGCAGGATGGCGCGGGCGATGCCCAGCCGCTGCTTCATGCCGCGGGAGAGGCCGGCGATGTAGCTCTCGCGCTTGGGCTCGAGGCCCATTTCCCCGATGGCGTAGTCAATCCGCGCGGCAATGGCCGCCTCTTCCATCTTGTACGCGTGAGCGAAGTAGTCGAGGTATTCCCACACCTTCAGATCGTCGTAGAGCGCGAAGAAATCGGCCAGGTAGCCGATGTGCTTCTGCGCTGCTTCCGGCTGGCGCTCGACGTCGATGCCGTTCACTGTCACGCGTCCCGCCGTAGGCACCAGCAGCCCGCAGACCATCTTCAGCGTGGTGGTCTTGCCGGCGCCGTTCGGACCGACGAGTCCGAAGATTTCGCCGCCGGCGACGTCCAGGTTCAGCCGGTCGGTGGCCAGCACCTGGCCGGGCTTCCCGGCCGTGGGCATCACGTCGTATTCCTTGGTCAGGTTTTCCAGGTGAATCATGGCACGTCCAGAGTTGCGTCTGCGCCCCGCAGGGAGGCGCGATTGTCAGTCCTTATTCCCCTTTCGTCAACACCTGAATATAAAACGCCGCCCGGCTTCCAAAAGTTCCCGCGTCCGAGCCGATGCGCTCCTGGTTTTTTGTTTTCCCCGGGGATTCCTGCTTGAATGCTTGCGCCACCCTCATCCGAAAGACTATCCTTCGCGAACCCACCGGCAACGGTCGGGAGCGGCGTCTTCGAGAAAGGTGGAGTTTATGAACGACTGGACACGGCGCAAATTTTTTCTAACCACGCTGGCCGGCAGCATGGCCGCCGGCGCGCGCAAGCTGCTGGGCGCGGACTCGCCGCAGGCCCCGGCCGCGCAAGCCTCGGCGAAAGGCACGCGGCCGCTGATTATTTCCAGCGCCAACGGATTGCAGGCGCTCACGCTCGGCATGGGATTGATGAAGCGCGGCGCGGACACGCTCGAAGCGGTGGTCGCCATCGTCAACGTGGTCGAAGACGATCCCAATGACGATTCGGTGGGCTACGGCGGCTTGCCCAACGAGGACGGCGACGTCGAGCTCGACGCCAGCGTGATGCACGGCCCCACCCGCCGCGCCGGCTCGGTGGCTTCGATCCGGATGATCAAGAACCCGTCGAAGGTGGCCAAGCTCGTCATGGAGCGCACCGACCACCTCATGCTCGTCGGCCCGGGCGCCCTGCGCTTTGCCAAGGCCCATGGCTTCGAGGAGATGAACCTGCTCACCGAGCGCTCCCGCATCGCCTGGCTTGCCTGGAAAGAAACGATGAGCGACCGCGACTCCTGGGGTCCGTGACTCTCCAGTCCCGACTGGAAACCGCCTGAGGAGCGCGTCCGCGAGCGCATCTCGAAGATGCTCGACACGCCGGAAAAGCAGGCTTGGGCGGCGCACATCGAAGATGTTGTGCTGCATCCGCCAACCGGCACGATCAACTGCCTTGCCGTGAACGAAAAGGGCGAGATCTCCGGCGTGACCACCACCTCCGGGCTCGCGTGGAAACTCGCCGGCCGCGTGGGCGATTCGCCCATCATCGGCGCGGGGCTCTTTGTGGACAACGAAGTCGGCGCGGCGGGCTCCACCGGCCGCGGCGAGGAGAACATCAAAATCAGTGGCGGGCACACCATCGTCGAGATGATGCGCAAGGGCATGCCGCCGACGGAAGCGTGCCTGGAAGCCTGCCAGCGCGTGGCCCGCAGCTACAACAACGACAAGACGCGCCTGCGCCGCTTCAACATTACCTTCTACGCGCTCAACAAAGACGGCGTGCACGGCAGCGCCGTGCTCTGGGGCACACCCTCGCGCAACGGCCGCCGGCCCAGCTACGCCGTGCACGACGGCGTCGAGGCCAATCTCGTCCCCTGTGCGCCGCTGTTCGAAACGGCCGGCTAGCCACTGTTGGAACGTTGGCGGTTGGAAAGTTAAAAGGTTAAAGAGTCGAAGAGCCGCCAGCAGACTTCGTGTCGCCGGACGTTCAGCGTGGCTCCCTTTAAGCCTTTAACTTTTTAACCCTTCAACTCTTCTTGCCGACCCCTGTATCCTTTCCCCATGGACCGAGCCAACGTGGTCATCATCGGCGGCGGAGTGGTGGGCTGCGCGATTGCGGCCGCGGTTTCGAAGAGCATCGCCGATGTGTTCGTGCTCGAGGCCATGCCGAGGGTGGGCATGGGCGCGAGCACGCGCAACAGCGGCGTGATCCACTCCGGGCTTTACTACACGACAGGATCGCTCAAGGCGCGCCACTGCGTCCGCGGCAATCAGCTCACTGTTGAATTCTGCGCGGCGCACCGCGTGCCGCATCGCCGCACCGGAAAACTCGTCGTCGCCACGAACGAGAAAGAAGCGGAACAACTGCCGGCGCTGGTCGAAAAAGGCCGCGCGAACGGCGTCGAGGGCCTGCGCATTGTGGACGCCGCCGGCATCCGCGCGCGCGAGCCGCACATCGCCGGCGGCGCGGCAATCGAAGTGCCATCCACGGGAATCGTGCTGAGCGAGGAACTGGTGAAAGCCTACGCGCGCGTGGCCGCCGGGCAGGGCGCCAGCATCGTCACGCATGCGAAGGTGATGCGCCTCGAACCGTCAAACGATTGTGCGCGGATCACGAGCGAGGCCGGCGAAATCGAGGCCCGCTGCGTTGTCAACAGCGCCGGCCTGTTCGCCGATGAAGTCGCCGCTCTTCTGAAACCTGCGACCTGCAGTCTGCATCCTGCTACCTACAAGATTTACCCCGTCCGCGGCGACTATTGCGAAGTCGTCAAGCCGAAGGCGCACCTGGTGAACGCCCTGGTCTATCCCCTGCCGCATCCGGACCACCTGAGCCTCGGCGTTCATTTCACCCGCACGCTCTGGGATACGTTCCTCGTCGGCCCCACCGCGCGCTACATCGAGGACAAGAACGACTACGAGAGCAACCCGGAGCCGGTGGAGGAATTCGCCCGCCGCGCGAAGCTGATGTTGCCAGCCATCGAGGCTGCCGACCTGCGGCCGGCGCATTCCGGCATTCGCGCCAAGCTCGTGCCGCCCGGCGGCAAAGGTTCTGCCGACTTCATCATCGAGCGCGACGCAAGTTTCCCGCGCATCATTCACCTCGTCGGCATCGAATCGCCGGGGCTCACCTCGGCGCCTTCCATCGCCGAACAGGTTTCGGCCATGATTGCCGAAACACTCGGCTGAATGTAGCGGCGGCTTTATGCCGCCGCAAGCAAAGCGCGGCGGGGTTCCCGACACAAAACGCCGGGACGCACAGAACGCGAAGCCCGCCGCTACGGGTTCAGATGAACAAAACAAAAGGGGCAGGCCCGATGGCCTGCCCCGAAGAATGATTAGTTGGCCGTCGGGTTAAGACGCTTCCGGATACACGCGGGATTTCAACGACGCGGTTTTCTTGTCGGTTTTGGCCGGCAGCGTCGGCGCGAGGAGGATCTCGATGGCCTTCTTCAGCACCGCATCCTCTTTCGACGGCGCCGGCTCGGCGGCGGCCGCAGCGGGCGCTTCCTCGTCATCGGGTTCGGGTACTTCCGCTGCGGCGCGACGCACTTCCGCGCCGGGCGCAACGCCTTCCTCCGGGATGGACTTCCCGTCGGGCCGGTAATAGTTCGCTACGGTCAGGTTGATGGCCGCGCCGTCTTCAAGCAACAGCAGATTCTGCTCGGAGGCCGAGCCAAACGTGCGCTCGCCCACGGTCTCGCCGCGCTGGTTGCCGGCGATGGCCGCGGCCAGGATTTCCGCCGCGCCCGAGGTGCCGTTGGAAATGAGCACGGTGACCGGCTGCTTCCAAACGGCCTTGGCCGACTCGGCGACGAAGCTCTGCGCCGGCACGGTCTGTCCGCGCAGCGAGCCGAGCGTGCCGGAAGCCACGAACAGACGCGCGGTGGCAATACCTTCCGCATTCGTTCCAAATGCGCAGTCGCGCAGGTCGAGGATCAGCTTCTTCGCGCCTTGTTTCTCAAGCTGCTGCAGCTTCGTCCGGAGCTCGTCCGCGCGCCCGGCAGAGAGCGATGAGATGCGCACATAGGCGATGCCGGCCGCCGCGGGCGCGTCTGAGTCGGCGAGCAAGTTGGCTTGCATCTTGGCCGCCGGCAGCTCGGCGCGGACGATGTCCACGTCCTGGGGCTCGGCGCGCGCGCGGCGCACCACGGAAACGATCACGGCCGTGCCCACCTCGCCGGAGAGCAGGTTCTGCGCCTGCCCGATAGACATTTCCCGCGTGGTGAATTTCGCAATGGCTTCCAGGATGTCGCCGCTGCGCAGTCCGGCCTTCTCCGCAGGACTGTCCGGCAGCACGGCGACCACAGTGATGTACCCGAAGCGCTTGGAAAGCGCCGCGCCGATCTCGCCCTTCGCGCCGCGCTCGATTTTTTGCTTGTACTCGGCGTACTCGCGCGGGCTCATGTAGCTGGAGCGGGGGTCGAGCGATTCCAGCAGCCCGTGCAGCGCCCCGGAGGTCACCAGTTGCAGGTTGGGCTCTTCCACGTAGTCCTGCTGGATGTGCTGCAGCACTTCGGTGAAGACGCTGACCGCCCGGTAGGTGTGGTCCTCGTTCGTCCGGCCGAGCACGTAGCCCAGCGACACGTAGCCCAGCACCAGGATGGATAGAGAAAGGACAATCGCCTTTGTGACCCGGTTCATTCCACCTCTCCTGAGACTACGCGTCGGTTCCGCCGGAAATTGCAGTATAACATCGGCCTGGAAACAAACGAAGTAAGGACGTAAAGAGGCCAGGAAGTAAGGAAATGATCGCGTCTCGCACCTTTGGCCGGCGTGCGCTCCGCTCTTTCCCTACATCCTTGCCTCCTTACTTCTTCCCTTTTTGACGCGCAAACGTCTTCGCCGTCTCCAGCTTGGCCCGCTGCAGCTCTGCTTTCCGGCTGACGCGCTTGCCAAGCTTCTGATTGAGGAAGCGCTGCTGCTTCACCGCTTGAACTCCGGACCGATCTTTCCGCCCCCCTACAGGATGCCACGGACGGCGGCCGGGTTGCGGCGCTTTTCCTAGGACAGACCTCCGGTTTATCCACGCACCAGCTCCACACCCCCAGTGGACAGGCGTGGATCCTGCGGTCTTGCTGAGGGCAGGCGCCTATCCTACGCAGCGCTTGAAGCCGCCTTGCAGCAGACCGCGGCCAAGATACAAGACTCTGGATTGAGGAATATCCCCCACTGAGGGGCTGAATATGGCTTCTCTGAGGTCAATCTTCATTCCATGGCCATGCTGTAAGTCCATATTGGTTAGATATTTACAGGCAACCTGTGGGTGGTAGGGGAATTGCTCCCTTTCGTCGGATGAGGAGCCGTGCCCATGTCTGAACCTTCGGTGAACGAAGCCAAGCCTTCGCAAGTGCCGCCCCCCGCGAGGAAGGCCCGCGGCGCCATCCACGTCACCCGCAACCGCTGCAAAGGCTGCGGCTTCTGCATCGCCTTCTGTCCGCCGAAAGTGCTCGAATTCTCCGAAGAATTCAGCGAGCAGGGTTATCACTTCCCGCGGCTGAAAAATCCGGACGGCTGCACCGGCTGTGACCTTTGCGGTCTCTACTGCCCCGATTTCGCCATCTACGGCGTGATGCAGAAGTACGGGAAGAAGCAATGAAGCTCGCCCACGCAGACCCCGCGGGCGTCCTCACGGGCACGCATTTCCTCGACGGCGACCAGGCCTGCTGCGAAGGCGCACTGGCCGCCGGAAGCCGTTTCGCCGCGGGTTACCCAATTACCCCCTCCACGGAAATCGTCGAGCGCTTCTCCCAGCGGGTGCCGCAGATCGGCGGAATGTTTCTGCAGATGGAGGATGAGCTGGCCGCGTCCATCGCCATTCAGGGCGCTGTCTGGGCGGGCGCGAAATCGTTCACTGTGACCAGCGGCCCGGGCTTCTCCCTGATGATGGAGCACATCGGCTACGCGGCGATGACCGAAACGCCCTGCGTCTTCGTGGACGTGCAGCGCGGCGGGCCTTCCACCGGCCTGCCCACGCTCCCCGCGCAGGCGGACATGATGCAAGCCCGCTGGGGCTCCCACGGTGACTACCAGATCATCGCCCTCTGCCCCAGTTCCCCGCAGGAATGCTTCGACCTCACCGTGCACGCCTTCAATCTCTCGGAACAATTTCGCGTGCCGGTGCTGGTGATGATGGACGAAGTCGTCGGCCACATGACCGAGAAGGTCGTGATTCCTCCGGCCGAACAAATCGAGATCTATCCCCGGCGCTACACCACGCTGCCGCCGAATGAATATCAAGCGTTCCAGGCCGAAGACGACCTAGTGCCGCAGTTCGCACGCGCCGGCGAAGGCTACCACTTCCACGTCACCGGCCTGACGCACGACGAGCACGGCTACCCGGCGATGAACGTGGAGACGCAGCACCGGCTGGTGGCCCGCCTGATGGAGAAAATCCGCCGCAATGCCGAGGCCCTGGCGCGCAACGAGGAATACCGGCTCGACGACGCCGATGTAGTCGTCATCGCCTACGGCATCACCGCGCGCGTCGCCATGCGCGCCGTGCAGATGGCCCGTGAGCGCGGCGTGCGCGCCGGGTTGCTGCGGCCGCAAGTCATCTGGCCGTTCCCGGAAAAGCGCCTGCGGGAGCTCGCCGAGCGGAATGGCCTCGCGGGTTTCGTCGTTGCGGAGATGAATTGCGGGCAAGTGTGCTACGAAGTCGAGCGCCTCGTGGCGGGCCGCGTGCCCGTGCTGCTCGAGCCGCACACCGGCGGCACCGTCCACAAGCCCGAGCAAATCCTCGACGCAATCCTAAAATGTAGCGCCGGCCTTCAGGCCGGCACGGGCACGCAGGCCCTGCAAGAGGTCACTCGATGAGCGAGGAGCAGATGATCGCGGGTACCCCGGAAGGCGGCGCGGAATGCCTCCCGCCGAATCCCGTTGAAGGATTTCTGCGCAGCGAGCGCATGCCGCACATCTGGTGCCCCGGCTGCGGCATCGGCACCACGGTCAACTGCTTCGCGCGCGCACTACTGCAATCGAAGCTGGACCTGAACAAGGTGGCCGTTGTTTCCGGCATCGGCTGCACCGGCCGAGTGGCGGGCTACGTGAACCTGGACTCCTTCCACACCACGCACGGCCGCGCGATTCCCTTCGCCACGGGCATGAAGCTCGCCAACCCGGACCTGACCGTGGTGGTGTACAGCGGCGACGGCGATTTGATTTCCATCGGCGGCAACCACTTCATCCACGCCGCGCGGCGCAACGTGGACCTGAAGATCATCTGCATTAACAATTTCACCTACGGCATGACCGGAGGACAGCTCGCGCCCACCACGCCAGTGACGGCGATATCCTCGACCACGCCGTACGGCTGCTACGAGCAGCCGTTCAACCTGCCTAATCTGGCCGAATCCGCCGGCGCGGTGTACGTCGCGCGCTGGACTACGTATCACGTCCGCCAGCTCACGCATTCCATCGGCGAGGCGCTGCGCAAGAAAGGCTTCAGCTTCATCGAAATCGTCAGCCAGTGCCCCACGCTCTACGAGCGCCGCAACAAACTCGGCGACGGCCTGGACATGATGGAGTACTTCAAGGAATCGAGCGTGGTGAAGCACGGCGCGGCGACGAAGGAAGCGGGCATCGGGTTCCAGGGGCCAATCACGGTGGGAAAATTCGTGGATATCGAGCGGCCCACTTTTCTTGACTTGATGGACAAGCAGATGACGCGCACGCTCGACGCGCACTACACCGGAAGCGTGGTGGAGGACCATGTCCGCGGTTGAGCCACGTAGGACAGGCTTTAGCCTGTCCCGTGATGGCAGAGACAGGGAGCAGTGAACAGGCTGAAGCCGGTCCCACAAAACCATGTCCGCAGTTGAGATGCAATTCGGAGGTTTCGGCGGCCAGGGCGTGATCCTGGCGGGCATGACCATCGGGCGCGGCCTGGTGCTCTACGAGAACTATCACGTCTCGCTGACGCAGAGCTTCGGCCCGGAGGCGCGCGGCAGCGCGTGCAGTTGCCAGCTCATCGTCTCGCGCGAACCGGTGCTTTACCCCTACATGACCAGCCCGCACATTCTCGTCACGCTCTCGCAGGAAGCCTTCCGAAAATTCTCTCCGAATCTGCGGCCCGGCGGCACGTTGATCATCGAAGAAGATCTGGTGCGTCCCGAAGGACTTTCCCTCGACGTGCAGCTTTACAAGGTGCCGGCGATGCGCCTGGCCGAAGAGCTGAGCCGCAAGATGGTCCTGAACATGGTACTCGTCGGGTTCTTCACCGCGATCACCGGGCTGCTCCAGCCCGAGTCTGCCCGCCGCGCTGTCACCGATTCCGTTCCGCCGGGCACCGAGGCGCTCAACCTCGCCGCTTTCGACAAAGGCTACGCCTGCGGCCTCGCCCAGCTCCGCGTTCCCTCCCATGCATGAAGTGACCCTAAACAGGTTTTTAGGCTTTTCCGCAAGCTCATACTGCCGATTGATCGACAAGTAGTAGTACTTGTCGCTGTTGTTGCTGTTCCTGCTGCAGTTGCTGTTGCTGGTGGTGGAAATTGGAATGATGATGAAGATGAGCGGGACGGCGATGTCGGTGGCCGTCGCAATGGTTTTTTGGTTCTCTTTGTTTATTTCATTTTGATAAAGCAATACTCCCATAAACCACTTTCAGAAGAACAATTGCTCCGCCAATCGCTGTACTGATACTCAAGAGAGTACCGATAAGAAAGTACTCGGCAAAGCGGACAGACTTCAGTTCAGGGTAGCGGGCAATGGACTTGGCGGTAAGAATGAGGCCCACCGTTGCAGGAGATTGCAAGAGCAGCGCCGTCAAAACCAAGAATCGTTCCAGCCAGCCGATGTACATTCCCGCGTTTCGCAGTTGATCCGTGCTCTCTCCAGGAATAAGCGCGCTGCCTTGCAACAGCGGCTTCGTCATATAGCGAACGAGGTACCCGCCTCCAAAAATCACCGCAGTGTAAACAACGAGCAACAACAAAACCATTTCTTCGTGTGCTCGAAGGCCCGCAAGTTGGGTGAAAATCTCACTCAACGGTGTGCCAACAATAAGCCAGGCTGCGACAAACACTGTCGCGAAGTGAAGGATTTGATCAATCAAGAAAGAATTAAGGTTGTCAGATATTTTACCGCGTTCAGTGAGGGATATTTTGCCCCAATCGACCAGAAGATGAATTACCGTCAGACTCAGAACGACGGCTTGGAAAGAAACCGAGACGAGCCAAGCCGGCCAAAGCACACATGCAATTGAAAGTATGGCCCCATAGTGAACCGCAGCATGTCTTAAATACCCACCTAACTCACCTTTCTTCTTTTGACTTACGATTCGATCCGATTGGAAAACAAAGTCTCCCACGAGATGCGCCAGATACAGCGCCAGGAACGCTTTGATTAGCTGATGCATGATTTCGTGCAACTCCTGATTTTTGTACAGTAGCGTACAACTATAGAAAATAAGCTCTAATGATGTTCCTCATGTTCTCCACGGTTGCCGCTAGCTGCCAGAAGTAGCCCCTCTTGAGATTCCGAGAAGCGGTTGATTTACTGATCCGCAGTTTTTTTGCTGTGAGACCAACTCGGCTCTTAGCTAGATAAACGTCAATCGTTTCCCATTGCTTCTCAGAAATATTGAGAAGCAAAGTGTCATGAAGTCCGTATACCAAATTGGCAATTGTGTCAAATTCTTCGCTATTTGTCTGAAAACCGGTCAGCACTTCAAATTTGCGGGTACTCGGATTCGTGAGGCTTTCAATGGCACTTCGTGCAAATTGGAATGCTTGTCCCCCTAACTGATTAACGGGCGGTCGAACTTGCCCAGATACCTGACCAATTCCCACTCCGATTCGGAGGCGGAACGGGCGAAGCCATATTCTTAGATCCAGTATTAGACCGGGGATTTCTTCGAGTTTTGAACTTATGGTCTGAAATTCATCACCGGCTGTAACAGCATAAGGCAAACGAATGAGACCCTTGGGAAGATGGCGGCCAGTAGCCAACCGAAGCTTCTCGTTCAACAACGTGCGAACGTTGGGCTCCGCGCTGGAACTCACAATATCTGCAATCAGGACAGCATGGATGCGGGTGCTCATTTGCATCAGCCGGTGCAATTCTAGAGATTTGTACAATTTAGTGCAACACCCATTTCCAAGCAAAAAAGGGGCGGGCCGTGAGGCCCGCCCCTTCGGAGTGAAGCGCCGTTGGTGGTTACGTCGCGTCGGGGATGGAACCGTTTCGGTGCGAGGACGAAATCGTGACGTGCTCTTCGCCGGAAAGGTCGCGCCACATCGGGGAAGGCGCCGGCGTGATATAGGTTTGCGAGATGCGGTCCTGCCAGGTCAGGTGGTCTTCGTCCCACAGCGCCCACACGTACCCCAGCAGCAGCGTTCCGCCGCTGAGTACGTAGCCAAAGCTCCGCCAGAGCAGTTGCCGCGCCGTGGCTGCTTCGCCGTCGAAGCTCACCACCGCCAGCCCGCGGAAGTACATGCCCGGCGTGGTGCCGCCGAGCGCGGTGAACAGGCCGTAATAGAGCGCATAGAAGAGGAAGAACGTCACCGCGTACACGATGGCTTCCTGCTTGCCGATGGAAAGATGTCCGCCCAGCGCGCGGAACAGCACCAAGAAACCAGCGTAGGACAATCCGAGGAAGGCGAGGTCGAGCAGTCCTGCCAGGCGCCGTTCGCGCACTTCGGCCACCGGCACCAGGGGCGCGTGCGGATGGATGTGATTTTCTTCGTCCCCCGGCGCGAGCACGAAATTGAATTCCGGCTGCATCACCGGGATCTCGATGCGGTCGCCGCGCTCGCGTCGTGGCTCCGGCGCGGGCGTTTCGGGCGCGGCCACCCCAGCCTGCGCCGAGTGTGCCACCGTGCGCAGCGTGGCGCGGTACTCGGGCTCGGCGTGGTTGGAGTCGCCGTTGTCGCCGTTAAAGGGAAGTTCGGACTGATGATCCGACGAGCCGTTCCGCCGCCGGCGCGCGCGGTACGCTTCCAGACGGTGCACCACTTCGCGCTTCCATTCCGGCTGGAAGGCAGCAGCCGGCTCGCGCGGAGTCGCTCCGGCGAGTGTCGCAGCCGGTTCGGCCTCCGGCTGTGACCCGGGCTGAGGCTCGAGCTCGCGCAGCCGCAGCGGCGCGTACTCCGGCGCGGTCGGCGCATCGGACTCGAGCGCGTGCACCGCCACCGTCACCGCCGCAGGCTCAGGCGCGGACGCAAGCTCCTGCGGCGTCTCTCTCACGAGGACTTCATCGTCGGGATGATCGTAGGGCGCGTCGCAGACGTAACACACTTGCGCGTGTTCGTCGTTCGCTGCGCCGCATTTTTGGCAAGCTATCAGCACCGGTCCGTTTTGCGCTGCGGACGGTTCCCTTTTCAGGGCCGGCTGCATCCTAACAGGGGCCGCCGCGCATCGCACCGGTGAATGCAAACCCGTGTCGCGAAACAGACAACGGGTAGGACAGGCTTTAGCCTGTCCAAGATAGTTCGCGACGGGCATTCCATTCAAGGACAGGCTGAAGCCTGTCCTACGCGCGCCGATTGCGGGCGCTGCGACCCCATGTTAGGCTTTTGCGTTTTCCACGGCAGGACACGCGTGCGGTTGATTCAACTCCACCAGCTTCGCCTCCGGTTCCTCCTGCTTCTGCTGGCCTGCGCTGCGATTCCCGCGGGCGCGGCGCAGGTGCGCGTGCCCGCTCCGATGCGCCGGGGCGGCATCGTGCAGCTTGAGGCGAAGCAGCAGCGCCGCGAAGGCAATTTGTTCCTCGCCGATGGGGACGTGGACATCCGCTACGAGGCGCTCCGCCTCCGCGCCGACCACGCCGAGTACAATACCGCCACCGGCGAAGCCGCCGTCCGCGGCCATGTCCGACTCGACCTCGAAAACCAGCACATCGAAGCCGACGAGGGCCGCTACAACCTCCGCACCAGCCGCGGCAGTTTCAAGAATGTGCGCGGCACGATCCACATCCGCCGCCGGCCCAACCCCAGCGTTCTGCTCAGCCCCAACCCGTTTTCCTTCGAAGCCCGCGAGGTCGAGCGCCTCGACGAGCGTACGTACGAAATCCACGGCGCCTGGGTCACCGTCTGCGAACCCGGCCGCCCCATCTGGCGCTTCTACGCGCCGCGCGCCACGATCAAGCTCGAGCGCCAGGCGCGCTTGCAGGGCGCCACCTTCCGGCTGCTCGGCGTTCCCGTCTTCTATCTCCCCTACGCCACCGTGCCGCTGGCGCGGCGCCAGCGGCAATCGGGTTTCCTGCTGCCGCAGATCGGCTCGAGTTCGCGCAAGGGCTTCACCTTCGGCCAGGCTTTCTACTGGGCCCCCGCGGAGTGGATGGACATGACGCTCGGCGCGGAGTACTTGAGCCGCCGCGGCGTGGCGCAGACCGCCGAGCTGCGCGCGCGCCCCTGGGAGAACATGCGCCTGGGCGCCACGTACTTCGCGGTGAACGACCGCGGGCTGCGCGGCGCGGGCGGCGTGCGCGTGCCGCAGGCCGGCCACCAGTCCAACGTTTCGCTCGACGCATACCTCCCCGGCGGCTGGCGCGCCGTGGTGGACGCCAACCAGCTCACCTCACTGAAGTTCCGCTTGGCCTTCGCGGAGACGTTTGCCGAAGCGGTGAACTCGGAAGTGCGCTCCACGGCTTTCGTCACCAATAATTTCCGCGGCTTGAGCCTGAATTTTTCGGCGTCGAACTACAAAAACTTCCTGAGCGCCGCGCCGGAGACCGCCGTGGTGCTGCGCGCGGCGCCGGGCGCGCGTTTGAGCTCCGTCGAACAGGCGCCGTGGCAGCGCTGGCCGATCTACTTCGGCTTCCACGCCGCCGCCGAGGCGCTCCACCGCAGTGAACCCGGCCTCTCCACGCCCACGGCCGTGCAGCGCTTCGAGATCGCTCCGCGCGTCACCATTCCCCTGCGCTGGGGGCCGTGGCTCGGCGTGATGCCTACCTTCCTGGTGCGCTCGACGCAGTATGGCGCGCAGCTTTCTGCCGGCACGGTGGTGAGCAATACGCTTCGGCGCACCACCGGCGAAGTGACCGTGGACATCCGCCCGCCTTCGCTGGCCCGCATCTGGCAGCGCGGCGACACCAAATGGAAGCACGCCGTCGAACCGCAGGTCGTGTACCGCTACGTCCGCGGCGTCAACGCCTTCGGCCGCTTCATCCGTTTCGACGAGCAGGACACGCTCACCGACACGAACGAGCTCGAGTACGGCGTCACGCAGCGCTTTTTCCGACGCAAGCCCGATGGCGGCGCCGAGGAAATGGTCAGTTGGCGCGTCGCGCAAAAGCATTACTTCGACCCCACGTTCAACGGCGCCATCGTGCCCGGCCGGCGCAACGTGTTCCAGTCGCTGTACTCAATCACGCCGTACGCCTTCGCCGATTCCCCGCGGCGCTTCTCGCCGCTGGTGAGCGATCTGCGCGTCACGCCCGGCGGCCGCTACGACGCGCAGTTCCGCATGGACATTGACCCCCTGCGCGGGAAGGTCACCGCCGTGGGCACGCTGATCCGGATACGGCCGTACAAGGAAGCCTTCGTCACCCTCGCGCATTTCAAAACCGATGTCGTGGCCACGCTGCAGCCCCGCTCGGACCAGATTCGCGCGCTCGTCGGCTATGGCGAGCTGAACCGCCTCGGCTGGAACGGTTCGTTCGGCTTCAGCTACGACGTCCGCCGGCGCTTCCTGCAGAACCAGATCATACAGGTGAGCTACAACGGGCGCTGCTGCGGCCTCGGCTTCGAGTACCGCCGCCTGGCGCTCGGCCCGGTGCGCAGCGAAAACCAGTTCCGCGTGGCACTGCTGATCGCCAACGTCGGAACCTTCGGCAACCTGCGCCGCCAGGAGAGAATTTTTGAATAGGCAGGAAGTGTTGATGTCATTCTGAGCGAAGCGAAGAATCTCTCCGATCGAAAGCACAACGCGGCTATGGACCTCGCATTTCAGACGATCGAACAACTCGCGCCGCTGTTGAAAAAGAAGAAAGTCTCGCCGGTCGAGTTGCTCGACGCCGTCCTCGCGCGCATCGAAGCACTGAATCCGAAGTTGAATGCCTATATCACTGTCTGCGCGGCGGCGGCGCGCGAACAGGCGAAGCGCGCGGAACGGGAAATTGCGCGCGGGCGTTACCGCGGCCCGCTCCACGGCATTCCCATCTCGCTGAAGGACAACATCGCGACAAAAGGAATCCGCACCACGGCCGGCTCGAAAATCCTCGCGGACAATACTCCCCGCGAAGATGCGACGGTAGCGAAGCGCCTGCGCCGCGCCGGCGCCGTCCTCGTCGGCAAGACGAACCTGCACGAGTTCGCCTACGGCGTGACCACCGAGAACCCGCACTACGGCTCCACACGCAATCCGTGGGACACCTCGCGCATCCCCGGCGGCTCGAGCGGCGGCTCGGCCGCAGCGCTGGCGGCAGGGATGTGCTATGCCTCGGTCGGCACCGACACCGGCGGCTCCATCCGCATCCCCGCGGCGCTGTGCGGCCTTGTGGGATTCAAGCCCACCTACGGGCGCGTGAGCGCATGCGGCACGATTCCGCTTTCGCCCACGCTCGACCACGTCGGCCCGCTCGCGCGCACCGTCACGGACGCCGCCATCGTCCTTCGCACCATCACCGGGCGCGACCCGTGCGACACCACCACGCTCGCGCTGCCGCCGCTCACTCTACCGGAGAATCTCGGGAAACTTCCGAAGCGCTTGCGGCTCGGCCTCCCGCGGGACTACTTCTTCGACGGGCTCGACGAAGAAGTGCGGCGCGCCATCCTCAAGGCGGCGAAACATTTCGAGCAGTGGGGCGCCGAGATCATTGAAGTCTCGCTGCCTTCGCTTGCCGATTCAGTCGAAACCAGCAACCACATCGCGCTCGCCGAGGCGACGCACTATCATCAGCGCCAGGGTTGGTGGCCTCCGCGCGCCGCCGACTATGGCGAAGACGTCCGCAAGCGCCTCAAGATGGGCGCGGACGTGCGCGCGGTGGATTACATCCGCGCGTTCGAGATGCAGAGGCGCATCCGCGCGGAATTCGAGTGCGCGTTCGCGCTCGTGGACGCCCTCCTTGTGCCCGTCACGCCGGTTCCCGCGCCGCAGATCAGCCAGAAAATGCTTTCCCTCGGCGGCGAAGAGGAGACCGTGCGCGCGGCGTTGCTCCGTCTTTGCCGGCCGGCTAACCTAGCAGGTTTACCGGCGGTGTCCGTGCCGTGCGGCTTTACGAGTCCGGGCCTCCCGCTTGGTTTGCAGCTCATCGGCCCGGCGTGCGGCGAAGAAATCGTCTTGCGCCTCGCGCTGGCGTACGAACAGGCGCACGGCTGGCGCAAACAGCATCCAGTTCTGTAGCGGCAGGTTGATCCCGCCGCGTGCAACACGTGAGTTCACGGTTGTAGGGGCGCCCGCCGAGGCCGGCCGCGCCCGTAATCTGACAGGTTGACTCCACCAAGGAGGACTCCATGCAGCGATGCCCGCGAATGATCTTCTTCCTGCTCATTATTCTTTTTGCCGTCGTTCCCCTCGGGGCGCAACAGGCGCCGGCGCCCGCCGCCGGGAACTTCACCATTTTGCTGAGCAACGACGACGGCTACGACGCTCCGGGCCTGAAGGCGCTGATCGATGCCTTCCGTACGATGGGCGATCTCCATGTCTCCGCGCCCGCGGTCGAGCAGAGCGGCAAAGGGCACAGCATCATCACGACGCGCGAGCCGATCTTTGTGAACGAGCGCAAGCAGCCGAACGGCGCCACCTGGTACGCCGTTGAAGGCCCGCCGGCCACCTGCGTGCGCCTAGCCGTGGAGTCGCTGCTGCCGAAGCGGCCGGATATCATCATCAGCGGCATCAACCGCGGTGACAACCTCGGCGTGGCCAGCGTCTATCTGTCCGGCACGCTCGGCGCGGCGCGGGAAGCGGCGCGCATCGGCATTCCGGCGATCGCCGTCTCCATGGAAGGGAACAAGGACGAGGATTACGTTTCGACCGCCGCCTACGTGCGGCAGCTCGTGGAACAGCTCCGCGAGAGAAAACTCTTGAGGCCGGGGTTTTTCCTGAACGTGAACGCGCCCTCCGGCGAACACCGGGGCGTCAGGGTCACGCGCCTGAGTGGGAAGCAGGGCAACGAGAGCTTTGAGCGGCGGCAGAGCCCCGGCGGCCGCATCTACTTCTGGTCGAAATATCGCCCGCCGGAAAAAGGCGATAGCGACGAAGAAGGCACGGACGTCTGGGCTTTCCTGCACGGCTACATTTCCCTGACGCCGATGACATTGGACGTCACGGACGCGAACGGATTCGAGTCCCTCCGCACGCTCGAAAAGAGGGCGGCAACAGCGAAATGAAGAGGCGGCAGAGAGAATAGTTGGCTTTGCGTCAGCGTGTCGCGTTTCTTGTCATTCCAGCGAAGCGAGGAATCTGCGCGCGGTTTTTCGCACGCCAATCACTGCAGCAGATTCCTCGGCTCGGCAAAACACGTCGGCCCTCGGAATGACATCTCCTTGAATTTTTCTATCACTTCTCACGCTTTCTTCGCCTCCCACCTCTCCGCGAACCAAAACCCCGCCGCACCCACGATCAGCCCGCCGAAGATATCCGCCACATAGTGATAGCGGCCATAGACCGTTGAAACACACATCGCCGCGAACAGCGGCAGGAATACCCAGAACAGACGCCGCGCGAATTGCCGCGCCCCGAGCAGCGCGACGAACGCGCCGGCCACGTGCAGCGACGGGAACGCCGCGCCGTGCACCCGTCCGAACTGCTGGATCAGGCTCATCAGCAACGTCACCGGACCGCCCTCGAGCCCGCCGCGCTGCAACGCCCGCAACGTGTGGTACGGCCCTTCAATCGGAAACACGAGAGCGATGACGTAGCCGATCGCGTACGCCATCGCCGTGGCCGTCATTACCGTCCAGAATTCTTTCCACTCTTTCTTCGCGTAGAGCACGCCCGCCAGCGCAACGGTATAGAAGTAGTAGGTGAGGTAGAAGAACGCCATCAGATCGTTTGTCGCGGGCGCGGCGAATCGCTCGAGCCACACTGTCGGGTGGACGCCGAACAGCGCGAAGTCGAACGCGATCAGCCAGCGGTCGAACCAGCCGGGAAAGATCAGGTGAACAGTGTGGTGCAGTTCCTCGAAAAAATAGATGAACAGCGCAAAGGGATACCAGTGCCGCGCGAAATGCAGGCCCGCGAACGGCCACTTCTGCGCGCCCCAGACCAGCACGAGCATCCCCGTGCCAACCGCGCCGTGCAGGAGAAAATATTTCTCCGCGTCGGGCAGGTTGCTCCGGAAAAGAAGCAGGAGCAGGTTGGAAACGCCCAGGTAACCGAGCGTTACCCACTCGTACGGCCCGCACTGGGCGAGCGCCGCGCGCGACCACTGCATCACTCCTGCATTCTGCGGCGCCGATCTTTGCTTGTGTCCGGTGAGACTCATCGGGGTGCCGTAGCTGCTGCCGCATTCTATTGTGTTTGCCGACTTCATCTGCTTCTCCCGTCCGCGCCGATGATGGCTGCTGCTTCTCTGCGCCCCTCTGCGCCCTCTGCGTCTCCGCGTTTGATTTTTCCTCCTTCCCGACTTGCCACGCTCCACTGCAACACCGGCCATCCGCGCCGCCGCGCGAGCCACGCCAGCCGCCACGCCGGACTCGCTGCAATCTGCACCGCGGCCGGATGCCCCACGCGCTCGAGCATCCAGCGGTCGGCGTAACTGTCGCCGTAGGCGTAGCTGCGGGCGAGGTCCAGTGAAAATTCCGTCGCGAGACGTTCCATCGCGCGCGCCTTTCCCGGCCCGCACACCGCTTCGCCGCGCACGCGGCCGGTGTAGCGCCCGCCCATGCTTTCCATTTCCGTGGCGCAGACTTCCACGGGCACGGGAAGGAGCCGCGCCACGGCGTCGGCGAGCGGCCGCAGCGTTCCGCTCAACAAGAAAATCCTGTGCCCCTGGCGCGCGTGCCAGTCCATCCGCCGCAGCGCCTCGGGAATTCTTTCAATCGGATGCCGTGCGAGCCACGCCAGCCACGCGTCCATCGCCGCCACCGGCACTTTTTCGAGATACGCCTTGTTGCGCGCGATGAAAATCTCCCAGCCGCCCGCAGCGTCTGCCGCTGGCAGATTCATCGTAGAAAGCAGCGCCCGCAGCCACCGCGCATAATTCGCCGCACCGACTGCGCCGCGCCAGCGCAGGTAGCTGAGAAAACGCTTCTCCAGCGAGGGCGACGGCACGAGCGTGCCGTCAATGTCGAAGAACGCCGCGACGTTCATGCCGCCGACCTCCGCGGCAGTGGCATTGCGCGTCGCGGAGCGTTTTTCGTGGCGGCCGGCTTACCCATTGCTTCCAGGTGGCGGCGCCCTTCCCACAGCACCGGCAGACCGCGCACTACGCAGAACGCCACCGTCAGCCAGACCAGCGCCTGCGCGACAATCGCAATCATCAACGGCAACGTTGCGCCGAGGTGCGACACCACCGCGGCGCCGGACGAGGAAACCGTGAGCTGCAATCCCACCGCGCAGAAGCACACGCACTTGATCGCGCCATAGGCGGCGCGGCTCGCGCGCGAGGCCACCAGCGCCCGCCCCCACCGCGTGTCGAGCATCGAGTTTCGCCCGAATCCCGTCCTGCCTTCGCGCGCGGCAATCCCGCGGACGAAGTCCGTCGCCGCGCCGCGCACGAAGAAAAGCACCGGCACCCAGACGGGAATCAGCCCGCAAACGGCGAAGTACGTGAAGTAGAGGTTTTCCACCACACGGTCACCGAGGATGTCAAACTGCGCGCCCAGCGGCGTGGAGAGATTTTTCCGCCGCGCCACCCAGCCATCCACGGCGTCGAGCACGATGGCGGCCACCGTCAGCGCGACCGCGGCGAGATTGGCGGACGCGCCTCGCCCAAACAGCGCCACCGCCGCAAGCGCGGCCAGTACCCGCAGCACCGTAATTTGATTCGGCGTCATGGCGGCCTCCAGCGGCGCGCGGCCCAAAAACCACCGCAGCGCCACCCGGCCGAAATGCACGAGGGGCGCCAACCGCCGACGAATTGGGATGTTTTGCGTCTTCAAGGAGTTAGGCGTGCGCAAGAGTCGACACGGGCGCTGGCTTTTCCCTGCACCTGACGCCCACGGCTGGCTGCGGTCAACGCGCGGAAGAAAAACCGGCGGGAATGTGCCAGAATAGCGGTTTGATTTGAATCGGGTGCAGCACGCAGGACATCGAAGATCTAGGGGCGGGTCTTTAGACCCGCCCGGTTTTGCGAAGGACGGAAGGAATCATGGAAGTTGGCATCATCGCGGCGTTTATTGCGGGGCTGGTTTCGTTTCTCTCTCCGTGTGTGTTGCCGCTGGTGCCGGGCTACATCTCGATGCTGTCGGGAATCGGCGTCGAGCAACTGAAGCAGGGCGAAGCGCCGCGCGGCGGCCTGCTGATTTCCGCGCTGGCTTTCGTCACCGGCTTTTCCGTGGTGTTCATCGCCTTCGGCGCCTCCGCCAGCGCGGTCGGCTCGTTCCTGCTGAAGAACAAGGCGCTGCTGGCGCCCGTCGCCGGCGCGGTAATCATTCTCTTCGGACTGCATTTGATGGACTGGCTGCGGCGCATTTCCATCGCCGCAGGCATGGTCGTGGGCGGCGTGCTCATCGCCGCCGGCGTCGGGATGCGCTTTGTGGCCGGCGACGCCGCAGGCGCCATCAAACCGGTCCACCTGATTTCGCTTTCGCTGATTTTTCTGGCTGGGCCGTTCCTTTCCAAGTGGCTCAACCGCGACATTCATCTGCAAAACGTCGGCGGGCAGCCCGGCGCGGTCAGCGGTTTTCTGATGGGTTTTGCATTCGCCTTCGGCTGGACGCCGTGCATCGGCCCGATCCTCGCCGGCGTGCTGGCCATCGCCGCCACCCGCGAGACCATCGGCCAGGGCGTCTTTCTCCTCGCCGTCTATTCCGCGGGACTCGCGCTGCCCTTTCTGCTCACCGCGCTCGGCCTCAGCCGCTTTCTGCGCTTTTACCAGACATTCCGCCGCCATCTGCACGCGGTGGAAGTGTTCAGCGGCGTGTTGCTGCTGTTCATCGGCGGGCTGATTTTCACCGACCGCCTCACCTGGCTTTCCGCGCGATTTGCATTCCTCAACGATTTCGTGATCAACCTGGAAAAAACAATCCTGCACTGATGATGGGAGCCTGACTTCATGAAGAAGAACCTGCTGTTGGCAGTGGCTGTATTCGCGCTGGTGGCGGGCGCCGTGGTGGTGGACAAGAAATGGATGGCAAAGAACGCGGCCCGGCCCGCCGCGGCGAAGGCGGCTGATCTGCCCAACGCGCCGAATTTCACGGTGCAGGATTTGCAGGGCGCAAGCGTCAGCCTCCAGCAGTTCCGTGGCAGAGTGGTGCTGGTGAACTTCTGGGCCACCTGGTGCGGCCCGTGCGAGATCGAGATGCCGTGGTTCATCGAGTACCAACAGAAGTACGGCGCGCGCGGCTTCACCGTGGTCGGCCTGGCCATGGATGAGGAAGGAAAAACCGTGGTTGCGCCCTGGGTTGAAAAGATGAAGTTCGACGTCAACGGCGCGCAGATGCCGTTGAACTATCCCATCCTGCTGGGCAACGACAAGGTTGCCGACCAGTTCGGCGGGCTCATCGGCCTGCCCACCAGCCTGCTGATCTCCCGCGACGGCAAGATCCTCAAGCGCTTCATCGGCCTGGTCGGCCACGACGTGTACGCGAAGGCGATCGAAGAAAATCTGTAAGAAAGTTAGAAAGACGAAGGGCTAAAAGACTAAAGTGACCAATCCGCGCCGCCGGTACCGTGGAGTGCAGCGCTTCAGCGCCGCCTCGCAGGGGCGGGGCTTCCCCCGCCCCCCTGTGGAGGCGCGCACGCGAAAACACGCACCATGTTAGAATTCAGATTCTCCAAATCTGAACGCCAATTACTGATCGCCGCAAGCTGATCACCCGAACATGGATGAACTCGACTTCCGCAAGAAATCCGACGCTGCGCTCGAAGACCTGCGCAAGCGCCTGCTCGAGCTGTGCGATGAGCACGGTTTTGATGTGGAAGGCGAAGGCGAAAAGCTGGAAGTGCTTTTCGAGGAGCCGGAAGAAACGAAATTCGTGATCAGTCCCAACACCGCCGCGCGGCAAATCTGGATCTCCGCGCTGGCCACCAGCTTCAAGCTCGGCTGGTCGGATGCCGCCGGCGCGTTCGTGCTCGACAAAACCGGCGAAACGTTGTCCGCGGTGATGGGCCGCATCCTTACGCAACAGCTCGGCGGCGCCGTGGAAGTGTAGCGAGGTGACAGGTGGCAAGCGAGGTGTCCGGTGACAGATATCAGGGCAAAGCAGATCGCGCACCCTTCATTTGCGCTGCGGTTTTCCTCACTTCCTTGCTTCCCTGCTTCCTTACTTCCCTCTCTGCACAGCAAGGCGCAAAGCTGCCTCTCGCGAAAGACGTCGTCAAGCTAACAGCCTACGTCTCCCTCGACAAAGTGTCGCGCGGCCGCGCGTTCGAAGTTGCCGTCGTCGCGGAAATCATGGCGGGCTTTCACGTCAACTCGAACAAGCCTTCCGAAGACTACCTGATTCCTACGCAGCTTCTGCCGGAGCTGCCCGCAGGATACAAAGTGCTGGGTACGACGTATCCACCGGGCAAGCTGAAGAAATTTGAGTTTTCGGAGAAAAAGCTCTCGGTCTATGAAGGCAAGTTCACACTGCGGATGAAAATTCAAGCGCCGGCCGGTGCGCCGCTCGGCGCGACGAAGCTACCGCTCACGCTGCGCTACCAGGCCTGCAACGATTCCGCCTGCCTGCCGCCGGTAAAAATCCCCGTTCCGCTCGAAATCCAAATTGCCGCCGCGAGCGCCTCCGCCCACGCCGCAAATTCCGAAATCTTCAGAAAGCAATAAGGGGCGGACCTGCGTGTCCGCTCCATCGAGGGGCGCACACGTAGGCACCCCTACAAAGCCGAAATGTCCAAGAAGTAGTTTTTGTAGGACAGGCCTCCAGGCCTGTCCGGCAACCCGTTCACATCTTTGCCGGACAGACGTGGACGTCTGTCCTACGAAGAAGTTTTTGCGGCAATCGCCGGCAGGGCGCGGCGGAGGCGCGCGACGATGCGCTCCTTGCCGATGGCCACCATGGTGTCAAACAGCGGCGGGGCAACGGCCTGGCCCACGATGGCCACGCGCGTGGCGTTAATCAAGAGGCCGGCCTTGATGCCTTCGGCGGCGGCCAAGTCGCGCAGCACTTTGTCGCAGGCGTCGTGGTTCCACTCCGTGAGCGCTGCGTAGCCGGCGGTGAGTTTTTCCATCAGCGCTGGCAGCTTTGCATCCTTCCAGAATTTCTCCATGGCGGCGCCGTCATAGAAAAAATCGTCGCTGAAGAAGCCACGCGCCCAGGTGGAAAAATCCGGCAGCAGGCGGGTGCGCGGGCGGGTCAGGTCAATCGTGCGCAGAAACCAGTCGCGCTCGGCGCCGGCCCATACCTCGCGCCAGATCTTTGCGCGCTTCAGCTCCGCTTCGACGTGCGGCGCCAGGTCTTCCACCGGCAGCTTCTGCAGGTACTGCGTGTTGAACCACTCGAGCTTGGGGCGGTCAAAGATGGCATTGGTACGGCTGACGCCGGCAAGCGAAAACCTCTCGAGCAGCTCGGCGGTGCGCAGGAATTGCGCGTCGTCGCCGGCGGACCAACCGAGCAGCGTCAGGAAATTCCGAAACGCCTCCGGCAAGAAGCCCTCTTCAATATACGAGCCCACGCTGGTGGCGCCGTGGCGCTTGGACATGCGCGTTTTGTCCGGGCCGAGGATCAGCGGCACGTGCGCGAAGACCGGCGGCGCCGCGCCCAGCCCGCGGTAGATCAGCGCCTGCTTCGGCGTGTTCGAGAGGTGGTCCGCGCCGCGGATCACGTGCGTGATGCGCATCTCGATGTCGTCCACCACGCAGGCCAGGTGGTAGGTGGGCAGCCGCGCCGTCTGGCCCGCTTTCGGCGAGCGCAGCAGGACGAAATCCTCGATCTCCGCGTTTTGCACCTCGCGCTTGCCGAAGACCGCGTCGTCGAACGCGGTCGTCCCCGTCTCCGGCACACGGAACCGGATCGCCGGCTGGAAGCCCTGCTCGGCGGCCTGCGCTTCAGCGGCCTTGCGTCCCGCTTCATCCAGATGGCGGCAGCCGCACCGTTGCTTCTTGAGCGGTTTCTTTCCCTCTGCTTCCTCCGCTTCTTCTACCTCTTCTACTTCCGCATGATCACCGCCCGCGTATTTTTCCGGCGCGCAGTAGCACAGATACGCCGAGCCATTCGCCAGCAGCGCATCCGCCGCCGCGGGATACACCTCCAACCGCTGCGACTGGAAGACCGGGCCTTCGTCCCAGTCGACTCCCAGCCAGCGCAGGCTCTCGAGAATCCCGTCCACCAGTTCCGGCTTGTTGCGCTCGACGTCGGTATCCTCGATGCGCAAAATAAATGTGCCGCCCTCGTGGCGGGCAAAGAGCCAGTTGAAAATCGCCGTGCGCGCGCCGCCCACGTGGAGGTAGCCCGTCGGCGATGGGGCAAAGCGGACGCGGGGTTTGGAAGCGGTTGTCATCTCTTTTGGATTATTCCTCGCAGCAAACAGAAACTAAGTAGTTTATCCGAACCCTTGGCCAAATGCGAGGCGCCATTGCTGCCGGGGCACCGAGTACTAGACCGTTCTATTGACCCTGCCAGAAACCGTGCGCTATAGTCGTGCGCGATTGAGAAAAGTGTCTCCAGTGCAAGAGGCTGCGCAAATGAGGAGCCCAGTCTGATTCCGCCCGAGGCAATCTTCTGCACCATCGTGGATCGCTCACTCCACTCGGCGATTCTGCCGATGAAACGAACTGCGGGAACTGAGCAGCGAGCAAAGATTTTCGACGGACAGAATTCAGCTCCTTCAGGGACGCTCTCCGAATGACCTCAGAAGGCATGATCGCGCTGGCGCTGTTGATTGCCTCGGCGCTCACTGCCGCGCTTTTCGCCTACATGTACCGGCTGAAGCGGCAGGCCTACCTGCTGTTCTGGACCTGCGGCTGGGGCGTGCACGCCCTGCACTATCTGACGCCTGCGATTTCACCCCTGGCCCGTCTCTTCGCTCCAGAAAACTCCCTGCAGTGGCTGTTGAACGCCTTCACCGGACTGAACCTGTGGCTGCTGGGAGCTTCGGCTCTGCTCTTCTATTGCGCCGCGCGGCTGTACGCGCAGTTGAAACCGCACTTCCAAGCCGTGGCCTTTGCCGCGGTGGTGTTCGGTGTCTGGGTGCTCATCCAGCAGTTCGGGCTGCTGCTCGCCTCGCCGTACTGGGGCATCGCGCTCGCCTTCCTTATGGTCGGCTCGGTGTTCTGGGAAGAAAGCCGCCGGCAGGAATCGCTGGCGGATAAACTGCTCGCCGCATCGTTCGTGGTTTGGGGCCTGATGATGCTGGTGACGGTCTTCCGCGGCAGCGCTGCGGCGGCGTTCACGCCGGACGCGCGCCTGGTGGTGATCATTCCGCAACTGTTCGCCGCGGTGCTGATGGTGATGGCGCTCTACGAGGAGGAAAAGCGCCGCGTCGAGCGCAACATGCTGGCGCTCTCGAACCTGAACCTCACCACCTCGAGCTTCGTGGGCGGCGAAATCCAGAAGATGCTCTCGCAGGCGCTCGAGCGCGTGCTCAACGTGGTGCGCATCCCCTCCGGCGCGCTCTGCCTGCATCACGGCGACCCCAGCGGGCCCACTTCGGTGGTGGCTATCGGCCTGCGCGACACGTTCTGGGCCGCCACGCACGAAGAAGGCCTGGACGACCACCTGGTAAATCTGGTCGCGCGCCTCGGCGGACTCGTTGTTTTCCGCGACCTCACCCGCGACGCCTCCTGGACCGCGTTGAGTGAGCGCGAGGCCGGCTTCCGCCGCTTCCGCGAACTCGCCATCCAGGAGGGCTTGCGCACCGTGGTCGGCATCAGCCTCCAGGCCAAGGAACGCGTCTTCGGACTGATCCTGCTCGGCACGCCGGACAACCGCCGCTTCACTCCGGCCGAGTTGCGCCTGCTGCTCGCTCTCGGCCATCAGATCGGCATGGCCGTCGAGAACAGCTACCTGATCCAGCAGACCGCCCGCCGCACCGAAGAGCTGCACATCCTCAACGAGATCGGCCGTGCCCTCAGCTCCACGCTCGACCTCGACAAGCTCTTCGAGATGATTCTTCAGGAGATGCAGCGGCTGTTCGACGTCACCAACTTCTATATCGCCTTTTACGATCCGCGCCACGACGAGATCCAGTTCACCATGGAGACCACCGACGGCGTGCGCATCCCCTCGCGTTCGCGCAAGGCCGGCAACCATCTGACCGAGCACATCATCCGCACCCGCCAGCCGGTGCTCATCCGCGATAACTTCGCCGAGGAAGTCCGCAAGATGGGACTTCAGCCGATTCAGACCGTCGGCTGCTTCTGTGGCGTTCCGCTCGTTCTCTACGACCGCGGCATCGGCGTGATGGCCGTGCACAGCACCCAGACCCGCGCCTTCGACGAGGGTCACCTCGAGCTGATGCGCGTGCTGGCCAGCGAGGCCAGCATCGCCATTGAAAACGCGCGCCTCTTCCGCGAGGAGCAGAAGAAGTCCCGGCAACTCGCCCTGCTCAACGACATTTCGCGCAACGCCATCACCACCCTCAACCCGGAGGAAATCCTCTCGACCATCTCGCAGGAGATGGAAGAGGCGCTGACGTTCGACCACGTTGGCATCGGCCTGTTGGACTACAGCACGAAGGAAGTGGTCATCCAGGCCGAAGCCGGCCGGCGCCGCGCGGAGGAGCCCGCTCTCGGCCGCCGCCTCGCTCTCAGCGAGGGCCTGGTGGGCCATGTCGCCCGCACCGGCCAGATTGCCACGCTCGAGGAAGTGAGGAAGATCGCGCCCGGCACGGTCGAGACCGTTCTTCCCGGCTCCGCTTCCGCTATCGGGCTCCCGATTATCTACGCCGAGCAGCTTCTCGGCGTTCTCTCCGTCGAGTCCACGAAACCCTACAACTTCCCCGAAGAGGAAATCCTGTTGTTGCGCACCCTGGCCGACCTGATTGCCGTCGCCCTGCACAACGCCCAGACCTTCCAGAAGGCACAGGAACAAGCCATCACCGACGGCCTCACCGGCGTCAAGACGCACCGCTACTTTATGGAGGCCCTCTCCTCGGAATGGAAGCGCGCCACCCGCGCCGGCCGGCCCTTCTCGCTCGTGCTGATGGACCTCGACCGTTTCAAGTTCGTCAACGACTTCTACGGCCACCTCGAGGGCGACCTCGTGCTGCAGCGCGTAGCCAACATCCTCGAGCAGAACTGCCGCCGCTCCGACGTCGTCGCCCGCTACGGCGGCGATGAATTCGTTATCCTCATGCCGGAAACCAACATCGAGCAGGGCCGCCAGATTGCCATGAAACTCCGCGCCTGGGTCGCGTCCGACCCGCTGCTCCACGAAAAAAACATCACCGGCAGTTTCGGCATCGCCTGCTTCCCGTTGCACGGCGCCACGCCGCAGGAGCTGATCCAGGTAGCCGACGCCTCGATGTACCTCTCCAAGCACAAGGGCGGCAACGCGGTCTCCACCGCCGACAATTTCGAGCCCGGCGAAACCAAGCGCTGGAAGCGCGACGTCCTCGAGGCGTACCTCGGCGTCACGCTCAAGCGCATGTTTTCCACCGGCCCGGAGGCCTTCGAGGAGATCTATCGCCGCCTCGAGCAATTCACGCTATCGCTCGCGCACGCGCAGGCCGACGCTGATGGAACCGCCGAGCCCGGGCAGCCAGTCCTCGAGGGCCTCGACGCCGTGCCGCCCGCCGTGATCGACACCGTAACCTCGCTGGCGTTCGCCGTCGACGCCAAGGACCAATACACCCAGGGGCACTCGCGCAAAGTGGCCGCGTACTCCGTCCTGCTCAGCCGCGCCCTGGGCCTTTCCGATAAGCAGACCGCCGAACTCCGCCTGGGCGGCATCCTCCACGACGTCGGCAAGGTCGGCATCCCCGAAGCCATCCTCAACAAGGCCGGCCCGCTCAACGCCGAAGAGTGGGAGACGATGAAGTCCCACGCCGGCCTGGGCGCCCGGCTCCTCCAGCCGTTGCGCTACATCTCCACCATCCAGAAAATCGTCAAGCATCACCACGAGTTCTTCGACGGCTCCGGCTACCCCGATCAGCTCGCGGGCGCGGTGATTCCGCTCGGCGCGCGCATCGTGGCCATCGCCGACGCCTACGACACCATTACGTCCGAGCGCACCTACAAAAAGGCGCGCAGCCCTGAAGACGCCCTGGCCGAGCTCGAGCGCTGCGGCGGCGCGCAATTCGATGCCGAACTGGTGAGCGTGTTTGTGAACGCGATGCGCCAGCGGGAAACCGGGCTGCTGACGGCCGAGGAACTCGCCGCCGTGGCGGCCACCAACGGGAACACGGAGGCGGCGCCGGGATCCGCCCACAGTCCGCAGGCCAACCCGAGCCTCGGTTGATGGCGTCCCGGCCAGTCCCAGGAGAACCCCATGCAGACCGCGCGTGTGAAATGGATCGAGCAACAACAGTTCGTCGCCGTCACTCCGTCAGGCCACGCCCTCGCCATTGACGCCGACCGCGAGCGCAATTCCGCTGCCGGCCCCATGGAAATGCTGCTCGTGGCGCTTGGCGCCTGCACCGCCACCGACGTCGTCATCATCCTGGGGAAAAAGCGCCAGCCGCTCCAGTCGCTGGAAGTGATTGTCTCCGGCGAGCGCGCCCCGGAGCCGCCGACGGTGTGGACAAAACTGGAGATCCTTTATCGCCTGCGCGGCGCGCTCGATGAAAAGGCGGTGCGCGACGCCATCGAGCTGAGCGAGTCGAAATATTGCTCCGTCGCCGCCATGCTCGGCAAGACCGCCCAGATTTCCTTCCGCTTTGAAATCCTGCCGTAGGACAGACCTCCAGGTCTGTCCACGCGCCAGCTTCGCATCACCAGTGGATAGGCGTGGATGCCTGTCCTACCTTTTGCGCCGCGTAAACGCCAGCCCGGACCACGTGGCGTCCACCGCGCAAACCTTGAAGTCCACCAGCCCCGCCGCCATGCCGATTGCCCGCACGTCATTTTGTGTCACGTCCGTTTCCACGCCGGACGCCTTCTTCGGCCAGATGATCCACAGCCGGCCCTCGCCCGTCCGCGCCGCCATGCTCTTCATGCCGTGCTGAAGTTCTTCTCGCGAGCGCAAAAACCACAGGATGATGTCGCACGGGCTGCGAGTCTCTTCCTGGAGCTCAACGCCTTCCGGTAATTCGCCAAGAGTCTTCCGGAAACCGTCCGGGGCGCCCTCCAGCGCCACCGCTGAGTTCGCCTTGATGCCCAGCTTCTTCGGCAGCGGTGTCCCGGAATAGCCGGCGAGCAACGAGTCCGGCCTCACGGGGTTTTCCGGCGGATGGGCGATGGCCCGCTTCAGGGCGCTGCGGATTTTGTTCCACGACGTGAACGCCGCATCCGGCAGCAGGGTTTTGACGCGCGCCACCTTTTCCGGTTCGCCGCCAACGAACACGATGGGGACGCGCCGCGTGGCCTTCGACTGCCGCACGCCCAGCCCTACGTCCCGCCCGTGCGACGGCAGCCGCGCCAGATCAATCACCATCGCGTCAGGGACACGCTTTCGCAGGTCCCGCAAAAAATCCGGGCCTTGCTGGATTTTGTAGTACACCTCGTACCCCGCGGCGCGGAGAATTTCCACCCGCTGTTTTGGCTCGTCTGCGTTCCAGTGAATCAGCCGGACGCGCTGCTTCATCGCATCACATCCCCGCGTCGTCCGCCGACGGCCCGTAAATGGACGGCACCTTCCCGCCCATCGGCCGGATGTAAGTGCTGAGTTGCCCGCGGTGGTGCACCGCGTCGAAGATCAGCTCCCAGCACATCCCCGCAAACGTGCCCTCGTGCACTTTCTGCCCGCCCATCAGCAGAGGGATCATTTTGTTCCACGTAGCATCGTCCACTTTGCGCAGATGCTCCAAAAACTTTTTCTGCAAGCGCTCATAGTCCGCGGCGGACTGCTCGGTTGACGTTGCGCCCTTCGGCTCAGCCCAGTTGATTTCGCCCTTCTCGCACATCTCCACCGAGCCAGCCACTTCCGCCACCAGCACAGCCACCAGTTCTCCGGCCGAGCGCGAGCGCGGATGCGGCCGATAGTCGAGTTTGTCTGCAGGCAGCGCGCGAATCACGCGCAGCATGGCAGGAGTTTCCTGTTCGAGGCGCTTGATGAAGAATTCGAGGTTGGTCATGTTCGTCTCCTTTGCGAAAAGCCACCTAAGGCTCGGGACTATATTCGCCTTTTGTTCGCCTTGTCAAACCATTCCCTATGCACTCGTTTGACGCGTCATGGAAAGGCAGTCTTAGGCCGAGCAGGTGCTCGCCGGTTTCTCCGCCACCACCGGTAACTTTTGTGCCAGCCAGGCGTCGAAGCCGCCGGTGGCGTTCATCACCTGCTTGAAGCCGGCGCGCAGCAGCAGGCTGGAGGCAATGGAGCTGCG
>JACQDE010000040.1 GCA_016201285.1 Acidobacteriota bacterium | reverse complement strand
TTCCAGCGATAGAAGAGCGTTGGAGCAATGCTGTACCGCCGGCACGTCTCCGAGATGTTCCCACTCTTGATCCCTTCCTGCACGATCTCCCACTTCTCCTCCGCCGTCCGCTGCACTCGCGGTTTCCTGCTCATGTCGCCTCCTTTGAAGTCGGAGGCCCCGCATCATACCGAAACTACCTGTCTAGTTTTAGAGGGGTGCACTACACTCGGTCTCACTCCCACAAAAATTTGGGTGAGTCGTTCCGATAAGGAGCTGGTGCGCATCGCCGCTGGCGTGGCCGACGCTCTGCAGGCGCCTCTGGCCGGCGTCAACGTCGAAAAGGTGGGCTCATCCGATTCCGAGTCCTTCGCGCGCCGAAAAATCCCCAGCATCACGTTTCATTCCGTCACCCAGGAAACCCTCCCCATCCTTCACAGCCCCGAGGACAACATTCGCGCGATTCACCTCGACGACTACTACCAAACGTACCGTCTGCTCACTGCCTATTTGACCTATCTCGACGATTTTCTCTCCCGTCCCAAGGACGAACGCTCGAAAGGCAAAAAAGAGGAATAGTACAGCCTGCATTGATTTGTGAACTCCGCGGGCGTGCAAACGTAGGGGGGGGACATGCCCCGGCCGCACGCAACCGCTGTGGAACCGCCGTCATTCTGAATCCGCCGCGGCGGACGAAGAATCCGTCTTTGCGGCGGGTGAAGGCAACTGCAGAAATGCTCGCGACGAATCGCAGTTACGGAATCGCCGGCTTCGCGAACCGCGCGTCGTCCAGCGCTACGTTGTGTTTGATCTCGCTGTACCGCAGCAGAAGAACATTGTCCGGCCCCACGCGCCGCAACGCGAACGGCAGCTTAATGCCGTCCACCTCGCGGTAATCGTCGTAGTACATCTCGAAGGCGATCACGTTATCCGGCCCATCCACCTTGTACTCCCTCCGCAGCAGCAACCCCGTCTCCGTATCGAAGTAGAACCTCTCCGCATAGCCCGCCTGCGGCGTAGCCTCCAGCACGTACGCTTCGCGGTCGCCCACCTTCGTCGTGCCCGGCACGTCCAGCTTCGCAAACAACTCCCGCATCCGCAGCCAGCGATAGAACTGTGCATTGCGTCTTGCCGCCGCCAGCATCGTCCCGCCGAGTTCCTGCACGCCCTGCTGCGGATTCGACTCCCATGCCACCGTGCCGTCGAAACCTTGCCTCACCGCGCCAAGCCCCGGCACATCCACTTGCGATAGAAACTTATCCGGCGCCTTCTCGTTGATCTCCAGCCCCAGCACCGGGCCGCCGCCGGGATCCACCGTGCCCTTCGTCACCCGTGAGCTCAACTTCTCAATCGCCGCCTTGCCTCCAACGGCCTGCACGTACTTCGCAAGCACCTGGTCGGCTGTCGGTAACGTAGCCATCGGCGTCCTCGCCGCCTGCTGTGCTCCCGCGACACCGGCCGCAACTGCAAAGCACGCCGCCAGCCCCATCCCTGCCTTCAAGAATTGCCTCATGGGATTCCCTCCCTCAGCACCACATTCAAGACGAGTTCTTACGCTGTCCCCATTCAAGACGCATAGACGCCCTCCGGGGTTGCCGGCTCCTCCAAATCATGCGCCCTCTACCGTTCGCCAAACAACCGCTCATACTGAAACTGAACAATCAGTCCCCGCTTCGGCCCGTTCGGCCCCAGCCCGATCGGCGCCGACACGCCGATCTCCACCAGCGTCTTCCGCGACGTGATGTACCCGTAGCGGATGCCCGGCGCAAACACCCACGAAAGCTCTCCCGCCCGCATCCCGCTGGCCACACCCGGCTCCACCGACTGCTGCCAGCTTCCTCCCGCCTCGAGAAATCCGTGCAGGTCGTGCTTGCTGCCGCCCCGCCGCGGCAGCTCGAGCGGCCGGAGCCCGATGGCCGTCGCCCACGTCGCCCCGTGCAGCGCAAATCTCCTCCCCGACCCCGCGGTCGTGTCCTTTGCCGACGGAACCACGTGGTAGTTGAACGTGTTGTAGAGGAACACCGGTCCGCCCCAATCTTTCGACACGGCCACGTCCCACGCAACTCCCGCTCCGCCGAAGCCCGTTCCCTTCCCCACGCTTCCCGACGGAAAAAGAATCTGCGGCCCAGTCGCCACCGTCACCGGCGCGGTCGCCTCGTCCAGCAACCGGTAGCGCACACCCACCAATCCGTCCGCCACTGCATGATCGCTTGTCACCGTCGCCCCATTCCTCCGCGTGCGGCTCCCCGCCGCCGGCAGCACAAAGTCCAGCTCCCATCGGTCCGTGATGCCGTACTCCACACGCTGGAAAAACAGAAACGCATCATCGTTCCGCGGCCCGAGCGCGTCGGTCGCCCTTCGCGTGCCGTACGCCGTCTGGTGGATGAACTGCGCCGATTTCTTCGTCTGCGTGTATGCACTCCCGGACAAGAACGCAAAGTCCGGCTCCTCCGGCTCCGGCTTCGCTACCGCCGCCGTCTGCGCCGCCACCGCCGGCGCCAACAGCAATACCGCTGCCCCTGCAATCCACGCACACCAGTTCATGAACTCTCCCGAGCGCATCGAAATCACAAATCAATCACAGTCGCGCAGCAGCCGTCGCAAGGACCTCTTCGAGCCGCGCCGCGTCGGGCAGGCTGCCCTGCGCGAAATCGCGTGTCCCTCCGCCCTTCCCTCCCGCAGCGCTGAGCGCTTCACGGAGGAGCGCGTTCATGTCCGCTGGCAGCCCGGGCGACTGCGCGAAAATGATGTAGCCGCCTGCGCGCGTGGCAAGAAACGCCTGAACATTGCGTTCAGCGGCAAGGCGAGTGGCAAGGAAGCGGAGATAGCCGGCGTCGGCCTCCGTAAAGACACGAGTGATGCGGATCGGCGAGACCGGCGCAGCGCGCGTAGCGTCACGAAGCAGTTCGCCAGCTTCGTAAGCGGCAAGTTGCTCGAGAACGATCTGTCGCGAGCGGTGCATCTGCTTGCGTTCCTCGATCGTTTTGCCCAGCATCGCCGGCACCTCCGGCTGCCCGCAGCTCAGAAGCTTTGCCGCCTCGCCCAGCGTGGCGTAATCCTCGCGCGCTGCCCGCAGAGCCCGCCCGCCGCACACAAACTCCACCCGCCAGTTCTGCTTCTGCTTTTCAATCTTCCGCAGCAGGACCAGCCCCACCTCCCCCGTTCGTGCCACGTGCGTCCCGCCGCACGGTTGCAGATCGAAGCCCTCCACGCTGACCGCCCGCAGCACGCCTTCCCTCTCGACTTCCTTCCGCACGCCCGATGCCGCCAATTCCTCCCGCGTCCCAAACCGCACTTCCACCGGCCGGTCCTCGAAGATGACCTGGTTCGTCAGGCGTTCGGCAGCCTCCGCCTGCTTCGCCGAAAGCGCTGCTGCCGCAAGGTCAATCGTGGAACTTTCGCCGCCGAGATGAAAAGAAACGGTCTGCATCTTGAATAGGTCGATGAACGCCGCAGAAAGCAGGTGCTGACCGGTGTGCTGCTGCATGTGGTCGAACCGCCGCTCCCAGTCAATCACCCCGTGTGCCGCCCCCGGCTCGAGCGCGCGGTCCGTCATGTGGACAATCGCGCCGTCCGCCTGCTCCGCCACGTCCACCACCGCCGCTTCGCCCAGCCGCCCGGTATCGTTCGGCTGCCCGCCCGACGTTGGATAGAACGCAGTCCGGTCAAGCAGCACGTGGAACCGCTCCCCGCTCGCCTCGCACGCCATCACCCGCGCGTCGAACTCGCGCAAAAGCGAATCGTGATAGTAGAGCCTATCAGTCATCAACTCAGGTAAACCTCTGCAACCCTGTCGCTCTGAAACGCTGTTACTTTTTTCCGCCCAGCGCCACTTCCCACGCCTCGACGTACTTATACCCCGTGCCCGTATTGAACAGCACGATCGTCTCGTCCGGCCGGAGTTCTTTCCGCGCCAGCAGCTTCTGCACCGCCACCACGGTCGCCCCGCCTTCCGGCGCAGCGAAGATTCCCTCCAGCGATGCCAGGTCCCGGCATGCCGCGAGCATTTCCTCGTCCGTGGCCCCCACCGCCGCGCCGCCGCTCGCTCGCAGCGCCGAGAGGATCAAGTAATCCCCCAGCGGCTTGGGCACGCGCAGCCCGGACGCAATCGTCGCCGCGTTATTCCAGAACTCCGCGCTCTCTCCGCCCTTTGCAAACGCTTCAACCACCGGCGCGCAGCCCGCCGCCTGCACCGCCACCATCCGCGGCCGGTCCGGCCCGATCCACCCCATCGCTTCCATTTCCTCAAACGCCTTCCACATCCCGATCAGCCCCACGCCTCCGCCCGTCGGATAGACAATCACCTTGGGGAGCTTCCCGCCGAACTCCTCCCACAACTCGTAGCCCATCGTCTTCTTGCCCTCGATGCGGTACGGCTCCTTCAGCGTGGAGATCTCGAACCAGCCTTCCTTCGCCTTGTTCTCCGCGATGTACTTTCCGCAGTCGGAGATGAGCCCGTTGATCATGCGCACGTCCGCGCCAAACGCGCGCGACTCGATCACGTTGGCCGTCGGCGTGTCCGCGGGCATGGCGATCACGCAGCGCAGCCCCGCTTGCGCCGCGTACGCCGCCAGCGCCCCGCCGGCGTTCCCCGCCGTGGGAATGGCCAGCGTCTTCGCGCCCAGCGTCTTCGCCATCGTCACCGCCGCCGAAAGCCCCCGCGCCTTGAACGACCCCGTCGGGTTCAGCCCCTCGTCTTTGACATAGAGATTTTCGAGCCCGATGCGTTCCCCCAGCCGCCGCGCATGAAGTAGCGGCGTCATACCCTCGCCCAGCGTCACCGGCGGCGCCCCCGGCAACACTTCTTCATAGCGCCACATCGTCCGCGCCCGCGACTTCAGCGCCTCCCGCGTCAGCGCCCGCCCCGCCCTCGCCAGATCGTACTTGGCCAGCAACGGTGAATTGCACGCCGGACAAAGATTTTGCAGTTGGGTATGGGAAACCGTCTTGCGGCAGGAGTACCGCGAACATTCCAGGTGCGTCATCGTCGAGGCCATAAGCCCCGAAGTTTAGCACGCCCGGCCAAACTCATGCCTCCGCTCCCCGCCCTCGAGTTTCGGAGGACGCCCACCAGACCGCATGGTTGTCATCCCGAGTCCTGATGGTTTTCATCGGGACGAGGGATCTGCTTCTGACTCTGTCGTGCCCAAGAATAACAAAGCTCCTTCCTCTATTGGACCTTGCGTTACGATTGGCTCTGCTATATACACTGTCCGTACAATGCCTGGGACGACTCTTGCACTTATTGGGCTTCCCCTCTTTCGGCGGTGTATGCACCTTTTTGCTAAACGAGGATTCGTTCGGCGCCCCCTTCGAATCACCCGCCCTCTTGCCGTCTTTTTGGCGATCCTGTGCCTGGCCGCGCCGCTGGCCGCCCAGCGCGGCGCATTCACGCTTCCCCGCAACCTCGGCGAACTCGTCGAGCAGTCGGAAACGATCGTCCGCGGCCGTGTGGTCAGCGCCGTAGTCGAGCCGCACCCCCAGTACGCCAATCTCCACACTGTTCTCGTCACCCTGCGGGTCGAAGAAACTTTCAAAGGAGCGCCCGGCGATACGTTCACCTTTCGCCAGTTCATCTGGGATGCCCGCGACCACCTCGACGCCGCCGACTATCGCAAGGGCCAGCACCTCCTTCTGCTGATGAACCCCCCTTCGCCTGTCGGGCTCACTTCTCCCGCCGGCATCGAGCAGGGCCGCTTTCGCATCCTGCGCGACTCTGCCGGCCGCGAAGTCGCCGTCAACGGCGCCGCCAACCGCGGCCTCTTCCGCGACCTCGCCCAGCAGCTCAACAAGAAAGGTCAGCGCCTCTCTCCCCAGATGTCGCAGAAAATCGCCGAAGAGCCGGCCGGCCCGCTCGCGCTCGACGACTTGCGCCAGCTCCTCCGTGAACTTCACGAACGTCGGGGCGCCAAATAGCCGATGCGCCGCGGATTCTCACTGACGGCCTTGCTCCGGGCCACGCTCGCTGCCGCGCTCACCACCGCCCTCGTCGTTCCCTTCCCGGCGCGCGCCGGCGGGCCGCTCTACGTCGGCGGCCCCAACTTCGGCGTCGATGGCCAATTTCTCACTTGGGATGTTTCCACGCCAGTTCCCTACCGCATTGACGGCGGCCCCTTGAGCAGCAAGCCCGACGGCACCATAGCCATTGACAACGCCACCGGCGCCACTCGCGTGAACAGCATGTTCCTCAACTGGGAAAACGTCCCCACGGCCTCGATTCGCTTTTCCAACGCCGGCGCCATCCAGAACGTTCCCCCGGGCTTCACCGACGGCGACGTGGACACAGTTACCGAACTCAACGCTGTCAAGGGTGACTGCAACGCCGGCAACCAGAATCCCATCATTTTCGACGCGAATGGTGCCCTTTTCAATTTGCTGTTCGGTGACCCGCGTGTCCTCGGCTTTGCCTCCATCTGCAAGCTCGACAGCTCGACCGGGCGCATCGTCTCCGCCATGGCCGTCCTGAACGGGATCTTTCAGGATGGCATCAGCAGCAGGAATAACTACGAACTGACCACTGCGGAATTCGACGAAGTCTTCATTCACGAGTTCGGTCACTTCGCCGGACTCGACCATTCCCAGATCAATGTGGACGTTCTCAAAGGCCAGCCCAATTCTTGCTCCTCCGACGACCTCGCCGGACTGCCACTGATGTTTCCGATCCTCTTCTGCCAGGCGCGCTCCGCTGCCAGTCTCCCCGTCCTTGCCCCGGACGACCTCGCCTGGATTTCACACCTCTATCCCGAAACCGGCTCCGGAGCGGGCCAGACGCCGTTCAACGCTGCCTACGGCACGATCCGCGGCGCCGTTTTTTTCTCTGACGGCATTTCCCAGGCCCAGGGGGTCAACGTCGTCGCCCGCCGCATCAGTGACGGCAACGCGCTCAACGGCGACGAAACCAGGCGCATCGCCTTCTCCGCCGTCTCCGGCTACCGTTTCACGGGTCGGCCCGGCCAGAGCGTCACCACCAACAGCCCTCCCAGTAAATTCGGCTCGCGCGATTCGCATCTCATCGGCGTCTATGAGATTCCCGTCACGCCCGGCACCTACACCGTTCAAGTCGAGTCCGTGAATTCCGGCTTCGCCTTTGGCTCGAGCGTCGGCCCCGTGGACCCGCCCATCCCCAACCCCGGCCTCGACGAATATTGGAACACGGCCGAATCCGCCACTGACAGCCCCACCGCCTCCAGCACGGTTACCGCCACCGCTGGCCAGACCGTCGGCAACATTGACATCATCCTCAACGGCACGCCCAAGCGCTTCGACGCCTTCGAGAGCGCCGAACTCTGGCAGCCCGATGCGCCACCGCTGTGGCTGCGCCGCGAAAAGTCCGCGCAGGAGCTCCTCGCCGCATGAAGCTCTTGCGCAAACCCGCCACTTCGTCCAGCTCACGCGTCTCGGTCCGCAATTTTCTCGTCTTCGCACGACTTATTGCTTTTGCTTTACTGGCGCTTTCCTTTTCTTGCGGCGGTGGTGGCGGCGGTAGTTCCAGTCAACCACCGCCACCCCCTCAGCCGGCATTGAGCATCACGACGCCCACGAATCTGCCTAACGGAGTGAACGGACTGCCCTATTCCCAAACGATGCAGGCAACCGGCGGCACGCCTCCCTACGTATGGAGTGTCTCGGCCGCCTCGCAGTTGCCAGCTGGCCTCAGTCTGAATTCGGCTGGGACACTGAGTGGCAATCCAACGTTAGGCCTTTCATGTTTTGGGTGCACGCACCCATTCACAGTGCAAGTTCAGGACGCAAAATCGCAATTAGCAAGTAAAGAGCTCTGGTTTATGATCGTGGATGTTCTAAAAGTCATAAACTCAACTTTTTACACCGGAAACGTTGGAGTTCCGTACTACGTTCATGTATCAGTTTATGGGGGGATGCCGCCTTATGTCTGGGGTGTCGCTGGCGGTTCTGCAGCGCCGCCGGGACTCACAATGCAAAGTAATGGGGATATTTCAGGCACTCCCACGTCCGCCGGAGTCTTCAGCACTGCTGTCGAGGTCAAAGACTCAAGCCCCACACCTCAAGTGGCAGCTGGCAGCGTCACCGTTCCGATTGAAAACAAGCCGGTTTTCCTGACTTATTCCGATCTGCCGCTGGCGCAATTGAACGAGCCCTACCAGAAGACGATAGAGGTTGTGGGAGGTGCATCGCCGTACAGCATGAGCATTTCTTCGGGGGCATTGCCAGCTGGTCTTACCCTCGATCCCGCCAGTGGCCTCATCAGCGGCACACCCACGCAGTACGGGAATTTCATCAGCTTTACAATCACTGTCACAGATGCGTCCACTCCGCCGCAAAGCACTTGGAGTAATTATCGGGTCTCAGTGGTGCCCAATCTGTTCTTTCAAACCCGCTCCCTGCCAGACGGCGCCAAAGACGTGGGATACCCGGGAGACATTCACGCCGCCGGGGGGAGAACGCCGTATACAATGCGTCTGGTTGCCGGTGCGCTCCCTCCAGGGTTGAGCTTTTATACGACCCATGAGGCTACTGGTTGGCTGCCAATTCAGGGCTTGCCGACGGCGACCGGGCGCTTTGACTTCACGCTGGAAGCAACCGAATCGAGTACTCTGCACACGGTAGTCAGGCAAGATTTCTCCATCCTGGTGAATACTCGCCTGCTGCTGAACACAACCAGCTTGCCTGGCGCTCTGGAGGGGCAATCCTACGATTACGCGCTAAGTGCCAGTGATGGAGTGCCGCCCTACAACTGGTTTGTCTTGTTTTGCAGTGGAGTGAAATTCGGATGCGTTCCGGGCCTTTCACTTGATGCGGCAACGGGCCATCTGAGCGGAATTCCTGCGGAAGAGTTTTCCACGACTTATTTCCTGAGCCTGAGGGACTCGAGCAACCCCCCGCAGGAAGTCCGCAAGAATCTCCTCTTGAAAGTGATTGGTCTGCTACGCATGACTTCTTCCTTGCCGCCCTTGGCCGTTGGAACGCCCGTGCAAATCCAATTGGCGGCTAGCGGAGGAACACCTCCTCTGACGTGGAGTATTGCTTCGGGGAATTTGCCCAGTGGCCTCACATTCGATCCTCCAACTGCTCGCATCATGGGAACACCTACGGCCGTGGAGTCGCAATCCTTCGAAGTCAAGGTTACGGACTCCGGAACTACTTTTCCTCAAAACTTGCAACAGCCTCTGAGCTTGTCGATCCTCGCTTCACCAGGCAGAAACGATTCGATCGCCACTGCAACGCATCTGTCCAACGGCACGTTCCGCGCTTCCATCAGCCCCGCGGACGATGCCTCAGGCACAACCGTACCGGACAACGACTACTATGCGGTCACTGCTAATCCCGGGGCGATTATCACAGTTGATATCAACGCCGACCGCTTGAGCCCGGCAAGCCCCATGGACTCTGTCATTGAAATCCTCGACACTTCCGGCACTCGCCTCTCCTCTTGTGATTACTACAGTATCTCTGGAGGCTTCTTTTCGCCGTGTATGAACGACGATAATCCTTACGCAAGCACTCTTGACTCTCGCCTGTTCTTCCTTGTCCCCGGCACGCCCGGCGGACCTCCGGTCACCTTCTACGTCCGCGTCCTTGATTGGTCTGGCATGGCCCGCCCCGATTTCCTGTACACCATCACCATCTCCGGCGCCAACTGACACCTCTACGCGTCATCCTGAACGAAGTGAAGGATCTCTCTTCCAGTTTCGGCGCTGTCTCGCCCGGCAAGGTACAATGTTTGCATGGCCATCCGCCTTATCGGCATCGACATTGACGGCACGCTCCTCGACAGCCAGTGGCAACTCCCGGACGCCAACCGCAAGGCCATCGCCGAGGCCACCGCTCGCGGCATCGAAGTCGTGCTCGTCACCGGCCGCCGTTTCGACTTCGCCCTGCCCATCGCCCGGCAACTCGATTGCCCGCTCACACTCATTGTCAACAATGGCGCGCTCATCAAGTCCCAGGACGGCGCCACGCACCTGCGCCATCTGCTCCCGCGCGAAACCGCCCGCTCCGTTCTCCAATCCACGCTTCCCTTCCGCGACGGCGCCGCCGTTGTCTTCGACCGCCCGCGCGAAAATCAGGTTATCTGGGAAGTGCTCGATTGGGACGATCCGCCCCGCCGCGCCTATCTCCAGCACAATCTCGAATTCATCGCCCAGGTTTCGCCACTGGAAACTTGCCTCACCGAAGATCCGATCCAGGTGATGTTCACCGGCCCCGTGGACCGCCTCCGAAAACTCGACGCGCAGCTCCGCGCCTGGCCCGAGTCCGGCGCCTTCGCCCTTGCCTACACCGAGTATGAGTCCCGCAACTTCGCCCTGGTGGACGTCATCAACGCCGTTTGCTCCAAGGGCACTGCGCTCGAGGAATGGACCCGCCTCCGCGGCTTCTCTCGCGGCGACGTCATGGCCATCGGCGACAACCACAACGACCGCGAGATGCTGGAATACGCCGGCGTGCCCGTGGTCATGGGCAACAGCGTCCCGGGCTTGCTCCGGGACGGTTGGCACGTTACCCTTTCCAACGACGAAAACGGCGTCGCCGCCGCCATCGAGCACTTCGCCTTCGGCCAGACATGAGTGGAATGCACAATCGCCGCCTCGCAAAACTTTCCCTGCTCATCCCGGCAGCTCTTGCATTCGTCTTTGTCACTCCAGGCGCGCTCGCCGAAACCGCTGTCCTGCGCAACGGCCAGCGCCTGCGCATCACCGGGTACGAGCGGGACGGCGCACTTGTGCTCCTTCACGTCGTGGGAGGCCGCGTCGCCATTCGCACCGAAGAGCTCACCGCCATCCAGCCCGAGGACTACTTCCCTCTGCGTGCCAGCGAAGCCCCCGCGGACACGCCCTATGGAGATCTCATCCGCTCCGCCGCGCAGAAACACGGCGTGGACGAGGACCTCATTTCCAGCGTCATCGCCGCCGAATCTGATTTCAATCCGCGCGCCATCTCGCGCAAGCGCGCCCGCGGCTTGATGCAGCTCATGCCCGGCACCGCTGCAAGCCTCGACGTCGCCGACGCCTTCGACCCCGCGCAGAACGTGGACGCCGGCACGCGCTACCTGAAGTCTCTGCTCGAACAATACGGCCAGGACCTCACCCTCGCCCTTGCCGCCTACAACGCTGGCCCCGACCGCGTCGCGCAATACCGCGGCGTTCCGCCCTTTCCCGAGACGCAAGCCTACATCCGCCGCGTTTTGCAGCAGTACTCTCAACGAAAAAAGAAATAAAAGGGAGTTACTACAGGCAAGAATTCGAACCAGCCACCGCGGGTCGTCCCTCTTTCACTTCTTCACTTCCTCGCCTCCTTGCTTCCCTACTTTGTCCCTCTACGGCCTCGGCTTCGTCCCCGCCGGAGGTATCTTTCCAGGTGGCGTCTGCGGTTTCGACTCCGGCGCTCCGATCATCGCTCCTTCTGCCGCCGGGTCCCAGATGAACTCCCATTCCTTATAAATCGTAGCGCCCTTATACGTGCGGATGGATTTCCGCTCGATCTTACTCGCCACGCCGATGATGTTTCCGCCAAACACCTTTCCTTCGAGTCCCGGCGATTTCGCCACAGTCGGCGGCGGCGTAGGCGGCGGCTCCGGACGCGGCTGCCCGGCTTCCGGTGGCAGAGGCTCCGGCGGACGCTGTTCGCTCCCCGGCCGGTCATCCAGCCGCGGCGGACGCGGCGCGCCCCCGAACGGATTGGCGCCGCCCGGTCCCCCTGCGCCCCCGCGCCCGAAGATGTTCGCTGCCTTCAAGCTGCCGATCAATTCTCCGTTCGGCCCCACGTAGATCAGCCGCCAGCTACCGTCCTTGCGGTTCATCGGTTCCGCGTAGGCTTTTCTCAAAAAACGGATCTGGCCCTTTGGCTCGGTCAGGTCCTCGAACGACTGCGGAAATCGTCCGTGCTTGCGGTAGTAGAGCCGCACGGCGCGCGCGTACTGCTCGCCCCGCCAGATGAGTTCTACTTCCTTCGCGCGCCGCCCCTCGGTGAGGATGCTCGGAACCGCCGCGGCCGTGCCGATGATCACCAGCGCCGCCATGAAACACACCATCAGTAGTGCGTACCCCTCCTCCTTCTGTCTCGGCAACGTGTCATTCCGAGCGAAGCATTGAAAGCGGGCTGCCGCGGAAAAGTGCGTTCTTGTCATCTCGAGTCCCGATCCCGAAGCGCCGGGATTCGGGACGAGGGGCCTGCTTTTCGTTTTTCTGCGCGCCATGCCATCACGCTCCCGGCTGCTCGAGCGGCAGCGTTGCGCGCTTTCCGGACTGCATTTCCTCGAAGTCTGCGCTGGTATTCCCGATGCGCAGCAGACGGAACCGGTTCTGCAACGTCTCGCCTTCGCTCAGGATAAACACATCCTCGCCATTCGTGAAGAACGCCCGCTTTCGCCCGGAATTGGGGTCCGTCGCATAACCAAAAAACTTCACCGGAAGCGTCAGCGGCGGCTCGGGCAGCTGGGCCGCCGGCGTATCGTTCTTCGCCACAACCGGATGCGGCGGTGGCGGCAACTGTGCCGTAAAAATGCTGCGCCGCGATCCGTTGTATTCCAGCTTGCGGATCCGCTCCAGCTTGTCCAGCCGCAGAAACGGGTTTTCCACGCTCAGCGGCTCGAACTTCTCGTCCCCCCCGAACACGGCCACCAGCTCCGGCGACCGGTTCCAGTTGTACAGCGTCACCCCCGCCAGGACCGTCACCAGCACCAGCAGAAGATAGAGTTGGAATCTCTGGGTCATCACTCTTACGCCCGGAAATACGTTCGCAACTGTAAATTCAGCTTAATGCTCCCGCCCGTCGAAGATGCCAGCGTCAAGCTGTCCAATAAATAGAAATTCTTGGAACGTTCCAGCCCGTTGATGAATCGCACCAGGCTCACGTACTCGCCTTCGACCGCTGCGCTCACGGTGATCTCCGTCACGCCGCGCGTTTCGAGCACCCGCTCCTTGAATCCCACGTTCGTTGCCCGCAGGCCCGACGCCGCTGAAATCTTGTTCAGGTCGGCAAGGATGGCCGAATAGCCTGTCCCCGCCGCCAGAAACTCGTCGCCATAAAACGTGTCGGCGTCGCGCTGCACTTCGGGAAGCCGGCCGCGGATACCCGTCACGCGCCGCACGTCCGCGCCGAGCAGCTTGTCCTGTGTCCGCAGCTTGTCGAGTTGTGCCGCCGCTGCCCGCGAGCCCGCGTCCGTCGAGCTCCAGTTCGCATACAGCAACAGACCATCCATCGCGAGCACCACCGCCAGCGCGATGCGCACCCACTGCTTCCAGCGTTTGCTGTTCCGGTTCATTATTCGGTCGGCTCCGCTCTGCCCGCTGCCTTTGCTTTCTCCGGCCCCGGTGTCTCGCTCGCCGTGTAGAAAACCACCAGATCCAGCAGCACGCGGTCCCCTTCTTCGCTCCGCGCCGGCCGCGTCTCGGACACCACCTGGATGCGTTCGAACTCCGGGGATTTCTCCAGCGTTTCAATGAACTTCAGCTTGCCCTCGTCCGTCAGTGCCCCGATGCTCAGCTTCAACTCCACGCGCCCTCCGGCCATTCGCGGTGAAATACTCACCACGCGCACGCCCTCCGGCAGCAGCCGCTCGAGATCGGTGAACATCTTGGTCCACGGGAAGCTGCGCTGTTCGATCAGGCCGTTCAGAAACGCGGCCCGGTCCATGATCTTTCGCGTTTCTGTCCGCTTGAAGAACTCGTCGAGCTCTCGCCGTTGGTCGCGGAACTCCCGCATCTCCCGGCCCAGGCGAGCCACTTCATTCCGCACGTTCCGGTTCGCGCTCCAGTTTCCGAACGCGCTCGACGACAGCACCACCAGCACCACCAGCGCGGCCACGCCGAGCAGCCCGCTGCCCAGCAGGAACCGCCGGTTATTCTCCAGCGGCGCCGTCGCCAGATTGAGACGTACCCTCATCCTTATTCCTTCCACTCCGCGCCGGCTGCGATCTACGCGCCCCGGTTCAGCATCCATCCCACCAGCGCGTCGAGCTGCTGGTCCACCAGCGTTTTCGCATCGCCGCTCAGGCGGTTCTCCACCGCCGACGACGCCACCAGCGCCGCCACGCTGCAATTGATCTCCGTCTCCAGCGCCCGGCGAAACTCTTCCGTTCGGCCGCCGAGCCCTGCCAGCCGGATCTGCTGCACCGTCTCTTTCCAGTTGTCCTGATAAAACGCCATCCCTGGATAGATCTCCTCCAGCAGCGCCGCCGGCTCGAGCGCCGCCGCCTCCGCCGGAAGTTCCGTGCAGCGATACACGCACAGCAGTTCACCCCGCGTGATCACCGTGGTCAGCGTGCGGCTCGTTACCCGCGCCAGCAGCGTCGGCCGCTCGCCATCCAGCAGCGGCAGCGTCGCCAGCGTCGAGCCGAGCACGACTCCCGGCGTCAGCCCCGCCGCTTCCACAATTTCTTCGTATTGCCGCACAATCTTTCGCCGCGCGATCCCCGCCACCACGTCCACGCCGCCGCCCTGCGCCGGCTGCGTCATGTAAGACACCGTCGCTTCCTCAACGTCGAACGGCACGCTCTTCTTTAGACGCCACCGCAGCAGCGGCTCCGCCTCGTCCGCGCGCTTCGGAAACGTATCGAAGTGCAGGATGAAGACGCGCACCACCTGGTCCGGCAGCAGCAGCGCCACTTCCTTGCCGCGCGCATGAACCTTGTTCAACGCGCGTTCCAGCGCCGCGCGCACGCCCTCCGCGTGGACAACGTTCGGCTCCACCGGCGAGACGCTGATGGTCCCCGCCGCCAGCGGCTCGACCGCGAAGCCGTCCAGACCCAGCCGCCCGCCCGTCCACGCCGCCACCGCCACGTGCGCTGCCGCAATCTCGCAGGCCATCGACGGGTGCGGCATGGCATCCATCCAGCCGTACAGGCCCCCCAGCAGGCCGCTCCGCCGCGCGCCGCTCCATGTGGCCGCGCTATTCAATGAAGGTCACCTTGTTGATTTCGCGCAGCGTCGTGACTCCCGCGCGCACCTTCGCAACGCCTGAGTCCCGCAGAAACGTCATGCCCTCTTCGCGGGCCGCCCGCTTGATCTCCGAGGTCGGCCGCCGGCTGACGATCATTTCCCGGATGTGGTCGGAGAGGTCCAGCAGTTCATGGATCGCCGTGCGCCCGCGGAACCCGCTCCCCGAGCACTCCAGGCACCCTGCCCCTTCCGCAAATTTGTTCCCCGCCCATTCCTTGGGGTCGAGCCCCGCTTCTTCGAGCACTGCCGCCGGATAGTTCACCCACTTCTTGCAGCTTTCGCAGATGATGCGCACCAGCCGCTGGGCCAGGATGCAGTTCAGCGCCGACACGAAGTTGTACGGCTCCACGCCCATGTTCACGAACCGGCCGATCACGTCCGTCACGTTGTTCGCGTGCACCGTTGTGAACACCAGGTGCCCGGTCAGCGCCGACTGGATGGCGATTTGCGCCGTCTCCAGGTCCCGGATCTCCCCCACCAGGATCTTGTCCGGATCGTGCCGCAGGATTGAGCGCAGCCCCCGCGCGAACGTCAGCCCCTTCTTTTCGTTCACCGGGATCTGCGTGATGCCGCGGATCTGGTATTCCACCGGGTCTTCGATGGTCACGATCTTGTCTTCGTCGGATTTGATCTCGTTGATCGCCGCGTAGAGCGTGGTGGTTTTGCCCGACCCCGTCGGCCCGGTCACCAGGATCATCCCGTACGGCTCGCGGATGTACCGCCGGAACTTGTGGATGTCCATTTCCGAGAAGCCCACCACATCCAGCGTCAGGTTGTGGAACTTCTCGCTCAGCGTCTCCTTGTCCAGCACGCGCAGCACGGCGTCCTCGCCGTGGATGGCCGGCATAATGGACACGCGGAAATCGATGAACCGCCCTTTGTACCGTACGCGGAATCGCCCGTCCTGCGGCACGCGCCGCTCGGCGATGTCCAGCTCGCTCATCACCTTGACGCGCGAGAGAATCGTCGAATGCCACTCCTTCGCCAGCGGCGCCATGGCCTGCTGCAGCACCCCGTCAATGCGGTACTTCACCACCACTTCCGCCGCCCGCGATTCGATGTGGATGTCACTCGCGCGCCGCTCCAGCGCCGTGAAAATCACCGTATCCACCAACCGGACTACGGGGTTCACGGCAGTGTCCCGCGTGATGCGGTCCGCGCTGATCGTCTCTTCGCCCTCTTCCTCGCTCACCACCTGCAGCGCGAACCCTTCGGTCGCCTGCTCCAGCACGCGCTGCGATTGCTCGGTGCGCTTCAGCAGTTCCCCGATCTGCAGCGCCGTGGCCACCTTCAGCACGAGCTTTTTCCCCAGCAGCAGCGCCAGTTCGTCCGTCAGCAGCAACTGGCTGGGGTCCGCCACGGCAATAACCAGCGAGTTGTTGTGGGATTCCAGAGGCACGAAGTTGTAGCGGAACATCAGCTCGGCGGGAATCGCGCGGAACAGCTCCGGGTCAATCCTTTGTTCGCGCAGGTCAATGAAGGGGCAGCGATATCGTTCGGCGAGGCGCCGCGTGCGCTCGATTTCCTGCGCCTCATTCGGCGCGGTGTTGGAGTTCAAACCATGCTCCGCAGCACCCATCCCTCGCTACCTCGCCGTACCGGAGAGCGAAAAACTAAATACCGGTAAGTACAGTGAAATCAGAATGAAGGCTACCACAACGGCCATGAATACCAAAATCACCGGCTGGATCAGGTTCAGCAACGCTTGGAGCCGCAGATTCACGTCTTCCTCGTAAAATTCTGCCACGCTGGTCAGCATCGGCGCCAGCGCCCCGGTGGCCTCGCCTACTTCGATCATCTCGATCGCTAGGTCCGGCATCACACCCGTGTCCGCCAGGCTCTGGTGCAGCGACGTGCCCTCGCGCACCCGCCCGGCCGACTGCGCCACCGCCGCCGCGATCAACCGGCTGTCCGTGGCGCCCGCCGTTGTTTCCAGCGCATTCACCAGGGGTGTCCCGCCGGCCAGCAGCGTCGCCAGTGTCCGCACCAGTTGCGCCACCTGGAACTTCACCCAGATCTCGCCGAACACCGGGAACCGAAGCTTGAACCGATCCACCGCCAGCCCGCCCTTCTCCGAAAACGACCAGGCGTACCCCGCCACTCCCCCGGTCACGATCGCTCCCAGCAGTCCGAGAAAATGCCAGCGGTAGCCCACCGCCATCGTCACCAGAAACTGCGTCGTTACCGGCAGCCGCACGTTCAGTTCCCTGTACAGCCGCGCAAACTGAGGAATGACGTATGCGATGATGTAGCTCAGGATCGTCGCCGTCACCACCACCAGGATTGCCGGATAAATCAGCGCCGCCACCAGCCGCCGCTGGAACCCGGTGGTTACGCGCTGGTAGGCGATGAAGTAGTCCAGCACGCCGCTCAGGTTGCCGCTCTTCTCCCCGGCCAGCACCGACGTCGTGTACACCTTCGGAAAAACGCCTTCCTGTTCCAGCGCCTCCGAGAGCAGCGCGCCTTCCCGCACCCGGTTGCGCACGTCCCGCAGCAGCGGCCGCAGCCGCGGCACCGCCGCGCGCTCCGCCAGCAGGTCCAGCGCTTTCAGGATCGGCAGTCCGGCTTTGATCAGCGTGTTGAACTGCTGGTTAAAGATCAGGAAATCCGTGCCCCCGACGGTGCGTCCGCCGCGCCGCCCGCCCAGCCGCGGAAGCATCACAGCCCGCTGCCGCACCGAATAAATAAAGAGCCCCCGGTCGGCCAGGCGTTGCCGGAGTTCCGCTTCGGTTTGCGCGGACTCAACCTGTACGGAAACCTTCCCGCCAGGGTCCGCCACTTTGCATTCGAATTCAGCCATGGAGAAGCTCGATGCCCGCAGCCCGCGCTTGCGTTGCCCGCGGTCGCGCCGCCGTGAGTCTAGCACAACTGCCGCGCGCCCAAACCCATCCGGCGGTCGCGTCTCTCATCGTCCTCCCGGCTTCGGCGCGTCCTGAATCCCGAAGCCTCGGGATCGGAACCGCCCGGGAGGCCCGAGTTTTCCACATGTCTTCATCTCCCGATTTGATTTTTGCCGCTTCTCCACTAGAATATGCGCCGGATTTGGGGGGCTCTCTTAATCCCAGTGCAGAACAGTTCAAAGGAGCGTTGCATGAAAGCAAGGCTATTTGCAGGGCTAGTGTGCCTGCTGGCGCTTTCCCTCACCGGCATGGCCCAGACCGTAACTCAGGGTTCCATTGAGGGCACGTTGCTCGACCAGAGTGGCGCCGCGGTTCCCGCTGCAACGGTGGCGATTTCCAACAGGGCCACCGGTGTCACGTTCAATACGACTTCCGACGAAAGCGGCTTGTTCCGCTTTCCCGTTCTTCCCATCGGTAAGTACGATCTGAAGATCGAAAAGAGCGGCTTCGCCGTCGTCACGCAGAAGGACATCGTCGTGACTGTCGGCTCGAAGATCAATCTCACTCTCAAGATGCCCCTCGCCGGCCAGAGCGCCACCGTGACGGTAACGGGCGAAACACCGCTCGTCGAGACCACGCGTACCTCGGTCAGCGGCACCATCGCCGACCGCGCCATCGCCAGCCTCCCCGTCAACGGCCGCAACTTTATTGATTACGTCTTGCTGACGCCGGGCGTCACTCGCGATGTCCGCGGGGGCGACATCAGCTTTGCCGGCCAGCGCGGCACCCTCAACTCACTGGTCGTGGACGGCTCCGACAACAACAACACTTTCTTTGGCCAGACCATCGGCCGCACCGGCTCCGGCCGCGCTCCCTACCAGTTCAGCCAGGACTCGGTGCAGGAATTCCAGGTGAACTCGAATTCGTATTCGGCCGAGATGGGCCGCGCCGGTGGCGCCGTCATCAACGTGGTTACCAAGTCCGGCACGAACGATTTTCACGGCATGGGCTTTTGGTATTACCGCGACCGCTCGATGAACGCCAACGACTTGATCAACAAGAACCGCGTTCCGCCCCTGCCCCGTTCGCCCTATCATTTCAACCAGTTCGGCGCCAACGTCAGCGGCCCCATCGCCCGCGACAAAGCCTTCTTCTTCTTCAACTACGACGGCCAGCGCAACACTCTGCCCAACACCGTCTTCCTGAACCTCCCCACGACCTTCACTCCGTCCACTACTTTCGAAACGGCCGCGCTTGCCTATCTCACCGCCCGCGGCAATAGCTGGCTCCGCACTCAGGACCAGAACGCTTATCTCGGTAAGGTGGACTGGAACATCAACTCGAAGAATCTCTTCACCGCCCGCTGGAACAGCCAGCGCTTCACCGGCGCCGGCTTCGAGAACGGCGGCTCGCAGAACGCCTTCGAGCACACCGGCGCCTCCCTGGTGAAGACGGACACCATCGCTTTCGGACTCACCACCACGTTCTCTCCTTCCTTCATCAACGTCGCCCGCGGCAGCTTCGTCCGCGACCAGGAGCCCGGCCAGGCCAACAGTAACAACCCCGAGGCCACCGTCCGCCAGACTGGCGCTACCGTCCTCGTCGTTGGCCGCAACTTCTTCAGCCCCCGCGAGACGACCATCAAACGTGGCCAGTGGTCCGACACCGTCACCTGGCTCCACGGTCACCACGCCTGGAAATTCGGCGCCGACTTCATCGTGGATCGCATCTTCAACTTCTTTCCGGGCAACTTCTCCGGCTCCTATACCTTCGCCAGCCTGGACGATTTCGGCCGCAGCCTCACTCCCACCGTCGGTTTTCCGGTGAGCTCGTCCAGCACCTTTATTCAGGCCTTTGGGGGCGCCGGCACCAGCGGCGCCACCACCAAGCCCAACATCTTCGAATACTCGCTCTTTGCCCAGGACGAGTGGCGCGTCACTCCCAGCCTCATTGTCAACTACGGCCTGCGCTATGACTACCAGAACACCGCCAAGCCTTCCGTCAGCAATCCCGCCGCCCTCGCCGGCGGCATTAACACCGCACAGCTTCACACGGACGGCAACAACTTTGGCCCCCGCGCCGGCATCGCCTGGAAGCCCTTCAAGAACGACCGTTTCGTCGTCCGCGCCGGCTACGGCGTTTTCTACGGCCGCACGCCTTCCATCATGGTCGGCACGGCCCACTCCAACAACGGCCTCAACGTGCAGACGCTGACCTTTACGACAGCGACGACACCGGCCATGCCCAATTACCCGAGCACGATCTGCGGCGCACCTGTCTCCTCTCCCGGTTGTGCCGCTCCCGGGACGGTCGTCGGCGCCAGCCCCAACATCTTCGTCTTCGCCCCGGACTACGCGCAGCCCCTCGTCCAGCAGTGGAGCGGCGGCTTCGAGTACGAGTTCGCGCGGGACTTCGGCGTCAGCGTGAGCTATCTCGGTGTCCGCGGCTTCCATCTCCAGCGGACCCGCGACCGCAACCTGCTCCCGCCGACTCCGGCCACCATCTCGATCGCCGGGACCACCACCCCTCTCACCTACCAGAAGTTCTCCACCACCCGCCCCGTGGCTGGGTTCGCCCGCATCGCGCAGTTCGAAAGCACAGCAAACTCGACCTACAACGGGTTGACCGTCCAACTCACCAAGCGCTTCTCCAAAAACTATCAGTTCCTGGCCGCGTACACGATCGGCAAGGTCACCGACGACAAGCCGGATGCCACCGCCGTCGTCCCCCTCGGTTCGGACGACGCCAAGATCGTTCAGAACTCCTTCGATCCCAGGTCCGACCGCGGCCCGGGCGACAACGACCAGCGCCAGCGCATCGTGCTGAGCGGCGTCTGGGACCTCAACTATGCCAACGGCCTCTCCCCTGTCGGCAAGGCCTTCCTCGGCGGCTGGGAGGTCAGCTTTATCGTAACCGCCCAGAGCGGCCAGCCCTACTCCGGCGCGGTCGGCGCGGATCTGAACACCGACGGCAACAGCCGCAGCGACCGCACTCCCGGCCAGGCGCGCAACTTTTTCCTTTTGCCCAATACCGTCAGCGTGGATCCCCGCATCACCAAGAACATTCACCTCAGCGAGCGCTGGAAAATCCAGTTGTTCGGCGAGGCGTTCAACGTCTTCAACCACGCCAACGTGAGCAACGTCAGCGCCACGCAGTACACCCGCTCCACTTCGGCGGCCATCTGTGGTGTTGCCGGAACGCCCTGTCTCGCGCCATCCACCACCTTCCAGCGGCCCACCAGCACCCTCGGACCGCGCATCCTGCAGCTCTCGGCTAAGATCTCCTTCTAGCCCGGCTGCTGCCCGAGTTGTACTTCGGCGGCGTCCTCGTAAGGGGACGTCGCCGTTTTGTTTTTCAGGGGATTTCGTTCAGCGCAATGGCCCGGCGATCGAGGACTCCTCCACAATCGCCACGCCCGGCGGCGCGACAAAGCGGAAGAGCGTATCAGTGAGCGGAATGTTTTCTTCCCATTTGCCGAAGCGGAACTCCGTCTCCACCCCACCGGGTTCATGGATCAGCACCCGTACCAGCCGGTACCGTCCATCCACTTCAACAAGCAACTCGCTGAAGCCCGAATCGGCCGACTTCGGCAGGCAGCGCAGCACAACGTTCTCCGCCGCGGACACTCGTGCATCGGCCACCTCCACGCGCCCGCACACGCGCGAAAACTTCGCTTTGCCCACCAACAGCGCCAGCGGCGTCTGCCAGCCCGCGCTCTCTTTCATTTTCGTCCGGGTCACCGTGCGGTCCGCCGGCACGTAGAACCACACCATCTTCCCGTCCGCCACAAACAGTTTCTCTTCCGGCGACTCGTACTCCCATCTCATTTTCCCGCCACGGCTGAAATAGACCGTGCCCGATTCCACGCGCAGTGCGTTCCGGCTCTCCGTGTACCGGTGCAGGAAGGCCGCCTTCATGGTTCGCGCCGATTGATACCGCGCTTCCACCCCGCGCACGATCAACGCAACGTCGGTCGCCCCGGGCGCTGGCGCCATCGCGAGCACGAGAATGATCAGGACTCGCCGCATCTCGCAAGTGTAACAGGAAGCACTCGGTCGCGTTGACGCCAAAAAAGAAGGGCTGCCCGAAGGCAGCCCCGTCGCAACCGTTCAATTTGCAGCCCAGCTGCTTCCTAAATGGCAGGATCCGTAGCCGCGGCCTTGGCCGCCGTATTGGCCCGAATCACGCCCGTCTGGTCCGTGAAGAAATGGCGTTGCCCGGTCGTGCCCACCGTCACCGGGTCGGCGTTCAGTGTGTAGTTATAGATAATTCCGGCGATCGCCGCCGAAGGCGTGTACGTGAAGGTGTACCCGGACTTGGTACCTGCCGCGAAATTCGAATCAATCAGATCGGCTGCCGCCGCTGTCGGCGCTGCGCCCGCGGCCGGTGGCCCCAGGGCCGCCAGGCTGGGAGAATAGCCAGCACCATACGACGAGTTGTAGGTATTTTGCACCGTGGTGATCGTCCTCATGCTTTGCACCGCGGAAGCCTCATTGGCAGCGATGCGGGAGCGAAGCAGGTTAGGGATCGCAATCGCCGCAATAATCAGGATGATCGCCACCACGATGAGCAGCTCGATCAGCGAGAACCCTTTCTGGCGTCGCGCCACCAAACCCGCACTGCGTTGACCTTGATCGCGCAGCATCTTTTTCCTCCCTCCTTTGCCTCACCCGCCTTGATGCTTCCTTGTATTCATGTTTGGGGGAGGAAGCATTGGCCTCCTCCCCCGGGAAACAGCTCTGTATGTTAGATCGGGGTGCTCGCGACCGTTGCCTTGGCCGCGGGGTCCGCACGAACCACACCCGACTGGTCAGTGAAGAAATGCCGCTGCCCAGTGGTGCCTGCCGTAACCGGGTCCCCGTTGAGCGTGTAGGTCGGCACGGTGCCGGCCGCAGCCGCGCCAGCCGTGTAGGTGAACGTGTAGCCGCTCTTGGTGCCGGCGGCCAGTACGGAGTCAATCAAGTCCGCTGCCGCTGCTGTCGGCGCTGCGCCTGCGGCC
>JACQDE010000041.1 GCA_016201285.1 Acidobacteriota bacterium | reverse complement strand
GCCGCTGTTCGGCGAACGTGCTTGCACTGAGCCGCTGTTTGGCGAACGTGCTTGCACTGAGCCGCTGTTCGGCGAACGTGCTTGCACTGAGCCGCTGTTCGGCGAACGTGTTCGCACCGAGCTGCGCAGAGCTAATCGTGATTCTTGTTCGATTTGCGGTCTTTTCTCGTTTTTAAATTTCAAATCTCAAATTTCCAATTTCAAATCTCTTGCTCTTTGTTTTCCCAATCTGCGCAATCTGCGTAATCTGCGGATTGAATTCTTCCGCCCAAACAAAGAAATACCCGCGGACGACTTTGCCAGCCGGCCGCGGGCAGACAGCCCTCACACTTGAAACCCTACGCCCGGCCGGTTCCTGCCTCCTGCCCCCACGCCTGCCCGGACTGCCAGATCAGCCCCCCGCGGATCCGGGAAGGACCCGGGGGCTCCGGCGATTCCGACGACGAATTGGACAGATGCGCCATCGCGATGCTCTCAATCTCCAGATTCAGTAGTTAAAGTCAGTTGCAGACTTTGTCAAGGAAAGAGTGAGGGTTTTCGTTATTTTTTTACAGCACCTGTAGCGGCGCGCTTTCGCGTTTTCTGCGTCCCGGCGCTTTCCGTCGGGAAGCCCGGCACCACTTTCCCCGCGCCGAACACCATGTCCCCGGCCCTCACGCCCCGCCGCCGGCACTCCTCGAAATGCAGGACGAGGTAGCTCTTCGTAATGTAGCCCGCGGGGCCGTAGCCGAGCTGGCGGGCAAGGCGGTCAATCGAGCGGCGCGGGCCTTCCAGCTCGAGAAAAACACCAGCCGGGGTCTCGTCGAGTTCCAGATGGACGCCCGGCGCAGTCGAACTGTGAAAGCTGGTGCGAATCTTCTCGTAGCGGAACGTGGGACGCAGGCCGAGAAGCTCCAGGACGGCGAGGATCGGCTGCGGATGGGGCAGCACGGTTTCCATCTCCGAACGCACTTTGTACCGCGCGCGCGGGTAGCACAGGCTTTCAGCCTGTGCCCCCTGCTTGCCTCGCTTGGGCCGCGACGGTCCTTTCAAGGTGAGCACGTACTGCGCCCGGCGGGGTCCGGCGAGCGGTGTCTCTACACGGAGCCGCAGCAGACGCCCGCGCTTCCGGAGCGTGCCGCGTGGTGTATCAAACAGAGTGTTCATTTCGTGGACACGGCGCAAAACGCGCGCGCAGAGACGCACGAGAAGCCGCCGCATCGCGGCCGGGTCCGTCACGCGGAGCTTGACCTCGATTTCCTGTTTGGCTATTCGCTTCATTGGCCGGGGCTAGTATACTGAGGCCCATGAAAGCCCACAAACGATCCCCCGTGAAAACCATCCGGAGCTGGAAGCAGGCCCGGGCGGTGTTCGAGAAATGGCGGAAAGCGTGCGCCGGCGTGAAGGTCGAGTTGAAGCGGCCGCGCGTGATTGACGCGGTGCCGATTGATTTCATCCGCGGCGAGCCCGTCGAAGGGACCGCCGCGCAGGGCACGCGCACCTTCCGGGGCCGGCTGATTTTCTACACCAACGCGGACGTCACCATCCGGCGGCCTTCCGGCGCCATCCTCTTCATTGACAACTACGAGATTGCCGCCATCTCCGACGGTAAGACGCACTTCGAGCCGCTTTCCAGGCGCTAGCAGGGGGCTGAAGAACGCCGTGGGACAGTCCCGATCCCGAAGCCTCGGGACTCGGGATCAGCCTGTCCGCGTTTCCACAACTCGCTCAATCTGGGCACGCTCACAAGCTCTGATTTGTGGCCATGCCATTCCCCTTGCGTTCTTCAGCGCCCTGCTAAGGCTTTTCGCTTCCGGCTTGTTCTTTCCGCGCGCCCCGAGGTATAAACCTTCTGGACCCTTTCCGATGATGACTGACCCTAGACCACAATCCAAGAGTGGATCGACCGTTTCAACCACAGCTCTGGCCACCCATTCGGGGTCGGGTCGAATGACGCGGTTTCAAAAGATTCTGCCGTGGCTGGTACTTGTCGCGGCAGGAATCGCTGTTTATGTCGCTTTCGTTAATGGCTGGGATTGGATGATCCCGATAATCAGTGCAGTAGCAGCTGCACTCGGGGTGTTGCGTTCAAAGCCAAGCAACCGGGCTTGGGCCAGGGCGTCTGTTGTATTGATTCTGGTAATCGGCACCTGGCAGGCTTACAGGGAGTATTCATCTGGCCTGACCAAGATCCAACTGAGACGAAGAGCATATCAGAACCTTGTTTCCGAAACGGCTGGGTTCGCTAGCCATTTATCGGAGTTCGTTGTACGTAGTAGCGATGGTTGGCTTCCGAGGAACGATGCGGATCTGTTTTCTGCTCGGACAGCCCAGATGGTTTGTTCAGAATTGGATATCACGAAAAATGCGCCGGTCATCCCAAGAACTTCATTGCTCAATTGGGCGCTTGATAGAAACCGATCGTTCAGCTTAGCTATCCATCGTGCTTTGACAGAGGACAGCGCGGCGTTGGATGCGGAATTGGTCCGGATTCTGTCAAAAGTGGAGCGCACCCTCTATCTACAATTTGCTAAACAGCGACTTCAACTTATTTCTTTAGATCAGTCGCGAAATATAGAGCGTCCACCGTTGATGTGTTGGGGATTAGAACCTCTCGCAGCAGAATCATTTTCCGACTTCTTGGCTCTAATTGTGCAACTGAAGAAACAGCAAAAGACTTTGCAACTTGAGTGGCCAGAGGCAGATTGGCTTAAATTCCCTGATCATTATCGGCAACAATTCCTTGGCATTGGCCGATTCTCACCTGAAGACTTGCAGAAATGGCGTGCCGAGCATCCGAACAACCCTGGTCCCGCGATTTATGGAACGGGAGACCCAAACAAGAATTAGGGGCCAGCCTTCGGACCATCCCGCTAGAATTTGGGGGCGGCACGGCACCCATCCGTAGGACAGGCTTTCAGCCTGTCCGGCACGGCGCCAAATGCTTGGTTCTTCTTCCCGTTTTTCGATTTTCGTTTTTCGTCTCTTGTTCTTTCCGCGCGCCCCGCGGTATAAACCTCTTGGACCCTTTCTGATGATGAGCGAGCCGACCACGCCGCTGATGCGGCAATATCACGCCATCAAGAAGCAGCACCCGCAAACGCTGGTGTTGTTCCGGCTGGGGGATTTCTATGAGCTGTTCTACGAAGACGCCATCGTTGCCTCCCGCGAGCTGCAAATCACGCTGACCTCGCGCAACCGCGAGCGCGGACAGCGCGTGCCCATGTGCGGCGTCCCGTACCATGCCGCCGAGACGTACATCGCGCGGCTCATCCGCGCCGGCTACAAGGTGGCCATCTGCGAGCAGATGGAGGAGGCGTCCAAGGGCAAGAAGCTCGTCCGCCGCGACGTGGTGCGCGTCATCACCCCGGGCACCGCCACCGAGGCGCACATTCTCGAGCCGCGCGAGAATAACTTTCTGGCGGCGCTGGCGCGCGACCCCGCCGGCCAGACCGTCGGCCTCGCCTGCGTGGACGTGTCCACCGGCGAATTTCGCACCACTGAGTTCAGCGGACCGGATGCACAGGCCAACCTGCGCGACGAGTTGGAAGTGCTCCGGCCGCGCGAGATCCTGCTGCCCCGGCCCGAGACGCTGTTTTCCGCGGCCGTGCCTGCGGAGCTGAACGGCGCCGGCGGCATCGAGACGCGCCTGGACGAGTGGGTCTTCCGCGAGGATTACGCCGAGCGCATCCTGAGCGAGCAATTCGGTGTGGTCACCCTGGAAGGCTTCGGCCTCGCCGGCCATCCCTTCGCCCTCGCCGCGGCCGGCGCACTCGTTCACTATCTGCGCGAAACGTCGGCACGCCGTTTGTGTCCCGATTCCATCGGGGGGCGCGATGTTGGCCCCGATGTCCTTCATCGGGGCGGCGCCGGCGGACTTGAGCACTTGGACCGCATCCGTTTCTACGAGCAGCAGGACGCGCTGGTGCTCGACAACGTCTCCGTGCGCAACCTCGAATTGATCGCCCCGCTTTTCGCTGACCCCGGCGCGCCGCGTGGCGAATCTGCCCCCACGCTGCTCTCCACGCTCGACGAAACCTCCACCGGAATGGGCGCGCGGCTGCTGCGCTCGTGGATGCTCCGCCCCTCGATAACTCGCGTAGAAATTGCCGCGCGGCTGGATGCCGTGGCGGAGCTGAAGGCGCACACGGTGGCGCGGGAAGAAATCCGCAAGGAATTGGCCGGCGTCTTTGACCTGGAACGCCTGACGAGCCGCGTGACGCTGGGCACGGCGGGGCCGCGTGATTTGCTGGCGTTGCGCCAGTCGCTCGCGCACGTGCCCCTTCTGCGCGGGTTTCTCTCCAGTGCTACAAGCCCCCGCCTGGTGGAGCTGCATGCCGCGCTGGACCCCGATTCCACCGGCCTCGCCGCCATCCGTGACCGCATCGAAAAAAGCATCGCCGACGAACCGCCGGCACTGATCAGCGATCCGGGCATCATCCGGCGCGGGTATCACGCCGAACTGGATGACCTGCGCACGCTGAGCCAGAAAAGCAAGCAGATTATCGCGGCGATGGAGGAGCGCGAGCGCAAGCGCACCGGCATCGCCTCCCTCAAAATCCGCTACAACCAGGTGTTCGGCTACTACATTGAGATCTCCAAGCCCAACCTGCACCTGGCGCCGGCGGACTACGAGCGCAAGCAGACGCTGGTGAACGCGGAACGCTTCACCGCGCCGGAGCTGAAGGAGTACGAGCGGAAAGTGCTCGACGCCGACGAGCGCATCCTGGAAATCGAGCGCCGCCTCTTCACCGAGCTGCGCGCGTGGATCGCGGGGCAGGCCGCGGCGCTGCGCCAGGCGGCCGGGGGCGTCGCGCAGCTCGACGTGCTGGTCAATTTCGCGCGCATCGCCGCGGCGCGGAATTACACGCGGCCGGAGTTCACCGGGGACGGGGAGATGCTGATCGTCGCCGGGCGGCATCCGGTGATTCAAAAGCTGCTGGAGGACCGTGGCGACCGCTTCGTGCCGAATGATCTGTTTCTGAACGACTCCACGCACCTGATCCTGCTGATCACCGGGCCGAACATGGGCGGCAAGTCCACGTACCTGCGGCAGGCGGCGCTGATCGTGCTCATGGCACAGATGGGGTCGTTCGTGCCCGCCGCCCAGGCCAAGCTGCCCATCACCGACCGCATTTTCACGCGCATCGGGGCCTCGGACAACCTGGCGCGCGGGCGCTCGACGTTCCTCGTGGAAATGACCGAAGTCGCTACCATCCTGAACACCGCGACGAAGCACAGCTTGGTGCTGCTCGACGAAGTCGGCCGCGGCACCGCCACCTTCGACGGCCTTTCCATCGCCTGGGCGGTGGTCGAGCACATGGTGGCGCACACGCGCGCCCGCGCGCTGTTTGCCACGCACTACCACGAGCTGACGGAATTGGAAGAGTTACTGCCCGAAGTAAAAAACGTGCACGTCTCCGTGAAGGAAGTGGGGAGCGAAATTGTTTTCTTGAAGCGCGTCGAGCCGGGCAGCGCCGACAAAAGCTACGGCATCGAAGTCGCGCGCCTCGCCGGGCTGCCGCGCAGCGTCATCGAGCGCGCCCGCGAGGTGCTCATCCGCCACGAGGTCAGCGAGCACCAGTTGAGCGAAGAACTTTCGCCGGGCGGCGCCCCGCCGCATCAGGACGCCATCTTCGCCGCCATCGACCGCGAAGTCCTCGACGCCCTCCGCGACGCCGATCTCGACAACATGAAACCCCTCGACGCCTTGAATCTCCTCGCCAAACTGAAGAAGCAAATCTCGTGAAACCCACGATGCGCCAACCCACCCGCAGCCCTTCAAACTCCATGCTCGTGCTCGGCCTCATGTCCGGCACCTCCGCCGACGGGATTGACGTCGCGCTCGCGCGCATTTCCGGCCGTCCGCCGCGGCTGAAGGCCGCGCTGGAAAACTTTCTGGCCGTTCCCTTCCCGCCCGAAGTTCGCGCCGCGGTCCTGCGCATCGCCAACGGCGCGGCGACGACGACCGCGGAAATCAGCCAGTTGAATTTTCTATTGGGCGAGCTATTCGCCGCCGCCGCGCTCAAGGCCTGCAGACAATTCCGCATTTCCCCACGGCGCGTCGCGCTGATCGGCTCGCACGGCCAGACCATCTATCACCAGGGCGTCCCGGGGCCGTTTCTCGGGGCGCGGCGGGTGGCGTCCACTCTGCAAATCGGCGAAGCGGCGGTGATCGCCGCGCGCACAGGGATCACAGCGATTGCTGACTTTCGCCCCGCGGACGTTGCCGCTGGCGGACAGGGCGCGCCGCTCGTGCCCTTCGTGGATTATTTGCTCTATCGCGATCCCCGCCGCGGCCGCGTCGCGCTGAACATCGGCGGCATCGCCAACGTCACCGTAATTCCCGCCGCGGCCACCCCCGGCAAAGTATTTGCCTTCGACACCGGGCCGGGCAACATGCTGATGGACGCACTGGTGCGCGAGTTTTCCGGTGGAAAGCAAACCTTTGACCGCGGCGCACTGATCGCGCAGCGCGGGCTGCTGCTCCCTGCTCTGCTGCGCGAGTTGCTCGACGACCCTTATTTCCGGCGGCGCCCGCCGAAGTCCGCAGGCCGCGAGCAGTACGGCGAACCCTGCGCGCAGCGCGTCTTGGCTTGGGGCCGGCAGAATAAGGCGCGCCCGGAGGATCTGATCCACACAGCGACGATGCTCAGCGCGATTTCCGTCGTGGACGCGCTGCACCGCTTCGTGCTGAAACGCATCGCCGTGCACGATCTGATTATTTCCGGCGGCGGCGCGCACAATCCGCTGATCCGGTCGCAGCTCGAGTCCGGCCTGCCGGGCATCCGCATTGTGCCGTCGGCGGCGCTCGGCGTTTCCGAGGATGCGAAGGAAGCCTTCGCGTTCGCCATCCTCGCCTACGAAACGTGGCGCGGCCGCGCGGCCAATCTTCCGGGCGCGACCGGCGCAAGACACCCCGCCATCCTGGGCAAAATCAGCTTTCCTCCCCCGCGCTAGCTCTACGGATCGATAGCTCTTCGCTCTTGGCGCTACCGCTGCTTCTTGTTTTTGGGGAATGGTTTTACTCTGTCATCCTGAGCGACTTGTCCCGAGCCTGCCGAGGGAAGCGAAGGATCTCTGGTTTTGGTTTTGGTTTTGGTTTTGGTTTTTGCTTTCTGATTTCTGACTTCTGATTTCTCTCTCGTCACTCGCCAGTATCTTTCATCCGCCCAGCACGTCGCGGATTTCGCTTTCGGCGACGATGCCTTCGCGGATGACGCGCCAGTCGTCGGCGCGCAGCTCGACGATGGTCGAGCCCAGCGCCGCTCCGGTGTCCCCGGAATCAATGATCAGCGGCAGGCGATCGCCCATCTGGCGGAACACCTGGTCGCCACTGGAACACGCGGGAAAGCCGGACACGTTGGCGCTGGTCCCTGTAACGGGCATGCCCGCAGCCTGGATCACGGCGCAGGCCACCGCAGAATTTGGCCAGCGCAGGGCCACGCGGCCGGTGTTGGCGGTGACTTTCAGCGGCAGCTTGTGCGTGGCGTCCACGACGAGCGTCAGGGCGCCGGGCCAGAACTTCTCCGCCAGAACGAGGAACGAAGCCGGCAGATCGCGCGCCAGCGTCACTGCCTGCTCCAGCGTATTGACCAGGATGGGCAGGGCCCGCGTTTCCGGGCGGCCCTTGATGCGGTAGATTTGTTCCACCGCGTTCAGGTTGAACGGGTCCGCCGCCAGCCCATAAAACGTATCCGTGGGAATCCCGATCACTTCTCCGCGAATGATGAAACTTGCCGCATACTGGATGGTGGGCGCTTCCGGCGCTTCCTGTTGGACCTTCAGGATCTCGGCTGACAAAGTGTGTGCTCGCTCTCCCGCGGACCGATTGGCCCGCAAGGGGGCAGAGGTTCTATCGCGGCAAACTACCACAGCGGCGAACCCGCGCGCAACGCGCAAGTTGTAGCGCGGGGTTTCGCGCACTTTGCGTCCCGGATGATTTTGCGGGAACCCCCGCGCCTCTTCTGCTTTGTTTCCGTGTAACGCCGGCCGGAACCTGTCCCGACGCTTTCGGTCGGGAGGCCGGCATTCGTAGGACAGGCTTTCCAGCCTGTCCATTTCGGCTCACTCCCGCCGCCGTGGAACTGCCGCCAGCCGCTCTATTCTTTACCGCAGCAATTCGCTTTGATACGCTCATCGCCATGCCCCAGCACGCCTCTATCGAGGTCCGCCGCGCGGAGGTGCTCACCAGCCGCGAGAACCGCTGGCTGAAACGATTTCGCGCCGCCCTGAAAGGCAGCCCCGACGACGCCTGCATCGGCGTGGAGGGAGTCCACCTAGTGCAGGAAGCGCTGCGCAGCGGCCTCGGCATCGAAGCCGTGCTGGTCAGCGCCGCCGGAGAACGCCACTTGGGAAAACTCTCGCCGCGCCTCACGCGCGCAATCCAATTGCTGCGCACCTCCGACCGCCTGTTCGATTCCGTCACCGCCACGGAAACGCCGCAGGGCATCGCCGCGCTGGTGCACCCCAGGCAAACCAGCTTCGACGACCTCCTCAAAGGCGGCACGCCGCTGGTGGTGGTGCTGGTGGGCGTGCAGGACCCGGGCAACGTAGGCACGATCGTGCGCTCGGCGGAAGCCTTCGGCGCCACCGGCGCAGTGGCCACGCGCGGCACCGCGCAACCGTTTTCGCCCAAATCGCTGCGCGGCTCGGCGGGTTCCGCTTTGCGCCTGCCTATCGTGAGCGGGATCGCCCCGGCCATCATCATTGCTCAGCTTCGCGTCGCGGGGCTGCAAATCTTCGCGGCCTCTTCGACCGACGCGGCAGGCGCGGTCCTTCCGTCCGCCGTCGATCTGAAGCAGCCGTGTGCGCTGCTCATCGGCAACGAAGGCGCGGGCCTGCCGCCGGAAATCGAGCGCTCCGCCGACCAACTCGTGCGCATCCCACTGGCCGCGCCGGTCGAGTCGCTGAACGCCGCCGTCGCCGCCGCCGTGCTTCTCTACGAAGCCGCGCGCCAGCGCAACGCCTTGCAGGAAAAATAATGGGTCTCTTCCCCGCATTCGCTAACACGGAAACCGACCGCACCCCGCGGCCGCTCGCTGAGCGCATGCGCCCGCAGACGCTCGAGGAATTTGTCGGCCAGGAGCATTTGCTCGGACCCGGCAAGCCTCTGCGCACGCAGATCGAGCGCGACGCGCTTTCCTCGATGATTTTGTGGGGCCCGCCGGGGTGCGGCAAGACCACGCTCGCGCGCATCATCGCGCGAATGACGAAATCCGAGTTTGTGCCGTTCAGCGCGGTGCTCGCCGGGATCAAAGAAATCAAGGACGTGATGGCCGTTGCGGAAAAGCTGCGGCATCACGGGCGGCGGACCGTCGTGTTCATCGACGAGGTGCACCGCTTCAACAAGGCGCAGCAGGACGCCTTCCTGCCGCACGTGGAGACCGGAAGCATTATTCTGATCGGCGCGACGACGGAGAACCCCTCCTTCGAGGTGATCGCGCCGCTGCTCTCGCGGACGCGGGTGCACATGCTGCGGCCGTTCAGCGCGGAACAGATTGCGGAGCTGCTGCGGCGGGCATTGGCTGACGCGGAGCGCGGCCTCGCCACGCAAAAAATCGAAATTGCCGGCGAACTCCTCACGCGCATCGCGGTGTTTGCCGACGGCGACGCGCGCGCCGCGTACAACACGCTCGAGGCGGTGGCGCTGGGCACCCGGCCGGACGCCGATGGACGCCGCGCCATCTCGCAGGAAACGCTCCAGGACGTCTTGCAGCGAAAAATGCTGCAATACGACAAGTCCGGCGAAGAGCACTTCAACCTGATCTCCGCGCTGCACAAAAGCGTGCGCAATTCTGATCCCGACGCCACGCTCTACTGGCTGGCGCGCATGTTGGAAGCCGGCGAAGCCCCGCTCTACATCGCGCGCCGGCTGGTGCGCATGGCCAGCGAAGATGTCGGCCTTGCGGATCCCAATGCGCTTCCCATCACCATCGCCGCCATGCAGGCGGTGGATTTTGTCGGCGTGCCGGAAGGCAATCTCGCGCTCGCGGAGGCCGCCGTCTATCTTTCGCTCGCGCCGAAATCGAATGCGCTCTACGTCGGCTACGGCGAAGCCCAGCAGGACACGCAGAAAACGGTGGCCGAGCCGGTGCCGCTGCATCTGCGCAATGCGGTCACCGGCCTGATGAAAGATGTCGGCTACGGCAAGGGCTACCAGTACGCGCACGATGCCGAGGAGAAAGTGACCTCCATGCCGTGCCTGCCGCCGGGGCTGCGCGACCGCACCTACTACCGTCCCACCGCGCAGGGATTCGAACAGCGCTTGCGTCAGCGCATGGAAGAGATTCGCCGCATCAAAGCCAAGGGCCCTGAGAAGCCCCAGCCATGAGTTCAACTGTGCGACGAGCCTGTTCTTCTCTGCGTTCCTCTCCGCGTTCCTCTGTGCACTCCGTGCCTCTGCGTTATCCTTCGTCTTGGTTGCGTTCTTCTCTGCGTTCCTCTGCGCACTCTGCGCCTCCGCGTTATCCTTTGTCTTGGTTGCATTCTTCTCTGCGTTCCTCTGCGCACTCTGCGCCTCCGCGTTATCCTTTGTCTTGGTTGCATTCTTCTCTGCGTTTCTCTGTGTACTCTGCGCCTCTGCGTTGTCATTTGATTTGCTTGTGCCTCGTCCTTGTATGCATCTCTCTTTGTTTCGCGGACTCGCTTTCCGCGCAAACCTCTCCCGCCCTCACCATTGACGAAGAAGTGTCCACCTTCGCCTTCGCCCCCGACGGGCGGATTGCCTACTCGGTGCGGCACGTGTTTTCGCAGAAAAAGCTTCAGATCCAGCGCGACGACATCTGGGTGACCTCGCTGGACGGCAAGAAGACGCGCATCGTCGAAGGGAAGAAGCTTTTTCAGGGGCCGGTGGCGTTCAGCTACGCGATCCAGTCGCTGCGGTGGTCGCCGGACGGGGCGCGCCTCACCGTGGAAATGTACACCAGCACCATGACCGACGAGCGCGGAGAAACGAAGGAAGGATACGTCACCTGGTTGCTGGACGCGGCCGGCAAGGAGATCCGCATCGGACAAGGTCCCGGAATGATCGAAGAAGCCGGAAACTCCGCGTGGCTCACGGACGGGGCCACCGTGGCGTTCCTGCACGAGGCCATGCAGCCGAAGTTGCTGTTCGACATCCGCACGCTGCGGGCCGCGGCCGGGCGAGAAGAAAGTCCCTTCCCCGGGCTGACGGTTTCCGCCGTGGCGTGGGACCTGCGCCCCGCAGACGGCAGCGCGGCGGTCGCCGTTGAGCGGCAGGAAAATCTCAGCGGCCCCATCCGGCTGGTGTGGCTTGACCTGCGAAAACACGAGCGGCGCGAGCTGGCGCAACTTGCCGGTTTTGTCGGCCAGTTGAGCATCTCGCCTTCAGGAAAATTGGTGGCCTATTTCCGCGACCAGGAGACGCTGGAAATCCGCGACGTGGCCCACCCGGACCGCGTGGGCCGCGTGCGCGTCGGCTATGGCGCGTACGCCTGGGCGGGAGGCGACGAACGCATCCTCATCAAGCGCGGCACCTTCGACACCAGCGCCCGCGGCACGGGTCGCCGCTCCGGCAGCCTGGCCTGGCTCACGCTTCCCCCGCTCGAAGCCCCACCCGCCGCGGCTTCCTCTGCAGCAAAAGATTCCTCCGCGCTGTCGGCAAAAACTTTGCCTGCTCCACCGAAAACTTTCCCCGCGTCAGCGGAAAAAGATTTGCTCGACGCGGAACTCCACCCCGCGCTTTCCGGACTCCTCTTCCAGAGTTTCGCGATTTCTCCCGACGGCCGCTACCTCGCCGTCACCGCCCCCGGCTCCCGCCCGCTCCAAATTTTCCCCATCCGCTAATCGCAACAATTTGGTGTCCTGTTCTGCAAATGACTTTGATTTGCATGCTGTGCTTGTGCTCTTGTTTTCTTTCAAATCTCAAATCCTGAATTTCAAATTCAGGATCGGAGAATGCCAGCCTGGGGCACCCCACCATCCTCGCGCCCGTAACGCCGGCTTCCACCTGTCCCGCCTGCCCTGAGCGAAGCCGAAGGGAGCGGAGCCGAGGGAGCCGGTTCCTTCTCCGCGCCTTCGGTCGCGCCGTACCGCCGGCTTCCTGCTTGCCCGGCTTGCCCTGAGTGAAGACGAAGGGAGAGCAGCCCAGGCAGCCCGACATTTTCACTTGTTCTGTCATCCTGAGTCCCGATGACTTTTGTCGGGACGAAGGATCTCTCTGTAGCGCCGGGCTTCAGCCCGGCATCTTCATCTTGAATTCTGAATTCTGATTTCTGCCTTCTGATTGATCCTTCTTTCTCTCCCGCATGTAGAGAAACAGCGGCAACCCCAGCGACACCCCGACCGCCAGGTTTGCAGCAACGGGCGCCCACAGGTGCTTCACCCCGGCACGCCGGCCTTCGATCGCCACAAGCGCCCACAGCGCCACCGACGACACGATCACGTCCCAGCCAAAAAATCCACTAATCCGGTTGGAGAAAAGCTGCTCGAAGAACAGCCGCACATCCAGCCCATGTTCCATCACGAACGGCACAAATTGCGAATACGGAAGCACCGTCCCCGCCACGCACAGCACCAGGTACAAGCTCTTCGGTTTCATTTTGCTATCCTTCGTGTTCAACGCCTCCGCGTCAATTCTCTTCCGCGTTTCGAATTTCGAGTTTCCTCTTTTATTTGGGTCTATCTGCGTTCATCTGCGGTTTTAGATTCTTCTCCTGTGCTCTTTCAGAATACACGAGTCCATCACTATCGCGATTCCTGCCTGCCTTGCCCGTTCCGCCGCCACTTCATGGACCACGCCTTCCTGCATCCACACGGCCTTCGCGCCGATGCGGATTGCGCTCTCGACAATTTCCGGCACAAATTCCGGGCGGCGAAAAACGTCCACGATGTCCACCGCGCCGGGGATGTCTTCCAGCCGCGCGTAGCATTTTTCGCCAAGCACTTCCGTCTCGTGCGGATTCACCGGAACAATGCGATAGCCGGCCTGCTGGAGGTATTCCGCCACGCCATAGCTCGGACGCTGCCGCCGCGAGGACAGTCCCACAACGGCGATAACTTTGGACGCCTTCAGGATTTCCGTAATCGGATCACTCGTCTTCTTGGAAGGACTCATCTCATCGCGACTTCACTGTAGCGCCGCGCTTTTGCGTTTTCTGCGCCCCGACGTTTTGTGTCGGGAAGCGCGGCATTGTTCCGTCGTGTAATCACGCGTAGCGCCGGCCTCTGGCCGGCTCTTGCCTTCGTTTCAATGCCGCCGGCTTTCGGGCCTTCTGACACTGCAACCCTTTAACGATTCAACCCTTCAACTTCTTGCTCGAGTCTCGCCACTCTTTTTTCTCTGCGCTCCTCCGCGTCCTCTGCCCTGAAAATTCCAGCCCGACCCCGCCCACTGTCATCCCGAGCGAAGCGAGGGATCTGCTTGTTCTGCAAGGGGTGGTTTCATTTTCATGCTTTCCGGGTGCCGGTTGACCGTCATGAGGGACTGCGTTATCTTTTTCTTCCCTTTCTTGCTCGCCACTCGCCTGTCCCGCTTGCCCCACTCGTCCCGAGCGATAGCGAGGGAAGCGGAATCGAGGGGAGCGTCGCCGAATGGCGCGCAGCCGCGGCAGCCCGGCATCTTCATCTTGAATTCTGAATTCTGACTTCTGATTTCTGAATTCTGATTTCTCCCTCACCACTCGTCTCAACCTTCAAACCTTCGAACCTTCTAACGTTCCGGACCGCACCCGGGCGAGGGCGTCAAGAAACCGCGCGTTTTCTTCCGCTGTCCCCACGCTGACGCGGATCGCCGTCGGAAATCCCATCCACGCCATGGGCCGCACAATCACGCCGTGGCGCAGCAGGGCGGCGGCAACTTCCTTGGAGTTGCGCCCCAGTTCGATGAGCAGAAAATTTGTAAACGAAGGCACGCAGGCGACGCCCATCGCCTCGAGGCGGCTGGTGATCTGCTTCATGCCGGCGCGGTTGGACTCGACGGAGCGGCGAACGTGCTCCGCATCGTCCAGCGCCGCAACCGCCGCGGCCTGCGCGACGCTCGAAGTATTGAACGGGGTGCGCAGCTTGTTCATCTCCCGGAGCAGATCCGCCGGCCCGACGCCGTAACCGATGCGCATGCCGGCCAGGCCATACACCTTGGAAAACGTGCGCAGCACGAGCAAGTTTGGAGAACTGCACGCCAGCCGCGTGGAGCGGGAGAAATCCTCGCCCTCGACGTATTCGCAGTAGGCTTCGTCGAGCACCACCAGCGCGTCCGAGGAATCGCTGACGCGGCGGAAGAACGCCTCGAATTCTTTCAACGAAAACATGGTGCCGGTCGGGTTGTTGGGGTTGGCGAGATAGATGACGCGGGTGCGCGGGGTCACGCCGCGAGCCAGGGCATCCAGGTCGAAGCCATAGTCGCGCAGCGGAACCTTCACCAGCGTGGCGCCAGTGGCGCGGATCGCAATCCAATACGAAGGGAATGTTCCCTCCGCGGTAAGCCCTTCCTCGCCCGGCTTCAGCAGGATGCGCGCGGCCAGGTCAATCAACTCGCTCGAACCTTCGCCAAGAAAAACGTTCTCCCTCGGCACGTTGTGGCGGCCGGAAAGTTTCTCGCGGAGAGTGTGGCCGCCGCCGTCCGGATAGCGGTTGCACTCAGCGACGTGCTTGCGGACGGCTTCGACGGCGAGGGGCGAAGGGCCGAGCGGGTTTTCGTTCGACGCTAGTTTCACGGCGCGGATGTTCAGTTCGCGCTCGACTTCCTCGATGGGCTTGCCCGGCCGGTAGGGATCGATCCCACGGATAAACTCGGGCACGCGATCGTGCAGAGGGGTTGTCATCCGCGATGCGTCCTTTTGTGATTGGCCGGCTTGCCGGAGCGCCCGCGCCCGCCCTTGCCTCCGGTCTTCGGCTTTGCTTGGTTTCCAGTTGGCCTGCCCCATTGTTTTCCCGCATGATGCCGCGGCGCAACGGGTCGCGCGCTTCCATAGCGCACCGCGCCGCCGGTCCTCGGCCGGGTTGGTCCTCCACTCGGCCTCGCGGATTCCGCCGCCCTGTACGGCACAGGAATCGCGGGCTTGGCGCCTCCGAGGCGCTCCGTGCGCGCCACAACGCGGACCAGCCCGGCGGCTTCGCCTTCGGTCAACATGCGATACTTGCCAGGTTCGATCGGGCCCAACTCCAGTTCGGCCAGTTTCACGCGCCGGATTTTTTCCACGTGATGTCCCAGCCGCGCCAGGTTCTGCCGCAGGGCATCGCTCTTCGCTTCCGTCACCGTCGCTTCATACCACGGGTTCGGCGCGGCGGTGCGGCCCTTCAACGGCACGAGCCGCGCGCCCACCTGCTGCTGGATCTCGCGCAGCACCCCGGCGCCGAGCGGCCCCTTGACCTTGATCCAATAGACTTGACGCAAGCGTCCGGACACTTTCAGCAGGCGGTTCACCAGCCCGCCGTCGTTGGTCAGCAGGAGGAGACCTTCGGTGTGGAAGTCGAGGCGTCCGGCGGGAAAGACGCGGCCGGGCACGCCGTGAAGAAAATCGCGCAAGCTCTGGCGGCCTTCGGGGTCGCTCATCGTGGCCACGCAGCCGGCGGGCTTGTTGAGCACAAGATAGAGCCGCGCCTGCGAAAAGTGAAGCAGCTTTCCGCCCACTTTGATGTGGTCGGAATCGGGATCGGCCTTGCTGCCCAGCTCGGTGACGACGTGGCCGTTGACCGTCACCTGCCCCGATACGATGAGCTGCTCGGCGTGGCGACGCGAAGCGACGCCGGCCCGTGAAATCAGTTTTTGAAGACGTTCCTGCACTCTTCCTCTGCCCTTTCCAAATAAATCAACCGTTGATTAGACCGGGTGATCCTGCCGCGGGGTTTCACCTGATTTTGATTCTTCGGCAGCCGGGGACTCCGCCTCCGAAGGCGGCGCCGGCCCCGCCGATGGCTCGCCCGTTGCCAGCGCATCGCCTTCCGCCCCCGGAAGCTCGACCACCTCGGCCTCGTCGAGGCCGGCATCGGCGCCCAGGGCGGCGCGGGCGAGCTCCTCAAATTCTTTCAGGCTGGGCAACTCGTCCACGTCGTTCAGGCCGAAGCGCATCAGGAAATCCTTCGACGTGCGGTAGAGAATCGGCCGGCCCATCACCGCCTTTCGCCCGGCGGTGGTGATCAGGCGGCGCTCCATCAGCGTCTGCACGACGCCGGAGCAGTTCACGCCGCGGATTTCGTTGATCTCCGGCAGTGTCACTGGCTGCTTGTAGGCGATCACGGCCAGCGTCTCGAGCGCGGGAATCGTCAGGCGCAGCGGCGGGCGAAGGCTCTTGATGAAGCGGCGCACCACGTCGTGATGCTGCGCCTTGGTATAGAGTTTGTAGCCCCCGGCGACTTTGCGGATTTCGATGCCGCGATCGTCACCCTGGCACGCGGCCAGCAGTTCATCGAGCGCCGGCCGGATGTCCGCCTTCTCCATGCCGACCGTCCTGGCCAGTTGGTCCAGCGTGACCGGTTCATCGGCCGCGTAAATAATAGCTTCGAGAGATGCCTTCAGATCGCTCGGTGTCATCGTCATTGATACTGCTCGTCAATTTGGCCCACGGCGTCGCCGCCGCCGAAGACCACGTCGAACATCTTGTGTTTCTTGATCTGCATGTCGGCAAACAGCGCGGACTGCACCAGGAGAATCGCCTGGAGCCGCACCAGTTCGAGAACGGCGAGAAACGCAACGATCATGGCATGGCGCGAAGGGCAGGCCTCAAAAAACAGGATGAGCGAGACCGGGCCTTCGCTGGCCACCAGCTGCTTGCGCAGCATCTCCATCATTTGCGCCACGGTGAACTGCTCGTGCTGAAGCTCGATGCGCGTGATTTCTTTGCGCCGGTCGAGTACCGTCTGAAATGCCTTGACGAGATCCACGAGCGAGACAACCAACTCGCCTTCGACGGCCTCGCCTTCGTAGAGCGTCAGGTCCGGCTTCGACCAGACGTGATCTTCAATCTGAATTTTCTGGTGCAGCATTTGCGCCGCGTTCTTGAATTTCTCATGTTCCAAAAGTCGGTGCACCAGATCCGCGCGCGGGTCGAGCAGCTCGTCGGGGCCGGCCAGCGGGTCCGGCGGCAGCAGCATCTTCGACTTGATGTAAATCAGCGTCGCCGCCATGTAAATAAAATCCGCGGAAACGTCGATGTCCAATTTTTCTAGTTTGTGCAAATAATCCAGGTATTGGCCAGTGATTTTTGAAATTGGGATGTTATGAATGTCGATTTCTTGTTTTCGAATGAGGTCCAGCAGCAGGTCGAATGGCCCCTCGTACATTTCCAGATGAATGTTGTAGGGCGAAGTGTCCAACTCAATCTCCGCGTTCGCTTTTGGAGTGCGGCGGCTTGCGTGTCCTGATCCCGCGGCTGCTGGACGAAGGGACGCCGCTTTCACGCGGCGAAGTTTGCTTCGCCGCACCATGATTCTCACTCAACAACACCGATCTCGCTGCGCATTTTCTTCCAATCAAAAATCGCCTCGCGGACGCGCGCCATCGTTTCCCGCGCGACGCTCCTGGCCTTCTTCGATCCTTCGTCGAGAATCTCCAGCACGCGCTGCGGGTGCGCTTCGTATTCCTGCCGCCGCGCGCGGATCGGCTCGATCCACTTCACCAGGTTGTCGGCCATTAGTTTCTTGCAGTCCACGCAGCCGATTTCCGCCGTGCGACATTCCTTGTCCACCTGGTCGATCGTCGGCTGCGGCGAAAACAGTTTGTGCCAGGCAAATACCGGGCAGACGTCTGGATTGCCCGGGTCGGTGCGGCGTTTGCGTGCCGGGTCGGTCAGCATGTTCCGTGTTTTTTCGCGGACCGCATCGTCGCTCTCGCTCAAGTTGATGTAGTTGTCGTAGCTCTTGGACATCTTCCGCCCGTCGGTGCCGGGGAGCCTGGGTGTCTCAGTCAGCAACACATCGGGCTCGCGGAGCACCTGTTCGACTTGCAGGCCCTGATTGGCAAGGAGCGAAAGCCGGTGATCAAGCGAAAGCTTCCGCGTCTCCTCATCCACTCGCGCAAACGATGTGTTAAACCGCCGCACAACTTCGCGGCTCATCTCGACGTGCGGCACCTGGTCTTCGCCGACGGGCACGAAGTGCGCGTCGTAAATCACAATGTCCGCTGTTTGCAAAAGCGGGTAGCCGAGGAAGCCGTACGTGTGCAAATCCCTGTCCTTAATGTTTTCGAGTTGCTCTTTGTAGGTCGGGACGCGCTCGAGCCAGCCGAGCGGCGTCACCATGGAAAGCATCAGGTGGAGTTCCGCGTGCTCCGGCACCTCCGACTGAATAAACAGCGTGCATTTCCCCGGGTCGAGTCCGGCGGCGAGCCAGTCGGTGCCGATTTCAATGGTGTTGCGCGCCACCTGCGAGGCGTCGGCATAATCCGTGGTCAGCGCGTGCCAGTCCGCGACAAAATAAAAGCAGTCGTACTGCTCCTGCAGTTTGACCCAATTTTGCAGCGCGCCAAAAAAGTGGCCGATGTGCAGCCGCCCGGTGGGGCGCATGCCGCTGAGGACTCGCTTGCGAGCACCCGGCGTGCCTCGCGTGAGGGGCGCTCCCACTAGGCGGCCCCTTTCGTTCCGAGCAGGTCGCGGGCAATGATCATGCGCTGAATTTCCGACGTGCCTTCATAAATCGAAATCACGCGCGCGTCGCGATACATGCGTTCGACGTGCGACTCGCGCGAGTAGCCGGTGCTGCCATGAATCTGCACGGCCTTGTACGCCACGCGGTTGACCATCTCGCTGGCAAACAGTTTGGCGCGTGACGCGGGCTTGCCCCGAGCGCCTCCTGCGAGGGGTTGGCCCGCCGCTATCGCCTGATCCTGCCGCCACGCCGCGAAGTGCGTCAACGCGCGCGCCGCTTCAATATCCGTTTGCATGTCCGCCAGCATCCATTGAATAGCCTGAAATTCGCCGATGGTTTTCCCAAACGCGCGGCGCTGCTTCGCGTAGCGCACGGATTCTTCGAGCGCGCCCTGCGCAATGCCGACGGCCTGCGCGGCAACGCCCACACGCCCTCCGTCGAGGGCTTCCAGGGCAATCTTCAGGCCCTGGCCTTCCGCGCCGAGCCGGTTTTCCGCCGGCACTTCGCACTCTTCCAAAATAATTTCGGCGGAGCGAGAACTCCGCAATCCCATTTTATCCTCGTAGCGGCTGATGCGGAAGCCCGGCATGGACTGCTCGACCAGAAACGCGGTGATGCCGCCGTCCGCCCGAGGCGGACCTGCGGCCCTCGGCGGGACTTCGGCGCGCTCCACCTTAGCGAAGACGAGATACACGCCGGCCTGCCCGCCATTGCTCACCCAGCTCTTCGTACCGCTCAGCTTGTACACGTTGCCCTGCTTCACGGCTCGCGATTGAATGGCCGCGGCGTCGGAGCCGGCTTGCGGCTCGGTCAGGCAGAAGCAGCCGATGATTTCGCCGCGGGTGAGTTTTTTCAGATATTTCTCGCGCTGCGCGTCGGTGCCGTGTTTGTAGATAGGCATGGCCACGACGGAATTGGTCACACTGAGCGTGACCGCCGTGGCCGCGCACACGCGCGCCACCTCCTCGAGCATGACGACGTAGCTCACCGTGCTCATGCCCGCGCCGCCCCACTCCTCCGGGACGCACATGCCACAAAAACCCATTTCGCCGAGCTTGCGGATTTGTTCGGCGGGGAAAATTTCGTCGCGGTCGTTTTGCCGCACCACCGGGCGCAGTTCCGCCTCCATGAATTGACGGACGGTGTCGCGGAGCAGGAGCTGGTCGTCGCTGAGAGAAAAATCCATCGCCTCGTTAGTCGCACGATGCTAGCACAGCAAATTGAAAAGAGGAAAAGAGGAAACGATGTAGCCCGCCTCTTCAGAGGCGGGGCAGTTGTTCAGCAATCCGAACGACCTCGCGTCTGAAGACGCGGGCTACACGCTTGCTCGGCGGGAAAAAGTTCTTCGCGGTCGTTTTGCCGCACGAAGCTAACACAAGTCGCGCGCTTCTCTAGTGCCCGCGTGCCGGGAAGGATCGAGGGGACGGGGGCCGCGTTTGTGGCGGCCATTGAGCGGGGCAAGATCAGGCTTGCATTTGCCGTCGGCGAGTTCTTTCACGGCTCGGAGCCGCTCATCCATCTCGTCGCCGTTTAACCGCCCCTCCCGAAAAAGCTGCCGCAGAAAATCCTCAGCTGCCTTTTCGCCTTTTCGCGCGTTGCAATCCGTGCAACAAGCGACCACATTGCGATAAGAGCTCTCCCCGTTGGCGGCCTTGGGGACCACATGGTCCAGCGCGCGCACCCGCACGGTGAGGAACCGGAAGCAATAAAAGCACCGGTTGTGCTCGCGACGAAAAATGGCTTCGCGAAGCTTTCTGCTCCGAAAAAAATCCTCCGCTTCCGCGTCGAACCCGCCCTGGGCTGGCGCGGAGCGCCGGCACACGGCGATTTCCCCGGGCAACAGCACTTCAACGACGTGTCCCGCCTTGCTCCGCTCGACAATTCGCAGCGCGCCTTTCGCCGCTAGGCTGCGGACGGCCTTTCGCACCGGCACGTCGGACAGTCGCGTTCCCCGCCCCAGCCATGTGATCGAAAAATGCAGCCGCCGGTTCCCTTCCAGACGGCTGTGCCGAATCAGATGAGAATACGCCGCGTGTTCGTTCACCGTCAGGCGCAGGCGCGGGACGACGAGGTCTTCCATTTGCTTCCAGGTTTGTGCGGCGTCGAGTTTCTCTTTGAGCATGGTTCGTCCTCGTAGGACAGGCTTTCCAGCCTGTCCCGTTGCGTCTGGTCGGTGAGTGCTGGACAGGCCGGAAAGCCTGTCCTACGACTTCGACGGAAACAAAAAAGGCGCCCGATCCCGAGGTTGCGGGATGGAACGCCCAATTCACGCTAAAAAGCAAAAAGGGCGGGCCTGAAGGCCGCCCCTACCACTCATAATACTATTATAGCAT
>JACQDE010000033.1 GCA_016201285.1 Acidobacteriota bacterium | reverse complement strand
GGGCAAGCGGCGCTTTCGGCCGGAGAGGACAGCCACCATGTTGGGCGAAACTTTCAGGTAGTTCTTGGCAAAGAGCCACGGCGCGATGAACAGCACCAGCAGCAGCACAACAAAAACTACCGGCAGAAGCAACTGCGACCAATCGCCTAACATCGTCCCACCTCCTCTTTCTTACGGCTCGCGGCGGACGACCACCGTCTCGCCCAGCACATCTTCAATACGCACGACGGCGTTCTCCGGTATCGCTGCGCCGTCCTGGGAGCGGGCAATCTTGTCGATCAATTCCTCTCCCACGCGGCAGCGTACCTGGCCGACTCCACCCGCGGGGATGCCCACAATTACTCGAGCGGACTGGCCAACGACATCCGACGTGCGGACATCACTGGACGCCTGCTGCCCATAAAGAAACCGCGCGAACACCAGCACCAGCGAAGCCAGCACCACGCCGCTCAGAAAACCAAGCCCCGACGCCGTCAGGATGCTGCTCCCCCGCGACATGCTCACCGCTCCCACGCCGCCAAACGCCGTGATGAATACCGCCAGCACGCGCGGGCTGAAGAAGCTGGGGCCGCCGTGATCGCCGCCGCCATCGTGGTCGAAGTGCCCTTCGAAGTGCTCGAAAATCCCGCTGAAGATGAGCGAAATCAGGAGAAACAGGAAGCCAATGGCCGCAATCGCGAGAAACACGGTGAACGCGGAAAACTGCGTGAGCCAGTCAGGCATCGCGGGGCACCTCAGTCGGGCTAACTGTAGGAAAGAGTATCTCGGAAGTCAACGCGAATCGACGAAAGAAAGTGGGAGGAATCGAGCGCCCGGACCAAACCGGACTCCGGGAGCCTTTCAAGCTTTACTTGCAGGAAATGCAAGAAGTGAATTTGCCAGGCATCTCGAGCTCCAAACGGTTATTTCAATCTTGTGATCTTTTCGGCAAACAATTGCCGCGCAGCATCCATCTGGCCGCCATCGGAGAAGAACCGCTTGGGAACAATGTGGGCGATTTGTGGCGAACAGAACAGCAAAAACACGTCTTTCCCTTCTTTCCACTTCAGGATCCCCGCCCACCTAACTTCGGACTGAGCATTCGCGCCGGTGAGTTGAAACCCCGACTCATCGAAGTGAAAAGCAGTCGTACCGTGCAGGTTGAGGTTGGATTTCCAGAGTTTTCGGCTCGACATCCATGTAATCCACCAATAATTGGAGGTGAGGAAGCCGCCAACGAAAAGACCCGGCAAGTGAGAGACCAAGCTTTGCTTCCCAAGGATGTAGTCTCCAATGGTGGAGAGGAGGATCATTGGCCCGATAAATAGAGAGATGCCCATCACTGCCTTCTGACCTCGCCAGAGGAGGCGGATTCCACGCAAGATGTCATCAAACTGATATTCGCCGCGAGCTTCGATGGCCATTGCTACTCCTCGCTGAATTTACAACTTTGTAATGCAAGTGCCAGCGTCTGGCAAGGTAAATCCTGAGCGGAACTGTACGGGAGGAGGCGTCTCGCCCGAAACCGAGCCAGTCAGCTCAACGTTTCGAGGACGGGGACCAAGTCAGGCACGTCGATGCGGACAAAGGTGCCTTTGCCTTCGACGCTGTGGATGTCGAAGCGGAAGTCGTCGCCGTAGAGCACGCGCAGGCGCTCGTGGACGTTGCTGATGCCGATGCCCTTGGCGTCGCCTTCGCCCTCGAGCGCGGTGATGCGCGCGGGGGGCATGCCGATGCCGTTGTCCTCGACTTCGATGAGCAGGCGGCCGTCGCGACGGGCGGTGCGGATGCGGATTTCGCCGCCATCGAGCTTGGGTGCCAGGCCGTGCCGGATCGAGTTTTCGACGATGGGCTGGAGCAACATGCTGGGCACGTAGGCCTCCAGCGTGTCTTCGTCGAGCTGTTTCGAAATCTGGAGCTTGTCGCGGCCGAAGCGGGCCACCTCGATGTCGAGGTAGTCGTCAATGAAGCCGAGTTCTTCGCGCAGGGGCACAAAGTTCTCCTGTTTGCGCAGCAGGCGGCGGAGGATGCTGGAAAGTTTCAGCACGACGTCGCGGGCCAGGTCGGGGTCGTATCGGATGAGCGAGGAAACGGTGTTGAGCGTGTTGAACAGGAAGTGCGGGTTGATCTGGCTGGCGAGCGCGGCCATGCGCGCCTTGAGCAGCAGATCCTCGTGCTGCTTGAGCTTGGCTTCGATGCGCGTGTTGTTCCAGATCTTGATGGGCACGGCCACGGCCATGACCGTCGAGAGGACGAGGGCAAGCGCCCACCAGGTGGGCGTCTCGAGCGTGAAGAGCCAGTTCGGTTTCACGGAGCGGCCGAAGGCGGCATGGCCGAGCGCGATGCGGCCGATTTCGAGCGCGACCACGGCGGCCAGCGGCAGCATCTCCCACGATGTGCGGGCGTTTCGGATCAGGCGGAAAAGCCAGCGGGGAATGCCCAGAAAAAGGAACGGACCGAAATTCCAGATGGCCTGCCGATTGGGCAGGACGGCGCGGATCAGCCCGCCCAGCGTGCCGGCGAGCACGGCCATCGGCGTCGCGAGCCATTCGTGAAAGAAAAACGCCGGCAGGCTGACGATGGCGCCGCCGATCGAGCCGGCCACGCTGCCGCCGAGGATGCCGAGCAGAAACGCGCCTTCGAGAGTGAGATCGGCAAAGCGGTAGCCCACCAGCCGCAGGAAAACGCCCACCACCAGCGCCGGCGCCATGAACAGAAGCAACTGCATCTTCTCGTCGGAATTGCGCATTTCGGTGTAGAGGACCTTGCGGAACGTGGCGGAGCGCGCGAGCAGCGCGGCCATCGAACCGGCCAGGCCAACCTTCAACACCAGCAGGAAGAGCAGGTCTTTTCCGGAGGTCAGCGTCTGCATGGGCGTATCGGCGGAATGCGCGTTTCTACGTTAGCCAAAGCGCCGCGCAAAGTAAAGTCGGCTGCGGGCGCGCTGCCGCGCAAGCTGCTATAATGGCTCGCTTGCGATGACTCGACGGAAGACTACAGTCCACATCATTGCCCGGGCCAAGCTGCCCACCCGATTCGGAGACTTCACCATCCTCGGCATGCAGGGGAACGGGCCGAACGAAGAGGCCGTGGTGCTGCTGCGCGGCCGGTTGAACGGCTCCGCGCCGTTGGTGCGCATCCATTCGCAGTGCCTCACCGGCGATGTGCTCACCTCGCAGCGGTGCGACTGCCGGGCGCAGCTTGAGCTTTCCCTGCGAAAAATCGGCCGGGCACGGAGCGGCGTGCTGCTCTACCTGCCGCAAGAAGGCCGCGGCATCGGCCTGATGAACAAGCTGAAGGCGTACGAGTTGCAGGACTGCGGCCGGGACACCGTCGAAGCCAACCGCGAGCTGGGGTTTGCCGCCGATTCGCGCGAGTACGGCTTCTGCGCCGCAGTGCTGAAAAAGCTCGGCGTGCGCCGCGTGCGGCTGCTCTCCAACAACCCGGACAAAGTGGCGCAGCTAGAAGCAGGGGGCGTGAAGGTGATCGAACGGTTGCCCTGCGAGCCGCGCGTGGCGAAAGGCGCGCGGGCCTACTTGCGCGCCAAGAAAAACAAAATGGGCCACATTCTCAACGGCGTGTAACTTCCCTTCGGAGATCTCGGCAGCCGCCTTCCAGAGATATCGGTTGCATGGGCCAACCTTTTCTTTGCACAATAGGGTCAAAGAGGTGGCTGAATGACTGTGCGAACGTTCATGGCGGTGGTGCACAAAGAGGAGAGCCTCTACGTGGCTGAATGTCCAGAAGTGGGCACCGTGAGCCAGGGCGCCACGGTCGAAGAAGCGCTCGTCAACTTGAAGGAAGCCACTGAACTCTACCTTGAGGAATTCCCGCTGCCGAATCTAGCGCGGCCCATGGTGACGACCTTCGAAGTCAGCCATGCCTGAGCTGCGCGGCGTTTCCGGCACGCAGGCCATTCGTGCGCTGGAGCGCTTAGGATTCCGACAGACAAGAAGCCGCGGTTCCCACGTTGTGCTTCGCAAGGATACAAATGAAGGAAGTGTGGGATGCGCAGTGCCGCTACACAGAGAACTTGCCATCGGCGCACTTCGCGGAATCCTGCGACAAGCTAAGGTGTCCGTGAAAGCATTTCTAGAGGCATTGTAGGCCCCCGCTGCGTCGTTTCGACGGAGTGGATATGGATGTCGAATCCCAATCCTCATTCACCGCGCAAGAAGTTAGCATTCGCCGTCACGCATGGGCGTGGGTGGCGCTGACGCTGGCGCTGGCGGTGCACGTCGTCGATGAGGCGCTCATGGATTTTCTCTCCTTCTACAATCCCACTGTGCTCTCGCTCCGCGCGCGCTATTCCTGGTTCCCTATGCCGACGTTTACGTTTGATGTGTGGTTGACGGGGCTGATCGGCGCGGTCATCGTGCTGCTCCTACTTTCCGTTTTTGCGTTTCGCGGTTCGCGCGCGATGGTCTATCTCTCCTATCCCTACGGGATTCTGATGCTGTTCAATGGGCTCGGGCATTCTGTGGGGTCGGTGTATTTCGGGCGGTTGCTGCCGGGGGTCTATTCGTCGCCGCTGCTGCTGGCGGCCTCGGTATGGCTGTTCGTCTGTGCGGCCCGGCGGCGCAAGAAAATGGCGACATAAAGTCACCGCTACACGTGCAAGACAATCGAGAAACAGCTATCATTTCCAAGGGCGCTCAAGCTCAATTCAGACATAAGAAGGGAGGCAACGACCATGAATGTATGGCGGGGTGTGGTGCTCCTCGTGGCGATGCTGGCGCTGTTGATCGCTCCTGCGGCGGCGCAGAGCAAGGCGCAGGCGGGTTTCGACAGGCTGAAGACACTGGTCGGCGAATGGGAAGGCATCGCGGGAAACAACAAACCGGCCAGCGCCTCTTACAAGCTGACGTCGGCTGGTTCTGCGCTGGTCGAGACGCTGGTGACAGAAGGCGATGAAACGATGGTCACCATCTACCACCTCGATGGAGACCGGCTGATGGTGACCCACTACTGCGCCGCGGGTAACCAGCCGAGAATGGTCGGCACGCCCGACCCGGCCAATCCGAATGTGATCGCGTTCAAGTTTTTCGACGCGACCAACCTGCCCAGCCCGGACGCGGGCCACATGCGCAACCTGACGGTGACCCTGGTGGACAAGGACCACTTCACGCAGCAGTGGTCGTGGCGCGAAAAGGGCAAGGAAGTGAAGTGGGATTTGTTCAAGCTGACCCGGAAGAAATAACTCCGCGCGGTCCACTTGAAATGGGGGGCGGCCAATGGGGCTGCCCCGTCCCATCAGCTTGAAGTTCCTCCACATAGCCCGAATACGCTGTGCTATTCTCCACACCGCTCATTGCCACAACAGGAAACTCCCGGATGCAATTGGGCATGGTTAGAAAGCGAAGAGGTAGCTCTCATGAAAACCACTCTGAGGTTAACTGTGCTGTTGGTCTTGGCGCTGGGTGTTCTTCCTTCACTCCTCCGTGGACAGGACGCAAGCAAGGGCCCGCGGTTAATCACTGTGAGCGGGGAAGCCGAGGTGCGCGTGGTGCCGACGGAGGTTTCGCTGCGCTTCCGCATCCAGACAAAGGCTAAGACGCTGGCGCAGGCTAAAACGGAGCACGATGGGCGGATGAAGAAGGTGCAAGCGGTGCTACGCAATGCCGAAATCGAGGCGAAAGATACCCAGACGATCGACCTGACGATGGGCCCCGACTACGAAGAGATCAAGGACAAGTCGGTGCTGGTAGGCTACGAGGTCAGTCAGTCGTTGAGCGTTCTGCTGCGCGATCTTTCCAAGTATGAGGCGTTGATGGCCGGGCTACTTGAGGCAGGAGTAAACCGGGTGGAAGGGGTGGATTTCCGCGCGGGCGAGATGAGGAAGTACAACGACGAGGCCCGCGTGCTTGCCGTGCGAGCGGCGCGGGAGAAAGCCGCCCTCCTGGCTGGAGAATTGAACCAAAAACTTGGCCGGCCACACAGCATCACCGAGGAGAACCCTAATCAGGACTATCCCAAGCAATACGCCAATGTGAGTACCAATGTCTTCGGCTTCGCGTCAAGTGTCGCGGCGGGCGATGCAACGATTTCAGGCGGTCAATTGGTGGTGCGGGCCAAGGTATCCGTCCGGTTTGAATTGCAGGATTGAGGCGGAAGGCAGCTACCCGCCGCCCACGAAATTCACGATTTCGTAGCGGTCACCGGGCTGGACGAGGGTGTTTTCCCATTTCGCGCGGAACAGGATCTCCAGATTGCGCTCGATGGCCACGCGGCCGGGGTGGATGCCGAGGTGGCCGAGCAGGCCGGTGACGGTGAGCCCGTCAGGGATTTCTTTTTCTTCGCCGTTGATCGTGACTTGCATCGGGGCAATCGGTACGCAAGACGGCGACCTAATGGTCGCCCCTACACCGAGCGAGATTTGGGCTTGAGCGAGTAGCGGATTTCGTCTTCTCCCGCGGGGCTTTTGGCGCGGATGACAAGGTCAGTCCCGCCCGGGCCCATGCGCGGCAGTGGGAAGGCAAGCTCCGCATGGCCGTCGCTGTCGGTCCTGGCGGCAAAGTCCACCGGCCCCTGGGCCGCGGTCACTGTGACTTGAATGGTGGCCTCGCTCACGGCTTCGCCTTTCCCGTTCGACTTCACTTCCAATTTGAGCGTCGCGGTGCCCGCCGCGAGCCAGGAGCCCGGGTTCAGAAGCTGCACCTGAATTCCCGCCGGCGCGGGTGGCGGAGCCGCTGCGAACTCTGGTGCGGGCGCCGGGGCGGCCTGTGGCGCATCGAGAACCAGCGCGCTACCGCGCAACTCGTCGATGACGGACCGGTGCTGCTCTTCGAGGCGCTGGCGGAGCGCGGTGGGGCTGAAGTCCGGCGACTCGCGGAACTCCTTATAGCTCGAGACCCGGCGGTGGAGAATGCGGCCCTTCGAGTAGATGGTCGTGTCAATAACAGGATTCACGTCGCCGCGGTCCTCGGTCTGGACGTGGTACACGGCGTTTCCAACGCGCAGGTCGGTATTGAATCCGAAGATCACAGCAGGCTGAGGTGCCGTCTCCTTACCCGAATCAGAAAGCCCGGCGCGGCAAAGCCGAAAGCTCGATTGACCGCCGCGCCATCGGGCCGCTATTATAGCAAGTTCTTCGGGCACGCCCGAGATGACAGATAGCTACCTCAATCAATATGTCCCGTTGCTGGTCCACATGATTGTGGCGGCGGGGCTTTCGGCCATCCTCATCCTTCTGTCCACATTCGTCGGAAACCGGCGGCCGACCCGGGCCAAGATGCAGGCGTATGAATGCGGCATGCGGCCGACCGGTGACGCGCGGGAGCCCTTCTCCGTCAAGTTCTACCTAGTGGCCATGCTGTTCATCCTGTTCGACGTGGAGGCCATCTTTTTCTACCCGTGGGCTTACGTCTTCCGGGACCTTCAGGTGTTCGGCTTTGTGGAAATGATGGTGTACATCGGAATCTTGCTGGTCGGCTACCTCTACTTGTGGAAGAAAGGCGCGCTGGACTGGAACCGATAGACCGCTCGCCCGGGACACTTCGAATGGTGGAACCGCAGGACGTCGAAAATCATCCAGTCGTGCGCAAGCTGAGGGACTGGGACTCGCAGGCCGTTGCGGAAACAATCCTTTTCCGCGACGAGCTGACCATCGTCGTGCCCCGCGCCCACCTTCGGCGGGCTGCGGAATTCCTCCACGGCGAACCGGAACTGGCCTTTACCTACCTGTGTGACGTCACCGGCGTGGACCGCTTCCCCGCCGAGCCGCGCTTCGAACTGAACTACCACCTGGTTTCCATGACGCGGCGCGAGCGGCTGCGGCTGAAGGTCCGCGTGGAAAGCGCTAATCCAGCGGTGGAGACGGTTTCCAACATCTGGCCGACGGCCAACTGGCACGAGCGCGAAGTTTTTGACCTGTTCGGCGTGCGTTTCGAGGGGCACCCTGACCTGCGCCGCATCCTGCTGCCGGAAGACTGGGAAGGCCACCCGTTGCGCAAGGACTATCCCGTCGAGGGCTACCGATGACGACCACCGTGCAGACGGCCACCGGCGCCGCCGAGACGATGGTCCTGAACATGGGGCCGCAGCACCCCTCCACGCACGGCGTGCTGCGCGTGCTGCTCGAGCTCGAGGGCGAAACCGTCATCAAGGCCCGGCCGGACATCGGCTATCTTCACACGGGCATCGAGAAGACCTGCGAAGCAAAAACCTACTCGCAGGCCATCACGCTGACCGATCGGATTGACTACCTCGCGCCGCTCTCCAACAACCTGGCGTACTGCCTCGCCGTGGAAAAACTGATGGGCCTCGAAGTGCCCAAACGGGCGCAGTACATTCGCGTGCTGCTGACGGAGTTGACGCGCGTCGGCTCGCACTTGGTGTGGCTCGGCACGCACGCCATCGACCTCGGCGCGATGTCCATGTTCCTGTACTGCTTCCGCGAGCGTGAAGAGATCCTGAAGATTTTCGAGATGGTCTCCGGGCAACGGATGATGACCAGCTACTTCCGCATCGGCGGGCTGGCGCTGGAGCCGCCGCCGGGCTGGCTCGAGCGCGTCGAGCGGTTCCTGGAGATGTTTCCCGCGCGCATCCGGGAGTACGAAGACCTGCTGACGCACAACCGCATCTGGCTGGCGCGGACGCAGAACGTCGGCGTGATCTCCGCGGAGGACGCCGTCGCCTGGGGCGTTTCCGGGCCGTCGCTGCGCGGCAGCGGCGTGGCCTACGACCTCCGCAAGATGTTTCCGTACTCGGCCTACGACGAGTTCGACTTCGACATCTGCACGCAGACCGCGGGCGACTGCTATGCGCGGTATCTGGTGCGCGTGGCAGAGATGCGCGAGAGCCTGAAGATCGTCCGGCAGGCGATGGCGAAAATTCCGGCGGAAGGCCCCATCCGCAGCGAAGCGCCAGGCGTCGTGCCGCCTTCGCGCGAGGAGATGAAAACCTCGATCGAAGGACTCATCTATCATTTCAAGATTTTCACCGAGGGATTCGCGCCGCCGCCGGGCGAAGTGCAGCAGGCAATCGAATCGCCGCGCGGCGAGCTGGCGGTGTACGTGGCCAGCGACGGCACGCCGAAGCCGTGGCGGGTGAAATTCCGCGCGCCCTCCTTCGTCAACCTGCAGGCGCTGCCGAAACTCTGCGAAGGGCGGCTGATCGCCGACGTGGTGGCCTGCATCGGCACGATGGACATTGTCCTGGGGGAAATTGACCGGTAACTTGTGGTGAGCCAAACCGAACCATGACTCTGCCTCCGCGCCTGGAAAACAAGTTCTCCGAACTGCTCAAACGCTACCCGGTGAAGCGCTCGGCGTTGGTACCGATGCTGCTCTACACGCAGGACGTGTTCGGCTACATCGGCGACGAAATGGTCGCGGAGATCGCCCGGCGGCTGGACCTGAACACGCTGCAGGTGACCGAGACGCTGGTCTACTACTCGATGCTGCGGCGCGAGCCCGCCGGCCGGTGCCACGTACAGGTGTGCACCAACATCGCCTGCAAGTTGCGTGGCGGAGAAAAGCTGTGGGAGCACGCGCAGAAGCGGCTCGGCGTCGGCCACAAGCAGACCTCGGCCGACGGCGTGTTCTCGCTCGAGGAAGTGGAGTGCATCGGCGCGTGTACCGGCGCGCCGGCCGTGCAGGTGAACTACGACTTCCACGAAAATCTGACGCCGGAGAAGCTGGACAAGATCCTGGATGAGTTCCAGGCCGGAAGGAAGCCGTCGCCGGCCCCGTATATCATCGGCTCGATCCACGAACGCCACCCGGCGGAGGCGCCGGTGATCAGCCGCCGCTTCGGCATCCCGAACTCGCGCAAGATCGACGTGTACCGGAAGCACGAGGGCTACCAGGCGCTCGAAAAAGCGCTGAACGAGATGACGCCGGAAAGCATCATCGAGGAAGTGAAGAAATCGAATCTGCGCGGGCGCGGCGGCGCGGGCTTCCCTGCCGGGATGAAGTGGAGCTTTGTGCCCAAGGATTCGCCGAAGCCGAAATACATCATCGCCAACGCCGACGAGAGCGAGCCGGGCACGTGCAAGGACCGGCCGCTGATGGAGTTCGACCCGCACCAATTGATCGAGGGCATGGTCATCGCCGGCCGGTCGGTGAACTCTTACCAGGGCTATATCTACGTGCGCGGCGAATACCGCTACGTGCTCGACATCATGGACGAAGCCATCCGCGAGGCCTACGAGCACGGCTTCCTCGGAAAAAACATCCTCGGCAGCGGCTTCAACTTCGACCTGTGCACGCACACCGGCGCGGGCGCGTACGAGTGCGGCGAGGAATCGGCGCTGATGGAATCGCTCGAAGGCAAGCGCGGTTACCCGCGCATCCGGCCTCCCTTCCCCGCTGTTGTTGGCCTCTACGGCTGTCCCACGGTGATCAACAACGTGGAGACGCTCAGCTCGGTGCCATCCGTGATCCTGAAGGGCGCGGAATGGTACGCGAACCTCGGCCCGGCCAGAAACGGCGGCACACGGCTCTTCTGCATTTCCGGCCACGTGAACAAACCGGGCATCTACGAGCTGCCGATGGGCTTCAACCTGCTGCGGATGATCAACGAGGTGGCCGGGGGCGTGCGCGGCGGAAAGAAATTGAAAGCGGTGGTGCCGGGCGGGAGCTCGACGCCGGCGTTGAAAGCGGAAGAGTGCGACATCCCGATGGATTTCGATTCGCTGGCCAAGGCCGGCTCGATGCTCGGCTCGGGCGGCGTCGTGGTGCTCGACGAGGATACCTGCATGGTGGACTTCGCGCGGCGCATCATGAAGTTTTACGCGCACGAGTCCTGCGGCTGGTGCATCCCGTGCCGCGAAGGCACATCGTGGATCAAAAAGATTCTGGACCGCTTCCACGCCGGTGGCGGCCGTGCCGAAGACATTCCGCTGATTGACGAGGCGGCCAAGAACATGTTCGGGCGGACGTTCTGCCCGCTGGGCGACGCGGCGGCGATGCCGACCATGGCCATCGTGAAGAAATGGCGGCATGAGTTCGAGGAGCATTTGAACGGGCGGTGCCCCTACAAGCCCCTCGATGTGCCGGTGGGAGTGTAGCGCCGGGTTTATCCCGGCGCGCGGCGGCGTAAAGCCGCCGCTACACAAATGCCAGAACAAAAGACAGTCACGTTCACCATCAACGAGCGCAAGCTGACCGTCCCGGCGGGCACGCTGGTGATCGAAGCGGCGCGCCGCACGGGCATCGAGGTGCCGGCGTTCTGCTATTACCCCGGTCTTTCGCTCCAGGCGGCCTGCCGCATGTGTCTGGTCGAAGTGGAAAAGGCGCCCAAGCTGCAAACGGCGTGCACGCTGGTGGCGGCCGACGGAATGGTGGTACGCACCGACACGCCTCAGGTGCACAAGGCTCGCAAGGACATGTTGGAATTCCTGCTCACGAACCACCCGCTCGACTGCCCGGTGTGCGACAAGGGCGGGGAGTGCGAGCTGCAGGACATGACGTTCCGTTACGGCCTGGACAAGAGCCGGTTCGTCGAGGAAAAGCTGCATTCGCCGGAGCAGGCCTGGTCGCCGGTGGTCTATTACGACGCGCCGCGGTGCATCCTGTGCTTCCGGTGCGTGCGCGTGTGCGACGAAGGCATGGACGTGAAAGCGCTCGGCGTGGGCCAGCGCGGCGTCCTTTCCGTGATTATCCCGAACCGCGAAGACCACCTCGAGTGCGAAGAGTGCGGCATGTGCATTGACGTCTGCCCGGTGGGCGCGCTGACCAGCGGCGCCTACCGCTACAAGACGCGGCCGTGGGAGATGAAATACGTGCCCACGGTCTGCGCACACTGCTCGAACGGCTGCAAGACCACGCTGGGCGTGCGCAACAACGAGATCCAGCGTGCCAACAACCGCGACCTTTCCGGGATCAATAAGGACTTCCTGTGCGTCAAGGGCCGGTACGGGTTCGACTTTGTCCACCACCCGGACCGGCTGAAGCAGCCGCTCGTCCGGCGGAATGGGACGCTCCAGATCGCGAGCTGGGAAGACGCGCTGGCGGAGGTTGCGGCGCGACTGAAAACGGTCCGTGATGCGCACGGGCCGGACGCCATCGGCTTCATCGGCTCGAACCGCACCACGAACGAAGAAAACTACCTGCTGGGGCGGCTGGCGCGCGGCCTGGTCGGCACCAACAACGTGGACCATCATCGCACCGCGGACTACGGCGCGCTGGTTCAGGCGCTGGGTGAAAGCGCGGGCGCGGCGCAGGCTGGCATGGAGCAGTTGGGCGCGGCGAAGGCGATCCTGCTGATCGGCAACGACCCGACCAACCAGAACCCGCTGGTCGCCTGGCAGATCCGCACCGCCATCCGGCAGAACGGCGCGCGGCTCTACGTCGTCAACACAGAAGAGATCAAGCTGAAGCGCAAGGCGGCGCAGTTTGTCCGCGTCGCCTCGGGCGCGGAAGCGCTGATCGCACAGTGGCTGGCCACGGGCGAGGGAGATCTGGAGCTGGACACCAGCGTCGAGATGATGCAGTTGCGCGGCGCGATGGAGAAAGAGCGCGACGCTGTGATCGTCTTCGGCGCGGAGCTGCGCGGCGCCGCGATCGAGCATGTGGTGAAGTTCGGCGCGTCCCTGCCCGGACAGACGCGCTACATCGCGCTCGGCGATTACGCCAACTCACGCGGCGCCTCCGACATGGGCTTGCTGCCCGACCGGCTGCCGGGCTACGTGTGGACGAGCGATGCCGCCGCGCGTGACGCATTCGGCAAACTCTGGGGCGCATCGCTGCCGGAAAAGACCGGCCTGGATTCTCGCCAGATGCTCGCCGCCGCGGCCCGGGGCGCGCTGAAGGCGTTGTACGTCGTGGGCGCAAACCCCTTCAGGACGTTTGGCGCGGGCGGACGGCCCGCGGGGCTCGATTGGGTGGTCGTGCAGGAAATGTTCCTGACGGAGACCTCGCGGGACGCGGATATCGTCCTGCCTGCGGCGTGCGCCTACGAAAAAGACGGCACGGTGACGAACACAGCCGGCGAAGTGCAGTTGCTCCGCAGGGGGCTGGAGACGATGGGCACGCGCACCGACTTCGACATTCTGCGCATTCTTTCGCATCAACTGTCGAAGGCCGGAGTGGGCAGAGCCATTCCCCTCCGCACGCCGGAAGCGGCGCTGGACGAAATCCGGCGCAGCGTGCGAGGATACGGCGTTTCACTGCCCGGCCTGCTCGCCGGCGGGGCCGAACGCACCGCGCCCCTGGCGCCGGCCAACGGACACAAGTTGATCGACGTGCCTGCGGAAAGTATTTTCTCCCCGCGGGACACCCTGTTCACCAGCGGCACATTGGGCCGCTACTGCACCATGATCCACTCCGTTCCTGAAGCGAAGAGCGAATCGTGAGCGACTTCATCGCCCAGCATCCGGTGTTGGCCGTCTCCGTCATCAAGGTCGTCGTGTTGATGTTCCTGATGATGACCGCGCTGGCCTATCTCACCTGGTTCGAGCGCAAGGTGGTGGCCCGCATCCAATCGCGCTGGGGACCGTACCGCGTCGGCCCGCACGGGCTGCTCCAGCCGCTGGCAGACGGCATCAAGTTCCTGTTCAAGGAAGACCCGACGCCGGGCGGCGCGGACAAACTCATCTACTTTCTCGCGCCGTTTCTGGCGATGGCGCTGGCGCTGAGCGCCATTGCGGTGATTCCGTTCGGACCGAAGCACATCGAAATCCTCGGGCACGCGACGGGATTGCAGATCGCCGACCTGAACATCGGGTTGCTGTTCCTGTTTGCCATCACCTCGCTGGGCGTGTACGGCGTGGCGCTGGCCGGCTGGGCGTCGAACAGCAAGTACCCGCTGCTCGGCGGGCTGCGCAGCTCGGCGCAGATGATCAGCTACGAGCTTTCGATGACCATGTCCGTGGTCGGCGTGGTGCTGATGGCCGGCACGTTCAACCTGCGCGAGATCATCACGCAGCAGGAAGGCTACTGGCTCGGCTTCATTCCCCGCTGGAATCTGCTCGCGCCGCCGCTGCCGCAGTTGATCGGCTTCTTTGTCTATTTCGTTTCCGCTATCGCCGAAACGAACCGCGTTCCGTTCGACCTGCCCGAGGCCGAGACCGAGCTGGTGGCCGGCTTCCACACCGAATACGCCAGCTTCAAGTTCGCCATGTTTTTCATGGCCGAGTACGCCAACATGATCACGGTGTCGTGCCTGGCGACGCTGCTCTTCTTCGGCGGCTGGCTCTCTCCGTTTTCTACAACGGGCATGTTTGCGTGGACGCTTTACATTCCCACGGCCGTGTTTGCGGCGTGCGCGGTGCTGCTTTTTGTGGACGGCCTGCGTTACTCGACCACGTTTGGGCGAATTGTCTTGCCGGTGCTCGCGCTGGCGGTGGCCGGGCTGGCAGCGGTGTGCGCGATGCCGGGCGTGGTGGAGTTCGTGCAGGGGCCCTTCTGGTTTCTGTCAAAAGTGTTTCTGTTCCTGTTTTTCTACGTGTGGCTGCGGGGCACGCTGCCGCGCTTCCGGTACGACCAGTTGATGGCCTTCGGCTGGAAGCTGCTGCTGCCGCTTGCGTTGGCCAACGTGGTGCTGACGAGCCTGATGGTGCTGGTGAGCAGGCGATGAGCGCTCCAATCATCGTTTTCTTCATCCTCGCGGGGGTTGCCGTACTGGGCGCGGTGAGCCTGATCGTGCAGAGGCATCCCATCCGCAGCGCGCTTTCGCTGATCGTGGTGATGGTGGCGCTCGCAGGCCTTTACCTGTTGCAGGGCGCGGAGCTGGTGGCCGCAGTCCAGATCATTGTCTATGCCGGCGCGATCATGGTGCTGTTTGTGTTTGTCATCATGCTGCTGAACGCGGGGGAAGAAGAACGCACCAACGTGAGCCGCATGGCCCGCACCCTCGGGCTGCCGCTGAGTTTCTTCCTGATGCTCCAGCTTGCCTGGTGGGTCGGGCGCGGCGCGCGCGGGCTGGCACCGGCAGTGAGCAGGTCTCAGGAGGCGACGAAGGAATTGTCGAAGCTGCTGTTCACCGAATTTGCGCTGCCGTTCGAGCTGACGTCGATCCTGATCCTGGTGGCGATCCTCGGCGCGGTCGTGCTGGCGAAGAGAGAGAGCTGACGTGGTTCCGTCGTCCTACTACCTGGTGCTGAGCGCCGTCCTGTTTGGCTTGGGCGTGGTGGCGTTCGTCTTCAAGCGCAACATCATCACGATTTTCATGTCCATCGAGCTGATGCTGAACGCGGTGAACCTGGCGTTCGTGACGTTCAGCCAGCACCTCGGAAAACTGAACGGGCAGGTGTTCGTGTTTTTCGTGATTGTCGTGGCCGCGGCGGAAGCGGCGGTGGGACTGGCCATCATTATTCTGATTGCCAAGCACCGCCAGTCGTTAAACGTGGAGCGCGTGGATTTGTTGAAGCTGTAGCGGCGGGTTGATCCCCCCGCCGGTGGTGGCATAAAGCCGCCGCTGCAAAGGCTGAATGTTTATCCTGAATCATCTTTGGATTATTCCGGCGCTGCCGCTGCTGGGCGCGGCGCTGAACGGCTTGCTGGGCACCCGGTGGCCGAAGCGCGCCATTGACGCGATTGCCGTGGGCACAACCGGGCTGTCGTTTCTGGCGGTCCTCGAGCTCATCCGGGAATTCGCGGCGCTGGCAGCGAACCAAATCCCGTGGGCCCCGGCGGGTTATTTTCCGTGGCTGCTGGCGGGCAATTTCCGCGCGGACTTCGCGCTGCACGTGGACCAGCTCACCGTGGTCATGCTGCTGGTGGTGACCGGCGTGGGCTGGCTGATCCACATCTACTCCACCGGCTACATGGCGCACGAGGGCGGTTACTACCGCTTCTTCTCCTACCTCAACCTGTTCATGTTCTTCATGCTCATCCTGGTGATGGCGGCGAATTACGCCCTGCTGTTCGTCGGCTGGGAGGGCGTGGGGCTGTGCAGCTACTTGCTGATCGGATTTTTCTTTTTGAAGAAATCGGCGTCGGACGCAGGGAAGAAGGCGTTCATCGTCAACCGCATCGGCGACTTCGGCTTCATGCTGGGAATGTTTTTGATGTTCCAGACGTTCGGCTCGCTGGATTTCGCCACGGTCTTCCCTGCCGCGGCGAAGATGCCGCTCGAGTCGATGAGTGCGGCGGGCGTGCTGACGGCCATCGCGCTGCTGCTGTTTGTGGGCGCCACGGGCAAATCGGCACAGCTTCCGCTCTACGTCTGGCTGCCGGACGCGATGGAAGGCCCCACGCCGGTCAGCGCGCTGATCCACGCGGCCACGATGGTGACCGCCGGCGTGTACGTGGTGGCGCGCTCCAGCGTGATTTTCTCGCACGCGCCGCTGGCCATGGCCGTGGTGGCCGTGATCGGATGCGTCACGGCATTGTTTGCGGCGACGATCGGCCTCGCGCAGAACGACATCAAGCGCGTGCTGGCGTACTCCACCGTCAGCCAGCTCGGCTACATGATGCTGGCGTGCGGCGTGGGCGCGTTCAGCGCGGGCATTTTCCACCTGATGACCCACTCGTTCTTCAAGGCCCTTCTGTTCCTCGCCGCAGGCAGCGTAATCCACGCGATGGGTGGCGAGCAGGACCTGCGCAAGATGGGCGGATTGCGCACGAAAATTCCGTGGACGTTCTGGACCATGTTCATGGCCACCCTGGCGATTGCCGGCGCTCCGTTCTTCTCCGGCTTCTTCAGCAAGGACGCGATTCTCTGGAAGGCCGTCTCGAGCCTCTATGGCACGCCCGCCAGCAACAAGCTGCTCTGGGGCGTCGGGCTGGCCACGGCCGTGCTGACGTCGGTATATATGTTCCGGCTGCTTTTCCTGGCCTTCTTCGGCGCGCCTCGCTATGACGAACAGCAGGTCCACGTGCACGAATCGCCGAAGAGCATGATCGTTCCGCTGGTGGTGCTGGCACTGCTCTCCGTCGTTGGCGGATGGGTGGGCATTCCAGAATCATTGAGCGGCAGTGATTACATCGAACACTTTCTGAGCCCGGCGTTTGCCGCCGCGGAAAAAGCCGCGCCCGAAGTGACGCCGGTGCACGCGACGAAATATTCCCACAGCTTGGAAATGCTCCTGATGGGCGCGGCGATTTTCGGCGCCGCACTGGGGGCACTGGTCGCGTGGCGGCGGTTCATGCTGGGGAAGCCGGGCCGGCTGGAAGGCACTGCGTTTCAGAAAAACGTGCAGAAGCTTTTGACGAACAAGTATTACGTGGACGAAATCTACGACGCGCTGGTGGTGCGCCCGCTTTATTGGCTGTCGAACACCGTTTTCTGGCGAAGCGTGGACGAGCGCGGGATCGACGGCTCGGTGAACGGCCTGGCGCACGCGGCGCGGGCGGCGGGCGAGCGCGTGCGGCAGGTGCAATCCGGCAACACGCGCAGCTACGCGACGTGGGTAGTTCTCGGCGCGGTGGCAGTGACCACGCTGCTGATCTGGTGGGTGAAGTAGCATGGCAAACGAAGGCTATCTGCTGTCGGTCGTGACCTTCCTGCCGCTGCTCGGCTCGCTCGGCCTGCTGGCGCTGCGGGGTGACGACCACACATGGATCCGGCGGCTGGCGCTGGCGACGGCGCTGGCCAACTTCGTGCTCTCGCTGCTCCTGTTGCACGGGTTCGCCGCGGGCACGCCGGGGTATCAGCTTGAGGAGCTGCGGCCGTGGATTCACTGGCCCCCGATCAACTACCACCTCGGCGTGGACGGGCTGAGCCTTTGGCTGGTGATCCTGACGACGTTCCTCACGCCCATTGCGATCCTGTGCTCGTGGGAAAGTATCGGGCACCGCGTGAAGGAATTTTTCCTGATGCTGCTGGTGCTCGAGACAGGGATGATCGGCGTCTTTCTCTCGCTCGACTTGATTCTCTTCTTCGTGTTCTGGGAAGTGATGCTCGTGCCCATGTATTTCCTGATCGGCATCTGGGGCCACGAGCGGCGGATCTACGCGGCGATCAAGTTTGTGCTGTACACGATGGCCGGATCGGTCCTGATGCTGGTGGCCATTCTGTGGCTCTTCGGGCTGAGCGGGGCGAGCGTGCCGGGCGGCACCTTCGACTTGCCAACCATTCAGGTCTTGCTGCAGAACGGTAAGCTCCAACTGCCGCACACGACCGAGCTGCTGCTCTTCGGCGCGTTCTTCCTGGCATTTGCGATCAAGGTGCCGCTCTTCCCGCTGCACACGTGGCTGCCGGACGCGCACGTGGAGGCGCCGACGGCCGGCTCGGTGATCCTGGCGGGCGTGCTGCTGAAAATGGGCACCTACGGCCTGCTGCGCTTCTGCCTGCCGCTCTTCCCTGCCGCATCAAAGGAACTGGCGCCGTGGGTGGCGGTGCTGGCGATGATCGGCATCGTGTATGGCGCGCTGGTTTCGATGGTGCAGCCGGACCTGAAAAAGCTGATCGCGTATTCCTCGGTAAGCCACCTCGGGTTCGTCGTGCTGGGGATTTTTTCTTTCCATCCTGTCGCCATCCAGGGCGCGATCTACCAGATGCTGAACCACGGCATCTCCACCGGCGCGCTCTTCCTGATTGCGGGGATGCTCTACGACCGGCGGCATACGCACCTGATCAAGGAGTTTGGCGGACTGGCGACGCCGATGCCGGCGCTCTCGGCGTTCTTTCTGTTTGTGTGCCTCTCGTCGCTGGGGCTGCCGATGCTCAACGGCTTTGTGGGCGAGTTCCTCATCCTGCTGGGGACCTATCAGGTGAACAAGCTCTGGGCGACCTTCGGGGCGCTGGGCGTGATTCTCGCGGCGGTCTATTTGCTGTGGGCGTATCAGCGCGTGGCGTTCGGCGAAGTGACCGTCGAAAAAAACCGCGTGCTGCCGGATTGCTCGCCGCGCGAACGCCTGATCCTGTGGCCGCTGTGCGTGATGATCCTGTGGATGGGCATCGGCTCGCCGGTGTTCCTGAGCCGCACGGAAACGGCCAGCCAGCAGGTGATCGAGCAGATGAAGCGGCCGCAAATGCCGGCGCTGGCGGGCACGCGGGGCGCAGTCCCGCAGTTGCGGGACGCCCCTGCCGGAGCGGAATCGGCCACCGCAGTTCAACAAGGGGCAGGCCCGAAATAAATGTTTCCTCCGATCCAAGACATCTACCGCATCGCGCCGGAGTTGGTGGCGTGCCTCTTCGGCATGCTGATCATGGTTGCGGACCCGTTTGTGCCGCGCGAACGCAAGGGGGCGATGGGGCGGCTGGGTCTGGCGGGAGCGCTCGGGGCGCTGGTCGCTGTCGAGTTGATGTCGCGGCACGCCGGCGCGGCGATGAACGGCCTGCTGGTGGTGGACTCGTTCAGCGTCTTTCTGCACATGATCATCTACGGCGCGGCGTCGCTGGTGGTCCTGGCCTCGTACGACTACCTGGAGCGGGAAAATCTTCAACAGGGTGAGTTCTACGCGCTGCTGTTCTTTGCGACGTGTGGCATGGGGATCATGGCCAGCGCGACGGAGTTGATGACGGTGTTCGTCGGGCTCGAGATCAGCTCGATTGCGAGTTACATCCTGGCGTGCTACCGGCGGGCGGCGTTGAAGTCGCACGAGTCGGCGATGAAGTATTTCCTGCTGGGATCGTTTGCGACGGCGTTTTTCCTCTACGGCGTGGCGATGGTGTACGGCGCGACGGGCACGACGTCGCTCGTGGCGATCCGCGCCGCCGCCGCGCACGCGACCGATCATCACATGCTGCTGACGCTGGGCTTCGGGATGCTCTTCGTCGGCATGGCGTTCAAGATCGCCGCCGCGCCGTTCCAGGTGTGGACGCCGGACGTGTACGAAGGCGCGCCGACGCCCGTGACGGCGCTGCTGGCGTCGGGGCCGAAGGCCGCGGCGTTTGCCGTGCTGCTGCGGATCGTCTTCACGGCGTTCGGCGACGCGAGCAGCACGTGGTTCTGGATCGTCTGGATCTCGGCGGCGTTGACGATGGTGGTGGGGAACTTCGCCGCGGTGGCACAGTCGAACGTCAAGCGCATGCTGGCGTACTCCTCGATCGCGCACGCGGGCTACCTGCTGGTGGCGGTGGCCGCCGCGGGCGCGGCGGGAGAAGAATCGGCCGCGGGCATCGCCGCGGTGCTGTTCTATCTGGTGGCGTACGCGCTGATGAAGGTCGGGGCGTTCACGATTGTGTCGCACCTGGGCGGGAGCGGCGAGCAGCGCCTCGAGATTGACGACTATGCTGGGCTTTCCACGCGCCAGCCGACGACCGCGGCGTGCCTCGCGCTCTACCTGCTTTCGCTGCTGGGCCTGCCGCTGACGGCGGGCTTCCTCGGCAAGGTGTACATCTTCCAGGCGGCGCTGGACGCAAAGTTGATTTGGCTGGTGGTGATCATGGCGGTCACGACGGTGGTCGGCGCGTTCTACTACCTGCGGGTGATTTGGGTGATGTACTTCCGCGAGGCGCAGCAGGATTGGACGCCTGCGCCAGTGGCGCCCGGCGTCGCCGCGGTGATGTTCCTCACCGCCGCGGGCATCCTCGCGCTGTTCTTCTTCCCCGGGCCGCTGATGACGTTCGCGGCGCACTCGGCGCTGTCCTTGCGCTGATGTAGCGCCCGCCTTCAGGCGGGCATCTCTTCTCAGACCACGGTCGCCCGAGACTTGCCGGCCTGAAGACCCGCGCCTCAAAGAATTCGGCCCGGAAGTCCGAGTAGACTTCCGGGCCGTTTTGTTTTCAGCGGGCCCTTGACGGCCCCGGTTGTTCAAGGCGGTTAAACCGCCTTGAGGTAGATGATGGCGAGCGTGAACAGCACGAGCGTTTCGATGAACACCAGGCCGAGAATCATGGCCAGGCGGATGGAATCGGACGCGCCCGGGTTGCGGGCCATACCCTCGCAGGCCGCCGAAGCCACGCGGGACTGCGCGATACCGCAGACCGCCGCGGCCAGGGCCATACCGAAGGAGGCCGAGATGGCCACCCAGTTGGTTGCCGGCTTGGCGGCTTCCGCACCCTGCGCGTAGGCGGCGGGAGCCAGCAGGCAGACCGCCAGGGCTACGAGCAGCAACGTTGCGAATTTCTTCATGTGTTTCTCCTCTGCTATGAAATAGCCGTCAGGAGGTGGTTCCCGGTCAACCCTCGTGCAGACCGGGCTCACGCTGAAACGGCGAAAATGCCGGATTAATGTTCCTCGGCGGTCGCCATGCCGAGGTAAATCGAAGGCAAAATGGTGAACACGAACGACTGAATCACGGCCACAAACACGTGCAGCAGAATAAAGAGAATCGGCAGCGTGGCCGGCAAGATCCCAACAATCACGCCCAGCATCGGCGACTTGTGCATGGCCGCGTTCGCCGGGCCCATCAGCAGGCCGAGGAAGATGAAGTAGAGCAGCTCGCTCGAGAACATGTTGGCCCACAGCCGGACCGTGAGAGAAAGAACGCGCGCGGTGGTGCTGATGATTTCGACGGGGAAAATCAGCGGCGCAAGCCACCAGATGGGCCCGCAGAAGTGCTTCAGGTAGCCCATCGGGCCGTGGTGCTTGATGCCCTGCCAGTTGAAATAGAGGAACGTCAGGATGGCGCAGGCCAGCGGCACGGTGGCATTGCCCGTGGGCGAAGTGAAGATCGGAACCACGCTGAGCAGGTTGCTCAGCAGAATGAAGATCGTGATGGAGCCGACCACGGGAACAAACTGCCGGCCATGATGCCCCGCGTTCTCATCGAGCAGGTCGCGGATGCCGGCGCCCAGCGGATTGGTCAGCAGCATCTCCACAACCTGCTGGGTCGCGCCGGGACGCTCGATGGACAGCCGGCCCTTCAACCACAGGGTGACGGCCATGCCGAGCACCACCACCAACATCCCCATGACGACATGCTCTGGAATCGGGTTGGCCGGATCGTGGGGATGAACGCCAAGCGCATGCAACAGAGCGGCGACCTGGGGGCCGATCAGTTTGTTCAGAAGCACAGTAAGAATGCTGTTGTGGTGTTCCATTACTTGGACCGGGTCACAATCTCGTAGATGGATTCGGTCATCGCGGCGGCGCCCAGGGAAAACAGCCCCGCCAGCAGACCCAAAACGGGCACATCAAAGTACTTGACCATAACATAGATGACCGCGGCCATCAAGGCGTAGCGGGCGAAGAACTTGATGTACACCCAAGCGGAAATACGCGGTCTGGCCTCGCCCGGCTGCCCGGCAGAGAGCCACACCAGCGCGTCTATGGCCTGCCGCAGCCAGCGGAAGTTGATCCAGGCCAGAACCGCGCCAGTGAAGACGCCAAGACCCGCCCGCGGCGAAAAGGCCGCTGCAACTGCAACCGCGGCGGCCGCGCCCAGGACGAGCGTCAGGCGGGCGATGCGCCGCTCGGCGCGGACGGCAAAGCTAGGATTGGCGGTTTCCGTTGCCTGCATTTTCCATCTTCTTCAGCCGGCGCAGAGTCTCGCGCAACCCGGCATAGAAGCCAAGCCCGCCGAGGCCGATCAGGAAGGCCGGCGCGGTCTTCAGCCAGCTATCCACAAAATATCCAAACACGCCTCCGGTGAGCGTCGAGCCGACCAGCAGGAACGGCAACTCCATGGCCAGCGCGAACTGCTGGGAGAACCGGGTGAAGCCCTTGCGTGGCGGTTCAGGAGGCATGGGGCCTCCGGCTCAACGAGCCAGGGGAAGGATGACGGAATAGGCGGCCAGGCGCAGGAAAGGCTCGGGGTAGAGGCCGGCGCCGAGCACGATGGTCACCGCCGCAACCAGCGCCACCCACTGCGCCGGGGAAATGGTGGGCCGCACAGGGTCGGTGACGTCGGTCATCCACATGTGCACCACGATCCGCAGATAGTAGTACGCCGCCGGAAGAATATAGAGCGCGGCGAAAACGGCGAGGTAGTAGTGCCCGGTCTGAATGAGTCCCCAGAAGATCAGCCACTTGCCCATGAAGCCGGCGGTGGGCGGAATACCGGCCAGGGAAAGCAGAAAAATGAGCATCAGGACGGCCGCGCCGGGGTTGCGATGGATCAGGCCGTTCATGTCCTCGAGTTCGTCGCCGATCAGGCCCTTGCGCCGCAGCAGGATGATCACCGCGAAGGCGCCGATGTTCATGAAGGTGTATGCGAAGAGATAGAACGCGACGCCCTTTAGACCGGTATCGTTGAGCGCAACCAGACCGAGCAGGATGTAACCGACGTGGGCGATGGAGGAGTAGGCCAGCAGGCGCTTGATGTTCGTCTGGGTGATGGCAGCGAAGTTGCCGACGGTCATGGTAGCCACGGCAATGACGCCGAGCAACGTCTCCCAGTTGGCGCGCACGGGCCAGAACGGCACCAGGAACAGCCGCATCAGCAGCGCAAAGCTCGCGGCCTTCGAGGCCACGCTGACGTAGGCGGTGATGGAGGTCGGCGCGCCTTCGTACACGTCCGGCGCCCACTGGTGAAACGGAACTGCGGCAATCTTGAAGAAGAGGCCCGCGGAGACGGTGACCAGCGCCAGCAGCACCAGAATGTCGCCCGCGGGGCGCAGCGCAATCGCGTTGGCGATGTCGCCGAGGTTCGTCGAGCCGGAGAGGCCGTAGAGCACGGAGAAGCCGTAGGCCAGGATGCCGGAGCTGAACGCGCCGAGCAGCAGGTACTTCAGCGCGCCTTCGTTCGAGCGGCGCTCGTTGCGCAGGAAGCCGGCCAGGATGTAGAAGCTGAGGGCCATCGTCTCCAGACTGATGAACAGCGTCACCAGGTCGTAGCCCGAGGCCATGAACATCATGCCCACGGTGGCGAAGAGCATCAGCGCGTAATACTCGCCGTGGTGCTCGTGCTCGATTTCGAGGTAGCGGACGGAAATCAAGATGACCAGCGCGGTGGCAGCAAGGAACAGGAAGCCGAAATAGACGAAGAAGGAATCCACCTGGATCGAGCCGTTGAAACCGGGGGCTTCGACGCCGCGCAGGCGCCACAGCTCGACGGCACTGAAAGCGACCCCGGCCATCGCGACCCAGGCGTTCAAAAACTTGAAGCGCTGTTCGAGGAAGAAGTCCGTGAGCAGGATGCCAATGCCAAACAGCGTCAGTTGAAGCTGCGGTTTGATCAGCGGAAGACCTTGCCGCAGGGCGTCCATGAATTGGGACCAGGAAGGCATCGTCGCGCCTACTTCCCTTCCGGCAACGTGGCCGGGGCCGTCTCACCCTGCGGCGGCGCCACGGGGCGCGCCATGACGGGCTTGTCGTAGTAAGTCGGGTTGACGGTCAGGACGATCTTCTTCACCGGCTGTTCAAGGATGCGGAATAAAGGCGCGGGATAGACGCCAATCCAGAAGCAGAGCGCGATGAGCGGGAGGAAGCAGGCCATCTCTCGGGCGTTGAGGTCGGGCAGCTTTTCGTTGGCCGGATTCGTCACCGGGCCGTACATCACGCGCTGGTAGAGCCAGAGCAGGTACGCGGCGCCGAGCACGATGCCGAGCGAGCCCCACGCGGCCCACACCTTGTTTACTTCGAAGACGCCCTTGAGGATCGTGAACTCGCCGATGAAACCGTTGAGCACGGGCATGCCGAGCGAACTGAGGCTGGCGATGAGGTACACGGCGGCGAAGTTGGGCATCGGCGTCGAGATGCCGCCGTAGTCGGAGATCAAGCGCGTGTGGCGGCGCTCGTAGAGCACGCCCACAATCAAGAACAGCATCCCGGTGGAAAGTCCGTGGTTGATCTGCTGGATCACGCTGCCGGTCAGGCCCGCGGGTGTCAGCACGAAGATGCCGAGCGTGCAGAAGCCGAGGTGGCTCACCGAGGAGTAGGCGATCAGCTTCTTCATGTCCTTCTGCATCATGCAGACCAGCGCGCCATAGATGATTGCGACGATCGACAGGGTAATCACCGCCGCCATGATCTTCGGATTTTTCACCGCGTCCGGAAACATCGGCACCGAGAAGCGTAGGAACCCGTAGGTGCCCATCTTCAGCAGGACGCCGGCCAGGATGACGGAGCCGGCCGTGGGGGCCTCGGTGTGCGCGTCGGGCAGCCAGGTGTGGAAGGGGAACATCGGCACCTTGATGGCAAACGCGAAGAACACCCCCCAGAAGAGCCATTGCTGGAGCGTAGCGCCGAAGGACGGAACCACCGCCAGCAGCACCTCGATATTGAACGTGGATGCCTCGTGGACGGCCTGGAGCGCGCAGCCCCAGGCGGCGGCGTGCATGGCGGCGTGGTTGAAGTACATGGCCAGGATGGCCAGCAGCATCAGCACGGAACCCGCCAGCGTATACAAGAAAAACTTGATCGCGGCGTAGAGTCGGCGGTCGCTGCCCCACACGCCGATCAGGAAATACATCGGCACGAGCATCACTTCCCAGAAAACGTAAAAGAGGAAGAAGTCGAGCGACATGAACACGCCCAGCATACCCACCTGGAGAAGCAGCAGCAGGATGTAATACTCCTTCACGCGGCTCTGGATGGCGCTCCACGAGGAGAGGATGGCAATGGCGCCGAGCAGCGTGGTCAGCAGGATCAGGAGGTAGCTGATGCCGTCAATGCCGAGGCGGTAGTCCGCGCCGATGGAGGGAATCCACGGAGCATACTCGATAAACTGGAAGCCGGGGATGTGCGCGACTTCGTCAAACTTCCACACCAGCGGCACGGAGACAGCGAACCCCAGAAACCCGAAGAGGTTGCCGAGCCAGCGGTGGGCGTTTTCATATTCCCGCGGCACAAAGAGCATCAGCAGCGTGCCGGCGAGCGGCGTGAACAGGATCACGCTCAGGATGTGCGAATCGTAGAATTCCATCACTTCCGCCTCACAGTCACCTCGTCAGGTAGTACCCGAAGATCAGCAAAACTCCCGCCACAATCACCAGCGCGTAGCTCTGCACCAAACCGTTCTGCACCAGGCGCACCGGGAAGCTGAAAATCCACACGATGCGGCCGGAGAGGTTCACCAGGCCGTCCACGATCCAGGTGTCCCACCAGATAGAGACGCGCGAAACAAAGCGCGTGAGCCACGCGGAGCCGTCCACGCCCATGCCGTCAATCACCGTGCGGTCGAAGGCGCCCAGCGTGGTGGCCAAATCTTTGGTGCGGTTGACAAACAGCGCATCGTAAATCTCGTCCATGTAGTACTTGTGGTAGAGCAGGTTGTGCACGCCGCTCCAGCTCGCCGCCATGCGCTCCGCCGCGCCTTCGCGCTTCAGGTAGATCACGTAGGCCAGCCAAATGCCGAGTGCCGCCACGCCAACAGAAGCCAGCATCAGCAAGTATTCCGCCGCGCTAGCGTGCGCAGCCATGCTGGCAGTCTCGGCCACTTCTCCGCCGTGCTTGGCGATCACCGGCTCAAGAAAATGCTCGAAGCGGTTACCGCCGCCGAGTGCCACCGGCCACCCGATCCAGCCGCCAATGATCGAGAGCACGGCGAGAATCACGAGCACGCCCGTCATCGAGCGCGGCGATTCGTGGATGTGGTGCTCCACGTCGTGGTCCACGCGCGACTTGCCGAAGAAGGTCATGTTCACCAGACGGAACATGTAGAAGGCCGTCATGCCCGCGGTGATGAAGCCGACGAGCCAGAGCGCGCGGCTGTGCTCGAAGGTTTTTCCCAGAATTTCGTCCTTGCTGAAGAAACCGGCGAGCGGCGGGATACCAGCGATGGCCAGCGTGCCGGCCAGCATCGTTTTCGCTGTGGTCGGAATCTTCGACCATAAGCCGCCCATCTTGCGCATGTCCTGTTCGCCGCTCATGGCGTGAATCACGCTGCCGGAACCGAGGAACAGCAGCGCCTTGAAAAAGGCGTGGGTCATCAGGTGGAAGATGCCGCCGACGAACGCGCCCACGCCGCAGGCGAGGAACATGTACCCGAGCTGGCTGATGGTGGAGTAAGCCAGCACGCGCTTGATGTCGTTCTGCACCAGGCCCATCGAAGCGGCAAAAATCGCCGTGACCGCGCCGATCACCGCAACGGTCTCCATGGCCACCGGAGAAAGCTGGAAGATGGCGTTCGAGCGCGTGACCATGTACACGCCCGCGGTGACCATCGTCGCCGCGTGGATCAGCGCGCTCACCGGCGTGGGGCCTTCCATCGCGTCCGGCAGCCAGACGTACAGCGGAATCTGCGCGGATTTGCCCGTGGCGCCGACGAACAGCAGCAGCGCAATCGCCGTCATCACCGGCGCGCCGATCTCAAAGTGCCCCGCTTGGATGGCCGGAAGAATCTCAGTGAACTTGATGGTGCCCAGCGTGGCCGCGGTGAGGAACATCCCCAGCAGGAAGCCGGTGTCACCGACGCGGTTGACGATGAAAGCCTTCTTGCCCGCGTCCGCGGCCGATTTTTTCAGGAAGTAGAAGCCGATCAGCAGGTAGCTGCACAGGCCCACGCCCTCCCAGCCGACGAACATGAGCAACATGTTGTTGGCCAGCACGAGCACGAGCATCGAAAACATAAACAGGTTGAGGTAGCCGAAGAATCGGTAGTAGCCGCCTTCGTGGCCCATGTAGCCGATGGAATACACGTGGATGAGGAAGCCGACGCCGGTGACCACCAGAATCATCACCGCGGAGAGCGGGTCGAGCAGGAAGCCGAGGTCAGCAACGAAATTGCCGAGCGTTCCGGCGGTGGTGTGGAACGCGCCCGCGGGCACCCATTCATAGAGCACCACCTGGTGGACGCGCTCGCCGGCGAGCTGCGTCAACTGCCAGACGGCGCCGGCGGAAAACACGAACGAAACGAAGACGCTGCCGACGCAAAGCGCGCTCACTGTGGAGTGCGGAAGCCGCCGCCCGAGCAGCAGCATGATCGCCGCCGTCGCCAGCGGGAAGAGCGGGATCAGCCAGATGTGGTCCAGAAAGTAGCTCTGCATTCAGGCCTCAGGAGCCAAAGCCGGCCCCAACAACTACCGCAATGGCGGGATAAACCCGCCGCGACTACCACTTCAACAAATCGATTTCGTCGGCCAGCACCGTCTCGCGGTTCTTGAAGAACGCGATGATGATGCCCAGCCCGACGGCGGCTTCGGCTGCCGCGTCGGTGATGATGAACAGCGTGAAGATCTGGCCATCCACGTTGGCCCAGTGGCGCGAGAAGGCCACCAGATTGATGTTCACCGCGTTGAGGATCAGCTCGATGGACATCAGGATGACGATGACGTTGCGCCGCGTGACCACGCCGATGACGCCGACGGTGAACAGCGCCAGGCTCAGGAACAGATAGTGGCTGATCGGAACCATGCGTTTCTCCGGCGTCTCCTAGATGCGCTTCTTGGTCATGACCACCGCCCCGATCAGCGCCACCAGCAGCAGCACCGAGGCAATCTCAAACGGAAGCGCGTACTTCTCAAACAGCGCCAGGCCGAACTGCTCCACATTCTGCGGGCTCAACGTGCCGGTGCGGCCGGACGGGATGTCCAGCGAGCCCTTGGCGCGCGCGAACCAGATGGCCACACCGAGCTGCGAACCCAGCACCAGCGCCAGCAGGCCCGCCACCCACTTTTGCCGATTGAACTGCAACTGGTGCAAGGCGACGTCCAGATTCACCAGCATGATGACGAAGATGAACAGCACCATGATGCCGCCAACGTAGAGAATGATCTGCACGGCAAACAAGAACTGCGCGCCCAGCGTGAGGAAGATGCCGGCGGTGGCCAGCAGCGAAGTAATCAGGAAAATGGCGCTGTGCACGACGTTGCGGACGGTGACCGTCAGGATCGCGCCCAGCACCGCCAAGCCGGCGAAGAAGTAGAACGCGATTTGGCTGATCTGCGTGGGAGTCATGCCTTATCCTTCCGCTTCCGTCATGTCGCCCACGGAACCGGGAATCCCAGCTTTCTTTTGCGCAATCCACACCAGCCAGATGGCCACCAGCAGCGTCCCGCCCGTGGTCAGCAGGAACGCTGGCCACCGATTCCATTGCAACTGACGCAGCACCTTGTACACGCCCAGGCCGAGCACATTCACGATCGAAAGCGGGATCATGAAGTACCAGCCCAGCCGCATGAGCTGATCGAAGCGGAACCGGGGAAACGTGAACCGGATCCACATGAAGCTGTAAATGTAGAGGAACACCTTCAACAGGAACCAGAACGCGCCGTGCAGCCCGGGCTTCGAATCGGCGAGGCCGGGCACGAACGGCAGCGCCATCGCCACGGCCAGCAGCAGGCACAGCCCGCCGAAAAGCGCCATCACCGCGCTCTGGATGGGCTCGGGCTGCTTCGGCGTGCGGTAGAAACAGTACGCCGCCACGACGAAGAAGCAGAGCGGCGGGAAGAAATCGAGGAAGTCCAGCGCTGCGATGCTCCCGAACGGTCTCAGCCACCCGCCGAGGAACAGTGTGGTGGCGATGCTGGCCACCACGATCATGTTCGCGTATTCCGCCAGGAAATAAACCGCCCAGCGGAAGCCGCTGTACTCGGTCATGTAGCCGGCGACGAGTTCCGATTCGGCTTCTGGCAAGTCGAAGGGCGCACGGTTGGTTTCCGCGATGGAGGCGACGAGATAAAGGAAGAAGCCGATGGGGGCGACAAACACGAACCACGTGCCTCCCTGCTGCGCCTGCACAATCTGCTTCGTGGAGAGCGTCCCGGCCAGGAGCACGCCGCCGACCAGCGCCAGGCCCGCGGCCGTCTCATAGCTGATCATCTGTGCGGTGCTGCGCAGCGCGCCGAGCAGCGAATAGTGGCTGTTGGAGGCCCAGCCGCCCAGGATGATCCCGAAAATTCCCATCGAGCTGATGGCCACGATGAAAATGAGGCCGATGTTCAGCTCGGCAATCTGGAAAAACGGGCCGATGGCCAGCGCGGAGTACGCCACCATCGCCGCGGTGACGGAAATAACCGGGGCAAACCAGAAAACCAGCTTGTCCGCGTTCTCCGGGATGATGTCTTCCTTGATGAGCAGCTTCAGCGCGTCGGCGATGGGCTGGAGCAGTCCGTGCGGGCCGACGCGCATCGGGCCCAGCCGCGCCTGCATGTCCGCCATCACCTTGCGCTCCATCAGCACCACGTAGCCGGCCAGCAGCGGCAACACGCCGACGATCACCAGGGCAAAGATCAGCCGCCACATGTACGTATTCAGGAATTCGAGCAGCGCGGTCACTAGCGGTCCACCTCGCCGAGAACGATATCCAGCGTGCCGATGATGGCCACCACGTCGGCCACCAGGTGGCCCTTGATCATTTTGTCCAGCGCTTCCAGGTTGATGAACGACGGCGGGCGGATGCGCACGCGATAGGGCTGCGTGGTGCCGTCGCTGACGATGTAGTAGCCCAGTTCGCCCTTGGGCGCTTCGATGGAGTGGTACACCTCGCCCACCGGCGGCTTGAGCACTTTGCCCACCTTGCCCATGATCGGCCCGGCGGGGATGTCCTCGACGGCCTGCAGGCAAATGCGATTGGACTGGCGCATCTCCTCCATGCGGACGAGGTAGCGGTCGTAGGTGTCGCCGTTCTTGCCGGTAGGAATTTCGAATTCGTATTTTTCGTAGGCCGCGTAGGGCATGGCCTTGCGGATGTCCCACTTCACGCCGCTGCCGCGCAGCACCGGGCCGGTGGCGCCCATGTCAATCGCATCCGCCGCGGTGAGCACGCCGACGCCTTTTGTGCGCGCGATCCAGATGCGGTTTTCGGTGAGCAACTGTTCGTACTCGTCCACTCGATGGCCGAAGTCGAGGCAGAAGCGCTTCACTTCCGCCTCGAAGCCGTCGTAGGTGTCGTATTGCAGGCCGCCGATGCGGAAGGCATGGGTGGTGAGCCGCGCGCCGCAGTATTTCTCAAAAATCTTCAGGATTTCTTCGCGCTCGCGGAGGCAGTAGAAGAGCGGGGTGAGCGCGCCGATGTCAATGGCGTGCGTGCCGAGCCAGAGCAGGTGGCTGGAGATGCGCTGAAGTTCGGTGAGGATCGTGCGCACCACCTTCGCGCGCATGGGCGCTTCGGCGCCCAGCAGCTTTTCCACCGCCTCGCAATAGCCCAGGCCGTTGGAAACCGCGGCCACGTAGTCCATGCGGTCCACGTAGGGAGCGAACTGCTGGTAACTGCGGTGCTCCGCAATCTTCTCGACGCCGCGGTGCAGGTAGCCGATCACGCACTCGGAGTCCACGATGCGCTCGCCGTCCAGGCGCAGCTTGACGCGCAACACGCCGTGCGTCGAAGGGTGCTGCGGGCCCATGTTGATGATGATCTCGTCGGCGCCGAGCACGGTCTGCTCGACGCCAGGGAAACCGGTTGTGCGCGTATCGGCCATCGCTACTGTCCGCTCTCAATCCCCAGGTTTTCGCGGACCCAGGCGGTGTCCTGCGTCAGGATGTCGTAGTCCTTGCGCAACGGATGTCCCTGCCATTCGTCGGGGAGCAGGATGCGCTTCAGGTTCGGGTGGCCCTCGAACACGATCCCGAACATGTCGTACGCCTCGCGCTCGAGCCAGTTGGCGGTGCTCCACACGCCGGTGACGCTGAGGCAGCCCTCCCCTTCGCCGACATACGCTTTCAGCCGCAGGCGTTCGTTTTTCTGGAAGGAATAAAGGTTCAGCACCACGTCGAAGCGTTTTTCGCGCTTGGGCCAGTCCACCGCGGTGAGGTCCACAAGGTAGTCGAAACTTTCATCGTCGCGCGAGTACTCGGAGATTTCGACCAGCGAGGCGGCATTCACAACCAAGATGGACTGCTTGCGATCCGTCCATGCTTCGTGGATTTTGTCGCCAAAGCGGGCTTTGAAGCGCTTCACCAGGTCGTTGTCGAGCGGCACCGGCCCTTCCTTGGGCGGGGGAGGCGCCGCCGGAGGCTTCGGAGCAGTCGGTGCAGCAGGCTTCGGCGGAGTGGCAGTCGGCGCCGCGGGCTTTTCCGCGGACGCCGGAGCGGAATCCGGGGCAGAAGGCGGCGTGCCCGGTGATGCGGGCGGCTGCTTTTCCGAAGGGTCGTTGGCCATTCGCTTGTCTGTGAATCCGGCTGCCCTGAGGACAACAGCCGAGAATATTAAACCGTATTTTCTAACACAGGCCGCGAAATTGCGTCAACTTCCGCGGCGCGACACAATAAAAAATCCCGGCCGTTCCAACAGCCGGGAGAGAGCAACCTCTGTCTGCGCGCGCGGCTAGACCCATTCCAGCGCGCCTTTCTTGTAGAGCCACACGTAACCGGCCAGCAGGATGCCCAGAAACACGAACATCGTCACCAGTCCGTACAGCCCGAGCAGGTTGTACTGCACCGCCCAGGGGAACAGAAACACCGTCTCGACGTCGAAGATCACGAACAAAATCGCCACGATGTAGAAGCGCACGGAGTAGCGGCCGTGGGTGTCGCCTTCGGGCGGAATGCCGCATTCGTAGGGCTTCAGCTTCGCGCCCACCGCGCGCGAGTCCGGCCGGATGAATTTGAAGACCACCAGGGCGATGATCGGGAACGACGCCGCCATCGCGGCGAAAATGAAAACGGGAATGTATTCGCTCGGCATCGGTTCAACAGCCGCCCATCCTAGCACAGCGGTCAAATTTCTGAAAGTTCAAGGAAGACGACGAAGTGACTCCATTTCGCTGTGCCGCACCTGGCCAGGGGGACGGAGCTTCAGCTCCGTCATCAGAGTGCAACTTCTGGGTCCTTTTTCTTGCAGGGGCTTATGCCCCTGCAAGAAAACAGGATGAAGAGGTGCTCAATTTTGTCGGAGCTAAAGCTCCGACCCCCTGAACCGTAAAGACTCCATGCGCTGCTGCCAAATGGAGTCACTACCGAAGACGATCAGTCGTGGCGCGCGCCGCGAAGTACATCCACCGCATGCGGCAGCAGCGCCGCAACGGCGTCCAGCGATTCCACCGCGCCTTTCGGGCTACCCGGGAGATTCACGATGAGCGTTTGCCCGCGCACGCCGGCGACGGCGCGGGAAAGCGCGGCATGGGGATTGCTTCCCTTCCCGGCGGCGCGCATCAATTCTCCGAGGCCGGGGATCAAGCGCGGGCAGACGGCGGCGGTGGCTTCCGGAGTGACGTCGCGCGGACCGAGCCCGGTGCCGCCGGTGGTGAGAATTACATCGGCCTGCCGCGAATCCGCGCAGGCAATCAGAAACGCCTGAATCGTGGAGGATTCATCCGGAACAATTTCAGCGGCCACCACCTGCCAGCCGCGCTGCGCGCAGCGCTCGCGCAGCGCGGGGCCGGAGAGATCGGCGCGCTCGCCGCGGAAGACGGAATCGCTGATCGTGAGGATGGCGACGCGCATCGGCGGGCCTAGCCCTGAGCGTCGGCCATGTCGCGGCTGGCCTCGTCCATCAGGCGGAAGGCTTCCATCAGCAGGCCCTGGGTGGACATGGTGCAGGTGACCTTGTCGGAATTCGCGTTGAAGTCAATCTCGAATTCGCCGTCGGACCAGGCGGCCGCCTTGAACACGGCTTCGTTGCCTTCGACGCTTCCCAACTGGGCGTGTTTGCAGACGCCGCCGGTGAAGAACATCTCGCACTTGTCGTCGCCGCGGACGATGGTCAGCCGGCACGACTTCTGCCCCATCTCGAGCGACTGGAGCAGGTCCATGATGCTCATCTCTTCGAGACGGCCCTGAATCGTGCCGGGGCGCGCGCTGCGCTGCTGCATTTTTTCGAGCTGCAGCCGGTCCACCACTTTCTTCGCGCGGCGGACGAATTCCTTCAGGAAGAATGGCTTGACGATGAAGTCCTCGACGCCGTCCACCAGCGGGCGGAGCTTTTCTTCGATGTCGGCGCGGCCAGCCATAAAAATGAACGGCAGGCCCCTGGTGCGCTCGCGGCCGCGGAGCTTTTCGTAAAGCTGGCGGCCGTCGAGTCCGGGCATCTTGTAGTCGGAGATAATCATGTCCGGCGGGTCGTCGATCACTTTGAGCAGGGCGTCGGCGCCGTCGGCGGCGGTGGCCAGCTCGCAATGCGGCGAAAGGCCCTTGGAGATGAGATCGAGGACCATCGGGTTATCTTCGACAATCAGGACACGGACAACCTTCATCGGCGGGCCTTTCCCGAAGAGTTTGGTCGCAGGTAGCGGCCGCTCTTGCCGCCGGTCTTTTTCACGAGGTAGATGTCTGTGATTTCCATGCCCTTATCGAGGGCCTTGCACATGTCGTAGATGGTCAGGGCCGCCACGCTCGCCGCGCACAGAGCTTCCATTTCCACGCCGGTCCGCGCCGTCGCGGTGACGCGCGCGCTGATTTCCACGCCATTCTCGCACAGCCGCGTAGTCACATCAATGTGCGTCAGCGGCAGCGGATGGCAAAGCGGTATCAGTTCATACGTGCGCTTCGCCGCGGCAATGCCGGCGATCCGCGCCACCTCGAGCGGATTGCCTTTGGGCGTTTCCATCCGGCGAATTTTTCTCAGCACAGCGCGGCTCATGCGCACGAACCCGTGCGCGACGGCGGCGCGCTCGGTGACGGATTTCGACCTCACATCCACCATACGGACTTTGCCGCCTTTTTTGTAATGCGAGAGCTTTGCCATCTTCATGTAGGGGCGACCCGCTGGGTCGCCCGCATTGTTGCCGGAATAGGCGATCTGCCGCTCGCCCCTACAAACAAAAATTACAGGACGCCGCGCCTCGGCAGCACGTCCACCCAATCGCCCGCGGCGGATTCGAGCCGTGTCTCCGGCACGACGAGATAACAGTTCGCCTGCGCCAGGGCCACAATATCGCCGGAGCCTTGCCAGGGCAACTCTTTCACCACAGGCTCCCCGGTTGACCATTCCACATTCGCGGGGAGGAAGTGGGTGAGCGTGGCCTTCTGCTTCACGGGCGCGGCGAGCTTCGCTTTGAAAAACGGCAGCGGTCGCGGCGCGGCGCCGTTGAGCATGTCGATGGCGGGCACGACGAACAGCTCGAACGTAACCATCGTTGAAACGGGATTGCCCGGCAAGCCAAAAACGAATTTCCCGTTGCAGGTGCCAAAGACGGCGGGCTTGCCCGGGCGAATGGCCACTGCGTCGAAGAAAAATTCCGCGCCCATGTCGCGCAGGACGGTTTCCACCAGGTCGTACTTCCCCATCGAGACACCGCCGGAAAGGACGAGAATATCGTCCTCGAGGCCGCGCTCGATGAGCGCGCGGAGTTTGGTGGCCTCGTCCGGCGCATTGGGGAGCGGCACGGGCTCGCCGCCGGCGAGCTCGACCTGCGCCGCGAGGGAAACCGTATTGCTGTTGCGAATCTGGAAGGGGCCGGGCTGCTGGCCGACTTCGACCACTTCGTCGCCGGTGGAAAGAATGGCCACGCGCGGGCGGCGATACACATTCACATCGGCGCAGCCCACCTGGCCGAGCAGGGCAAGCTCCGCGTAGCCGAGCCGCGCGCCGGGCTGTAGCAAAATTTTACCGGCCTTGCTCTCGCTGCCGCGCGGAACGATGTTCTCCCCGGGCGCGACCTTGCGCTCCATCACGACGCTCGCTCCCGAGGGCCGGGTGTGCTCGATCATCACGACGGCATCGGCGCCGGCAGGGACCGCGGCGCCGGTCATGATCTGCGCGCATTGGCCGGCGCGCACTTCTCCGGAAAAAGTGTCCCCGGCTTTGATTTCCGCAATAATTTGCAAAGTAACTGGAAGAGTTGCGAGGTCGGCGGCGCGGACGGCAAATCCGTCGCGCGTGGAGCGGTCAAAAGGAGGATAGTCGCGGTCCGCGCGGACTTCGCCGGCCAGGATGCGGCCAAGCGCGCGGTGGAGAGCAACGACTTCCCGCCGCGGCGCAGGGCAGCGCGTGCTGACGGCTTCGACGACTTTGCGGCGGGCTTCGGCGTAGGGCAGCATGGCCGCGCCTCCGCTACATCCAGGAGGCAAGCTTGGTGTCGGCGGGAACGATGGTCGCGTCGCGTTCGGGGCCGGTGGAGATCATGCCGATCTCGAGGTTCAGCTCGGCAGAGATGAAGCGCAGATACTCCTGCGCGGCCGGCGGAAGCTGTCCGGGGTCGCGGACACCGTAGGTGGGCGAGCGCCAGCCGGGCAGCGTGCGGTACACCGGCGTCACCTGCTCGAGCTTTTCGGCTTCGGCGGGCATCTCGGTGATGGCCGTGCCTTTGTACTTGTAGCCGACGCAGACTTGGATTTCCGGCTGGGTGTCGAAGACGTCGAGCTTGGTGACGACCAGCGAACCAATGCCGTTGATCATCGCGGCGTAGCGCAGGACGGCGAGGTCGAGCCAGCCGCAACGGCGCGGGCGGCCGGTGACGGCGCCGTACTCCTTGCCGCGGTCGCGGACTTCTTTCGCATCGAGGTCGGGCATCTCCGTGGGAAACGGCCCGCTGCCGACGCGCGTGGTGTACGCCTTGGTCACGCCGACCACCGCTTTGATGCGCGTCGGCGGCACGCCCAAGCCGGTGCAGGCGCCGCCCACAGACGCGCTCGAGGAAGTCACGAACGGGTAGGTGCCGTGGTCAATGTCCAGCATCGTGCCCTGGGCGCTTTCGAAGAGCACCGAAGCGCCCTGGTCCAGGGCGCGGTTGAGCAGCGCCGAGGTGTCCGCGACGTAGCCGCGTATTCGGTCGGCCAGCGCCAGTGCCTCGTCGAGAATTCCGGCGCAATCCAGGTCCTCGCCGGCCAGCGCCCGGTACACAACATTTTTTTCTTTGAGGAGCAGCTCGAGTTTGCTGCGGCAGAGGCCCGGGTCCACCAGGTCGCAGATGCGCAGGCCGCGGCGGGCCATCTTGTCCTCGTACGTGGGGCCGATGCCGCGGGACGTGGTCCCGATTTTATGGACGCCGCGCGCGGCCTCGGCGGCCTTCTCCACCTGGCGGTGACAAGGAAAAATCACGTGCGCGCGGTTGCTGACGAAGAGACGGCCGTCCACGTCCACGCCGGCCTTTGCCAGCATGTCGATCTCTGCGACGAGCGCGGCGGGGTCCACCACCACGCCGGCGCCGATGACCGCCTTCTTGCCCGGACGAAGAATGCCGCAGGGGATGAGCTGGAGAACGAAGCGGCTGCCGTCGATGATGACGGTGTGCCCGGCGTTGTGGCCGCCGGCGCAGCGCGCGATGTAGTCAAAGGAAGCGGAGAGGTAGTCCACCACCTTCCCTTTGCCTTCATCGCCCCACTGGGCGCCCACTACGACAATGGATTTCATCCGCTGTTATCCCGCGCCAGGACCCCGCAATTTGACCGCACGCTGCCCTGCCGCTCCGGACGCTGATGGCAGAAAGGAAGGCGTGAGGCTCGAGGCCCAATAAAAGATAGTAACCGTTGTGCGCGGAGGAGGCAAGCCAGGGAGAAGCGCGCAACCCCTTTTGTCATTCTGAGGCCCGGTGTTTTTTTGGGGCCGAAGAATCTCTCCGCAGTCTGGGACGAAGACGAATGGAGAGATTCTTCGCTGCGCTCAGGATGACAAACCGAATTCCTGCTGCGGCCTTAGCCGAGGTGACGCGCGAGGATGCTTTCGATCTTGTCCTTGGGGACGGCGCCGACGAGCTGGTCGGCCACCTGGCCGCCCTTGAAGATGAGCAGCGTAGGGATGCCGCGGATGTTAAAGCTGGTGGCAATCTGGTTTTCGTCCACGTTGAGTTTGACCACTTTCAGCTTGCCGGCGTACTGCGTGGCGATTTCCGCCACCGTCGGCGCGAGCATGTGGCACGGGCGGCACCACTCCGCCCAGAAGTCCACCATCACCGGCTGGGTCTTGCTGGCTTCAATCACTTCGGCCTGAAAATTTCCGTCATTCACTGCGTTCACGTTTTCTGACATGAGTTCCCTTTCCGATTTCGGCCGCCCGGGCAGCGCCCGGCACGTCCGGAGTTAATTGGATGCTTCCGGCGCGCGAGGGATGCGGGCCTTGAGCGCCGTCTCATACAGGCGCGCGTACTCGGCGGCGGAAGCGTTCCATGAAAATTCTTTGGCCATCCCGTTGAGCTGAAGCCGGCGCCAGGCCTTGGCGTCGCGGAAGACCTCGAGCGCGGTGCGCACCGCCACGAGCAGCGAGGCGCCGTCGTAGTCCGCGAACTTGAAGCCGGTGCCCTTCCCCGAAAACGGCTCAAAAGGCTCGACGGTGTCGTCGAGTCCGCCGGTGGCGCGGACAATGGGCACGGTGGCGTAGCGCAGGCTGTAAATCTGGTTGAGTCCGCAGGGCTCGTAGCGCGAGGGCATCAGGAACATGTCGGCGCCGGCCTCGATGCGGTGGGCCAGCGCGTTGTCAAAACCAATGCGCAGCCCCATCTTCCCCGGGAAGCGCGACGCCAGCGCGCGGAGGAAGCGTTCGTATTTCGGGTCGCCGGTTCCCAGCACGGCCAGCGTGAGATCCTCGCGGAGCAGCTCGCTGCCCGCCTGCGCGAGCAGGTCAAAGCCTTTCTGGTCCACAAAGCGCGAGACGATGCCGAGCAGCGGGCGCGACGCGCTCTCTTCCGCCAGCTTGAATTCGCGCAGCAGGTCCTTCTTGCAGGCCGCCTTGCCGGAAAGATCCTTCGCGGAATACTTCGCGGCGATGAACTCATCGTTCTGGGGATTCCAGAGGGAGTAGTCGGCGCCGTTCAGGATGCCGGCGACGCGGCCGGCGCGCTCGCGGACCACGCCGTCGAGCCCGTGGCCGAACTCGGGCGTCATGATCTCTTGCGCGTAGCGGCGGCTGACGGTGGTGATCCAGTCGGCCGCGAGCAGTCCGCCCTTGAGCAGATTCACGCGACCGTAAAATTCAAGCCGGGAGATATCGAACAGGCTGGCGGGCAAGCCGGCGCGGGCCAGCAGGCCACGGTCGAACGTGCCGTGATAGCCCATGTTGTGGACGGTGAAAACCACGGGCAGGGTGCGCAGCAACGGATCGGCCGAATAAACCGACCGGAGCAGCACCGGCACCAGCGCGGTTTGCCAGTCGTGGCAGTGAATCAGGTCCGGCCGCCAGACCTGCTTTGCGATTTCAATCGCCGCCTTGCTGAACAGCGCGAAACGCTCGCCGTTGTCCGGGTAGTCGGCGCCGCGAACGGTGTACAAACCATCGCGGTCGAAATATTCGGGATCGTCCACGAAGAAATAGCGGACGCCGTTGAGGATCGAGCCGTCTGCGACCGCGGGAAAGCGCAGCGTATCGCCCAGGGGGATGGTCAGGCTGGGGACCACGACCGTCGAGACGCGAGTGCCCCGATATCGGGGCAGAACAACGGCGACGTCGTGACCCAGGGCGGCCAGCGCTTTGGGCAGCGCCTCGACCACGTCCGCCAGGCCGCCGGTCTTGGAGAACGGTAAACCTTCCGGTGAGACAAACAGAATCTTCATCGTTAAGAGTTCAAAGCACTCAACGGTACTGAAAGGCGGAAAGTTCGTCAAGGAAAAGCCGGACGTGCCGCGCGGGCGCGGAATTGCTACACTCGGGCGCGCACATGGCTCCGCAGCGGCTGGGACAACATTTTCTGGCGGATAGATCGTGGCGCGCGCGCATCCTGCGCAGTCTGGAAGCGCGGCCGGAAGACGTTTGGGTGGAAATCGGCGCCGGCCACGGCGAAATGACGCGGGAGCTGGCGCGGGTCTCTCAGCGCGTGCTGGCCATCGAGCTGGATGCCCCGCTGGTGCGGGCGCTCGAGCGCCTGGCGGAAGATCACCCGAACGTGGAAGTGCGTTCCGGCGACGTGCTCGCGCTCGATTTGAAACAATTGGGCCTTCGCCCGGACGCCGCCGCGGAGAAAGTCCGCGTGTACGGCAGCCTGCCCTACTACATCACGTCGCCGATCCTGCGGCGGCTGTTCGAGCACGCCGGCGCGATTGAATCCATCCACGTCGTCATTCAATTCGAGGTGGCGGCGCGACTGGCCGCGCGGCCGGGCCGGCGCGAGTATGGTTTTCTCTCCGTGCTGGCGCAGTTCTACGCGCAACCGGAAATTGTTTTTCGAATTCCAGCGGGCGCGTTCCGGCCGCGGCCGAAGGTGGTGTCGGCGCTGGTGCGGCTCACGATCCGGCGGAGTCGCCCGGATGTGGGAAATGAAGAGAAGTTCATCGCGTTCGTCGGCAAATGCTTTGCGCAGAAGCGCAAGACATTGCTGAACAACCTGAAGCACGTGGCGACCGCAGACAGGGCGAGTGAGGCCATTCGCGCAGCGGGGCTAAAGCCCGGCGTGCGCGCCGAGCAATTGACGGTCGATGAGTTCGCCGCGCTTTACAAGGCCGTTTTGTAGGGGCGTGCGATAATTTTTGTTTGTAGGGGCGCGCGGCAGCTCGCCCATCCCGGCAGCAGGGCGGGCACACAGGCCCGCCCCGGCAGAAGCGCTCATTGGGATTCGTTGAGGGCGGCGACGAGACGGTCCGGGAAATCGGTCATGATGCCGTCCACCCCGGCGTCAATCAGCAGGCGCATGGCCTCGGGCTGATTGACGGTCCAGCAAACCACCTGGAGATCGTTGCGGTGGGCGCGCTCGAGCAGCTCGGGCGTGACGAGATCACCGCGCGGCGCGAGCTGCCGGGCCCCGATTTCGAGTGCGCGCCCCACGATCGCTTCCGCGCCGCCGATGGGCATGGCGTCGAAGAGCAGACCGGTCAGCAGCGTGTTGTCGAGCCGGCGGACGTTGCGCAGCACGCCGGCGCTGAACGACAGGATGACGGCGCGGGCGGCTTCCTGCGCGTCGCGCAACGCCGCCACCAGGCCGTGCTCGATGCCCCACGCCGCTTCCTGTTTCACTTCCAGGAAGAAGACGATGTCTTTCTCCCGGGCGAAGGTGAGGACTTCCTCGAGCGTGGGGATGCGCTCGCCGACGAATTCCGGGGCGAACCACGAGCCGGCGTCGAGTTCCTGGATCTCGGCAAGAGTGCGGTCCTTCACCGTGCCGGTGGCGTTGGTGGTGCGGTCGAGGGTGACGTCGTGGACGCAGACCAGCCGGGCGTCGCGCGAGAGGTGCAGGTCGGTCTCGATGAACGCGGCGCCAAGCTCGACGGCACGGCGAAAGGCCGCCATCGTATTTTCCGGCGCGTGACCGGAGGCCCCGCGATGCCCGACCACCCAGGTGCGTCCCATTACGCCCGCTATCCTAGCAGAAACCACGGCAGGGCCAGAGCGAACAGGTTTTCCGGCATGGCCGGAAAACCAGCCGTCGGGATCGGGCGCTATCGGGCTTTGCGCTGCCCCGCAAACGATGTAGCCTTGCAGCCGCTCGCGCGCAACGCGGCGGCACGCGGCGCGCGCCCGTACAATGAGATTCCATGACTGAACATGAACCGGCATTCCCGCTGCCTGCCAGCGGCGCCACACTTCCGCGGCGGCTCGGCCTCATCACCGCCACCAGCGTGGTGGTGGCGAACATGATCGGCACGGGCATCTTCACCACCACCGGACTGATGCTGGGGCACACGGAGAGTGGCTGGCTGGTGCTGCTGGCGTGGCTGCTCGGAGGCCTGGTGGCGCTCGCCGGCGCGCTGAGCTACGCCGAGCTGGCCACGATGATGCCGCACGCCGGCGGCGAGTACGTCTATCTGCGCGAAATCTACGGGCCGCTGCCCGGCTTCCTCACCGGCTGGACGAGTTTCTTCGTCGGGTTTTCCGCGCCGGTCGCGGCGTCGGCGGTGGCGTGCGCGAAATACTTGACGGCGGCCGGCGTATTGCGGGAAACGTGGCTGGCGGAGAAGACCGCGGCGGCGGGCATCGTGCTGGCGCTGACCGCGGTGCACTACTGCGGGCTGCGGCTGGGCGCCCGCGTGCAGAACCTTTTGACCGGGCTGAAACTCGCGCTGCTGTTCGGACTGGTCGCGGTGGGCTTTGCCATTGGGCGCGGGAGCTGGGATTTTCTCGGCCCCGCGAGCGGATTCTGGGCGGCGGGTCGGCCGGGTCAACTGGGCGTCACGCTGCTGCTGGTGATGTTCGCATACAGCGGGTGGAACGCGGCGGGGTACATCGCCGAAGAAGTCGAGGACCCGGCGCGGACGCTGCCGCGGTCGCTGCTGCTCGGCACGCTGATCGTGATGCTGATCTATCTGCTGGTGAACCTGCTGCTGTTTTTTGCCGCGCTGCCGGCGCAACTTCGCGGGATCGTGCCGGTGGGCGAGGTGGCAGCGGTGCAACTGTTCGGGCCGGGCGCGGCGGCGATGATTTCGACGCTGATCGGGCTCGCGCTGCTGTCGTCCCTCAGCGCGTACGTACTGATCGGCCCGCGCGTCTATTACGCGATGGCGCGCGACGCATTGTTTTTCCGCTTCGCGGCTCGCGTCCACCCGCGCTTTCACACCCCGGGGCTTTCCATCCTGGCGCAGGGCGCGTGCTCGGTGGCCATGATTCTGACGGGGACGTTCGAGCAGTTGCTCACCTACATCGGCTTCGCGCTCGGAATTTTTCCAGTGATGGCTGTCGCCGGAGTGTTTATGTTGCGGCGGCGCCAGCCGGCGCGCGAGCGGCCGTACCGCGTGTGGGGCTATCCGCTGACGCCGGTGTTTTTTCTGGTGATGATGCTCGCCATCCTGGCGGTGGGATTTGTGAACGCGCCGAAACCTTCGCTGATCGCGCTGGCCACGGTGGCCGCAGGCATGCCTGCGTACTGGCTGACGAATTGGCTGGCGGTGCGCCGCGCATCACGCTCGCGTCGCTGAAGTTTTCTCCTGTAATTCCACGAATAGTTCGTCCAGCCGCCCCAGAGCCTCCTGGAGTTTGTCCGCGTGGCCGCCGAATCCGATTCGCAGATAGCCGGCCATGCCCAACTGCTCGCCGGGCACGATGAGCAGGTTCTTTTGTCGGCGCGCAGCCTCCGCAAGCTCCGCCGTAGTTCCCTTCCCTTTGTAACCGAACCAGCCAATCGCGCCGGCCGCGGGCGGAATGTGCGTCAGAAGCCCCGCGTGGCGCTCGGCCCATGCGCGGACGATCCCGTAATTCTCGCGGACGATGCGGCGCGTGCGGTCGAGGATGCGCGCGCGGCGGGCGGGCTCCAGCGCCAGCGCGGCCAGCCGGTCCGTGATCATTGTGGGACCGATCGTGGTGTAGTCGTGGTAGCCCCAGAGTTTTTCCGCCATGCTCTCCGGGCCGACGACCCAGCCGGTGCGCAGGCCGGGCATGCCGAAAGCCTTCGAAAAACCTCCCGTGCACAACACGCGGTCATAGCGGCCATAAAACGCCGGCGTCAGCGCGCCGCTGAATTCCGCGCCGCGATAGACCTCATCGGCGAGAATCCATGCGCCCACGCTGGCCGCGGCCGCGCAAATTTCATCCATCAGCGTTTCTCTGAGCACGGCGCCGGTCGGGTTGCTCGGGTTGCAGACGGCGATGAGCCTGGTCTTCGGCGAGAGCAGGCGCCGCAGCTCGGCGATGTCCGGCGCCCAGCGGAGATCTTCGCGCAGCCAGAGCGGCTTCACCTCCGCGCCGAAGGACTGCGCCACGCCGGCGATCTGCATGTAGTTCGGCTGCATGAAGATCACTTCGTCGCCCGGCTCGACGAGCGACCACACCGCGACGTAGTTCGCTTCGCTGCATCCGCAGGTGAGGAGCACATTCGCCGCCGACGCGCCGGGATAGAGCTCGGCGATGCGCCCGCGCAGCTCTTCGCTGCCGTTGGTCTGCGGGTAACCGAGCGGCAGGGAGAGCAGGCGCTCGCGCGCGGCAGGGTCGTCGAGCAACTCGCCGGCCGAAAGCGGCTCGACGCCGCTTTCGGAGATGTTCAGCTCGACGTGGTGCTCCCACACCGATTGCCAGCGCTCCAACTCAAACGGCACGATCTGCATGGTTCCTCCCCGGAATCAGCGCGCTAGTCTACAGCACCTGCAGGGAAAGAAAAATGCGTTCCGAGCGGAATCACCGTTTGTGGGGGAGCTTGGGCCAGGGCGCCCAATCCACACCGGGAGGGCGAGTGCCGAAGCCGGCGGCGAAGATGGCGGACTCGGTGACGCCATCCACGCCGAGATCTTTTTCGACCAGGGAATCGGCGAGGGCCATGGTGCAAAACGGCGCGAGGCCCAGCCACGTGGCGGCGAGGAGAAACGTCTGGCCGAGGTGGCCGGCGTCGAGCAGCACGGCGCGGTAGGAGCGCGAGAAGCGGTATTTCCACTGCGGGCGCGGGAAACGGGCGGTCATCAGGAACAGCGCGGCGGCGTCTTTGTACCACGGCTGCCCGGGGAGATAGCGCGTCACGGTGCGCGGTGTGACGCCCCGTTTGAGGAGTTCGAGGCGGTGACGATCGGCGGCGTAGTGATAAATCCCCGGCGCGAGACCTTCGATGCGCAACGCCAGCACGTAGATTTCGATCGGGTGCAGCGCGCCGCCGGAAGGTGAGGTCTTGAAGGCGAAGCGACCGATGCCGGGAACGCGCAGCCAGCGGTGGACGCGGCCCGCCAGCCACAACAATTCGCCCAGCGTGCGCAGCGGCACGCGGCGGTGTTGAAACTGGCGCCAGGTGCGGCGAGCGAGCAGCACGCGCGGGAACTCACTTTCGATTTTCGGGGCGGCGAGCGAAACCTGGCGCGCGCGGGGATAGCGCTTCACCGGCGAAGGCATGGGCCAGGTCTTGGCCTGCTCGCGCAGCGCGCGGTTGACGACTTCAGGGTCGTGCTCGTACTCGACGTCCTTGGTTGTGAAATGGAAGAAGCCCGCGGCCGGATTCCAGTCCCGCCAGGCAGACATCGCCCGCTCCACGCGGCTCTCCTTGCGGCCGGAGCGCTGGAGCAGCCAGCGGCGCGTCAGTTGGCCGAGGGCTTTGCGGAGCGACGCGGGTGAATACTCCGGGAACTGGGCGAACAGCTCGCGGGCGGGCCGCCAGCGGTCGAAGAAGTCGAGAATGGCGCAGGTGAGCGGCGCGACGCTGGTGCGCGCGCGGGTGGCGTAGTTTTCGAAGACCAGGCCTTCTTCGTCCCAGTAGCAGACCAGAAATGGAGAGCGGCGAAAGAGCGGCCCTTTGGGTTTGCGCATACCTGTGCTCGGGGCGGCCCGTGGCCACTGTAGCGCGGGCCTTGTCCGGCCGTTTTCGTTCGTGCCCGCGCTGCCGGTCTAGCTACTCGGAGAAACCCAGGTGCCCTTGCATGCCAGGCGGACGTTGGCGTGGCACCTTTTCAAGGCCCGGATGTGCAGATCGATCTCTTTTTTCCCGCGGGGAGTCGCGGTGGCGCGGACGGCTTTGAGCTGCTTGATCGCGCGCTGGATAGCCTTGCCGACGGGTTTCGTGGAGACCTTCTTCATCCGCTGGGCCATGTTTCCTCCTCAGGGTAGGAACCCACAGTGCCATGTGATATGGCGGGGAGTCTAGTGCCCGATGATTAACAAGTCAAGCAATCGCCGGAATGTGGAAAGTGGCCGGCGCGCTCACGGAGCCAGGCCGATGCGGCGGAGCAGTTCGGCAAAGCGCGGGTCGGAGTGCAAGGCGGCGAAGCGCGGATGCGCCTTCACATTGACCAGCCGGGGCTCGCGGTTCGCGTAGCTCTTCTCCAGCCAGGACAGGGCTTTGTCCGAGTCGCCCAGCCCGGCGTAGATCATGGCCACGTCGTAGGCGGAAACGGTTTCGCGCTCCGACAGCGCCAGCAATTCGGCGAGGATCCGAAGCGCTTCTCGCTTTTGCCCGAGCGCGGCGTAGGCGTTGGCAAGCTCAGCCTGATAGTCGGCGTCGCCGCCGGACAGCGCCTGCGCTTTCAGCAGGGCCGCCACCGCTTCCTTCGCCATGCCCTTCTCCACGAGAGCCTGGCTCATGTAAACGTAGGCGAAACCGAAGTTGGGATCGAGGTCGAGTGCGCGGCGGGACTGCTCGATGGTGAGGTCGTACCGCCCGGCGAGGTAGTAGCACCAGCCGGCGTTGGCGGTGATGATGAGCGAGAGCGGATCGAGCTCCTGGGCGCGCCGGGTGTGCTCGATGGCTTCGGTGTGCCGCCCCAGCGCGGAGAGAAAAAGAGCGTACCAGTGATGCGCAGTGGCGTAGTTGGGGTTGAGCGCGAGGGCGCGGCGGAATTCCTTTTCGGCCTCGGCCCACTTGTAGTGGAAAAACTGCACGTTGGCCAGAGAGGTGTGGGCTTCGGCGGAAGAATCGTCCAGATCGAGCGCCTTGCTCGCCGCGGCTTCGGCCAGGGGATACGCGCGCTCCGGCGAGAGGAAGGCATTGCCCATGAGGACGACGTAGGCGTCGGAGAGTCCCACATACGCCGGCGCGTAAGAGGGGTCTTTGGCGACGGCGAGCTGGAAGAGCTCGATGGACTTGGTGAGGTCCTCGCGGGTGCGCTTGTTCCAGTAGAAGCGGCCCTTCAAGTAGGCCACGTAAGCCTCCGGGTTCACCGGCTAATTGCGCGCGAGGCGCGCGGCTTCGCGCGCGGTGACCGCCACGCGGATTTCGCGGGCCACGGCGGACGCGACCTCGCGCTGCAGGTCGAGGACGTCGCGGAGGTCGCGCTCGTACGAATTGGCCCAGATATTCGTGCCCGAGGAGGCGCGGATCAGGCGCGCGGTGATGCGCACGCGGCCGCCGGCTTCGAGCACGGAGGCTTCGAGCACGGCGTCCACCTTCAGCTCGCGGGTGATTTCCGGCACGCTTTTCGTGCTGCCCTTGTAGCGCATGATGGAATTGCGGGAGATGACGCGCAGGGCGCTGATGTTGGCCAGCTCGGCGATGAGCGCGTCGGTCATGCCGTCGGCAAAGTATTCCTGCTCGGGACTGCCGGCGGGCGTGGTGAGGGGGAGTACGGCCACCCATTCGACTTGAGTGGCGGGCGGCGGGGGAAACACCCGATCGCGCAGACCGGCCACGTTGAGCGCCACCGCGGCCAGCAACAGCAAAAGCGCAACCGGCGCGGACCAAATCGCCGCCTTGCGCCACGGGCTGCGGCGCGCCGGCACCTGCGGGATGCTCACCGCGGAGGCGGAGGCTTCCAGACGGCGCAGGTCCACGGCCAGCTCGACGGCCGACTGATAGCGGTTCTCCGGCAATTTTTCCAGGCACTTCATGGCGATACGCTCGAGCTCGGCGGAGAGGCGCGGATTGAGCGCGCGCGGCGCCACCGGCGCCTGGTGCAGGATGACGTCGATCATCTTGGGGGCCAGCGTTTCGCGAAACGGGCGCTGGCCGGCCATCATCTCGTAGAGGACGGCGCCGAGCGAATAGATGTCGGTGCGCACATCCACCGGCCCGCCGCTCAACTGTTCCGGTGACATGTAAGGCAGCGTGCCACCGGCGACGTTGCGCTCGGAAATATCGCTGGTGGACTCACCGCTGACTTCGAGCTCGCGGCGCACGAGTTTGGCGAGGCCGAAGTCGAGCACCTTCACCTGGCCCTTCGGCGTGACCATGATGTTGCCCGGTTTGAGGTCGCGGTGCACCACGCCCTGCTCGTGGGCTTCGCCCAGCGCGAGCGCTACCTGGACAATGAGCTTGATGATTTCCTTTTCCGGCAGCGGCCCCTGCGCCAGGCGGTCGGCCAGCGAGACGCCAGGCACGAACTCCATCACGATGAAATCCACGCCGTCATGGGTGTCGAAATCGTGGACGATGGCGACGTGCGGATGGTTGAGGCGGGAAAGGGTGAGCGCTTCCTGGCGGAACCGCTGGCGGAGGTCGGAGGTGTTGAGCGTGCCGGGCGGCAGGACCTTCAGCGCGACGTCGCGCTGCAGGCGGTCGTCCCGCGCGCGATAAACTTCGCCCATCCCACCAGCGCCAATTTTTTCTAGAATGCGGTACCGGTCCAGGGTGTGGCCTATCATCCGAAGGGGATCCAGTCCCGGGCGGCCATATTAGGCCGCCAGACAAGGAGTGTCAATCGGCGCAGACGTGTTTCCCCACAGGGGGGTTCATAGGGATGAACACGGCTCGAAGTGTGCACAACCGTACACCCCGGCGGGCCTATCCGGATTTTCAGTGCACCACAAAGCCGGCTGGAGCCACGACGACGCGCGCTTCGGGGTTGTAGTAGTCATAGAGCACCGAAGCCGGCGCCAGGGCGCGGAGGCCATAGCGCGGGCGGAAGGAGAACTGGAAGCGCGTGCCGCCCGCCCGCGGCCAGATATAGAGGATCACCCGGTCGGGCAGCACGTCGTACTGGCTCACCGCCCAGTCCGAAGCCTTCATCGCCAACTCGAGCGATTCCCGGTTCACTTCCGCGCCGGGGGGCAGACCGATCTCGGCCAGCATCATGCCGTAGCCACGGAACCCGACCCGCTCGGCTCTGACCGCACACTGGATCGTTTCGCCCGCCGCGGCTTCCAGTTTGTCGAACTCCACGGCCAGCCGCAGCGCCTGCGACTGCATGGGCACCGAGTTCTCGCGCTGCTTCGCGGTCGATTGTGTCCAGGGAATGTAGTAGTCGGCGATTAACTGGGCGGAGGCCGCGGTAGCACCGGTAGCGCGGCGGATTTCCACACGGTTGCTGCCCGCGACGAGGAACGGCGTGAGGTCCACGATCACGGGATTGATGGACTCCGCGCCGCCGGGCAGGTCCACCGTCATCGTGCGGCTGTTGACCACCACCTCGGCCCGTTCGCCCGTTGGCGCCCCGGCATTCGGGCCAAGCATCGACAACATCGCGTCGAGAACGTTGATCGTGGCCTGCGTCGAATACCACACGCCGTAACTGTCCTTCTTGCGCAACAAAAAAAGCAGACCGCGGCCGAGGAGCGGGTCGGACGCGGCGCGCCCTGCGCCGGCGCGCGCGAGCGTCTGCAACACTACGCCGGTCGTTTCCAGTCGCCCGGCGAGGCCCCAACCGTAGAACGGCGTGTTGGTTTCGAGCGCCCAGTAGCTTGTGTCGCCTTCTTCTTTGACGAGTGTGCGCAGGCGGGCCGTGGCGTCGGCCGCCGCGGCGGCATCGCCCGCCTCGAACGCAGCCAGCGCGTACTGCGCGATCAGATAAGGCTCGTCGAATTCGCGCACGCGGGGCGCGAGATAGGCGAAGGATTTTTGTAGTGACACGGAGGCCGGCATCTTGACCGCCGGGCCGGACGCAGCACCCTCTTTGGCCGCGCCGGTGGCGGCCAACACGCGGGCGATCCACGCGGTGAGGAGCGCGGTGCGGCGCGGGTCTTCCCTTTGCTCCCAGTTGTACTCAGGCCAACTGCCGTCGTCGCGCGCGCGACCGAGCAGGTGGCGGCGCGATTCCTGAAGCACGGAATCGTCCACGGCGATGAAATCTCTTGCTTCGTGGAGGAACTTCAGCGCATAGGCCGTCAGCGCCAGATCGGCATCGCCACGGCCCCAGTAGGAAAACCCGCCGCCCGGCGTGCGATAGGAAAGCAGACGTTCGTAGGCAACCTGCACGTAGCGCCGCGCGCGAGCAGCCAGCGGCCCGGAATCCTGGCCAGTACGCTTGAAGTAACGCAGCAGAAGCAGGCTGGGGTAGGCCGAAGAAATCGCCTGTTCGGCGCAGCCGTACGGGCGGCGCATGATGGCTTCCACGGCTTCGACCACGTGCGCCGCGAGATGGGGATAGATTTTCAGTTCGGCCTGTCGGCCGCTCGTCAGTGCGAATGCAGGAATCTGCCATTCGAGCCTGGCCGTTTCGCCGAACAACTGGCTCGAGGTGGCGATCACTTCCTCGCCGTTCGGGCGTACCCGGACTTTTTTCTCGATGGCGTCACCGGCCTGCCCGGCGAGCGCCGTGACGCGCTGCTTCCCTTCGTTCACCGGCGCGACCGCGCGGAACGGGAACAGCACGCGCGCGGAATCGCCGGCGGCCACTTTGGTCCGCTGGCGGGTCGCGCCGAGCAGCGTGAACCATTCCTCCGGCTTCATCTCCAGACTGACGGACTGCGCCGCATCGAGATAATTCCGCACCACGACGGGCAGAGTGATTTCATCGCCCTCGGTGAGGGCCTTGGGCGGATCGTGCTCGACGAAAAACGGCTGGAAGGCGCGGATCTCCTTTTCCGCCATGCCGAGCTGGCCGTCCGCAGTGGATGCAATCACCACCATCTTCCAGGTGGTGATGTTGTCGGCCAGCGGAAATTTCAGGTGCGCGCGGCCGAGGCGATCGGTTTCAAGCTCCGGCCGCCACAGGAGCGTCTCGGGAAATTCCTGGCGCAGGCGCGGCGTGGCAATGAGCTGCGGCTGTGCTACCACCCTCTTCTGGATGGCCGCGAGCCCAAGCACATGTCTCGCTGTCACCATGGACGCAGTGGTCTGCACTGGCTCGACGCTGGCTTCAACGGTTACTGTCTCCGCCACCGTGCCCACATCGAGTCGCACGTTCAGTTCGGTTATGTTGGAGGAGAGCACGCGCACGCCGGGAATGACGAGGGCCATGAAGCCGGGGGATTCAAAGCGCACTTGATAGGAGCCGGCGGGAATATTCCGCAGCGCGTATTCGCCTTTATCATCGGTCTCGGTGGTGTACTCGGTCGTGTCCGGCGGGGCTTTGGCGCGCACCTTTGCCTTGGCAATCACCGCACCGGTGGCGTCGGTCACAGTGCCATGGATGGCTCCGGACTCTCCGGCGAGTGGAAGCGGCGCCGGCCTCGTCTTCGTCTCCACTGCGATTCCGCCATGCTCGTCCAGAATGCGCACGAAGGCCGCGGCGTCAAAATCGTCCACCGTGCCTTCCTTGCCGTCGGGGCCGCGGCTGCGCAGGTAAATCCAGCGGACCTGCTGCGTAACCGGCTGGATCTCTGTGCGCTGGCCGCCTTCGGGCTGCGCCGCGTCGCGGCGGACGACTTGCCGGTCGGCGTAGCGGCTTTCGTTTCGGAAGAGGGTGTAATACGGATTTCCCCAAGCGTCCCACAGTTGATCCAGGTCAATGTCATAGCGCCGCAAGGCCTCGCGGAATTCCGGCGCCGTGGCCGGGAACTTCCCGTCCGCGCGGACAAAACCGGCGAGCGCCTCGTCAATCTTCGCCCGCGTCCCCGTGAAGTAGTCGATCGCGGCGGTGGAGAGAGACACATCATCCCAGGTGTAATGGCCGGCGGTGTCGAAGATTCCGTCGGCGCCGCTGCTCTCGACTTCAACGGTGTAGCGCGTGCGGTCAATGCCGAATTGGACGCGATACGCATGCCCCCAGGGGTCGCGCAACGCGGCGAAGTCGATTCCTTTCCGGAGGAGCTCAGCCTCGAACGTCGCGAGGTCGCGGAGGTAGCCGCCGGTCCTCGCGTGGTGTTCGCTCAGCGCGGCGCTGATGGCCTTGGCGTACCGCGCGAAGTACGGCCAGTCGCACTCCGTGGCATCGAAATCGTCGCTGGTGCCGAATTCCTTGTCCGGCCCGGCGCTGACGATATGCAGCCGCTCCCTCTCGCGCTCGACTGAGTAGGCGTCGCGGAAGGGCATGCCCCACGGATCGCGCAGCTCCTCAAACGGAACGTCGGCGGCGCTGAGAATGCCCCGCAGTTTGGCTGCATTGTTGGGATAGCTATCGGTCCTGGAGTAGTGCTTGTTCAAAGCATCCCGGACGGACTTGAGCCGGGGACCGAGAACTGCGGCAAAGACCTTGCTCTTGTCGGCTTCGAAGTCCTGCGAGCTGAAAATCCTGGGAGTGTGCCGCGTACGGTTCAGGAGGATTTCCGCCACCAGCTCGAGCCCGTCGGGCAGCGGTTGGGACAGATCCAGCTTGTCGAGGTCGCTGCGGCGCACGCCCGCCAGTTCCTCGTTGTCGTACCAGAAGTCTCCGAAGCCATTGAAAAAGCCGAAGCGGGCGCCGAACTCGCGGTCGGTGCGGGCGCGCTCTTCGACGGCCTTATCCACAACGGCCACGCCGAGCGCGCTTTCCACCGCGCCGCCGCCGGGCGCGCGAACGCGAAAGTCGGCGCGCACGTCCTCGCCAGGCCGGTAGGTGGACTGCGCCAGGCGCACGTTGAGCTTCAGCTCGCGGTCGCGATGGAACAGGACTGTACGCGAGCCGATCGCCTGCCGGTCGTCGTCTTCATCGGAAGGCGAAGGCCCCAGCGCATACGTCGCAACGATGATGTTGTCTTCGAATTTCTCATTCGGCGGAAAGACAAGAAACGCGCGACCCTGCCGCAGACGCGCCGTCTGCGACGCCACCACCTCGCCTTCACGGACCAGGTCCACCACCACGCCCAGCCTGGGCTCGCGGGCGGCTAGGCGGACTTCGACAGGCTCGCCGGCGCGGTAGAGCGCCTTGTTGGTCTCAACGCGGATGACCGGCCTTGCCTCCAGATAGAAGGAATCTGTCTGACGTCCACCGGCGCCGCGGCCATCGCGCACCTCGAAGTGGAGTTTCGCCGAGCGCGATTTCTCCAGCCCCGGCAGGGCCAGCTGCGTCACTTTCGCCACTCCATAGCGGTTGGTGCGGATCGTGCGCCGGTGCTTCGGCTCCGGCTGCGCGGAGGTGGCGTCGCTGTCCTCATCGTCGCCCGGCGCGCTGATGACAACGTCACACGGCGCCGGGCGCCCGTCGGCATAGAACGTGGAGAGGTAGAACTCGAGCGGCAATCCCTCCTGCTGGCCAAGCGGCTCGATGACGTAGATGTGGATCGGGTCCTTCGTGACGCGCAGGGAGACCTTTCGCTGCTCGCTGCGGCCGGTGGAGACGTCGGTGAAATAGGCGGCGTAGGACAGGTCGTGGAAGCGAGAGTAGTCCGTATCGGCCAGGTCTTTGTGTTTATCGGAGAGGTCAATGCGGGCGACGAAGCGTCCGTCTGCGCCGGTCTCGCCCTCGTATTTCTCGGCCTCTTCAATCTCCCATTTCTGCTCGCGGTAGTTCCAGTGGCGTTCGGATTCGCGCACCACGCGGACGCGCCCGCGAGTCACCGGCTTGCCGAAGAGATAATCGGCGCGGATTTCGACGTCGGCGTTTTGCCCGGGCAAGTAGTAGGCGCGGTCAGGTTGCGCGACGACGGTGAAGCTCGGCAGTTCGTAGCGGCTGATCTTGACTTCGCTCGACGCACCGGATTTTTCAAACCGGCCCTCCTCCGCGCCCGCGACCTCGATGCGGTAGTCGCCCAGGCGCTGGTTTTCCGGGATCCCCCAGTCGGCGCTGGCGATCCCGAAGCGCGACGTCGTGAGCGTGCGGCGAAAGACGACGGTCTCTTCCGGGTCGCGGAGGGTGAGCGTGAACGGCTGGTTCGCAACGGCGCGGCGCTTCGAGTCGAAGGCCGCGACGCGGACGTGAAGCGCCTGCCCGGGCTGGTAGATGGATTTGTCCGTGGTGAGCAGGATTTTCGCCAGCGAGCCGATGAACACGCTGCCCTCGGCTTCGGTGACGAACTGTCCTCGCCGCCCCGTGACCTTCACGTCGATCTCTTCCGTGCCGCCGGCTTCCGGGAAGCGGAAATCGAGCACCGCATACCCCTGCGCGTTGGTCTTCCCGGTGCGCTTGAGTTGGTCGGCGAGTTCCTCCTCGTCCACATCGAAGGCCGCTTCTACGAGCACGTCCGGCACGGGCCGTGACGTCACCGGATGCAACGCCCGCACTCGCAGGCGGTACGTTCCTTCACCGCTGATGTATTCCGGCGCGGCGACGTGGAGCTCGAACACGTCCGGGGTGATTTCCGATAGGGCGAGGATGCCTTCGACCGGCTGGACGCCGCTCGTTGCGGCCCCGGCACTGACGTGGTAGCGCAGGCGGTACCAGATCAGCTCCCGCTGGTCCGCCTCCTTCATCGTCGGCAGGGCCACGGGAATTTTCACCGTGCGGACACCAGGGGCCAGCGTCTCCGTGCGTTCGGCGGCGCCGCGGACTTTATCCGACGGGTCGAGCAGCTCCAAACGGATGCTCACCGCCAGCGGGGCGCGTACGGGATTCTCCACGCGCAGAGAGATGTCCGCGCGCTCGTTCAGGAGCTGAACTTGCGTGGCCGATTCGTGGACGCGCAGCGCATCACCGGCAGCGGAAAAGCACGTCAGCAAGAAGGCCAGCGAGAAGACGAGCAAAAGGCCACACCACTTGATGCGACTCATGCCCCACCCTCCGTCAAGTCAGCAAGCCGGAATTCCACCCCATACTTACTCGCGTGGATGCGGAGTCCGGGGCGGGAGTTGCCCTGGCGGCAATTTGCGAACGAGGAAATAACAATTGTTCCGGACAGGGTTGCGAAAAACTGCCGTGGTGCTGCGTACCTATTGGCGGTGCGTTTGTACCCAATTGGGGTACTGTGGATGTGCACGAATGGGGGTAGGTGGCGCAAAGTGGCGCAATATCAGGAAGAAGTCTTTTATACTCAATAAAATGTGGGGCTCGGCCACATCTCATTTGTTTGCAGGGTTGTCGTGGAGAATCATTCCAGTCTGTCCAGAGTTCTTCGACAACTCTCCGTCAACGATGGTGAAGTGGTTTGCTCTGCACCCCGCGGAAAAGCCGTTTCATGGCCGGGAGACTCTGCGGATGTACCGGCGCGCGGGACAAAAATGAGGCGGCTTGCTGGCGCGGGCGGGATTTGCCATACTCGCCTCAATGAAGGGCGCGATGCGTTTTTTGTTGACGATCCTGCTGCTGGCCGGCGGTGCGACCGTCGCCGCCGATGAATTGCGCCTGAAGGACGGCACGAAAATCGTCGGGAACATCGTCGGGTACGAAGGCGACTCGTTCAAAGTGGAGACCAGTTACGGCTTCGCGCTGGTGAAAAAGGACAAGGTCGCGTCCATCATCGTTTCGGAAGCGAAAGCGGACGCGAAGAAGCCTGCTGCCGCGGAGGCAAAAGCCCCCTCTCCACCGCCTCCCGCCAGGACGAACCCTCCTCCCATCGCGCCCGCTGCGAACACCGCGCCCGCGAAGGCGCAGCCTGCGGCAAAGCTGGTCGAAGCGCCGATGCGCGAAGAAGTGGAAGGAACGCGCTACACCAACCTGACGTTCGGCTTCCGGCTGTACAAGCCGCCGAGCTGGAGCGTCATCGAAGGCGCGCGGAAGACGCTGCCCACGGCCGTCGTCGTCATGGGCACCGTTGACCAGACCACGCTCTTCATCGTCGGCCGCGAGCCGCTGCAGAAAACGATCGAGCAGCACGCGGCGGCCACCGAACGACGACTGCGCGAACTCTACGAGAACTACCGCGCAGCCGGCGAGCGCCGCAGCACCGTGGCGGGCTTCGCCGCGCTCGAAAAACGCTTCCGCGGAATGGTAGACGAGCACGACTGGTCCGTCACCGTGCTCACCTTCGCTCGCGAGAAAGATATCTTCACGCTGATCGGCATGACCTATGCCGATTCCGACCTCATCCAGATTCAGGAAAACGTCATCGCCCGCACCATCGCCAGCCTCGAATTCACGAAGTAACTCTCCCCGTCGATTGTCATCCTGAGTCCCGATCTCTTTTATCGGGACGAAGGATCTCTCCGTGTAGCGCCGGGCTTTCGCGCCTTGTGCGTCCCGGCGTCTTATGTCGGGAAGCCCGGCATCTTTCGGCTGCACTGCCTTCATCGTTCAAAACTTTGTGACTTCGCTGAAGTGGAAATTGCGCGCCTTCATCGCGGGGATCACCATGTCGGAAGCTTCCTCGCCGCTCGCGCGCGCGGCGGGGCCGAGCATTTCGACGTTGGCCAGCATCTCGAGCACGCTTTGATTGAATCGGAAGTTGCGGATGCCGCCGGTGACGCGTCCGTTTTCGACCAGAAACGTGCCGTCGCGCGTCATGCCGGTCATCACCTTTTCGTAGGGGTCCACTTCGCGGATGTACCACAGCCGCGTGACGAGAATGCCGTGCTCGGTCGAAGCGATCATTTCGTCGAGCGACGAGTTGCCGCCTTCGAGCACCAGGTTCATCGGCGCTTCGCCCCATTCGTTGGGCAGAGAGAGCCCGTGGCCGGTGGCCTTTGCTTTCATCTTCTTCGCGGTCGCGCGCGAATATACCAAATTGCGCGGCACGCCGCGGTCCACCAGGAGAACTTTCTGCCGCGGAATACCTTCCCCATCGAACGGCGCGCCGAGCTGCTGCGGGTGCGCGGCGTCGTCCCACAGCGTGATGTTGTCCCCGAAAAGCTTCTTGCCCATGCGGCCGGTGAAGCAGGAGCGCTGGTCGAGCACGGCGGTGCCGGCAAAGTCGTAGAAGAGGAAACCGGCGAGGTCGAGCGCGGCGGCGGGCTCGAGGATGACGGTGTAGCGCCCCGGCGGCAGCTCGCGCGGCGCGCGCGACGCCGCGGCCTTCAGCGAGGCCTGCGCCGCGAGCGCGTCCGGGTCCAGCGAGCGGATGTCCGCGGCGCTCGACTTGGCCCAGCCGGAAGAATTGTCTTCCATCACGGTGATGGAGAATTCGGCGCGCGTCTGCTCGTAGGTGGCGGCGAGTCCCTTCGAGTTGGCGAGCAGCGATCGCGTAGCGCCGGAAGAGTAGGTTCCCGCGGCGGTCTGTTTTTCCTGTGCCGCGTGGCGGCAAATGCGCGCGACGCCGCGGGCGCGCTCCTCCGGCGTGGCCGCGGCGGTCGCGTCGAACCAGCGCTTAACCTTCGCATAGTTCTGCGCGCGGGGCATGGGCAGCAGGCCGGGATACTTCGGCTGCGAGCGCGCGAGGCGCGCCGACGCGGCCACAACGCGGCGGAGCGAATCCTCGTCGGTTTTGTTTGTGGTGGCGCGCGCGGTGCGACCGTCGAAGACGGTGCGCACGGAAATGGTGAGGAATCGCTCGGCGACGTGCTGGTGAATGGTGTTATTGGCGAAGCGCGTGAGCGCGTCGGCCCCGGCGTCAATGGAGACTTCCGTCTCATCCGCATCGCTCAGCCGCAGAATTCTGTCCGCAATCCTCCGCAGCTCCGCACACGTCGGCAGGACTGCCTCTGCCACCGCCGGCGCGCCCTGCACTCGCGTTCGCCTTGTTCCTTTCGTCCTCATCCTAAAATCCGCAATCCCGTTTCTGCTTTCTGCCTTCTGATTTCTGACTTTTCTTATCTGCGTTCATCTCCGGTGTCAGGAGTCCGGTGGACTCCACCGGAGTCCGAAAACCGGACTGCGGTTCCAAACTCTTTCGCATTTCGCCTTCTACCTCTTCTCTGCCTTTGTGGCTACTTCTTTGCGAACGCGGCGCCCACTTTGACGTTTCGGAACCGCGCCGGGCTCGCCCCGTGCCCTGTGCCCATGGTCTGCATGGGCTGTCCCTTGCCGCAGTTGGGCGTGCCCCAGAGCGTCCAGTCATCGCGCGAGCAGATGGCGTCGCACGAATTCCAGAATTCGGTAGTGATGCCACTGTAGCTCGGATTTTTCAGCATCCGCACTTTCTTGCCGCCTTTGATTTCCCATCCGATCTCCGTCGAAAACTGAAAGTGGTAGCGCTTGTCGTCAATGGACCACGAGCGGTTCGTCTCCATCAGGATGGCCTCGTCCGTGTCGGCGAGCAGGTCGTCGCACTTCCACGTGCCGGGGAGCAGACTGATGTTGGTCATGCGGATCATCGGCAGGCGGTTCCAGCTTTCGCCGCGCACGGTGCCGCCGGAGCGCTTGTCGCCAATCGCAGCGGCGGTGTCGCGGCTGGTCAGGTAGCCGGTGAAGAGGCCGCTCGAGATGATCGGCGTGCATTGCGCGGGCACGCCTTCGTCGTCGTAGCCGAACGTGCCGAGGCCGGGGCCGTGTTCCAGGCGCGCGTCGGCGACCACGTTGACGATCTTCGAGCCGTAGCGCAGCTTGCGAAGCTTGTCCGGCGTGAGAAAACTCGTGCCGGCCATGTTGGCTTCCATGCCCAGCACGCGATCAAGCTCGATGGGATGGCCGACGGATTCGTGCACCTGCAAAGCAAGCTGCGAGCTATCGAGAATGATCGTGCGCGCGCCTTCGGGGCACTGCGCGGCGCTGTGCAGCGCGACGGATTCTTCGGCCACGCGGCGCGCGTTGCCGGCAAGGTCCATCGCTTCGACCATCTCGTAGCCTTCGAGCGTGTGCTGGCCGCCGAAACTGTTGGGGTACGAGCGCTTCTGAATTTCGTTGTTGGCGTAACTGGTGGCGACGATGCCCGCGCCGGACTGCATCTTCACCTGATGGATACGCGAGCCAGCGGACGAAGCGAACAGTTGCTCGATGCGGCGGAACACCATGCCGGTTTCCGTCAGCGTGACGCCCTTCACCTTGCGCATTTCGTCATCGGCGGCCTGGAGCAGCGCGAGTTGGCGCTCCATGGGTATCTGGAATGGGTCTTTGATGTAAGGATTCTGCCAGGCGTCCACGTGCGCATCTTCGGCGACGAGCTGCACAGGATGGGTCTTCGCGAGCGCCGACGCTTTCGCGATAGCCACGGCTTGCGCGGCGCACGCCTGCACGCCTTGCTTCGTAAGTTGATCCGTCGAAGCGAAGCCCCACGCGCCGTTTGCGATCACGCGGATGCCGATGCCGAAGGATTCGCTTTCGCCGCACGCGCCCACTTGCCCGTTTTTCGTGGAAAGCTCGCGCTGGCGGATGTCCATTACGCGCAGGTCGGCGTAGGAAGCCCCGCGGAGTTTGGCAGTATCGAGAGCCCAGGCGGCGAGATCGATCATTGGCCTTCGCGCCGCCCCTGTTCGAAGCGCTCGATGCGCTGCAGGATTTCGTTCACGATTGTGCGCACGGATTGAAGATCGGTTTGGCTCATATGCGGTGCGAGTTCCGCAAATAGCGGGTCGAGGGCAGGACGATATTGCTGAATGAGAGTGGCGATGTCATTTTCGTATAGCCCCACACGGGCAAAATTCCCCTGGCGATAGAGCGACGGAAGGGCATGCATCTTCAGGAGCAGGAGGCCTTCCACGGTCGCGCACGGGATATCCTGTTCCTGGAAGTGCTGCACGATGGCGTACTTCCGGCGCACCATGTCAAACAGCGGGTTGAGCGTCTTCAGAATATCAATCCGCAGTCCGCTGAATTTCCCCCGCGCGAAGTTGTCGTCCTGGCCGGTGATTTCGATTTCCGGCAGCTTCCGCAGCTCGGCAGCGTCCATGATCAGGTCAATGTCCTCTGTATTGCGGCCCTCAACATACTGGAGGAGGGCGACGCCTCCGACCAGCAGGTATTCGACGCGTCGCTCTGCCAGCAACGCGAAAAGACGTGCGACGGTCTGGAGCAAATCATCTGCAGGCACAGATCCTCCGCGCCAATTTTTAAAATCAAAAACTATCGCGTTCCGGATCACCTGACCAATCTGAATTCCGCTTCCTGCCATGTTGGGCTTCATACTGGTTGATCCCAAGTTTACAAGCACCGCGGCGGCAATGCCAGCGGGGTGTGTCGCATTTCCAAGAAAATGGCAGCGCCTATGCTGATCCCGGGGCGCGGCGTGACGCGCGGGGCAGGATACCAGAAAACAGATTCACCACAGAGGCGCAGAGTACGCAGAGGAGCGCAGAGAAAAACAAGGGGCGGCCACGCGGGGCCGCCCCTGCCTGCTGAAAGCTGATCGCTGAAAGCCGAACGCTCTTTACGTTCCTTCCGACCACGACGCCAGGTACAGCTCCTGCTCGGCGGAGAGCTTATCCACCTGCACGCCCATGGACTCCAGCTTGAGGCGGGCGATTTCGCGGTCGATGTGCTCGGGCACGGGGTACACCTGATTCTCGAGCTGCGCGTGGTTCTTCAGCATGTACTCGGCGCCGAGGGCCTGGTTGGCGAAGCTCATGTCCATCACCGCGGCCGGATGTCCTTCGGCTGTCGCCAGGTTCACCAATCGCCCTTCGCCGAGCAGGTAAATGCGGCGTCCGTCTTTCAGCGCGTACTCATCCACCAGCGGCCGCGCGATTTTCTTGCTGCTGGCCAGTTTTTCGAGCGCCGGGATGTCAATCTCCACATTGAAGTGCCCCGAGTTGCACACCACCGCGCCGTCCTTCATCGCCAGAAAATGTTCCGCGACGAGGATGTCCTTGCAGCCAGTGACGGTGACGAAGATGTCGCCCACCTTGGCGGCTTGGTCCATGGGCATGACGCGGAAGCCGTCCATCACCGCCTCCAGCGCGCGGACCGGGTTGATCTCGGTGATGATGACGTCCTCGCCTAGCCCCTTGGCGCGCATGGCCACGCCGCGCCCGCACCAACCGTAGCCGGCGACGACCACTTTCAGCCCGGCGATCAGCAGGTTCGTTGCGCGGAGAATGCCGTCAATCGTGGATTGTCCGGTGCCGTAGCGGTTGTCGAAGAGGTGTTTCGTCAGCGCGTCGTTGACGGCGATCATCGGAAACTTCAGCGTGCCGTCCTTGGCCATGGCGCGGAGGCGGATGACGCCGGTGGTGGTCTCTTCCGTTCCGCCAATCACATTGCTCACCAGATCGGTGCGCTTGGTCAGCAGGATGGTGACGAGGTCAGCGCCGTCGTCCATGGTGATCTGCGGCTTGTGGTCGAGCGCGGCGTTGATGTGCGCATAATACGTGGCGTTGTCCTCGCCCTTGATGGCATAGGTGGGAATGCCGTAGTCCTTCACCAGCGATGCGGCCACTTCATCCTGCGTGGAAAGCGGGTTCGAGGCGCAAAGGACCACGTCGGCGCCGCCGTCGCGCAGCACGATGGCCAGGTTGGCGGTCTCGCTGGTGACGTGCAGGCAGGCGGAGAGCCGCACGCCCTTGAGCGGCTGCTCCTTGATGAACTGCTTGCGGATCAACTGCAGCACCGGCATCTGCTGGTTGGCCCATTCGATCTTGCGCTTGCCCTTTTCAGCCAGGGCAAGGTCCTTCACATCGCCGTTCAATCGTTGCGCGGTGGACATGCGTACACTCCGGATTCAGTTTTTACGAATTCGACAGATGCAACCCGTCAACTGCGGGCCGTGACCACGGCGCCGCGGGAACCCACTTCCTTGCGGATGGCCTCGGCCTTATCGGACCGCTCCCAGGTGAAGCCCGGTTCGGTGCGGCCGAAGTGGCCGTACGCGGCGGTCTGGCGGTAGATGGGGCGGCGGAGGTTGAGCGCCTCGATGATGCCGCGGGGCGTGAGCGAAAAATTCGCGCGGATGATGTCGGTCAACTGCTCGTCGGGGATCGCGCCGGTGCCGAACGTGTCCGCCATCACGCTGACCGGCTCGGCCACGCCGATGGCGTAGGCGAGCTGGACTTCCACCTTGCGGGCCACGCCGGCGGCGACAAGATTTTTCGCGATGTAGCGCGCCATGTAGCAGGCGGAGCGGTCCACCTTGGTCGGGTCCTTGCCGCTGAAGGCGCCGCCGCCGTGACGGCTGTAGCCGCCGTAGGTGTCCACGATGATCTTGCGGCCGGTGAGTCCCGCGTCGCCCATCGGCCCGCCGGTGACGAAGCGCCCCGTCGGGTTGATGTGGAAACGGGTGTTCTTGTCGATCATGCCTTCGGGGATGACGTGCTGGACCACTTCGTTCATCACCGCGTCGTGGAGGTCGCGGTTGGAGACGGCGTCGCTGTGTTGCGTGGAGACGACCACGCAATCCACGCGCGCCGGCCGACCGTTGACGTACTGCACGGTGACCTGCGTTTTGCCGTCGGGGCGGAGGAAATCCACCATGCCGGTCTTGCGCACTTCGGAGAGGCGGCGGCACAACTTGTGCGCGAGGATGATCGGCAGGGGCATCAGCTCGTCGGTCTCGTCGCACGCGAAGCCGAACATCAGGCCCTGGTCGCCGGCGCCGCCGGTGTCCACGCCGAGGGCGATATCGCCGGACTGCTTCTTGATGGAGGAGATGACGGCGCAGGTGTCGGCGTCGAAGCCGTACTTGGCGCGGGTGTAGCCCACGTCGCGGACAACGCTGCGGGCGAGATCGGAGTAATCAAGCTGCGCGGAGGTGGTGATTTCGCCAGCAACGACCACCAGGCCGGTGGTGACCAGGGTTTCGCAGGCCACGCGGCCGTTGGCGTCCTGCGAAAGCACGCCGTCGAGCACGGCGTCGGAAATCTGATCGGCGATCTTGTCGGGGTGGCCCTCGGTGACCGATTCCGAGGTGAAAAGGAAATTGCGGTGATCGGCTGTCAAAACTCTCTCCTACGTTGGTTTGCGGAGCAATCCGCGGGCTTACAGCGCGCTGCAAGCGGGAATTTCGAAAGACTGACGATAGCATGGGGGTAGGGGGGTGTCAACGCATTCGCCTAAAACGCTTTATTGGCGCAGCGAAAGGCGCTTTTCGCGGTCTGAAGGGTTCGTAGGACAGGCTTTCCAGCCTGTCCAGTTCCCGCTTCGCGCCGGCGTAGGACAGGCTTTCTAGCCTGTCCGCCTACTCGTCCTCGGCTTCCACCGGCGCCGGCATCGTGCTGCTACGCTTCGCATTCAAGCAGGCGCGGGCGCGATTCGCCTAGCGGAACAGTTCAACCCCCGCCCGCGAAGCGGCGGCCCGCAGACCTTGATCGAGCGTGGCCAGCGCGAGACGTTCCTCTCGAGCAACGTCCAAGTACACGGCATCATACGCAGAAAGATGAAAAATGTGCGCTGTGTTGTAGGTTTGTCGCACGGATATCATGAGGGAGCTGCTTTCAATCGCTTGCAACAGCAGTCGTTCGATCTCGTCCAGGCACGCACCAACGTCTGCGGCCTCGAGAAGCCCGCGCCGTTCTGCAACGGCAAAACCATTGGCGATTTCAAGATGCCACAAAGCAGGAACAATTGCCCGGCCCCCGCTGAGCAACGACTGCTTCACCCGGGCGGCAAGCGCCGGCATTGGACGATCCAAAAACCACGCCAGCGCAACCGAAGCGTCAAGCACAAAGCGATTCACGTCCGCCCTTCCTCGATGAGGCTCTTTAGGGTAATACTCTTGGGGCGCCGCTTGACGCGTTTCCGGATCTTTTCTATATTTGCGAAGACCTCCTTCAAGCTGACCTCGGAGCCCGCCGGCACGATAAATGCCGCCAGCTTGCCCCGCCGCGTAATGCCGATTCGCTCTCCCTCACTGGCTCGCTCGACCAGTTCGGAGAGTTTCTGCTTCGCTTGAAACAACCCAACCCTGCGCATCCTGCGCCTCCTAACATCAATCTAGATGATTATTCTAGATGAATCAGGCGCCCCCCTGTCAACTCTTTCTGCCGGGGAAAATCTCGGGTAAGTGAATGCGGGCTCCAAGGTAGAATTGTGCAGTGAATGTGCCCACCCCGCGCTGTGGCCCTACGCGTCGTCCTCCGCCACCGGCGCCGCCACCGTTCCGGTCCGCTTGGCCATCAAGTACGCGCGAATGAACGGATCGAGGTCTCCGTCGAGCACTCTATCCACGTCACCCACCTCAAACCGCGTGCGCAGGTCCTTGATCATCCGGTAGGGCTGCATCACGTACGACCGGATCTGGCTGCCGAAGCTGATGTCCAGTTTCTGCTCGTCGAGCTTGTTGGACTTTGCTTTCCGTTTTTCCAGCTCGTGCTCGTAGAGGCGCGACCTCAACAGCTTCATGGCCAGCTCGCGGTTCTTGTGCTGGCTGCGCTCGTTCTGGCACTGCACGACGATCCCGCTGGGCAGATGCGTGATGCGCACCGCGGTCTCCACCTTGTTGACGTTCTGCCCGCCCGCGCCGCCCGCGCGGAAGGTGTCCATGCGGATTTCGTCCGGCTTGACGTCAATTTCGATGCTGTCGTCAATTTCCGGAATCACGAACACCGACGCGAACGACGTATGCCGCCGCGCCGCCTGGTCGAACGGCGAAATGCGCACCAGGCGGTGCACGCCGCTTTCTCCGGTCAGCAGGCCGTAGGCGTTTTCGCCTTCGATGCGCACCGTGGCGGACTTGAGGCCGGCTTCTTCGCCGGGCGTCGAGTCGATCACCGAAGCGCGGAAACCTTTGCGCTCCGCCCAGCGCAGATACATGCGGAGAAGCATCTCCGCCCAGTCCTGCGACTCGGTGCCGCCCGCGCCGGGCTTCACGGTCATGATGGCGTTCAGCGCGTCGGTCTCGCCGGAGAGCAGCGTTTTGGTTTCCTGCTCGCCGACGAAGGCTTCGGTGGCGTCGATCTCTTTGGCCAGCCCCGCGAGGAGTTCTTCCCGCGCGGCGACATTCGTTTCCTCGTGCGCGAGCTCGAGGAAGGCTTCGATCTCGCCCTGGCGGCGGGCGAGCTCCGACTCAGCGCTCACGCGGTCTTCCGCCTGCTTCCGCTCCTGGAGCGTCTTCTGGGCCTTCTCCTGGTCCTGCCAGAAATCGGGCTTGGAGATTTTTTCTTCGAGGCGGGTCAGCAGCTCGCGGTGACGGGCGGCGTCAAAGAAAACTCCGGACAAGCTCGAGGCGCTGCTTGAGCTGGTCGTAACGGTGTTGCAGGTCTTCAAGTATCATGGTCCATCCAGGAAAGCGAAAATAGAAATTAGAAAATAGAAAAGAGGCAAAGCCCGCCCAAGCGATCCGGTTTTCCTATTTTCTCTTTTCTATTTTCTTTCCTCCACGCGCTTCACCTTCAAAATCGTCACTGCCAGAAATCCAACGCTCGCAATCACGCAGGCCACCGCGAACCAATCTCCCCATCTCGAATACAGCGTGCGGTCGCTGCGGAAACTGAACGGCGCGCGCAGCACGCCGCGGATGTCCGGAGCGAGTCGCGCCACTTCCCTGCCGTAGGGGTCAATCGCGACGGTGTAGCCATTGTTCGTCGCGCGCAACAGCCAGCGGCGATTTTCCACCGCTCGCACGCGGGCCATGGCCAGGTGCTGCTCCGGCGCCGCCGAGCGCCCGTACCAGCCATCGTTCGACAGGTTGATCAGCAGCTCCGCGCCATTCGCGGTGAACTGCCGCACCTCATTCGGGAAAATCGCCTCGTAGCAGATGAACGCGCCAAACTTCCCGCCCGGCAATTCTCCCACGGCATACGCGCTGCCGGGCTGGTAGTCTCCCACTTCGGCGACGAGGTGCCCGGCAAACTTGAGGAGGCGGCGCAGCGGCACGTACTCGCCAAACGGCACCAGATGAATTTTATCATACTGGAATTTTCGCTGGCCGGCCAGGTCGAGCAGCACCGCGCTGTTGTATGGCAGCAGGCGATTGTCCGGCCCCGGCCGCCACTCGACCACGCCGGCAAGAAAATGCGCGCCGGAGTCGCGCGCGATGCGCTCCGCCCGCGCCGCGAATTTCGGGTCTTGAAAATAAAATGGCGCGGGCACTTCCGGCCAGACGATCAGCGTGCCGCCCGGCGCGGAAGCTGTGCTCCGGCGAACGGCATCCACGCTGATGCGATCGAGTTCGTCCATTTCGCCGGCGTGCAGTTCCATCCAATTCGGCGGATACGCGGGCAGTTCGGGAAAATTCGTCTGGACGAGATAGGCAACGTGGTCCGATGGGGACAGCGGGAGCGAGCGGTTGCCAATCCATGTAACCAAAATGAGCACGAGAGCGACACCAAGCGCGATTGCTATGCGCAGGCTTTTCCAAGAAGGTCTCTCGGGAGCAGGCCAAGCCCACACGATGAGCGCACCACCGGCAGCCATCACGAAAGACAGACCATAGATGCCAGTTACGGAGGCAAGCTGGAGCAAAACGGGGTTTTTCGCTGCGACGTAGCCCGCGAGATTCCAGGGAAAGCCCAGGAAAGGGGCGTGCGTTTGCGCGTACTCGAACGCGACCCACAAAAACGGTGATGCCAGCAGCGCGCGGTTAAGCGATCTCTTGCCGAGCAGCGCGATGCACAATGAAAAACCTGCGGGATAAAGCGCGAGATACACAACCAACAGGGCCAGGACGCCTGCCGCCGGCATCGGATCAAGGTTTCCGTGCACGCGCATGACCGTGTAAATCCAGGGAAGAGCCGCGGTGTGGAATGCAGCGCCAAAGAAGAAGCCGGCGGCGAGTGCCAGCCGCCGGCTGGCATGCAGAGAAAGGAGAACCAGCAGACCGGGAACAATCCACTCGAACCACGCGAACGCGCTGGCAGTGAATCCCAGCGACCAGACGTACCCGCCGAACGCGGCAAATAGCAGGCGCAGAGACCAATGGAGTTTCATTCCGCGGTCAGCGCTTGGTGATGGCTTTGAAGCCTTCGCGTTCGAGAGCCTTCTTGGCGGCGTCGGCGGCCTTGCCGTCGGGATAGGGGCCGACCTGGACGCGGTAGAGGTTGCCAGTGGCTGGCGTGAGCACAAACGCCGGGAATTGCTTCTTCTGCAGCGCTTCGACAAGAGCGAGAGCGTCGCCTTCGCGGGTGAGCGCGGCGATTTGCAGCACGACGTGGCCGCGCGGGATCACCGGCGACTTCATCATCGCGTTCCTCGCCGGAGCGGGCGCGGACTTCGCCGCCGCTTTCTCCGGAGTTTTCACCGGCGGGGTCTCCGTCTTGATGGGCGTCGAGGTAATCACCGGGGGCGGCCCGCCCGCCGGTGCGGGCTGGCCGGAGGCTGCCGCGGGATTCGCCGGGGTTTCCAGCTTGCCAGACGACTTCTTCGAATCGGCGCCGCCGATGAAATCCCAGCTCGAAGGCGCGGGCGCCGGGGCGGCGGTTTTATTCGCGGGGCCAGCCGCGCCACGGTCAGCAGTAGAGGCGGAAACGGCGCGCACGCTCGAGTCCTGCTGCGTGCGGCCCATGACGTAGCCGAGCGTGAAGAACACACCGCAAAGCACCACCACGCCGAGGAACATCCCCACCACGTGGCGGCTCTCGAGCACCGTCTCGCGTCCGCCGCCGGGTTTTTTCATGCTTCCGTTGGCCATCGTTTATTTCGGCTCTTTCATGGACTTGACCCAGAGGCTGATCAGGTCCACCGGCAGCGGGAACACAATGGTGGTGTTCTTTTCCACACCGATTTCCGTCAGCGTCTGAAGGTAGCGGAGCTGGATAGCTGCCGGCTGCGTGGCCAGGACTTCAGCAGCCTGCGACAGTTTTGTAGAGGCCTGGAATTCGCCGTCGGCGTGGATCACCTTGGCGCGACGCTCGCGCTCGGCCTCCGCCTGTTTGGCGATGGCGCGGCGCATCTCTTCCGGAATGTCCACCTGTTTGACTTCCACCTTCGTCACCTTAATACCCCACGGTTCGGTGTCGTGGTCAAGGATTTCCTGCAACTTGGAGTTTACCTTTTCGCGCTCGGAGAGGATGTGATCCAGCTCGAACTGGCCGACGATGCTTCGCAGCGTGGTCTGCGCAAGCTGCGAGGTGGCATACAAATAGTTCTCCACCTCGCGCAGCGCGCGGTTCGCGTCCACCACCTTGAAATAGCAGACCGCGTTGACCTTCACCGAGACGTTGTCGCGCGTGATGACGTCCTGCGGCGGCACGTCCAGCGTCACCAGCCGCAGCGGAATGCGATACAGCGTCTCGATAGGCCACAACACGATGCGCAGGCCCGCGCCCTTGGCTTCCGGCACCATGCGACCCAGGCGCAGCACCGCTCCGCGCTCCCACTCTTTAATGATGTACAGCGAATTCCAGAACCAGATAAAGAAAATTACGACCGCTACAATCCATGCGTATTCCATCGCGTCCTCCGTCAAATAACTTTGGACCGCTTCCTTCGGAAACTCCGCAGCCCCCGCCGCGGTCTTAAACGTCTTTCGTCGTGGCCGCGGCCGCTGCTGCCTGCGGCGTGCCGGCCAATTCTACATGCAATGTCAGTCCTTCGGTCTTCAGGACGCGCACGCGAGCGCCCTTGGGCAGCGGCTGCGCCGCGACCACGCTCCACAGCGCGCCCTGCACGAAAGCCTGGCCGTGATAGGCGCCGTCGGCCTGCGGCGTTTCCGCCGCGGTGGTCACTTCCCCGCTCACGCCGGCCATCTGCTCCATGCCCGTGGACGGCTTCCACGAAAACGATTTGAAGACCTGGCGCATCAGAAAAACGGTGATCAGCGCGAAGGGCAGCGTCATGATGACCGCGACTTTCAGGCTGACGCCGTGGCCGGTGATGGGCGACTTGATCAGCAGCAAGGCCCCGACAATCATCGCCGCGATGCCGCCGATCGCCAGCAGGCCGTGGCTGGTGACCTTGGCCTCCAGCACGAACAGAACAATGGCCAGCAGGATGAGCAGCACGCCCACGGCGTTGATGGGCAGGATCTGCATGGCCACCAGCGCCAGGATCAGTGAGACGCCGCCGACCACGCCCGGCAGGATCAGTCCCGGATTGTTAAATTCCATGTACAGGCCAAGCACGGCGAGGATCACCAGGATAAAGAGCACGTCCGGCCGGGCGATGCGGTCGAGCAGGCGCTGGCGCGTGCTCATCTCGAACGAAGTGCGCACCGGGCTCGGCAAGGAGAGCTTCACCGTCGAGCCGTCGAAGCGGCGAATCTCGCGGCCGTTCAACTGCCCGAGCAAATCTTCGGTGCTCGGCGCGATGAGGTCAATCAGCTTGCCGTCGAGCGCTTCTTTCTCCGTGAACGCTTTGGCTTCGGTGACCGCCAGCTCGGCCAGTTGCGGGTTGCGGCCGCGCTTGCCGGTGATGCTGCGGAGATAGGCGGCGGCATCGTTCATCGCTTTCTTGCGCAGCGTCTCGTCAATCTGCACCGGCTGGCCGCCGAGGACGAAGATGGGCGAAGCGGCGCCGGTGTTGGTGCCCGGCGCCATGGCGGCGATGTCCGCCGAGAGCAGAATGTAAAAGCCCGCCGAGGCGGCGCGGGTGCCCGCGGGCGAGACGTACACCGCCACCGGGATCGGCGAAGAAATAATCCGCTGGATGATTTCCCGCATCGAGGAATCGAGGCCACCGGGCGTGTTCATGGTGATGAGCACCAGGCGGGCGTTCGTCCGCACGGCCTCGTCGAAGGCATCTTTCACGAAATCGGCCTGCACGGGGAAAATGGCGTCATCAATCCTTACTTCCAGCACGCGGGCTGCTTCCGGACTGCCGGCGCCAACCGGCGGCGTTTGCCCTCCCGCAAGCAGAGCCATCCCCGCGACCAGCAAAAGACCCGCGCAAAGCAATTGCATCGTCCGTTTCATCGGCGGTCTCCTGCATCGTTCCTGGCATCCAGCGCACTAAGCAACTGGCGGGCTCCTTCACGGATTTTCGGCGCGGGATCGAGCCGCAGGGCGGTGCGCAGTTCGCTTCGGGACGCCGCGGATGCCGCGTCCTGACCAGCGGCGAAGGACCCCGCCTGCGGCAGGGCAAGCAGGGGAAGCGCCACGACGAGGACGGTCCGAGGCAGCATGCAGCCATCAGTATAACAGCAGTTGAAAAAGGAGAGGGCGCGGAAACTGCGCGGAGGCGGAGAACGCGACGCCTACCCGGTCGGCTTGCCGGCGGGCGCGGGCGGAGGCGTCTGCAAGGCTTCCTTCACCTGCGGGTCGTTGATCACCGCGGCAAAGGCCGGGTCTTTCTCCACCGCGACGATGTCCTTGTAGCCCTCTTCAATCGCGCGCTTCAGGAAATGGGCGCAGCGCTCGGCGTTGCCCAGCCCGGCGTAGGTCTTGGCCATGTAGAAGTAGAAGAGGGCGCGCTGCTCCACCGAGCGCGTCTGGAGAATGGAGCCGGCCGAACTGCGGCGCTCGAAGACTTGCGGGTCGAGCTCGAGGGCGCGCCGGAAGGAGCTGATTGCCTCCGGATATTTCTTGTCCGCGAAGTGGGCGTGCCCGAGATTGCCGTGAAACGTGGCGGAATCGGGCTGGAGAACGATGGCCCGCTGGTACACCTTGACGGCCCGGCGGAATCTCTTCTGGTAGAAGTGCACCGTCCCCAGATTATTCAGCGCCGAAGCGTATTGGGGGTCAACCTTGATGGCGCGCTCGTAGTATTTTTTCGCCTTGTCCAGCTTGGTGAGCTGGCTGTAGCAGACGCCGATCCTGTTCAGCAGCTCCGCATTCTTCGGCTCATTCTTCAGCAGCTCCTCGTAGGCGGCAATCGCATCCGAATACATCTTCCGGGCCATGAGGATGTCCGCTTTCAATTCCGCTATTTCGCGCGGGCTGCGCGCTTCGGGCTGTTGCGGAGCGGATTCCTGCTGTCCGGCCTGCGGCGCAGCGAAAAGCGGGAGTCCTCCGGCAAGGAGGGGCCGGGCAAGGAACGCGGCGAAGAGCAAAAGCAGAGAGCGGCGGAAACAGGAGTCGAGCGAACCCGAACGAGGCGCGTTCATGGCAATTTCCCTTCTCCGGCGCCAGGCTCCCGTTTGGCAGGACGCGGCGCCGCCTTATCCTTCTTCTCTTTCGCCGGTTCCCCCGTCGGCGGCCCCTTGGGGGTGTCCTTCTTTCCGCCCCCAAAGATACCAAAAAGACGCCGCCAGATGCTCTTCTGTTCCTGTGGCGGGGCAGTTTGCTGGGACGAACTGTCCGCAGCGCCTTTTGCCGGCGGCCTGGACGCCGAGCGAGGTTTCGATGCGGGCCGCGCGGCAGCGGACGGAGCGCCGGGCTTTGCTTCGGCGGATCCCGGCGCCGGAGAGTTTTCAGCCGCGGGCGCGCCGGCGCCGGGCGCTGGCTCTGCCGGCGGTTGTTTCTTGCCACCGAAGATGCGCGCCAGCCAGGAGTCGCCGCCGGCGGACTGCGCCAGCGAGCGGCCGCCGTGACGCGGGCAAAAGTCCTTCGGCTCGGTGCCTTCGATGAAAACTTCCTCGCGGGGCGCGGGACACGCGGGGGTGGCGAGCTGCAGCGTCTCCGGATCAATCAGCGCCGTGATAACGCCGGGCGGCGGCTCGAACTCCTGCGTATTGCGATAGCCGGGCAGCGCGGTGGCGCGCTTCATGAACTCCGCCCAGATGGGTGCGGCCGACGCCGATCCGGCGAGCCCCAGCTCGCGGTTGTCGTCGAAGCCCACCCAGACAACGCAGAGCAGATTGCTGGTGAAGCCGGCAAACCAGCCGTCGTGGGAGGTGCCGGTCTTGCCCGCAGCGGGCGCGGTGAAACCGCGGGCGCGAACGCCGGCGGCGGTGCCGTGGTTGACGACTTCCTCCAGCAGGTTGGTGACGAGGTAGGCGATGCGCGGGTCGAGCGCGGGTCGCGTGCGCGGCGCGGCGCGCTCCAGCGCGATGCCTTCGGCGGAGACCACGCTGCGAAGGAACATCGGCTCGGCGCGTTCGCCGCCGTTGGCGAAGACCGTGTACCCGGCCGCGACGTCGAGCGGCGTCATCTCATAGGCGCCGAGCGCTACCGCCGGAGTCGCCTGGATCTTCGGGTCCAGCCCGAGCTGGCGGGCCATTTCCACCACCCGCGCGTAGCCGACCATCTCCGCCACCTTCACCGTGGCCACGTTGAGGGAGCGCTTGAGCGCATCGCGGAGCGTGACCGTGCCGTAGAACTGCTCGCCGTAGTTGTTGGGCGTGTATTCCTTGTCGTCGAAGTGGAACGTGGTGGGTTCGTCCACGACGGTGGTGACCGGCGTGATCACCGGGTCGAGGCCGTCAATGGCGTTGCCGAAGGCGGCGGCATAGACAAAAGGCTTGAAGGCGGAGCCGGGCTGGCGGCGGGCGAGCGCGCGGTTGAGCTGGCTCAGGCCGTAGTTGCGTCCGCCGATGAGCGCCTTGATTTCGCCGGTCCGCGGGTCGAGCGCGACGAGCGCCACCTGCGCCAGCGGCGCGGGCTCCCCGGTCTTCTTCTGCTCCATCCGCCAGCGCTCGTAGCGCCGCGCGAGCTGCTTGTCAATTTCGCGCAGGCCCGCATCCATCGCTTCCGCGGCGGCGCGTTGCAGGTCGGTATCCAGCGTGGTGTAGATGCGGTAGCTCTGGGAGACGAGGTCGGCTTCGGTGATTTTTTCAAGCAGATGGTCCTTGACCATGTCCACAAAGTACGGCGCGGCGCTGGTTTCAAGCGTGCCGCTCAGGATGTGCCAGGGCGCCTTTTTCGCGGCGACGGCTGCTTCGACGGAGGCTTGGCCGTTCTCCACCATCTGGGCGAGGACGCGGTCGCGCGCTTCGTTGGCGCGCTCGAGATGGCGCTCGGCCGAAGAGTAGCGGTTGGGCGCGCGCGCGATGCCGGCCAGGAACGCGGCTTCGGAGAGAGAGAGGTCGCGGACGTCTTTTCCAAAATAAGCGCGGGCCGCCTCACCGAAGCCGCGGATGGCGAAGCTCCCGCGGTTGCCGAGATAAACCTGGTTGGCGTACAGCTCGAAGATCTGCTGCTTGGTGAAGCGCTGCTCGAGTTGCAGGGCCACCAGCGTCTCCGCCGCTTTCCGCTTCCACGTGCGCTCGGTTGTGAAGAAGTAGCTCCGGGCCACCTGCATGGAAATGGTGCTGGCGCCCTCGGTGCGGTCGGAGCGGCGCACGTTGGCCCACGCCGCGCCCAGAATGCGGATGGGGTCGAAGCCGGGATGCTCGAAGAAGCGTTTGTCCTCGGCAGAGAGCACCGCGTCCACGAGGTGCTTCGGCAGGTCGTCGAAGCGCACCGGACGGCGCTTCTCGCGGGAAACGTCAAAGAGGTTGGTGAGCAGCTCCGGCTCGAGCTCGGCGCTCTCCAGCGTGCCGCCATCGCGGAGGTTGACGATGCGGTCCACCGCGCCGGAGGAAAACTCGATGCGCAGAGCCGGCCCCGCTCCGAAGTAGGAGCCCGCCGAGGGGCGTACTTCGAGCGCAGAAGCGAAAAGGCGATAGCGGCCCGGCGCGCCGTTGACCTCGGCATCGGTGTAGCCGGCGCGCTGGAGATACGACGCCAGTTCCGCCGGCGTGGCCGCCTGGCCGGCGGCGATGCGGCGCGGGCCGGTGAAGACGCGGGAGGTGTTCGCGAACACCTGGCCGGACAGCCGCTCGTCAATCATCCGGGCATACTTGACGTAGTAATAGGTGAAGACGGCGGCGCCGGACAGGAAGAGAAAGAGAAAAATCCCCAGGAGCGTCAGTCCGAACCGCGAGGACCAGAAACCTTTGCCGATGCGTACGCGCAAATCTACCCTACCCTGTGCGTGCCGGAAGAAGAGTCCGGCCTGGGAACTACGATGCGGGCTGGGGGGCGATGGTTAGCGCCGGTCACGACGGGCCTGCTCCGGTTGAAGGCTGGACGGCCGGCGGCTAGATGATGGGGCGATCGCCGGCGCTCGGAGTAAAGTTGAGTGAAAACTGATAGAAATAGAGGTTCACGACTACCGTGTACTTCAGGCCGATATTGACGGCGCGCCCGGTGTATTCCACCCGGATGTCTTCGCGCCGGATGGGCGGAGTGGCCTTGATCTCGCGTTCCCGGACGACCTTCCAGATGACCTCGCGGACATCTTCCTCGCTTTTGTGGCTGACCGCGGCCGTGCGCGCCTCGCTGACCATGGTGTCCTGGACCCAGTAGTTGTCCATGAAGGCCGGCGCGACCTGGAAAAGCGCATAGAAGAGGACAGCCAGGACCAGTAGAGTGAAAATCGCCTTGATCTTGCCTGTGCCGCGCTGGTGATTACCGCTCATGAACACTCTCCCGAAACGGATTTGCTGCACAAACCGGCCGGGCTGGGCAACCGGAAGGAAAATCGTAGCACTCGCTTGGGCAGGTGTCGAGCAGTGGCGCGGCGGCGCGTGACCTTCTGCTAATACGCTTTGGCGAAGATGGCCTTCTCGCGCGCAGGCCGCCGGCAATAGACGCACTGGCCTTCCCCGCCCGCCTGGTCGAGAGGGATGCAGCGCATGGTGGCCTTGGTTTCGTCCTTGATTTTCTCTTCGCACTCCGCGCTGCCGCACCAGTGAGAAAGCGCGAAGCCTTTTTCGACGGCCACCTTGAAGTCGGCGTACTCGCTCGTCTCGGCGGTGTTGGCCTTGCGGAAGGCCAGGGCGCGCTCGTAGAGAGCGATGTGAATTTCATCAAGCAATTTGCCGGCCGCATTACACAAATTGTCGCGCCCGACGAACGCTTTCCCTTCCCGGCCGGGCTTATCCCGCCGCGCGAGCACCACCGTGCCCTTGGCCACGTCCTTCGGTCCCACCTCGATGCGCAGCGGCACGCCGCGCATTTCCCAGTCGTTAAACTTAAACCCGGGAGACATGCCTTCGCGCTCGTCGGTCTTCACGCGGAAGCCGGCGGCGGCAAGCTGCGCGCGAATTTCTTTCACCGCGCTCATCACCGCGGATTTTTCCTCGTCGCTCTTCCAGATGGGCACGATGACGATCTGATACGGCGCGAGCTTCGGCGGCAGGATCAGCCCCTGATCGTCGCCGTGCACCATGATGATCGCGCCGATGAAGCGCGTTGAGAGGCCCCAGGACGTCGTCCAGCAATGTTGCAGCTCGCCCTTCTGGTCCAGATAGCGGATCTCAAACGCCTTGGCGAAATTCTGGCCGAGGTTGTGCGACGTGCCCGACTGCAGCGCCTTGCCGTCGCCCATCATTGCTTCGATCGAGTAGGTGATCTCCGCGCCGGCGAAGCGCTCGGCTTCCGACTTGCGCCCGGGGATCACCGGAATGGCCGCGTCGTTGACGGCGAAGTCGGCGTAGATGTCCAGCATCTGGCGCGTTTCCGCTTCGGCTTCCTCGGCGGTGGCGTGCGCCGTGTGACCCTCATGCCAGAAAAACTCGAGCGTCCGCAGGAAGAGTTTCGTGCGCAGCTCCCAGCGCACCACGCTGTTCCAGCAGTTGATCAGCACCGGCAGGTCGCGGTAGGACTGAATCCACTTGGCGTAGGCGTGGCCGATGATTGTCTCCGACGTGGGCCGCACGACGAGCGGCTCGGTGAGCTCTTCTCCGCCGCCGATGGTCACCACCGCCAGCTCCGGCGAGAAGCCGGCGACATGCGATTTTTCTTTTTCGATGAAGCTCTTGGGAATGAATAGCGGGAAGGCGGCGTTGACGTGGCCGGTGGCCTTGAAGCGCCGGTCAAGCGCCTGCTGGATGTTTTCCCACAGCGTCCAGCCGTAGGGCCGGACGATCATGCACCCGCGCACCGGCGCGTAGTCCGCCAGCTCCGCCCGCAGCACAAGCTGGTTGTACCACTCGGAAAAATCTTCCGCCCGCGTCGGCAGCTTCAGGTCCGCCATTCGTCCATCCGCCTGTCTTGTCATTCTGAGTCCCGATGCTTTCTATCGGGACGAAGAATCTGCTTCTTCCATCTGCGTCTTATGTTCTGATTTCTGAATTCTGATTTCTGAGTTCTGAGTTCTGACTTCTGATTTCTGCCTTCTTGAAGCGAAAAGCCTATCGGACGCCCCACACCTTGTCAACCGAAGGCGCCGCGGAGTGCTGTCCTAATTTGACTTGACGATTAGGTTGGATGAACCAGTCTAGCAACTTTCTTTGCAAGAAGTTGTGCGGCAAGGACCATGCGACCCGCCCCTTCTTTTGTGCGATGGCCGCGAACCATCTTGGGTCTGTACTTCATTCGTGTCCATTCATACTTAATGTGCAGCCTTCGGTCGTCCATCATCTGCTCGCCAACAAAAATTGCGCGCTCTCGCTGTCTGACTTTGGTCTGCCAATAGTGTTTGGAAAACGCCTGCACAAACAAGATTCGCTGTGTGTTATTCCCATCACGCGCCCAGCGCCAGACCTTAACGACATTTCCAACCGGGTCGTCTCTTTTCAGCTCGGCTTCGACCAAAACAAGGGGACGACCTCCACGCTTTGGAAGCCCTGCCACGTCCACCTTCCAACGCTCACCTTTCGGATGCCAACCAGGAATCCACTTATACTCAGGAGCTTTCTTGTCCAAGACTTTTTTCATGTTCTCGTCAAAGTTCGGTGCGAACGCCATAGACGCCCCTTTCAGTGTCGGAAAATATGCGGGAGTGTAAATTGGTTGGGCATAAATTCAAATTAGGACACTACCGCCGCGGCGAAAGCAGCGGTGCTACTTGGCGCGGAGCTCGATCACGAAGTCCTTGGCCGGGATGGCGACGTTGTGGCTGACGCGGGAGAGTTTCACCTCGTGCTGCGCGATGATGGTGCGCTGCCCGGTCTGGTTGGTCTGCTTGAGCGTCCACGACATCGGCAGCGTCACGCCGTCCACTTCCTTGAAGTCGGAGAAGATTTCCTCGAGCAGAAACCGTGTTTCCTGCTGCTGCGAGGACTGGGTAATGTCCGCGCCGATGGGCGAGGAGCGCACCACGTTGTAGCTCGTGCGCACGTGCCGGAAGGTTTCCGGCTCGAAGTAGAGATAGATATCCACTTCGCCCTGCCCCTTCTTCATGACGTATTTGATGCGGTGGAGCTGCTTGCCATCCACTTTCTTCAGGCCGTCATAGGAGAGCTTGGGCTGGCGCCCGGCGAGGTCCAGCAGCGGCCAGGCGGTGGTCAGCGCCCCGCCGACAAGACCTTCCTTCAGGATCTGGTCGTAGCGGCGGACAAAATCGCCAAGCTGAGAGCGGCGGCTGGGCTGGACGAAGGCCACTTCGGTTTTGCTGCCGTCGAAGCCGAACTGTTCGCCCCAGTAGTCGAACTTGTCGGTCGGCAGGCCGATGCGCACCTTGTTTCCTTCGGAGAGGAAGGCGGCGCGGCCGTCGGTCTCGCCGGTGCCGCCGACAATGATCTTCAACGTCGAGGCGCCCTCGGCGACGCGCGTCTTAACGGCGGCGCGTTTTTCGGGGGCGCCGAGGGAGGCCAGGTGCTTCGCCACCACGTCTTCGGGCTTGAGCTTCTCGTCGCCCGCGCGGAGCGGAGCGGTCAAACCAGGAATCAGAGCAGCCGAAATCAGGATGGCCAGCAGATGGTTTCTCATTGTCGTCACTCTCACGTCTTTGTGTGTGAAACGCATGGCGGCTTGCGCCGCGCCAGTAGCCTAGACGCAGCCTCGCCCGGTGTCAATGGGATGCACCGCGGCGCCGCCGCGTTTCCTGCGGCGTGATTTGGCGTCCGTGCGCCGCAATGCATTTGAAAGCTCCTGCCGACTCCGATAGAATCGCATCGAGACTGTTGATGCCCGACTCCACGAATCGTCCGAAGATCGCCATCGGCGCCGACCACGCCGGATTCCACACCAAAGAATCCATCAAGAAATTCTTGGCCGGCCAGGGATATGAAATCGACGACGTGGGCACCGCGTCGGAAGAGTCGGTGGACTACCCCGACTACGCCCGGCAGGTGGCGGAGCGCGTGGCAGCGGGACGCGCGCAGGTCGGCATCCTGATGTGCGGCACCGGCATCGGCATGTCCATCACCGCCAACAAAGTTCCCGGCGTCCGCGCGGCGCTGGCCCACGACGTCATGACCGCGCACATGGCCCGCGAGCACAACGACGCCAACGTGCTGGCCATCGGCGCCCGCGTCGTGCCCGAGGAGCAGACGATTGCCATCGTGCGCGAGTTCCTAAACACCGCGTTTGCCGGCGGCCGCCATCAGCGCCGCGTCGATAAGATCAACAGCCTCGACAAGGAAAAGGTCCCGGGCACTTCGTAGCGAGATTCTGTTTTCTGTTTCCGGTTTTCTGTTTCTGGTTTCGGTTTTCTGTTTCCGGTTTTCTGTTTTTGGTTTCGGTTTCCTGTTTTCGGTTTCGGTTTTCTGTTTTTGGTTTTCTGGTTTTTGTGTTCTGTTTCTGATTTCTGACTTCTGATTTCTGATTTTCTCTTGGACAGCCAATGACAACTGTGGGCGAAATCACCAACCGATTGAACCGCACGCTGGCGGAGGTGGACCCGGACATCGCGGAGATCCTCCGGGCGGAGGCGCGGCGGCAGGCCACCGGCCTCGAGCTGATCGCGTCGGAGAATTTTGTCTCCGAAGCGGTGCTCGAGGCGATGGGCTCGGTCTTCACCAACAAATACGCCGAAGGCTATCCGGGCAAGCGCTACTACGGCGGCTGCGAATTCGCCGACCGCGCCGAGCAACTCGCCATCGACCGCGCCAGGCAGCTCTTCGGCGCCGACCACGCCAACGTGCAGGCCCATTCCGGCACCTCGGCGAACGTGGCCGTGTACATGTCCGCGCTGCAGCCGGGCGACACCGTGCTGGGCATGAACCTGGCGCACGGCGGCCACCTCACCCACGGCCACCCGCTGAATTTTTCGGGGCGCATGTACAAGTTCGTGCCCTACGGCGTGAGCAAGGAAACGGAAACGATTGACTACGACGAAGTGGAGCGGCTGGCACGTGAGAACAAGCCGAAGATGATCGTCGCCGGCGCCAGCGCCTACGCGCGGATCATTGATTTCGCGCGTCTCGAAAAGATCGCGCGCAGCGTGGAGGCCATTCTCTTCGTGGACATGGCGCACATCGCTGGCCTCGTCGCCGCCGGGCTGCACCCGAGCCCGGTGCCGCACGCGGACATTGTCTCCACCACAACGCACAAGACGCTGCGCGGGCCGCGCGGCGGCATGGTGCTGTGCAGGGAAAAGTACGCAAAGGAGCTGGACAAGCTCACTTTTCCCGGCACGCAGGGCGGGCCGCTGGTGCACATCATCGCGGCGAAGGCGGTGTGCCTGAAGGAAGCGCTGGAGCCGGAGTTCCGCGAGTACCAGGCACAGATCCTGGCCAACGCCAAGGCCCTGGCCGCGGCGCTGGCCGGGCACGGTTTCCGCGTCATCACCGGCGGCACCGACAATCATATGTTCCTGATTGACGTGCACTCGCGCGGGATCACCGGACGCGACGCGGAGCTGGCGCTCGAACACTCGGGCATCACCGTGAACAAGAATGCCATCCCGTTTGACCCGCTGCCGCCGATGAAGGCCGGCGGCGTGCGCCTCGGCAGCTCGGCGGTGACCACGCGCGGGATGCGCGAAGCCGAAATGGCTAACATTGCCGCTTGGATCGCGGAGGTGCTGCAACACGTCGGCGACACCGCGGTCGAGCAGCGCGTGCGCGGCCAAGTGGCCGCGCTTGCCGAGTGCTTCCCGCTCTACGAGCGGCGCGCGCAGGGCCCCGACGGCCTGCCCTACCGCGTCCAGCCGGCCCGTCCCTGACCCCGGCCCGCGATGAAGATCGCCATTGATATCCGGCGCGCAGGCGACTTCGGCATCGGAACGTACATCCGCAACATCGTCAACCAGTTCGCCCGGCTGGATCAATCCACGCACTACCTCCTGATCGGCCAGCAAAAACACCTGGACGAACTCGACCCCCTGCCGGCGAATTTCGAGTTGCTCGACTGCGGCGCGGAACGCGGCAGCCTGCGCTGCCACTTCCGCATGCCGCTGATGCTGCGCAAGCGGCGCGTGGACCTGCTGCACCTGCCGTGGTTCCAGCCGCTGACGGTGATTCCCTGCCCGATGGTGGTGACGGTGCACGACCTGACCACCATCCTGATCGCGCGGGAGCACCGGGGGCTGCGGCACGCGATGAGAATCCACCTGGCGCGGCGGCTGTTTTCCCGGGCGCGGCGCATCCTGACCGTTTCCTATTCGTCCAAGCGCGAGCTGGCGCGGACGTTCGACGTCCCGGAAGCGCGCATCGAAGTGATTTACAACGCCGTGGACGAGCGCTTCACCCGCGACCCGCTGCCGGCCGATGCCGACCGCATCCTCGAACGCCACGCGGTGAACTCGCCGTTCGTGCTCTACGCCGGCAATATCAAGCCGCAGAAAAATCTGCCGCGGCTGATCGAGGCCTTCGCCGTGGCCAAGGCCGAGCTGCGCGACCATCCGCAGTTGGCGCAGCTCAAGCTGCTGGTGATCGGCGACGAGCTGACCAAACACCCCGACCTGCGGCGGGCGGTGGTGCGCACCCGCGTCCGCGAAGACGTGCGCTTCCTCGGCTTCGTGCCGCTGCCGGTGCTGCGCGTCTTCTACGCCCGTGCGCGCGCCTTCCTCTTCCCTTCCCTCTACGAAGGCTTCGGGCTGCCGCCGCTCGAAGCCATGGCCCACGGCACGCCGGTGCTCACCTCCAACGTGTCGTCCCTGCCGGAAGTGTTCGACGACGCCGCGCTGCTGGTGAACCCGGAAAATGTCTTCGACATCGCGCGCGGCATCCGCCAGATCCTCACTGACGAGGACCTGCGCACGCAGTTGATTGCCCGCGGGCACGCGCAAGTGCGCAAATACTCCTGGCAGCAGACCGCGGAAAAAGTCCGCGCCGTGTACCAATCCGTTCTGAACGGAAAACTGTAGCGGCGGCTTTCGCGTTTTCTGCGTCCCGACGGTTTTGGTCGGGAACGCCGCCGCTCTGCACTTTCGTAGGGGCGGACCTATGTGTCCGCCCGCTTTTCTCTTTTCGAAGTTCCGCCTCTCCTCACACCATCCTGATCTGCAACTCCTCTACTCTTCCTTCCCGAATCTCAAACGCCTTCGCCTCCACCGAAATCACGAAATACGCCGCCTCCGGATAGAACGCCCGCTCGATGTCCCTCGCCGACGGCGCCGCCGGGCCGCCGGGATGGGAATGGTAGATGCCCATGTGCTCGAGCCCGGCGTCCCGTATCGCGCGGAAAATTCGGAAAAGTTCCTGCGGCGCAATTTCGAATTCCGTCGCACTCCACAGCGCGTTCGTCGCCGGAAAGATTTCGCTGATCACGCCTTCACGCCCCGCCAGCAGCCCGCAACATTCCTGCTTGGGCGTGCGACTCGCCTCCTCAGCCATCCGCTCCAAAATCTTTTTCCGGATCCGCACCTCTCCCGCCATGGTCCGAAGTGTAGTACGCCCCACCAGACAATCCATAAGTCTTCCTGCTTCCCCCCGCTCGGACGCGCAGTTGTAGGACAGGCTTTTAGCCTGTCCAGCTCGGCGCCACACGCTTGGCGATAAGCTTTCCCCCCGCTTGGACGCGCAGTCGTAGGATAGGCTTTTAGCCTGTCCAGCTCGGCGCCGCATACTTGGCGACAAGCTTTCCCCCCGCTTGGACGCGCAGTCGTAGGACAGGCTCTTAGCCTGTCCAGCTCGGCGCCACATACTTGGCGACAAGCTTTCCCCCCGCTTGGACGCGCAGTCGTAGGACAGGCTTTTAGCCTGTCCAGCTCGGCGCCACACGCTTGGCGATAAGCTTTCCCCCCGCCCGGTCGCGCCGTCGTAGGACAGGCTCCCGAGGCTTCGGGACCAGCCTGTCCGGCGCATTGCTTGATACTTGCCCACTTCAAATCGGGTTGAAGGGGCGGCTGGATCCGCTGTCGTGGGACAGGCTCCCGACCCCTCGGGACAGCCTGTCCAGCACGTCTCTCGATACTTGGGGTGTTTCCCGTTTTCCCCTTTTCAAATTTCAAATTTCCAATTTCCAATTCCGTTCTTTCGCCTTTCGAACTTCGAACCTCCAACCTCCGCCCCGCCCCAGGAAAAATCTGGCGTCGAGCCCCGCGTAGCGCCGGCATCCTGCCGGTTCTTTTCCCCTGCCTAAGGGCGCCCGGCCGCGCCGTCGTGGGACAGGCTTCAGCTTGTCCCGAGCTTGCCGAAGGGCCTTTCCGGCACGATGTCGAATACTTGTCCTCCCGCCTTTCGCATTTCGCTTTTCGATTTTGCACTTTCCCGCATCCGCCGAAACCTCGATTAAACGCTCACAATCTGGAGCAGCAATCCAGATATGTGCCGGTCCGGAGGGCAACTCGCGCAATGTATCGAGAGCCATTCGCCCCGATTTGTGGGAATTGGCGCTGCGGGTTTACCCACGCTGCATCACACGGCACGCAGAATCAACAACTTATGCAGCCAAAAGGGGTGCCCAGACAGGCCTCGATTTGGCTGCTGGTTTGCTCCTCTAATGGTGTACGCCGTCTAACCGCCGCCCGCGAGCAGGTGTGTCTGTGGCGCCAACGACCTATGTTTCCATGACCGATTTCGAGCCCGTACAGCTCGAAGCCCTACTTGCCGACTTTGAAGAAACCCGCGAAAGCCTGATCCCTCTGCTCCAGGAAGTCCAGACGCAGTACTGTTACCTGCCGGAGTTTGCCCTGCGACGCATCGCCAGCAAGCTGAGCGTCTCCCTGACGGACGTCTATCAGGTGGCCACGTTCTATAGCTGCTTCAGCCTGGTGCCGGTGGGCAAGCACGTGGTGCAGGTGTGCCTGGGGACCGCCTGCCACGTCCGCGGCGCGCCGCGGGTGCTGGACCGCATGTTGCGCGACCTCAAGCTGGGCACGCCCGGCACCACGCAGGACATGCAGTTCACGGTGCGCTCGGTGCGTTGCGTGGGTTGCTGCGGGCTGGCCCCGGTGGTGCGCGTGGACAACAACACCCATCCCAACATGACGCAGGCCAAAGTGCGCGGGATGTTGAAGAAGTACCGGAGCAAGGAGGATCGTCCGGCCGGCGAGGCGGACGAGGTGGACGATGCCGAAGCTCGAGTCCATTCCTGATCTGGAGCAGTTGCGCGAGGTCTGCCTCCAAAGCCGCGATGTCAACCGGCCCTGCCTGACCGTTTGCGCCGGCAGCGGCTGCACCGCCAGCGGCGCGCACGACGTGATTGCCGGGCTCAAACAGAATCTCGAAAAACTGGGCCTTGCCCAAACCATTGACGTCAAGAGCACCGGGTGCCACGGCTTCTGCGAAAAGGGCCCGGTGATGATCGTCTGGCCGGACGGCATCTTTTACAACCGCGTCACCCCCCGCGATGCGGCGGCCATCGTCGCCAGCGCCACGAACGGCCGCAAGCCCGTGGAAAAACTCCTTTACCAGGACCCCCAAACCGGCGAGCGCGTGCTCCACGAGAACGATGTGCCCTTCTACGCGCGCCAGCAGCGCGTACTCTTCGGCAACAACGGCCGCATCGATCCCCGGCAAATTGAAGACTACCTGCGCGTGGGCGGCTACAAGGCGCTGGCCAGGGTGCTCGGCGGAATTCCTGGTGAAACCATCGTCGAGGAAATTAAGAAATCCGGCCTGCGCGGCCGCGGTGGCGCAGGTTTTCCCACCGGCGTCAAATGGGAAGCCCTCCGCGCGAATCCGGCCACGCCGAAGTTCATCATCTGCAACGCGGACGAGGGCGACCCGGGCGCGTTCATGGACCGCTCGCTGCTCGAAGGCAACCCGCACAGCATCATCGAGGGCATGATCATCGGCGCCTGTGCGCTGGGCGCGAGCACCGGCTTTGTCTATGTCCGCGCGGAATATCCGCTGGCCGTCGAACACTTGCGCGTGGCCTTGCGCCAGGCGGAAGAAATCGGCCTGCTCGGCGAAAACATCCTCGGCACCGGCTTCAAGTTCCGCATCAAGGTCGTCCAGGGCGCCGGCGCCTTTGTGTGCGGCGAGGAAACTGCTCTCATCGCCAGCATCGAAGGCCGCGTCGGCGAGCCGCGCCCGCGGCCTCCCTTCCCCGTCCAGAGCGGGCTGTGGGGCAAGCCGACGATCATCAACAACGTGAAGACGTGGGCCAGCGTGCCGCACATCATCAATCGTGGCGCCGACTGGTACGCCGGGATCGGCACCGAGCGCAGCAAGGGCACCATGGTCTTCTCACTCGTCGGCAAGATCAACAACACCGGCCTCGTCGAAGTCCCCATGGGCATCACGCTGCGCGAGATGATCTACACCATCGGCGGAGGCATCCCCAAGGGCCGCCAGCTCAAGGCCGTCCAGATCGGCGGCCCATCCGGCGGCTGCATCCCTTCGAGCCTCATCGATCTCCCCATTGACTACGAGGAGCTCACCAAGGCCGGCTCGATGATGGGTTCCGGCGGCATGGTGGTGATGGACGAGTCCACCTGCATGGTGGACGTGGCCCGCTACTTCATGGAGTTCCTCGAAGAAGAGTCCTGCGGCAAATGCTTCCCCTGTCGCGAGGGCACGCAGCGCCTGCGCGAAATCCTCGACCGCATCTGCGCCGGCAAGGGCAAAGAGGAAGACCTCGCACTGCTGGACGACCTCGGCTGGGTGATGAAAGAAACCTCACTCTGCGGCCTCGGGCAGACCGCCGCCAATCCCGTGCTCACCACGTTGCGCTATTTCAAAGACGAATATCTCGCGCACATCCGCGAGCACCGCTGCCCCGCGAAAGTTTGCAAGGAATTGATTGTGTACAGCATCGAGCCGGCGGTTTGCGACGGCTGCCACGCCTGCGTGCAGGTCTGCGCCACCGAGGCCATCCTCGGCGAAAAGAAGAAAGTCCACGAGATTGACGAGGGCAAGTGCATCAAGTGCGGCGCGTGCCTGGAAGTCTGCCAGCCCAAGGCCGTACTGGTCAGTTAGGTTGTAGGGGCGACCGGCAGGTCGCCCGATTGGAACGTGGTTCTGTAGGGGCGACCGGCAGGTCGCCCGAGCGGCACGATACATCGTGCCCATGAATGCGGAGTCAAACGATGCCCACTCTAAAAATCAACGGCATCTCGGTTGAAGTCGAACGCGGCGCCTCCGTCCTCGACGCCGCGCGCTTCCTCGGCATTCACATCCCCACGCTCTGCCACGATGACGGTCTCACACCCTACGGCGCGTGCCGCCTGTGCGTGGTCGAGGTGAGCAACAGCAACGGCAACGGCCGCACGAAGATGCTCAGCGCGTGCACGCTGCCGGCCGAAGACGGCTTGGTGGTGCAGACGCACTCCGCCAAAGTCGAAAAAGCCCGCCGCCTGCTCCTCGAAATGTATGTCGCCACCTGCCCGCAATCGAAAACCATTCAGGACCTCGCCAGCAAGTACGGCATGAGGCAGGAGCGGCTCGCGCCGAAATTCGATAACTGCATCCAGTGTGGCCTGTGCGTGCGCATGTGCGAAGAACAGATGATGGCCGGAGCCATCGGCTTCGCCGGCCGCGGCGCCAAGCGACGTGTCTCGCGCCCGTTCGACATCACCAGCCCGCTCTGCCGACAGTGCGGAGCTTGCCTCTACGTCTGCCCGGTGTGCGAGCTGCGCTGCCACGGCTCGAGCGCCGAATCCACGCTCTGCAACGGCTGCCTTAATTTCTCCACCGTCTGCTTCCAAAGCTATGACGACGCCATGTGTTTCCTCGACCCGTGCCATGCCTGCGAGGTCGGGGGCCCGTTTCGGAGTGACGTTCCGGTGAAACTTTCCACGGTAAAATCCGCGCAGCAGGAGAAATAAAATGACCTATTCCCGACTGAACTCGTCAGCCGCAACTCTTTCCAAGAATCGCACCGAGGATTCCGTCAGCCCGTTCAGCGGGATGTGCACCACCTGCGTGGACGGCTGTATCGGCATGTGCGAAATCGGCAAGTCCGCCTATCGCGGCGCGGAGATGATCTACCCGCAGCCGTTCGGGCTGATCACCACCGCCTCGCAGAAGGACTATCCGGTGGACCTCTCGCACTTCACCATTCTCGGCCGCGCCGCCGGCGTGTGGGGCATCGAGGCCGACAGCGACCGCGCCATCTTCCCCAACGTGGACCTCGAGACCACTATCGGCCACGCCCCCGGCATCCGCTACAAGCTTCCCTTCACTCTCGCCGCCATGGGCTCCACCAACATCGCCAAAAATAATTGGCCCGGCCTCGCGGCCGGCGCGGCCATCACCGGCACAGCCATCGCCGTCGGCGAAAACGTCGTCGGCATGGATATGGGCTCGAAGTTCGACAACGGCCGCGTGATTTCCAGCGGCGAACTCGAAGATCGCGTAAAGCTCTTCCGCGACTGGCAGATGGACGGCTACGGCGAAGTCTTCATCCAGGCCAACGTCGAGGACACCCGCCTCGGCGTGCAGGAGTACGCCATCAAGAAGCTCGGCGTGAAGGCGGTCGAGCTGAAGTGGGGCCAGGGCGCGAAAGACATCGGCGGCGAAGTCAAGATCAAGGACCTCAAGAAAGCCCAGGAACTGCAAAAGCGCGGCTACGTCGTGCTGCCCAATCCCACCGACCCGCGCGTCATCGAGGCCTTCGAGCGCGGCAGCTTCCACGAATTCGAGCGCCACTCCCGCGTCGGCATGGTCACCAAGGAAGGCTTCTTGCGCCGCGTGGACGAGCTCCGCAAGGCCGGCGCGAAGTACATCACCCTGAAGACCGGCGCCTACCGCCCCGTGGATCTCGCCCGCGCCGTCAAGTTCGCCTCGCTCGCTGATCTCGACCTGCTCACCGTGGACGCCGCCGGCGGCGGCACGGGCATGAGCCCGTGGCGCATGATGAACGAGTGGGGCGTGCCCGGCATCGAGTTGCACTCGCTGCTGCGCACCTACCTCGACCGTCTTGCCGCGCAGGGCGAATACATCCCGCCCATCGCGCTGGCCGGCGGCTTCACCTTCGAAGACCAGATGTTTAAGGGCTTCGCCCTGTGCGCCCCGTACGTCAAGCTGATCGCCTGGGCGCGCGGCCCGCTGGCGGCGGCCATGGTGGCCAAGACCATCGGCAAGAGCATCAACGAGCAGAACCTGCCCATCTACATCCAGCGCTACGGCCTGTCGGTGGACGACGTTTTCGTCACCGCCCCCGAACTGCGCCACATGCTCGGCGACCGCTTCAACAAGCTCCCCGTCGGCGCCATCGGCTACTACACCTACTACCAGCGCGTCGCGCAGGGCCTGCGTCAGCTCATGGCCGGCGCGCGCAAGTTCGCCACCAGGCATATCAGCCGCGACGACATCGCCGCACTCACCCCGGAAGCCGCGCGCATCAGCGGCCTCCCGATGGTCAGCGACATCGACCGCGAAGAATCCGAGCGCGTGCTCAGCGACTCCCTGCGCGAAGAAGCCGAAAAAGTCTTTGACATTCACTAGCCCGGCGCTTCTCTCCTTCAGGGCCGGCGCGGCCCTTCTGCGAGCGTTTGATGCAGCGCGGCGTGCTGTGGAAGGAAACCCACGAATCCGTCATCCGCTTCGCCCCGCCGCTCATCATCGAGCGCGAAGAGATTGATTGGGCTCTGGTGCAGGTGAGAGCAGCCTTCGCCTGATAGCCAGTGGCAGCCAAATCGAGCTTCTGAGTCCCCCGTTCTTGCGTATGACCAGAACTTAGGGTATACACACCGTACTTTTGGGCATTGCAATCTGTGCTTCATATGAATCGCGCCGATCTACAAAGGCTTACTGAGCTTCGCATCAGAGAAGCGAAAGCCTTGCTCGATGGTGGCTGCTCCGAAGGCGCTTACTATCTTGCGGGTTATGCGGTCGAGTGCGCCATCAAGGCCTACGTTGCCAAGCGAACAAGGGAGCACGACTTCCCGGACAAGGCTCTTATTGAAAAGGTGTATCGGCATGATCCAGAGGAACTGGTAAGGGGTGCTGGTTTAGAAAAAGACCTGCGTGACGAAATGGATAGGGACAAGGATTTCGCTGTAAACTGGGCAATTGTGAAGAACTGGTCGGAGAAAAGCAGGTATAATGCTTCCATATCGGAGGAAGACGCGCGGGAACTGCACGCGTCCATTGTTGATCCGGCTCATGGAGTTCTCGAATGGCTGAAGAAACGCTGGTAAAAGAGCCGCTCAGAGAAGAAAAAATCTCCGCTGGGCGAAAGTTGATCGAATTGCTGGATACCGATGGCATCGATGTGGTCGCGGCATATTGGCTCTTTCGCGAGGAGTCGAATGATTGGCGCTTGGTTTTGGCAACTTCCCTGGTAGATAGTGAGGGACCCAGAAAAACGTACAGCAGGATTCAAGTCATGCTTGACGCACGACCTGATGAATTCCCCTGGCTAAACCTCAGAAACATCACGGTCGTCAGCCCCGAAGACAGTTTTGTAAGAGTCTTGCGAACGGCTATCCGCACAGACAGAGGCCTCCACAGCATCCGGTTCTCTCGCAGCCGAATCAATGACGTGTTTGTTGAAGACGCCTACATCTATCGCGCAGCCTAGTCTCTCAATAACCTGGACGGCCCACTACGCCTTCTGCGCCTGCCTCCTCAAAAACGTCGGCACATCCAGATCATCCGCCGCCACTTCCTGAATCACGCTGGACACATTCCGCGCCACTTCTTGCACAACATTCTCCGGGTGCTGCTGCTGTTCGCGCGCGGCCTTCCACGTCTTGGGCAGGAACGTCGGCTTCTGGTATCCCGGGCGGCGCACGCCGGCTTCCTTGAACCCGGTGGCGATCACCGTAATTTTGATTTGCTCCTTCATCGCTTCGTCCTGCACCGCGCCGAAAATGATGTTGGCATTTTCATGCGCGGCCTTCTGGATGATGCTCGACGCCTCATGCACCTCGTGCAGCGTCAGGCTCGACGAGCCGGTCACGTTGATCAAAATTCCCTGCGCGCCCTGAATCGAATTCTCCTCGAGCAGCGGCGAGTTAATCGCGCGCTCGGCGGCTTCCGTGGCGCGGTTCGACCCGGACGCGACTGCGGTGCCCATCACCGCATAGCCCATCCCGCGCATGATGGTGTTCACGTCGGCGAAGTCGCGGTTGATGATCCCCGGAATGGTGATAATGTCGCTGATGCCCTGCACCGCCTGGCGCAGGATGTCGTCGGCGATGCGAAACGCCTCAAAGAAACTCGTCCCCTTCTCGACGTAGCCCATCAGCCGCTCGTTGGGGATGACGATGACGGTGTCCACGCTGCCGACCAGTTCGGACAGCGCGTGCTCGGCCTGCACCATGCGCCGCTTGCCTTCGAACGCAAACGGCTTGGTCACCACGGCCACGGTGAGCGCGCCCAGTTCCGTCGCCAGGCTCGCGACCACCGGCGCGGCGCCCGAGCCGGTGCCGCCGCCCAGACCCGCGGTGACGAACACCATGTCCGCGCCTTCGAGCGCGTCAATGACGCGGTCGGTGTCTTCGAGCGCGGCCTTGCGCCCGATGTCGGGGTTGGCGCCGGCCCCGAGTCCCTTCGTAAGTTTTGCGCCGAGCTGCAGCTTATTCGGGGTCAGCGTGTCCTTCAGCGCCTGCGCGTCGGTGTTGGCGGCGATGAACTCGATGCCTTCCACTTTTGCGCGGATCATGCGGTTGACGGCGTTGCAGCCGCCGCCGCCCACGCCGATCACCTTGATCTTCGCGCCGTTGTGCGCTTCTTCGCTGAATGAAACCCGGTTGCCCGTATCCTTAGGCGCCATCTTCTCCCCCTCAGATTGATTTCCCGCCTCCGCGCAATGTCTTCTTCTTTCTTCTTCCTTCTTCCTTCTTCCTTTTTCTTCTTTCTTCTTTCTTCTTGTTTCTTTTTTCTTCTTTCCTTTTTCTGATTTCTGACTTCTGATTTCTGACTTCCTCCTACGTCCCCGCGAACATCGCCTTGAACTTCGCTTTCCACGAACCCGACTGCTGCGACTGCCGCCTCATGCGCGCGCCGTAGTGCAGCAAGCCGACGCAGGTGGCGTACTCCGGCAATCCAACTTCATCGGTGATGCCCTGCAAGCCGCGCGGTCCGGCCAGCCGGACCGGCAGCGAGAAAAGTTGCTCGGCAAGCTCGACGAAGCCGTCGAGCTGCGCGCCGCCGCCCGTAAGGACGAGCCCGGCGGGGATCAGCGTGTCGAGGCCGGCGCGCTGCAATTCGTCCCGGACCAGCTTGAGCAGTTCCTCGGCGCGCGGCTCGACGATCTCGCACAGCATGCGCGAAAAAATCGTCCGCGGCGGGCGGTCGCCGACGCTGGCGATCTCGATGGCGTTGTCTTCGCGCAGCAGCTCGCGCGAGGCACAGGCGTGGTGGCGCTTGATCTTCTCGGCCTCCGGGATGGGCGTGCGCAGGCCCACGGCGAGGTCGTTGGTGAAGTGGTCGCCGCCGACGGGCACGGCCGCGGTGTAGCGCACAACGCCGCCGGTATAGACGATCATCTCCGTGCTGCCGCCGCCGATATCCAGCAGGCAGCAGCCCAGCTCGCGCTCGTCCTGCGTGAGGCAGGCGTCCGCGGCGGCCAGCGGCTCGAGCACAATATCGGAGACCAGCACGCCGGCGCGGTTCACGGCGGTGACCACATTCTGCGTGGCGGCGGCCGAGGCAGTGACGATGTGCACGTTGGTCTCGAGCTTCTGCCCGATCATGCCTTCCGGGTCGCGGATGTTGTCCTGCGAATCGAGCAGATATTCCTGCCGCAGCACGTGCAGCACGCGGCGGTCTTCCGGCAGCGAAATGTTTTTGGCCGCCTCGATGGCCCGGCGCACGTCCTCGCGCTGGACGTCGCGGGGTTTCGTGCCAAGCGAGATGCCCCCGCGGCTGTTGACGCCGCGGACGTGCGTGCCGGCCACGCCGACGATCGCCGATTCCACCGGGAAGCCGGCGGCGCTTTCCGCTTCTTCCACGGCGCGGCGGATCGAGCTGACGGTGGCGTCGAGATTGACGATCAGCCCCTTGCGCAGCCCTTTCGATTCCGCGGCGCCCAGAGACACGAATTTCACTAGCTCGTCCTCGAGTTCACCGATCATCGCGCAGATCTTCGTGCTGCCGATGTCCAGCCCGACAATGTACCGCTCCTTCTTACTCACCTACTCCCTCCGCCGCTCCTGCCTTTATCTGGAGTGCGGCGCGCCTGCCCTGAGCGAAGCCGAAGGGTCAGCGCCGCCTTGTTCTCCTCATTTCCCCGCTTCTACATTTCCTCCGCATAACCTTCGAACATTCCAACCTTCAAACCTTCTAACGCTTTCCCGGTCCCAGCTTTGGCGTTGAATTCGCCTGCGCCTCCGGATTCACCACCACCTGCCTCTCAAACCGCAGGTCAATGGACTCCACGCGGCCAGCGCTGGCCCGCCACTGGCCGATATTTTCGACAAACACCTGATACTTGCTCAGAAAATCGGAGACGCCGAAGTGCACCAGCACGGCGCTTTGCCCGCCCGTCTGCGGGTCGCCCAACTCGGGCAGGCCGGCAATGGTGGCGCGGACATCCTTGGGGTCGGCGAGGTCCACTTCGCTCACTTGGCCGGCGGCGCCAGGGCGGGCCACTTCGACATCCTTCATGAACTGGACGAAGAGCTTCATCTGGCGCTCGCGGTCATCGCGCGGCGCGGCCTCGGCGATGCCGGTGACCACCGGGAAGTGGTAATCGGCCTGCTGCGGCCGCTCGAGCACCACGCCGTGCGCGTCAATCAGCGCCAGCTCGGCGCCCTGCCGCAGGAAAGCCACCGGCGTGCGCTCGACCAGCTCCACGCGGAGTTTGTTGGGCAGGATGCGCGCCACGCGGGCCTGCTCGACCCACGGAATTTCCTCGAGCGCCCTGCGGCGCTCATCCAGCGGAACGCGCAGCACGCTGCGGCCCTGGTCGGCGGCGAATTTGTCGAGCACCACGGCGGCGTCCACGCGGGTGCTGCCCGCGATTTCGATCTGCTCGGGCTTGGTGAGCAGGAACTGCGGCGAGAACAACAGGAAATGGCCCGCCTGATAGAGCAGAGCGCCCCCGGCGAGCGCGGCAACAAGTCCGAGAAACACCTTCAGGTAGAAGAGTCGCTGCTGCTTGCCGAACTTGCGCCTGCGGATCTCCACCGGCTTCTGCCGCCGCATGTAGCGCGGCTCTTCTTCGGCCAGCACGTCCGGCGAATAGACTTCCGGCTCCGCCATTGTCCTCAACTCACCCCTTTGGAGTGCGGGAGCTTGCTTGTCCTGAGCGCAGCCGAAGGGCTCCCGCCTTGCTTTCCGCGCAGCCTGCCTGCCCTGAGCTTGCCGAATGGGCTGCGCCCTTCTTTCAAATTTCCAATTCCCGGTTTCTGGTAGCTCGCGTCCCGTCCCCACGCTTCTTGTCGGGACTGACGTGAGTGTTTTCCATTTCAAATCTTATATTCCAAATTTCCAATTCCCAGTTTCTGGTAGCTCGCGTCCCGTCCCCACGCTTCTTGTCGGGACTGACGTGAGTGTTTTCCATCTCAAATCTTAAATTTCAAATTTCCAATTCCTGCTTTCTTGCAGCTCACGTCCCGTCCCCACGCTTTTTGCCGGGACTGACGTGAGTGTTTTCCATCTCAAATCTTAAATTTCAAATTTCCAATTCCCGGTTTCTGGTAGCTCGCGTCCCGTCCCCACGCTTCTTGTCGGAACTGACGTGAGGGTTTTCCATCTCAAATCTTAAATTTCAAATTTCCAATTCCCGGTTTCTGGTAGCTCGCGTCCCGTCCCCACGCTTTTTGTCGGAACTGACGTGAGGGTTTTCCATTTCAAATCTTATATTTCAAATTTCCAATTCCTGATTCTTGTGTCTTGCTTCCTAACCTTTCAACTTTCCGACCTTCCAACTCCTTACGCCCTCCAAACCACCACTTCCTCTTCCAGCTCCACGCCGTAATTTGAGCGCACCTTCTCCCGCACCGCGGCAATGAGCGCCAGCATATCCGCGCACGATGACGTGCCGCGGTTAATAAAAAAATTCGCGTGCCGGTCGCTGACGCAGGCGTCGCCCACATGGAAACCCTTCAGGCCCAGTTCGTCAATCAGGCGGCCGGCGGAAGCGCCGGGCGGGTTCTTGAAAATGCAGCCGGCAGACTTCTGCCCGATCGGCTGGCTGGCGCGCCGCTTCTCATTGCAGATGCGAATGCCTTTGACAATTTCAGGGTACGCTTTGGAGGGCAGCTCCAATTTCACTGCCAGCATAATATCATCCGCCGCGAAAGAAGTGTGACGATAATCGAAGCGAATCTCCTCCCCCCGCAGGGTTTCGATTTCGCCCGTGGGGGCCCGGTACACCTTCACTTCCCGGACAAACGAGCCCATCTGCGTGCCGTAGGCCCCGGCGTTCATACGCAAGGCGCCGCCAACCGTGCCGGGGACGCCGATGAGGCCCTCCATGCCGCCGAGGTTGTTCTTGGCGCAAAAGGTGACGGTGCGGCCGAGATCCGCGGCGGCGTCCACAAAGGCGTAGTTCCCTTCCAACCGGATTTCCGGGTCGCCCGCGACAAGCTGCAGCATCACCCACGGCAATTCCCCATTCGCTACGAGCAGGTTCGACCCGCCTCCGAGAAAGCGAAACGGTATGCCCTCGCTCTTCAGCAACTGAATCAATTGCGGCAGAAAGAGGTGCTTGCGCACGCGGAGCAGGTCCGTCGTGCCGCCAATGCCCAGCGACGTCAGCGCCGCCAGCGAAGTCTCCGCGCGCAGTTCCACGCCCAACTCCGGCAGCACCGCCACGATTCTTGGCTGTTCAATCCTCATCCTGCTACGCCTTTCTACCTGGCAACTGTAGCGCCGGGCTTCAGCCCGGCAAATCTCTTGTCTTGCGCCTCTCAATTCTCAAATTTTAGGTCTTCAATCACTCAATCCCCATCCCGCCTTTAGCCTTCTGATTTCTGAATTCTGATTTCTGATTTTTCCACTTAATGCGTCTCATCGCTTCAGCCCGGCAAATTTCTTGTCTTGCGCCTCTCAATTCTCAAATTTTAGGTCTTCAATCACTCAATCCCCATCCCGCCTTTAGCCTTCTGATTTCTGAATTCTGATTTCTGATTCTTCCACTTAATGCGTCTCATCGTGCGCGGTTTCCCGCGCCCCCAGCAGCACCGCCAGTTCGTCCGACGCCCGCCCCACGCTGCCGGCGCCGACAGTCATCACGGCGTCGCCCGGACGCGCTTCTTTCAGCAGCCACTCGATGCCTTCCTGCATCGAGCCGCAGTACAGCACCTGTTTGTGCCCGGCGGCGCGGATGGCCCCGGCGAGCGATTCTCCAGTGATGCCGGGGATGGGCAGCTCGCTGGCGGCGTAGATGTCGGTCAGCAAGAGCACGTCGGCCTGGTTGAAGGCGCGGCAGAAGTCGTCCCACAGCTCTTTGGTGCGCGTGAAGCGGTGCGGCTGGAAAAGCACCAGCAGGCGCTTGTAGCCGCAGCCGCGGGCGGCTTCGAGCGTGGCGCGGATCTCGGCCGGGTGGTGGCCGTAATCGTCAATCAGCGTGACGCCGTTCGCGCGGGCCTTGATTTCGAAGCGGCGGCCCACGCCGGCGAATTTTTCCAGGCCGTCGCGGATCAGGTCCGCGGGAATATTCAGGTAGAGGCCGGCGGCGGCGGCCGCGGCGGCGTTGCGCACGTTGTGCATGCCCGGCGGCGAATGCAGGCGGAACAATCCCAGGTCCTCGCCGCGATAGGTGAGGCGGAACTCGCTTTCCATGCCGCGCAGGTCCACTTCGCTGATCACCAGGTCGGCCTGGCTTGAAGTGCCGTAGGTGATCACCGGCCGCGAGACGCGCGGCAAAATCGCCTGCACGTTCGGCTCGTCGAGGCAGAGGATCACGGCGCCGTAGAACGGCACGCGGTTGACGAACTCGGTGAAAACGTCCTGGATTTCCGCCAGTGAGTGGTAGGTGTCCAGGTGCTCGCGGTCAATCGTGGTGACCACGGCGACCACCGGCGCGTAGTGCAGGAACGAGCGGTCGCTCTCGTCGGCTTCGACGACCATGTATTCGCCCTTGCCGAGCCGCGCGGTGGTGCCCGCCTGGTTCACGCGCCCGCCGACCACGAACGTCGGGTCCAGCCCGGCGGCGGCGAGGATGGAGGCGGTCATGGACGTAGTCGTCGTCTTGCCGTGCGCCCCGGCGATGGCGATGCCGTACTTGAGGCGCATCAGCTCCGCCAGCATTTCGGCGCGATGGATCACGGGAATCTTCAGGCGGTGTGCTTCGGCGATTTCCGGATTGTCGGATTTCACCGCGGAAGACACCACCACCACCTGCGCGCCTTCGACGTTTTCCGCGTGATGCCCCTCCGAAACGCGCGCGCCGAGGTCTTTCAGCCGGTCGGTGATCGTCGAGCTTTTCACATCCGACCCGGAAACGTTGTACCCCAGCGTCAGCAGCACCTCGGCGATCCCGCTCATGCCGATCCCGCCGATCCCCACCAGATGTATCCTCTGAAAATTCCTGAACACCACCATCATTTCCTGGCGCCTCCGTCGCGCCACCCCACCGCGCCCGCCCCTCGTAACGCCGGCTTCCGCGTCTTTTGCGTCCCGACGCCTTGTGTCGGGACACGCCTCTTACGTCCCCTTGTAGCGCCCGCCTTTCGCGTCTTGTGCGTCCCACCGCCTTCAGTTGTTGTCATCCTGAGCGAAGCCGAAGGGCTCCCGCCGTGCCGTGGCCCTCTCGCGCCTTGCTTTCTTCCGCCGCCCTTTGGAGTGCGGGGGCGCAGCTCCCGCCGTGCCTTCATACCGCCGGCCTCCTGCTCGCGTTTCCGTCCTTCTCTGCTTTACCTTCTCTGCTTTACCGTGTTTTCATTTCAAATTTCCAATTTCAAATCTCCAATTCCAAATTTCCAATTTCACATTTCCAATTTCCTATTTCCAATTTCAATTTCCCAATCTCCAATTTCAAATTTCCAATTTCAAATTTCAAATTCCTTTCCTCTCTTCCTCTTTTTTCTCGCCACTTCCTCAATCAAATCCACAATCTCCTCCACCGCCCTCGGCCGCGCCAACGCCCGCGCGCGCTCCTCGATCTCGGTCATCTGCTTGGGCTGGTCCAGCAGCGAAAACATTTCGCTGCTCAGACGCTGGGGCGTCAGTTCGGGCTGGGGGATGAGCTTCGCGGCGCCGCCGCTCGCGAACACCTGGGCGTTGCGCAACTGGTGGCTATCGGTGGCGGCGGCGAAAGGGATGAAGATGGCGGCGCGGCCGGCGGCGGCAATTTCCGCGACGGTGATGGCCCCCGACCGGCAGACGATCAGGTCCGCCTGGGCAAAGCGCTCCGCCATGTTGTCCAGGAAGGGCAAAACCTCCGCGTTGAATTCGCGTCGCGCATAGGCCACGCGCACCGCATTATAGTCACGTTCGCCGCTCTGGTGAATGACGAAAAGCTCCTTTTTTCGCGGCGCGAGCAGGTCCAGCGCATCCACCACCGCGCGGTTGATGGGCAGCGCGCCCTGGCTGCCGCCGGTGATCAGGATGGTGAACGGCGGCTGGTGCGCCTTCGGCTGCGCCTCGAAAAATTCCGCGCGCACAGGACACCCCGTCACTACCGCTTTTTTCCCCCATCCCGCAGAGCGGGACGCCGCCTCTTCGTGCGCCGCGGCGATGCGTCGCACAAACGGTGCCAGCGCTTTGTTGGCAAATCCAGGCTCCGCGTTCGGCTCGAAGATCACCGTCGGCACTCCGCTCAGCGCCGCCATCAGCATCATCGGCCCGGACGCGTAGCCGCCCACTCCAAACGCCGCGCTCACCCGATGCCGCCGCAGGATTCCCGCCGAGTCCAGCATCCCCAGCGGCAGCACCGCCGCGTTGCGCAGCAGCCGTCCGCCGCCGACGCCCTTCAGGCCGGCGGCGCGAATCGTCTCCAGCGGCAAACCCGCCTGCGGCACAAGCTTCGCTTCCAGTCCGCGCTCGGTTCCGACAATCACCACTTCCCTGCCCTCGCCGCGCTTCAGCCACTCGCGCGCCACGGCGATCGCCGGAAAAACGTGCCCGCCGGTTCCGCCGCCTGCAATCAACAACTTCATGTTCTGCTCATTTCATCCGCCGAAGCCGCCAGCCCTTGGCGGCGAAGGCGGGCCGCCCGCAATCAGCAGCTTCATCCTTCATCCATTTCCCGTCGCAGGGGCGCTCCCGAGTCCCGAAACCACGGGATGACGCCACTTTCCTGTGTCTCCCACTGCCGCCTTCATTTCTTCAACTCTGCCACTCTGTAACTCTGCAACTTCTCTTACTCCGCATGTTGACTAATATTCAGCAGCACTCCCGTGGCCAGCAGCATCACCAGAAGGCTCGAGCCGCCGTAGCTGATGAACGGCAGCGGGATGCCCTTGGTGGGCATCAGGCCGAGCACGACGCTCAAATTAATCAGCGCCTGCCCGACGACCATCACCGTCACGCCGAGGCCGATGTAGCGGCCAAAGTCATCCGGCGCGGCCAGGGCGGCGCGCACGCCGCGCCAGCCGTAAATTCCGAAGAGCACGAGCACGGCCAAGCCGCCGATGAAACCGAGCTCCTCGCAAAGCACGGCGTAGATGAAATCAGTGTGCGCCTCGGGCAAATAAAAAAGTTTCTGGCGGCTCTCCATCAGGCCGACGCCAACAAACCCGCCGCTGCCCACGGCAATCAGCGACTGGAGCATCTGGAAGCCGCTGCCCTGCGGGTCGGCCTCCGGGTTCAGGAACGCCGTGACGCGCTGGTAGCGATACGGCACGCGCACAATGAGCAGGTAAATCGCGGGGATCGCGGCAGCGGCAGCCCCGAGCAGATACACCGGCGAAAGCCCGGCGACGAAGAGCATGGCCAGCGAAATGAGAAAAATATCCACGGACGTGCCGAGGTCGGGTTGCATCACGACCAGGCCGACAAAGAGCAGCACCGGCGCCATCGCGGGCAGCAGCGTGCCCAGAAAATCGTTGATGCCGCCGGGCACAGGCCTCTCACGCGGCGCCCTCGCCCGGCGAAGTCGGCGGTTTTCGCCGGCGGACTCGGGGCGCCCCTCACCAGTCCCTCCACGCATCTCAAGGAACCACGCCAGGTAAAGGATCACGACGAGCTTGGCCAGTTCCGACGGCTGGATGCCCACCGGGCCGAAGCGGATCCAGCGGTGTGTCGCGTGGCTCCGGTCGAGGAAAAACACCGCAACGAGCATCAGCAGCACGACGGCCAGGCTGGTGAAGATGACCGCCGGGTGGCGGAGCTTGCGGTAATCGAGATTCATCAGCGCAAACATGCCGCCGAAGCCGAGCGCGAGCCATGCGACCTGCCGGAGAAGGAAGGCGTAGCCGTTGCCGTAGGTTTCGCGAGCCATCACCGCCGACGCGCTGAAGACCATCACCGCGCCGATCAGGCACAGCGCCACCGTCACCGAAAACAGCCACCGGTCAGGTTGTACACTCCTCGGCATCGCTAACTTTGCTCCGCTTCTTTCAACGCGTCATTCCCTGTGGAGTGCGGGTCGTAAGTCCCGCCTTCCTGCGACTCTGCTCTGCGGGCTCAGTTCGCCGCCCTCCTCCCGTCTTTTTGCCTTCCACTTCTTTCCTCGCCTTTTGCATTTGTTTTAAATTTCAAATCTTAAATTTCAAATCTTCCGTGCTTTCTCTGTGCTCCTCCGCGGTCTCTGCGCCTCTGCGTTGATGTCTTGATTTTCCCGTTTTTCGTTTTTCGCTTTTCGCCAATCACTAGCTCGCTTTCTCTTTTGATACTGACGGCTTCGTCAGGCTCCGCACGATCTGCTTGAACACCCTCCCCCGGTGCTCGTAATTTTCAAATTGGTCAAAGCTCGCGCACGCCGGCGCCAGCAGCACCACGTCGCCGGGCCGCGCCTGCTCATGCGCGAGGCGCACGGCGCGCTCGAGCGTGCCGGCGGCTTCGACCGGCACGGCGCCGGCAATCTGCTCGGAGATTTTTTCGGCGGCCTTGCCGATCACCAGCGCGAGCCGTGCGCGGCGGTGGAGCGCCTCGCGGAGCGCGGTGAAGTCGCCGCCCTTGTCCTTGCCGCCGAGGATGATGAGCAGGTTGCCCGGAAAGGCGTCGATGGCCTTCAGCGTGGCATCCACGTTAGTGGCCTTGGAATCGTTGTAGTAGGAAGCGCCGCCGATTTCGGCGACGAACTCGAGCCGGTGCTCGACGCCGGCGAAGGTGCGGACGCCTTCGGCGATGGCCGAGGGCGAAGCGCCCGCGAGGAACGCGGCCGCGGCGGCGGCGAGGACGTTTTCCACGTTGTGCTCGCCGCGCAGGCCGATGTCCTCGCGGCGGAGCAGCACTGTCTCGCTGCCGTTGGCGCGGAAGACGATTGCGTCTTCGCGGAGGAACGCGCCGCGGGCCACGCGCCGCTGCCGGCTGAACCAGTGCACGCGCGGGCCGGTCGGCGCATAGCGCGGCGTCTCCGCGTCGTCGGCGTTCAGGATGGCGGCGTCATGTTCCGTCTGGTTCTCGAAGAGGCGCGCCTTGGCCTGGCCGTAGAGCTGGAACGAGGCGTGGCGGTCGAGGTGGTCGGGCGTGAGGTTGAGCCACACGCCGATCTCGGGGCGGAAGGCGGCGATGGTTTCGAGCTGGAAGCTGGACATCTCGGCGACGGTGAGTGTCGCGTCGCTGGAGAATTCCACGAGCGAGATGAGCGGCGTGCCGATGTTGCCGCCGACCAGCGTAGGCAGGCCGGCGGACTGGAGGATGTGGCCCACGAGCGCGGTGGTGGTGGTCTTGCCGTTCGAGCCGGTGATGGCGATCAGCCGGCCGCGGAGGAAGCGCCAGGCCAGCTCGACTTCGCTCCAGACGGGCACGCCGGCGGCGCGGGCGGCGACGAAGCAGGCCATCTCCGCGGGCACGCCGGGGCTCTGGATGATCAGCTCCTGCCGAAGGAAGGTTTCCTGCGAATGTCCGCCCAGCTCGAGTTCGACGCCGGCGGCGCGAAGGTTGGCAGCGGCGGCAGCGAGCTCGGCTTCGGGCTTTTCGTCAGTGGCGGTGACGCGCGCGCCGCGAGCCGCGCAAAAGAGCGCCGAGGCCACGCCCGTGCGCGCCAGTCCCACCACCAGCACCCGCTTCCCTTCGAGTTTAATTCCCGGTTTCACTTCCTTGCCGCCCTCGCAATGCTTCTCGTCGCCTTGATCTTTTTGACTCTGTCACTCTGTAACTTTCTAACCTTCCAACTTTCCAACCCTCCAACTCCGTCCCTCACCTTAGTTTCAACGTCGTCAGCGCGAACAGCGCAAACACAATCGCCACAATCCAGAAGCGCACGATGATTTTCGATTCGCTCCACCCGATCAGCTCGAAATGATGATGGATGGGCGCCATCTTGAAGATGCGCTTGCCGGTGAGCTTGAAGGAAGCGACCTGCAGGATCACGGAGAGCGCCTCGACCACAAACACGCCCCCGACAAAGACCAGCAGGATCTCCTGCTTGATCATCACCGCCACGGTGCCGAGTGCGCCGCCGAGCGAGAGCGAGCCCACGTCGCCCATGAACATCTCCGCCGGGTGCGCGTTGTACCAGAGGAAGCCGATGGAGGCGCCGACAATCGAGCCACAGAAAATAGTGAGCTCGCCGACGGCCGGCATGTGCTGGATGTCAAGGTAGTCCGCGAAGCGGGCGTGGCTGGTGACGTAGGTGAGCACGGTGAACGCCCCGCCGGCAATCACCACGCAGCCGATGGCCAGCCCGTCCAACCCGTCCGTCAGGTTGACCGCGTTCGACGAGCCGACAATCACCAGCACCAGAAACGCCAGGAACGGAAGAATGGCCACCGGCACCAGGTACGGATTCGACAGCAGCGGCTGGATCACCAGGTCCGGCCGCACGTTTTTGAAGAACGGCATGATCAAATCGGAGGAGTACGTGCCGCCGGCGCGCATGATCAGCAGCACGACGCCCACGCCGAAGCTGGTCAGAATTTGCAGCAGGAGTTTCGTGCGCCCGGTGAGCCCGAGGCTGCGCTTGCGGACGACTTTGTTGTAGTCGTCGAGGAAACCGATGGCGGCGAAAATGCCGGTGGCGAACAGCGCCACCCACACGTACACATTCGTCAGGTTGGCCCAGAGGAGCGTGGGGACGATGATGGCGATGACGATGAGGATGCCGCCCATCGTGGGCGTGCCGGCCTTGGCCTGATGGCGCTCGGGGCCTTCCTCGCGGATGAACTGGCCGATCTGCATCTCGCGCAGCTTGCGCGTCATCCACGGGCCGAGCACCAGGCAGAGAAAAAGCGCGGTGAGGCTGGCCACGGCGGTGCGCACGGTGATGTAGCGAAATACGTTGAGCGGGCTGAAGTAGGGCTGCAAGACGTGGTAGAGGAGGTAGTAGAGCATCTCAGTCCCTCCTCTCTTTGTCATCCTTCGCGTTGTCATCCTGAGCGAAGCGAAGGATCTCCACCCTCCGCGGCGGTCCCACGGGCGCCAGCGCGTGTGTGGCCGTGAGCGCCTCGACGATGCGCTCCATTCTCACGCCGCGCGAACCCTTCACCAGCAGCAAGTCGCCGGGCTCAATGAGCGCGCAGAGATAGGTGGCGGCTTCGTCCGCGGTATTGAAGAACCGGGTGCGTGTGGGCGACTGCCCGGCCTCTTCGGCGCCTAGGACGAATTCTTCGGCGAGTCCCTGCACGCCAAAGATCCAGTCGAGACCGATGGAGGCGGCCAGATGGCCGGCCTCCCGATGGAGGCGCCCGGATTCAGGACCGAGCTCGAGCATCTCCCCGGCGGCGAGAATGCGGCGGCGGTAGCCGGGCGTGCCGGCCAGCAGGCCGATCATGGAGGCCAGCGCGACCGGATTCGAGTTGTAGCAGTCATTGATCACCGTGAAGCCGGCCTGGAACTTCAGCACCTCGCCGCGCATCGCCGCCGGCGCCAGCGTCGGGAAAACTCGCTTCGCTTCTTCCGCGCCGACGCCCCACACGCTGGCCGCCGCCAGCGCCGCCAGCGCATTCATCACGTTGTGCCGCCCCGCCAGTGGCAGTTCCAACCGCGTGGCGCAGGCACTCTTGCCTGCGCGTGCTTCTGTACCGCCGGCTTCCAGCCGGTTCTTTTCTTCGGCATCTGTACCGCCGTCTTTCTCTCCCGCCACTCGCCATCCCGAATCCTCGGGACCACTCGCCACGCTTCCGACACTCGGCCATACAAAATCAAACGCAATCCCCTCCGCCCCGCGGTCTTCAATTTTCTCCGCGCGGAAATCCGCGTCCTTGCCCAGGCCAAACGTCAGCACTTTGCCGCGGAACGCCGAAGCGAAACGCGAGACGCGCGGATCGTCCGCGTTGAGCACGGCCACCGGCGCGGGGCCGGCCAGGTTCTCAATCAACTCGCGTTTCGCCAGCGCAATCTCGTCCAGCGACGCGAAAAATTCTAGGTGCACCGGCGCGACCAGAGTCACCACGCCGACTTCCGGCTCGGTGATGCGCGCCAGGCGCTCGATCTCGCCGCGATGCGACATCCCTAGCTCGAGCACGGCGGCGTCGTGGTCGTCCTCGAGGCGCAGCAGCGTGAGCGGCACGCCGTATTCGTTGTTGAGGTTGCCTTCGTTCTTCAGTACGCGGAACCTCGCGGCAAGCAGCGCCGCCAGAATCTCCTTGGTTGTGGTCTTGCCCGTGGAACCGGTGACCGCGGCCAGGCAGCGGCCGGGATCGGCAGCGCGCCAGTCGTCGCGGACCGTCCAGGCCAGGCGCTGAAGCGCCGCGAGCGCGTCGTCCACCGCGAAGAGCTTTGTGCGAATTGCCTCGGGGTAGTCCACAAGGCGCGAACGCGCGACCACAGCCGCCAGGGCGCCGTGGCCGAATGCCGCCGCCACAAAAGCGTGTCCGTCGTGACGCGGTCCGTGTATGGCGATGAACAGCTCTCCAGCGCCGACAGTCCGAGAATCAATCGAGACGCCGGCCAGCCGGGCCAGGGGGTCAAGACCCGGGGGAGCTGCGACACCCAAAGCGCGAGCAACCTGTTGTACCGTCCACCGCATGGCGTCCTCACCGGACTCCGTGTAGCATCTTGTGTAGCGCCCGCCTTTAGGCGGGCATCTCTCAAGGGTTTCCGCAGGGCCGGGTCTCCCTTGCTTCTCTTGCGTGTGGCGTGCCAAACGTGGGCGTCGGCCGCGGCGGACGCCCCTGCAATCGCGCTACGACGACTTGGCGTACCCGCGCTGCCGCAGCGCCGCGCGGGCCACTTCGTGGTCGTCAAAATCAATCGTGCGGTCTTTCAAAACTTGATATGTCTCGTGGCCCTTGCCGGCGAGCAGAACGATGTCGCCTTCGCGGGCTTCTTCCAGAGCGATTTCGATGGCCCGGCCCCGCTCCGGCTCGACCACGTACTTGGCATTCACTTTCTGAAGTCCGACGACGGCGTCATTGATGATGCGCAGCGGATCTTCCCCGCGCGGGTTATCGTTCGAGAGCACGACCAGGTCGCTCATGCTGCCGGCGGCCTCCCCCATGAGCGGGCGCTTGGTGCGGTCGCGCTCGCCGCCGCAACCGAAGAGCGTGATGATGCGGCCGGTCTTCACCAGCTCGCGAGCGGTCTGGATCAGGTTGCGCAGCGCGTCGTCGGTGTGCGCGTAGTCCACAACGACGAGGAAGGGCTGTCCCTCGTCAATGCGCGCGAAGCGCCCGGGGACGCACTCGAGCGAGCGGATGCCCTGCTCGATCGCTTCCGTCGAAAGACCTAGGCCGATTCCAGCGCCGGCGGCGGCGAGGATGTTGTACACGTTGATGCGGCCGACAAGCGGCGAACGGATTTCGATCTTGCCGGCGGGCGTCTGCGCGGTGAATTCGAGGCCGGAAAAAGCCAGGGCGAATTTTTTTGTGGTGATGTCCGCGCCGTTCAGCAGGCCGTAAGTAAGCGTGCGCTGCGCGAGGCCGGCGAGCTGCTTGCCGTGCGGGTCGTCCGTATTGACCACTCCGACGGCCGGTGCGCCGCCGCCGGTGCCTTCGAAGAAGCGGCGCTTGGCGGCGAAATAGGCGTCCATCGTTTTGTGAAAGTCGAGGTGGTCGCGCGTCAGGTTGGTGAAGACCGCGACGCCGAACGGGCAGCCCCACACGCGGTCCAGCGCCAGCGCGTGCGAGCTGACTTCCAGCGTGGCGTGCGTGCCCCCGGCGTCGCGCACGTCGGCGAGGAAGCGTTGCAGGTCGAGCGATTCGGGCGTCGTGTTGGCGGCGGCCTGCGCGCCCTTCGGCGTGCGGTAGCGGATCGTGCCGAACATGCCCGAGGCCAATCCCGCGGCGCGAAGAATCGCATCCACCAGGAACACCGTGGTCGTCTTGCCGTTGGTGCCGGTGACGCCGGCAAGCTTGAGGGTTTCGGCGGGGCGGCCGTAGAAATTCGCCGCGGCGGTGGCGAGCGCTTTGCGCGCGTCGCGGACTTCAATCCACGCCACCGCGGGGGGCAGACCGGCAGGAGCGATCTGCTCGCTGAGCACGACGCGGGCCCCGCGGGCGACGGCGTCCGTGACGTAGCGGTTGCCGTCGGTCTTTTCGCCGCGGATGGCCACGAACAGCGAGCCGGGCGTGGCCTTGCGGCTGTCGCAGGCGACCGAAGAAATCTCCGCGCCCAAATTGACCGAAGGCGGAACAGCATCAATTCCGACCAGCAGGTTCCTGAGTGTCATTCTTGCACTTACCAGTCTAAATCCTCGCCGGGGCGTTCTCAAACGCGCCTGGCGTCTCTTCATGCGCGTGTGCAACTTCAGTTCCCCCCAACCGCAACGGCGCGCAAGGCCGGCGAGCGCGCAAAACGCACGGTAATACGGCTGCCCGGACGAACGTTTGCGCCGGGCTCCGGATTCTGTTCAATTGCAACCCCGGTGCCAATCAACACGGGATTCAGGCCGAGCCGCAGGCATTGCTCGGTGACGCTGCGGACGGTCATGCCGGCCAGCCGGGGCACGGGCACGCCTTCGCCTTCAGCGAGTGCCACGGTGGGCGCGGCGTTCCACGAGGGCTGCGCCGCCGGCTCCGGCGGAAAGACGGGCAGGGCGCTCGGCGCGCCGGCGGTCTCCACCTGCACCGGATCGAAGTCGCTCACGTCCGGGCGCGGCTGCGGCTTGCCGCGCAAGGCAGCCATCTGCTGCGCCGGCGAGATGGCCACGTCGTGCGGCACGTCGAGATAGGAGAGCACCTGCTCGGCGACGCGCTTGAAAATCGGCGCGGCAACGTCGCCCCCGTGATAGCCACCTACCGGTGAATCCAGCGTAACGAGGACGGTGATGGCCGGCGTGTTCACCGGCGCGAAGCCTGCGAACGAAGCGATGAACTGCGTCGCGGAGTACGTGCCGGTGTTCGGGTCAATCTTTTGCGCCGTGCCGGTCTTGCCCGCGGCGCTGTAGCCATCCAGGCGCGCCCGGTTGCCCGTGCCTTCGAGCACCACGCCCTCGAACATCCGGCGCAGCGTGGCGGCGGTCGTGGGGCTGATCACGCGCGCGGGCGCGGCGCCAACGGCCGCAATGGCCTGCGTGCCGCGGCGCATCTCGCGCACGATGCGCGGATGGTAGAGCACGCCGCCGTTGGCGATGGCGGAAAACGCGGAGACCAGTTGCACCGACGTGACGCCGACTTCCTGGCCCATGGAAATGGCGCCCACGGAAGCGGGCGTCCAGCTCGCCGCGCGCTTCAGCAGGCCGCGCGTTTCGCCGGGGAGCTCGATGCCGGTGGACTGGCCGAAGCCGAAGGCGCGGATGTAGTCGTAGAACTTGGGGGCGCCGAGGCGCAGACCGAGTTTGATGGCGCCGACGTCGCTGGACTTGGCGATGACCTGCGAGACAGTGAGCAGGCCAAAGGGCTTGTGGTCGCGGATGCGATGGCCGGCGATGTAGATGGCGCCCATCTGGCAGTCAATCACTTCGTCGGGGCGCGTGATGCCTTCTTCCAGAGCCGCGGCGACGGCGACGATTTTGAATGTTGAGCCGGGCTCGTAGGTGGCCGCGATGGCGCGGTTCATGTGCGCTTCGGCAGGAAAATCGCCGGGCAGGTTGGGATTGAACGTGGGCCAGTTGGCCACGGCGAGCAACTCGCCGGTGTTGGGATCTTGCACGACGACGGAGCCGGCCTGCGCGTGCGTCTTCTCGACGGCGGCAGCTAGTTCTTTTTCGGCGATGTACTGAATTTTTTCGTCGAGCGTGAGCACCACGCTCGCGCCGGCGTCGGCGGCCTGCTCGCTGCGGTCGTACCAGCGGCGGCGCGCGTCGGCGAGAATCAGCAGCTTGCCGGGCTTGGGGCGGACCTGCTTGTCGAAGGCGTACTCGAGGCCGGCCAGGCCCTTCTCGTCCACGTCCACGTAGCCGAGCACATGCGCAGCGAGCTCGCGCTTGGGATAGAAGCGGCGGCTCTCTTTCTGGAAGTAGATGCCGCGGAGATTCATGGCCTCGATGCGCTGCACCTGGTCGGGCGGAAGCTTGCGCGCCAGCCAGACGAAGGAGCGCGAGCCTTTCATCTTTGTTTCGATTTCTTCGCCGGCAGTGTCCAGCACGCCGGAGAGCAGGCGGCCCACCATCTGCGGGTCGGCAATCTCCGAGGGCACGGCGAAGAGTGAGTCCACGGAGATGCTCATGGCCAGCTCGCGGAGGTTGCGGTCGTAGAGCACGCCGCGCTTGGGGCTGATTTCGACGATGCGCTGCTGCTGCCGCTGGGCGCGTCCGAGGTATTCGGTGTAGCGGAAAAGCTGGAGGTAACTGAGCCGGGCCAGCACCGCCCCCATCCACAGAACCGCCACGATCGCCACCACTACGAGTCGGATGCGGGGGCTGCGTTGCTCCATGAACTCCGGCCTACAAGGATGTATCCCTCAATCTCACAAAATGCTGTCCGCCACGAGTGCCGGTGCGGCCCGTGTTAGCGCGGTGAAGCGTCCGCAGCGGCAGCGGCGGCGCGCGCCTGCGCCAGCACCGCCTCGGACGGTCCATAGACCGGGGCCACCTGGCCAGGCACTGGCATGGTCAGGCCAAGCGTGTTGCTGGCAATGGCATCAATGCGCTCGGGCGACTTCAGCGCGGCAACTTCCAATTTCAAGCGGAGATTCATTTCCGCGGCCTGGCCGCGCTCCGCCTTGAGCTCTTCGAGCTGATAACCGAGCTGCAAGCACTGGAAATGCTGCCACGCGTAAAGCAAAAGGCCGGCGGCAAGAACGCAGCCGAAGGCGACGATGCGGCACGACTCACGCATCCGGTTGGGATTCGCGGTCCGCACCAGGCGCGAGTTGTCAATGCGCTTGACGGTGTAGTAGTCGCTCATCAGGCGGCGCTCTCTTCCGCTCCCGCCACGGGCGGAGCCAATTTTTCAGCCACCCGCATCTTCGCGCTGCGCGCGCGCGGGTTCGTGCGGGTTTCTTCCGGCGCGGGAATCACCACGTGCTTCGTCAGCACTTTCACCACGCCCTGCTGGGCCAGCCGGCGAAAGGCCTGCTTCACCAGGCGGTCTTCCAGCGAGTGATAGCTCAGGACGATCCAGCGTCCTTCGGAATTCAATGTGGCGGGGGCCCGGTCAAGAAACTGCTCGAGGTCCTCCAACTCCCGATTCACCGCAATCCGCAGCGCCAGAAACGTTTTTGTCGCGGGATGCAGTTTCTGCCTTCCCCTTACTTTTTGGGCCCCTGCCACAACCGTT
>JACQDE010000035.1 GCA_016201285.1 Acidobacteriota bacterium | reverse complement strand
GATCCCTTCCTGCACGATCTCCCACTTCTCCTCCGCCGTCCGCTGCACTCGCGGTTTCCTGCTCATGTCGCCGCCTTTGAAGTCGGAGGCCCCGCATCATACCGAAACTACCTGTCTAGTTTTAGAGGGGTGCACTACACTGCCTGTGTACATTCAAGATAGGCGTGGACCGTAGGATTCTGTTTACCTATGACCGTTTCGCCGGAGTCGAGTCACTACCATTGCCCGGTCCTGTTTTTGTGCACGCTGAGCCTTGTCAGCGCTATCCAGAAGATGCGGGCTTTCCGGAAGAGCTCCGAGCGCATTCAGTCACCCTGGATGCCTATGCGCTTGGCCGGCGCCTCCTCGCACAAGAGTATGTGACCGACGGAAAAGTCGAACGCATCATCGAGCAATTATTCGCGCGACCAGATGTCGACTACATCCACGTGTGCGACACAGAAGCGGGTTGCTACGATTTCCGCATGGAACGCCAAGACCGGCCGATTACGGGGAGCACCGAAATGCAGGACTTCAAATGCTAAAGAGTAAGTATGACGTTTCTCATTCCGACCAGGAGTGGCGGGATTTTTTGCTTGCCAATGACTTCGGCCAACTAATTGCCACCGGGCGGGACCGTGAGCAGCCCGTGGTAACACCCACGCACTTCATCTTTGACGGTCAAAGCATCATCGAGCTGCACGTTCATCGATTGAATCCTGTCATCCAGGCAATCTACGAACGGAATAGCGTACTTTTTTCGGTCATCGGAGCTTACGTTTACATACCGACCCAGTGGAATGTTGAGGCAGGTACCGACCCGGAGTGGAGTATTCCGACTAGCTATTATGCAGCAGTACAAGCAGCAGGCCAGGCAACTATCGTGGACGATCCGGGGGAATTGTCTGGTCTGCTCAACCGACAAATGCGTCACTTCCAACCTGAGGGCGGTTACCACCCTGTCGAGCCGGGCATGAACCCCCATGGCAGAATGCTGGGTGCTATTTGCGGGGTCCGCATCTCGATACAGGGTGTCGAGGCCAAGTTCAAGTTCGGCGGTAATCGGATGCCGGCACACCGAACCCGTGTCGCTGCATGCTTGGCGGCTCGCGGAGCACGCGGCGACGCAGAAACGCTTTTCCATCTGGTGCGCCGTGAAAAACCGGCATCGTTTTGCCCAGAGTTCGTTGCAAGACCCAAACCTAGCTCTGTGAAATCAACAACTTAGATGGCTGGGGAGCAATCCTCCAACATCAGACCATTCCTCTTCAGGATTCGATCGCCACTCCGCAATCCCATTTGCGCTGCCGGGCTACCCTCGCGGACCCTGAGAACCTCCGAGCCGGTGTTTCCGTCCGGGGAGTCGAGCGTGCCCCGAAATCAGTTCGGCGGCGCATGGAATCACTGGACGAACATACTGGGGAAATCACCAAATCAAGAAAGTCACAGCCACCAGATAAACGCGCATTTTTGCCCGCGGCCACTCCCGCCATTGCCCGGGCCATCAGCGCCATCGTTCGCCCGTGCCCGGAATTCGCACGATTGGTGAAACTTCTCAACTCGCAGTTGCGTACTTTGTATCCAGCCGCGCTCCTCAAGAAAGGAGCTGAAAAGATGAGACTCCGAAGTGTGGTACTGCTGTTTGTCTTGGCAGCCTTGATGTTGCCACCGGATGGCGTTGCCGGCGAGGGACAGCTTCAAAAGAACAAGGCTCTGGCCCAACGGGTCTTCGACGACATCCTCAACAAGGACAAGTACGAGCTCTTTACCGAGATGTATGCGAAGGATTTCGTCAAGCATGTGGACCGAAGGGATTACACATTGGAGCAGGAAATCATGGCCGCCAAGGGCATGCGCATTGCGGTTTCTGACCCGATCATGACCGTGGACCTGATGACCGCCGAGGGCGACAAGGTAGCCATTCTCTATACAGGCCGGGGCACGAATGATGGCCCCTTTAATGGTATGCCGGCAACCGGAAGGAAGCTGGTGATCTCGGGAACGACCATCTATCGTTTCGCAAACGGCAAGATCGCGGAGGAATGGACCACTTACAACGATTTAGAAATCCTTCGCCAGCTCGGGTATTTCCCCGGCCCGGCGGAGAAGAATAAGGCCGTTGCTCGCCGAGTCTTCACCGAAATCTTCAACCAGGGCAAGTTTGAGGTAGCCAACGAAATCTATGCCCCAGATTTCGTCAACCATGGCCAGACGCGAGACATCGGGCTGAAGGAAGATCAGGATGCCGCGCGAATGTGGGTGCAGGCCATCCCAGACTTGGTGATGACCGTGGACAAAATGGTGGCCGAAGGCGACTTGGTCACCGTGCTCTGGACGGGAAAGGGAACCACTGCGGGTACCGGCAGTGGTTCTCCGTCCACGAGTAAAAAGATTCACGCGCGTGGGATTACCATATGGCGCGTTGTGGACGGCAAGCTCAAGGAAGAGTGGTCGGCATTTGACGAATTGAGTCTCCTGCAACAGATCGGCATGCTCCCGCAGACTAAACAGTAGGGAATTTGCACGGCGATGCGGTGAATCTACAGCCGTGGGAATGTGTGGTAGTTATTTCCATGATCATGCGAATGAAACCTGCGATGTGGGTAATTGTCGGTGCCTGCGTAACAGCAGGAGCCCTTGCCGTACCATACCAAGCCCTCACTACCTCTGTTTCCGCAGCGATCGCTGGGTTGATGGGCTGGCTTGGTCTTCGCTTGTGGCACTGGTCGCGCCTGCCGTCATTCGTGCACAGCGAAGAGCGCGGCTGGCCGTTGGTGCTTGCCCAATCCGGACTGTGGATGAGCTTCGGACTCGCGTTGGGTCTAATCATCCTTGCGGTGTTGCGCCTCGTCATCGAGCCATCAGTTCCCTCGATCGGGGCACGGATCGCGGCCGCCGGTACACTGCCGATCTGGCGGCGAGTACTCATCATTTACGTTGCTGCTGTGGGCGAGGAGGTCATTTTCAGGCTCATCCTATTGTCGGCGATCACCGGCCTCGGAGCCCGGCTCCTGCGGCTTGGACGACGGGCACCGATGACATCCGTCGTGTGGGTAGCAAACGTGATCGCAGCGCTTGCCTTTGCCGCCGTCCATCTCCCTTCCTGGTCTCAGGCCGCGCCGATGGGCGCAGGGTTGGCCGCGTCCGTCGTGGCCCTCAATGCCCTCGGTGGCATTACGTTCGGATGGGTATTTGTGAATCGTGGAATCGTTTTTGCAATGCTGGCTCACGCGGGCGCAGATTGCGCAATCCAGTTGCTCGGTCCGCTCACGCGCTGAATCCAGAATCTGTGGGCATCTCGGTGGCGTCACGCGGGTGCGCGCGGTATTCCAACCCTAGCAAACGGGCGCAGTCATCATGAGGAGGGCAACCAAATTAGATGCCGTGTGAGCCGATCAGGTGACGTTGGGAGGATCGAGAGTTGGCCCATCGCAGAAAGCTTCGGACCGTCGCGAATCGATGGCTTCCAGATCTTCGGTGGGAATTTGTACGACACGGGTATCTAACTCAGGAGGGTAACTCGATGTATAAATAGCTATGTGTGTTGAGTTCGCTTGTTTGCTTGACCCTACCAGTTGCCGCGCAAGAAGCGCCCAAGGCAGAGATATTTGGTGGCTACTCTTTCAGCAGCCTGGAAACAGGGAATGGGTTGAAGCGCCTCTCGTTGAATGGCTGGAATGCCTCCGTCGCGGGAAACGTGAATCGCTTCCTTGGTTTTGTAGGAGACTTCAGCGGACAGTACGGCTCGCAGAGCAGCGTAAAACACAATGTCCATACTTTTCTGTTCGGACCACGCTTCTCCTATCGTAAGAATAGGAAAGTGACCCTTTTTGTGCATGCGCTTTTCGGAGCCTTACGCGCTCACAAGGACTCTTCGCTATCGGGCCAGGCACAAAATAAAACAGTATTCGGGTTGGCATTGGGAGGCGGGTTGGATGTGCGAGCCACCAATTCAATCGCGTTCCGCGCCTTGCAAGCGGATTACCTACTCTCCCGCTTTGACGAATCAGCGGGTATCGTCTGCGTTCAATCCGTCCTCCCACCGTGCGCTGGCACACTGCCCGGAACACAACACAACTTCCGCTTCTCCGCAGGGATTGTCTTCCGTTTCGGGAAGTGATCAATTGCCGCCCACAGACCGCTGTGCGCAAAAGGGGCGTGTCTGGCCGGCTCTGGCGCTCGCTTTTGCATTTCGGCCGTTGCTCGGCATTTCGCTCTTGGTTTCACTGAAGAGAAAAACGCAATAACGGAAACAAATCAGGCAGGCATGCGTAAGTGTATCTGTCGGAAGAAGCGCGGTTGGCCGGTTCGCGCCGCGCTGGTTCAGGGGAGGTGAAAAATCGGATGATAGAGCCTTCGCCAGCAGCAGCCCAAATCGCTGAGGGAGTGGTCAGCTTTCTTTAGGAGAAGTTTGGATTCACTCTGCCGTACCGACCCGACGCATTGCCCATCCTCGACACGGTGATTGACAAGATCAAAGCCACCGGGGCCACGGAAGGCGAAGCGTGTGGCCTTCTCTTCTCGATGGGTTGTTTCCTGGGCGAAGTGCTTGTCCGTCAGGGCCATGGCCAATGGCGCCGGACGGAAGAGCTCGGCATGTCAACGGTGTGCAGTTTTCCCATGGTTGTGGGCTTCTGAACCGGCCTGACCGAACAGGATGCAATCCAATGGGGAAGGTTTTCAAGCGCTTCCGGAACGGCCCGGCTGACAGCATCCTGTTCTTCTATAACGCAGTTCTCTCGTCTCTCAAAACTCCACAAGGGAAGTAAGGAAAAGTTGCCAGATACGGTATAAAGAGTGATGGTTACCATGCGCAGAAGTTCATTGCTGATGCTGCTTTTCCTGTTTGTCAGTGCGCTGTCAGTCCGCGCGCAGGACTTGAAGGACCGGCTGCTCTCCGACGACCCCGGCGTGCGCATGAAGGCACTCGCAGCGGTGCGTGGGCTGGACGATGGCGCCAAGGCGCAGCTTGTCCCGTATTTTGCCGGAAAAGTCCGAGACTCTGGGCGGATGACCCGCTCTTACGCTTCTCAAGCCCTGGGGCAGGTAGGTGCGCCGGCGCTTCCAGAACTCCTCAAGTTGTTGCGCGACCCGGATACGGACCTGCGCTACCTTGCTTCGCAGGCGCTCGGCATGGTCGGCGAACCTGCATTACCGGCGCTCGTGGCGGTGCTTCGGGAACCTGACAACGATGTCCGCTGCAACGCCGCACGCGCGCTTGGACAAATGAGCGCCACGGCCCAGCCTGCGATCCCTGCTCTCGCGCCCCTCTCGAAGGACCCTGACGCGAAACTGCGCTCCTGTGTCGCTGAGGTTTTGGGTCGCATCGGGGGGCCAGGCGCGCTTAAGGTCTTGGTCCCTTTGCTCTCAGATTCGGACAGAGATGTGCGTTGGGCTACCCTCAATGCTTTGAATCCCTTTGGCTCGTCCGCTCGCGAGGCTGTGCCAATGGTTATGGCGCTCGCAAAGGATGATGATTCCGTGACGCGGGGGGTCGCATATCGCACTCTCGGAAAGATCGGCGCTGGCAATTCAAAGGTCGTGGAAATGCTGCGATGGGCTGTTCGGAATGACAAGAGTTGGATTGCAATTTACGCTCTTGGCGAGCTAGGCCCGGACGCCGCCAGCGCCGTGCCTGACCTTGTCGTTGCTTTGAAGAGCACCACCGGCCACTACCCGCGCGGGACGATCGCGCTGTCTCTGGGAAACATCGGGCCCGCGGCGAAAGACGCCGTTCCCGCGCTGATGCAATTGTGGGTGGATGCGGAACCGTACTCGCGGACGCAAGCCATAGAGGCAGTCAGCAAGATCGGGCCTGTCGCAATCCCCGCCCTCATTGCGGGGCTCAAGGACAAGAATGCAGACATCCGCTCGGGTGCGGCCTGGCAGTTAGGTGAGTTTCATGGCAAAGCAGCCTCCGCAGTCCCGGAACTGATCTCTTTGCTTCGGGACGAAGAAGCGACAGTCCGGATGAACACCGCCCAAGCCCTCGCCAAAATAGGAACGCCGGAAGCAATGGCCGCAGCCAGCCGGGTTTCGGGCGGCCAGATCAATCCATGGACGGTTCACGGGAAACGGCTTTGGACCAAGGCCGAGATCGCTGCACCGATTCCACCCTCCGAAGGCCAACGCGATGCACGGAAGCTCGATTCCGAAGTTCGCATCCCGGCTCCCGGTGTCGCCGTTCTGCTGGCCACGATTCACCGGGGCGACGGAAATCCGGATCACCTTGCTGTTTGGGGCCCCGTTGGGGACCGCTATGAGCCTCTCGCACTCGAAGGGTGGGACGAGTCCGAAGAGAACCGTTCCGATGGTGTTCTCGCTCCTCCGGGCGCGTTCGGGCATGGGAACGAGCGATTCATTCACTTGGAACTGCGGATTCCTGGCACAGCATTTCTGCATGAAGACACTTTCTTCTGGATTGCGCCGGACCTGACCCTCCATAAAGTCGGCTTTCAGGCCGCGCCGGAGGGGTACCTCAACCAGCTCAAAAAGGGAGAGGGTATCTGGAAAGGCGAAATGAACAAGTTTACCAACGACAAGATGGAGTTTGAGTTCTTCATTTGGAACGAAGGCGACGGCAATTGCTGCCCCACGGCCGGGCACGTCAAAGGTGAATACAAGCTGGTCGGCGAGAGAAAGTTCGATCCGGCGCGGAAAACCTGGTCCGCCGATTTCAGGATTGTTCCCGCCACATACACGCGCATGGCCATCGAGAAACAGTGAAAGAGGAGGGCTTGCGATCGGGGATTATGGTTCCACTTCTCCACAATAATTAGCAACAACGGCGAAGGTAAGAGGAGTGAGCAGCGCTATGAGGAAAAGCGAGTTCAACCCCAAAAATGAGGCCGATCTACCGGTCCTAACCACCGTGAGTCCTCTGGCAGACATGACGCCGGCCGAAGTATGGAAAGCGAGGTTGGCGCAGGCCGCGCTTGCGCTCGCATGAGGAGCAATCGCATTCGCACTCTACGTCAGCGAGCACATGTTCTGGGCCGTCGTGTTCGGCCTCGGCGCGGCTTTCTTTCTGGCGTTGCTGTTCCTGCCAAACTCGAAAGTGGCGACCTGCGGGTTTTGCGGGCATCGCAACATCGGATCAGCAATTGAGGACGAGAAAAAGGAACTCCGGTGCGCGCGATGCCTCCCGACACCATCAGCGAAACTCCCAAGTTTGTGGCGCCCGTTTTTGATGGCGCCGCATGGCCGAACGCGTGTGTGGCGCGTGGAGCCGCACCGACCCGCTACGACGAACTCAAATCCACGAGCATGAATGTCGCGGCGCTGGCCCTTGGCCGAGTTCGGGCGATGAGCGGCACAGTCAGCGGCGTGCCGTATTGCGACCAGCACAAAGATTGCGTGGATTTGTCCGTAAGGCAAGACCGAAAGCTCGAACTGAAATGGTCTTCGCTCAGGATGATGAGGCGGTACCTGGCCCTGAATCGCAGCCGTGAAGCAATGAGGACCCACCGGTGACCGAGTTTGAGATTGGCTTCGAGAGACCGTCGCTTGATAACCGGCAGCTTTTTGAGCTTTACGCCGCGCGAATGCGCGCTCGCGCAACCGAGCTCTGCGTGGGGCACGCAACTCGCATGGAAAAGAAGGAAAGACCCGGACGGTGGCGTTGGGTCATCCAACTCGAGAAGGGCTGGTATTCAGGGTGTGAAATCGAAATTGAGCCGAAGCGGGACGCGGACGCGCACCGTTGCTCAAATCACCTGGCGGCCGGACTACGACGCCTTCTTTTACCGCCAGCTTTGTCGGCGAGCTCGCCAGCTCTACCTCTTCCGGTCTGAGTACATCTTCGACCTTGAGGACGAGCAAGGCTAAATCCGAGCGGGGCCCGCCGCCTGCGTTGATGGCCCGCGTTCCAGTTACGTTCCAGTTGGGGGCCATTGTGCGGTTTCGAGCGTTTTGGTCGTTTCGCAATTTCAATAAGTTGCGTGTTATCAAGACCCGTGAATATTCCGACTCCCCCCGCCTCCACCAAACCCGCTATTGGATAGAGGAAGCAAGTCTTCCCACCCGAAAACTGTGGAGGATTTTGCTCGAAACCGTTGGTGTGCCGTCTAGGCGACTTTCTTTCTGGCGGCGCGTTCGAGGAGTTCGTGGATCAGCGTCTGGTACGGCTTGGCTTGTTTCGCGGCGAGGCGGCGGAGTTGCGCGAGGAGACGCGGAGCGATGCGAATGGCGATGAGTTGCTTCGCGTTGCCCGTCTTCGGCCGTCCCACGGAGCGACCGACGCGGCGGGCGCGCTTCAGCTCTTCGCGGGTGGACTCCGGGATATCCGAGAAATCGATGCGGCTATCCGGCATAGGCCTGGCGCTCCTTGCCGCTCGCTTGTCGCGCGCTGATGATGCGAATCGTCTCCGTCCCATTTTTCAACCTCCGCAAGGTGTAGACAACGAGCAGGACGCGGCCCTGCACGGAAAATCCAAGTCTCTTCCAGCGACGCTCCGGCTGCGCATGATCCAAATCCTCCCAATCCAGGGCATCGGCGTCGCCAAAGACCGTCGCTGCCTCCTCGAAGGGGACGCCGTGCTTTTCGTAGTTCCTCAGGGCCTTCCGGGCGTCCCACGAGAACATTTTTCGTATATACGCTAATTAAGGCAGTCTGTCAAAGACGAACTTTCACGCGAGGGGTTCCCCTCACAGCGATTGTCGGACCGGGGCACTCCCCCCGCCTCAGTGTAAAAACAGTGGCAAGTGGTCCCGAACCTTCGGGAGTAACGAGTGGCGAGCGGACGTTGCCCAACAGAGCGCGGGTTTTCTGGTATTCTCGTTTCCGTGCGGCCAGTGAAAACAACTCTCAGCGCAGGACTGTTGTGCCTAGCGGCGGCGGCGCTGCTGGCGCAGCAGGCGGCTCCGCCGGGGGCGGGGCCGACGCCCGTAGTGCAGCAAGCGCTGAGCGTGGTGGTGCTGGACGCGGCGCACGGCGGCACGGACGCCGGGGCGCGCGGAGAGAGCGGCATCGTTGAAAAAGATGTGACGCTGGCGCTGGCGCGAGTGGTGCAGGCGCAGCTCGAGCGGCGGGGTTTTCAGGTGGTGCTGACGCGACAGGCGGACGAAAGCCCGACGTTCGACGAGCGCGCGGCCATCGCCAACGGGCAGCGCGGCGCGGTGTTCGTCAGCCTGCACATCGCGTCCACGGGCGCGGCGGGAACGGCGATGGCGTTCTACATGCCTGCCGCACCCACAAGCGAGACAAAGCCGGGTCCCGAAGCTTCGGGACGGCCGCTGGCGCGCTGGCAGGAGGCGCAGCAGCCGTATGCGGCGCCGAGCCGCAAGCTGGCGGAACTTCTCCAGGTGCAGCTCGGACAAAAACTCCGCGGATCGAGGGAAGTGCCGCAGGCGGTGGCGGTGCGGCAGTTGCGCACGGTGGCGGCGCCGGCGGTGGCGGTGGAACTGGCGAGCGTGGCGGTGGCGGACCGTAAGCCGCTCGACCAGGCGGCTCCGGCGCTGGCGGAAGCGGTGGCGCGCGCGGTGGCGGCGTTCAAAGCGGCGTATGAAGCGGGAGCGAATTGATGTCGCGGGCGCTGAAGATTTTTGTCGCGGTGCTGCTGCTGGGCGTGGCGCTCGGCGGGATTTACTTCCGCGGGCTGCTCGAGCGCGTCCTACGGCTGGCGCAGCCGGCGCGGACCGAAGAGCAGGCGCGGCGCGAAGTGATGCAGCCGCCCATCGCCACGCCGAGCGATAAAAAAGTAAAAGCAAAGATTTTCTGGGCGTCCGCGGAGACGCCGGGGACGCTCAAGCCGGTGGAATACGAGCTGGCGCTTTCCGCCGACGCGGTGCAGCGCGCGAAGCAAGTGCTGAACACGCTGATTACCGGGCCGCCCGCGCCGGAGCTGCGCACGCTGCCGGCGGACGCAACGTTGATCGAGTTCTACGTGCTGCCTGACGGCACGGCCATCGCCGATTTTTCCGGCGAGCTCTCCACGGGCACGCCATCGGGAATCCTGAGCGAGCAATTGGCGGCGCATTCGATAGCGCGGACGCTCGAAGCCAACGTGCCGGGCTTGACGCGGCTGAAGATTTTGATCCACGGGCAGGAGGCGGAAACGCTGGCGGGGCATCTGGATTTGAGCGGGTTCTTCGCGCTCGAGCCGCCCGCGGCTGAACCGCCGGCGGCACCCGCGCCGGAGAAGCCCGCGGCGGGAAAGTTGACAGCGTCCGGCGGCGCGGTCAAACTGCCGCGGTGAAGTGGCACGGGCATAAAGCCCGCGCTACGGGAGACCCAACTGCGATCCGACGGACGAGCAGCGAATCAACTGCGAGCGGTCAAAATCACGCCGGACTTCGTGACCACGGCCGAGGGCAGCGTGCTAATCGAAATCGGCAACACGCGCGTAATCTGCACGTGCACGCTGGATGACGGCGTGCCGTCGTTCGTGAAGGGCAGCGGGAAGGGCTGGGTAACGAGCGAGTACGGAATGCTGCCGCGGGCCACCGACAGGCGCACGCCGCGCGAGGCCGCGCGCGGGAAACAGACGGGGCGGACGCTCGAAATCCAGCGACTGATCGGCAGATCGCTGCGCGCGGTGATGGACCTGGAAAAATTCGGCGAGCGCACAGCGTGGATCGATTGCGACGTGATCCAGGCGGACGGCGGGACGCGCACGGCGTCCATCACAGGAGCGTTCCTCGCGCTGGCGCTGGGTTTGGAGCGGCTGGTGGCGGCGGGGATTCTGAAAAAGCTGCCGCTGCGCGACAGCGTCGCGGCAACCAGCGTGGGCATCGTCGGCGGCGAGCTGCTGCTGGACTTGAACTACGAAGAAGACTCGCGCGCCGAAGTGGACATGAACGTGGTGATGACCGGCAGCGGACAATTTGTCGAAATCCAGGCCACCGCCGAAGGGCGGCCGTATTCGAGCGAGGACTTACAGCGGCTGCTGGTGCTGGCGTCGGCGGGCATCCGCAACCTGACCGAGCAACAGCAGTCGCTGCTGCAAATGGACTTCAGTGGCAAGCCCCGTTAGGCTCGTCGTCGCGTCGTCCAATGCGGGGAAGCTGCGCGAGTATCAGGCGCTGGCCGCGGGCCACGTGATCGAATTGCAACTTTTTCCTGAGAACGATTCCCTTCCCGCCTTTGAAGAGAGTGCGCCGACGTTCGCGGAGAACGCCGCGGGGAAAGCGCTGCACTACAGCCGGCACGCGGCGCTGCCAGTGATTGCGGATGATTCCGGATTGGTGGTGCCGGCGCTGGGCGGGGCGCCGGGGCCGAAGTCGGCGCGCTACGCGGGGCCAGGCGCGAGCGACGCCGAGCGCGTCAAGAAACTGCTCGAAGAGTTGCGCGGGAAGAGCGGCGAGGAACGGCGGGCGCGGTTTGTGTGCGTGCAGGCGCTGGCGCAGGCGGGAAAGATTATTGCGGTGTTTTCGGATTTTGTCGAAGGCGTGCTGCTGGACGCGCCGCGCGGCGGAGGCGGATTCGGGTACGATCCGTTGTTCCTCTACGAGCCGCTGGGGAAAACATTTGCCGAGATTCCGCGGGAAGAAAAAAACAAATTCAGCCACCGCGGCGGAGCGTTTCGGAAGTTGATGGCGTTCATCGAAGAATCAAGGTAGGGGCGCGCCTCGTGCGCGCCCGTGTGACGACAGGGCGGCCACAGGGGGCCGCCCCTACGACCATTCAAAACGCGCGCGTATGCTATAGTTTTGCGGCGATGACGGCGAAAAAACAAAAAGCGAAAACGAAGACAAAATCGCCGGCGCGGGCGGCGGACGAGACGGGCAGGCATCCGCACCGCGTGCGGGCCATCTTGGAAAAACTGGATGAGGCGTATCCGGCGGCGGAGTGCGAGCTGCTGCACAAGAATCCGTTTCAGTTGCTGGTGGCGACGATTCTTTCGGCGCAGTGCACTGACGAGCGCGTGAACCAGGTGACGCGGACGCTGTTTCAGAAATACACGTCGCCGGAGGCGTTTGCCTACGCGAATCCGCGTGAGCTCGAGCAGGACATCCGTCCGACAGGATTTTTCCGGAACAAGACGAAGTCCATCCTGGGCGCGAGCAAGAAGATCGTGGAAGAGTTCGGCGGGAAAGTGCCGCGCACGATGGACGAGCTGCTGACGCTGCCCGGCGTGGCGCGGAAGACAGCGAACGTGGTGCTGGGCACGGCGTACGGGATTGCGTCGGGCGTGGTGGTGGACACGCACGTGATGCGGCTGTCGGGACGGCTGGACCTCTCGAAACAAAAAGATCCGAAGAAAATCGAGCAGGACTTGATCCGGGTGATCCCGGAAGGCCGGTGGATTCTGTTTTCGCACCAAATCATCTGGCACGGGCGGCGGGTGTGCGCAGCGCGCAAGCCGCGGTGTGTGGAGTGCGCGCTGAGGGAGATTTGTTATTCGAAGGAGAAGACGGTGTGAAGGAGTTGTCAGTTGTCAGCGCTCAGCGAGCGGCGGTCGATAGTCAATCGTCTATAGTTGATAGGAGGTGGCAGGTGGTGCGGATTCGCGAGTCCAGCGCTGATCCCCAGTCCCAGTATTCGGAAACATTGTTGTCGCATGGTGCGGGGCGCGATATAGTTCCGGCAAGCTGGATGGAAGTCGAGAGCGCCGCGCAGGAGAGCACCGCATGGAACCTCTGAGTGGCAAGGAAGCAGCATCCCGCGTTACGGGAATGATCAGCGCCAAGCATCAGGTGCACGGGTACGCCGTGGGCCTGACGGTGAAAAACGTGTTTGCGGTGGACCCGATCGGGCGCGTGGACTTCGGCGGCGGGGAGTACATGCCGGCGGGCCGCATCGCGGTGACGCCACTGCGGCGAAATCCCGAAGACAAGTACCTGTGGTGGGAACTGGGCAAGGGCTGTTACTTCGTCGAGTTCAACGAGACGCTAGAGCTGGCCGCGGATGAAATGGGGCTGCTCGAAGCCGACGAGCGGCTGCTGCGCGCGGGGGTGTCGCACGTGCCCATCTTCGTGCGCGGGCGCGTGGCGCCGGTGGAAGCGCTGCTGCACGTGGATATCATGGGCGTGCTGATCAAGCAGAACGCGCGGGTGTCGCGGGTGCGCGTGTTCAAGCTGGCGTCGGCGGGCATGATCGTCACGCCCATCGCGAAGTCTGCATCCGCTCCGAAAAAGGCAGCGAAAAAGAAGAAGCAGATGAGGTAGAGGAAGTAGAGGAGGTAGAGGATAAGACCTGCGCCAGCTTTGGCATTTTTCCTTTACCTCCTTTACTTCCCCTACCTCCTTTGCCTCCCGGCTCTGTTTACCGCCGTCCCCTGTGTTAAACTTTTTGCTGTCGGGGCGTAGCGCAGCCTGGTAGCGCGCCTGCCTTGGGCGCAGGAGGTCCGCGGTTCAAATCCGCGCGCCCCGACCAACAAGTTCTTCCTGCCATTCAAAGGGTGCGCTCCCGAGTCCCGATGAATCGGGACTCGGGATTTCGCCCGCCGGCTCAGGCGCGGCAAAACGGCTCAACTTGGGCGCAGATGGACAAAATGACGAATGACCACTGCACCGCCCAAATACCACGACGAGACGCCGTAATCGAGGGGTCAACCCTTCCATGACTGTGGCCGTGGGTGCCGTGGTCCACCGGCGGGTTCACCGTGCCGGGAGGGTGCAGGCGCCCGTCCGGGCGGTAGTGCGACGCTCCGCGCTCAGACATCGTGCTTCCCCGCCCTGCCGAGCGCGTAGCCCACGACGCGGAGGCCGACCTTCCCGGTGACGATGTCGCTGAAACCCGCGTCCCTCATCAGGGCTTCTGCCTCCTCTGCCGCGTGCATGGCGTCGTGGCCGTGAATGAGGCTGATGGGGGTGAGCGCGGCCAGCAGTCCCTTCTCGTGTGCGAGATCGACGACGAGCAAGCGTCCCCCCGGCTTTAACACGCGGCGCATCTCCGCGATGGCCTGCTTGCGCCCGCCATCGGGCAAATGGTGCATCATGAGGGTGCACAGCACCAGGTCGAAGGCGCCATCCGGGAACGGAAGGGCCTGCGCAGGCGCGACGTCGAACGTCACCTCGAGGCCCTCGCGGACGGCCTTCTGCTTGGCCCTCGCTACCATCTCTGCCGCGGCATCGACACCGTGCACTGCGCCTCCTGCGCCAACGCGCCGCTTCGCCGCGAGGGCGAGCGATCCCGTGCCGCACCCAACGTCCAGCACCCGCTCGCCGGGCGAAACGCGGGCGAGATCCAGCGCGGCCTCGCGAAAGACGCGCGCCCGGCCGAGGGTCAGCGCGGTCACCAGCACGTCGTAGAAGGATGCCCAGCGGATGGTTTGTCCCTGCGAGGTGGACCGGGTCAGCCAAAACCGGATGCCCAGCCCGGCACCCAAGAGTGCGAGGAGCGCCAGCCCAACATGGGCCGCCACCAATCCCGCGACAATGACCCAAGCCGCCGTACGAGCGGCCGGCCAGTGCGCCACCACGGCGATTCCCGAGAGAATGAGCAGACCCAGCAGCACGTGGGCTCTGAAGCTCGAACGTCTTTGACGTGCTGCGGTGTGTTCAATCATGTCTGTGATCTCCTTCGTCAGCGCAGAAAAGCGTGAATGATTTCCATCAACTCTTCGACAGCCTCAGCCTGCTGCGGAGACGGCGTCTGCTTCTCGTCAAGCACGTGCAGGCGCACGTGTCCCTCGATGATTTCAGCCATCAGCCCGTTGAGGGCTCCGCGGCAGGCGGCCACCGTCTGGAGGATGTGGAAGGGCTCCTTCTCTTCTTCAAGCGCGCGCTCGACTCCCTCTACCTGACCGCGAATGCGCCGCACGCGCTGAAGCAGCTTTTCTCGGTCGCGAATGGTGTGAGACATGAGCTTCTTATACCATACCCAGGTATAGTAGTCAAACCTTCCTGCACCGTCTGGGCAAGACTCTGGCGATGCACACTTTGGCGGACGCGCGGGGTAAACTGCTTTGGGCGCCACGGTCACATTCTGAAGCGGGTGAGAAATCCAGAAGCGACGATTCGTGGGGTGTTCCAAGGAGAAGACAATGAGAGTTCCGCAATCTGCCCCAGAAAGGCAAGCCTCTTCCGGCGAGAGACCCCTGGCGGTCGTCACGGGCGCGTCCAGCGGGATCGGGGCAACCTATGCACGGCGACTCGCACAGGAAGGCTATGACCTGCTGCTGATTGCGCGCCGGGAGGATCGCCTGCAACAGTTGTGCAGCGAGCTCTCCGGCCGGGGCGCGCAGGCGCGGGCGCTTGCGGCTGATTTGACCCGCGAAGCCGACGTGGCGCGCGTCGAGGAAGCGGTGCGCACGGCGAAAAACCTGGAATTCCTGGTGAACAACGCGGGCTTCGGCACCTATGAATTTTTCCACGAAGCGGACGCCAGCGGCCAGGCAGAGATGCATCAGTTGCACGTGATGGCCACGGTGCGGCTGACTCGGGCGGCGCTTCCCGGCATGGTGGGGCGCAATCGAGGGTACGTCGTGAACGTGTCGTCGGTGTCCGGCTTCATGCAGGGACCCTACAGCGTGAGCTATTGCGCCACGAAGGCGTGGATGAACAGCTTTACCGAAGGGCTGCACCTGGAAATGCGCCGGCTCGGAGCAAACGTGAGGGTGCAGGCGCTGTGCCCGGGTTTCACGCTGACCGAGTTTCATCAAGCTATGAATATGGACCGCGGCTTCGTCGGCCGGAGCTGGTGGATGGCCCCGGAACCGGTGGTCGAGGAATCATTGGCGGGGGCGCGCCAGGGCCGGCTGTACGTCATACCGGGGCTGCGGTACAAGCTGATTGTCGCGCTGTTTCGTTTGCTGCCGCGGCCCGTGCTTCACGCGTGGGCGGGGCGGGCGCCGAACGTCCATCGCGGGGAGAGCAGACGCCAGGTGCGGTAGATCCACCGCTCCGCTGCAACCTGGGAAGGGTCAAGAACGTATCAGCAACAGGAGTCATGGCCACCACTGAAGCCAACGGCGTCGCCATTCGAACCGAAGAGGTGCGGCGGCACTACGTGATGGGCACGTCCACGATTCGCGCGGTGGACGGGGTGACGGTGGAGGTGCGCGCGGGGGAGTTTGTGGCGCTGCTGGGGAGCTCAGGCTCGGGAAAATCCACGATGCTGAACCTGATCGCGGGGCTCGACCGGCCCACCACCGGCGCGATTCGAGTGCAGGGGCGCGACCTGGCGCAGATGGAGTCTGAGGAGCTGGCGCGCTACCGGCGGCATACGGTCGGGATGGTCTTCCAGTCATTCAACCTGATTCCGACGATGACGCTCGAGGAAAATGTGGAGCTGCCGGCGCGGTTCGCGGAAGTGGAGCGCGGGGAGCGTCTCGAGCGGGTGCGCGCGTCGCTCGAGCGCGTGGGCCTCGGGGCGCGGCTCGAGCACCGGCCGAGCGAGCTTTCCGGCGGAGAGCAGCAGCGCGCAGCGCTGGCGCGGGCGCTGGTGAACCGGCCGTCGATCCTGCTGGCGGACGAGCCCACGGGAAATCTGGACAGCAAGACGGGAACGGAAATCCTGAACCTGATCCGGGAGTTCAACGAGTCGCTGGGAATGACGGTGGTGATGGTGACGCACGAGCGCGTGCTGGCGGAACAGTACGCCGGACGGATGATTTTTCTTTCCGACGGCAAGCTGGCCTCGGACGGAGGCCCGCGATGAAGACCCGGGACATGCTGGAGCTGGCGGGGCGGAATTTGCGCGAATCGAAGCTGCGGAATTCGCTGACGACGCTGGGCATCGGGGTGGGCATCGCGTCGCTGGTGGCGCTGCTGGCGCTGGGCGTGGGGTTGCAGGAGCTGGCCAGCAACCGGCTCGCGCGCTCGGGGCTGTTCGACACGGTCGCTGTTTTTTCGCGGCCGGAGTTCCGCGGCTTCCGCAGCAGCGAGCGGCGTGAGGGGGAAAACACCAACGAAAGCCGCGACTTGCGTCCGCTAGACGAAGCGGCGCGGCACGAAATCGAGAAGCTGCCCAACGTGGTGGAAGTGTTTCCGGAAATCCGCTTCACCAGCGAAGTGCGCTACGGCGAGAAGTCGCAGTTCACGTTTGTCGGGGGCCTGGCGCCATCGGCGCGGGCGAGCGACGCGTTTGAAAAGATGCAGGGCAGCTTTTTCACGAGCCCCGACGCGGAAGAAGTCATCGTGCAGATGCAGTTTGCAAAGACGCTGGCGGAGAAACCGGAAACGCTGCTGGGACAGGAAGTGACGCTGCGCTACGCGGAGCGGCAGGCGATGGGAGCGGCCGGCGCGGGAGCGGGCGAGCCCGGGGACAGCGAGGCGGCGAGCTTTTCCGTGGTGCGGCGCGAGCGCAAGGTGCGCGTGGCGGGCATTATCGAGTCGGAGCCGTTCGCCGGGATGCGCGGGTTCGGGCGCGGCGGCATCTTCATTCCCATCGGCCTGGCGGAGAAGCTGCGCCCGGTGGGCATGTCCAGCGTGCGCGAATTGATGCGCACCTCCGGCAACACAACCACGTACCAGACGCTGATGGTGAGGATGTCCAGCCCGACGCAGGTGCAGGCGGCGGAAAAGGCCATCGAGAAGATGGGCTTCTCAACGTTTTCGATGATGGAGGCGATGCGCAGCCTGCGGCGGTTCTTCGCGGTGCTGGATTTGTTCCTAGGAATTTTCGGGAGCCTGGCGCTGGCGGTGGCGTCGCTGGGGATCATCAATACGCTGGTGATGGCGATTCTGGAGCGGCGGCGGGAAATCGGCATCATGAAAGCGCTGGGCGCGAGCGACAGGGATGTGCGGCGGCTGTTCTTCGCCGAGGCGGGCACGATGGGATTTCTGGGCGGCGTGCTCGGCGTGGTGATGGGCTGGGCCATCGGGAAGGCCATCAACTTCGGCGCGAACATCTGGCTTGCGCGACAGGAGCTGCCGCCGGAGAAAATCTGGTCGGTGCCGTGGTGGCTGGTGGCCGGCGCGATCGGGTTCGCCGTGGCGGTGAGTTTGGTCGCGGGGCTGTACCCGGCGTCGCGGGCGGCGAAGCTGGATCCGGTGCAGGCGCTGCGATATGAATGAAGCAGTAGCGAGTGGCAAGAAAACAGCAGTGAGTGGTCCGGTTTTGGGACTCCGGTGGTCCGATGAATTGCATCGGACCGAACGCCGGAGCGAGTGACGAGTGGCTAGAAAAACCTCCGGGAGAATTTTTCTTTCCTTTCATTGGGCAGCGCGCCTTGTTGTGTTTCTCTGCGTGCTCGTCTGTTCGGCGCCGATCTGTGCGGCGCCGGTTGCGGCGGCGGGGCGGGTGGAGTGCAGCGCAATCCAGAGCAAAGTGCTGAGGCAGGCGGTGCGGTATTGCGCGCTGCTGCCGCCGAGTTACGATGCGGAGAAGGCGCGGCGCTACCCGGTCCTTTATTACTTGCACGGCCTCGGCGATAACGAGCAGTCGTTGCTGAACCTGGGCGGGTGGAACCTGGTGGAAAATCTGCGGGAAAAAGGAAGGATCGGCGAGTTTCTGATTCTCGCGCCGGACGGCGGGCGCAGTTTTTACGTCAATGCGCGCGACGGCAAGCTCCGCTACGAGGATTTTTTCATCCGCGAATTCGTGCCGGCGATGGAAGCAAAGTACCGCGTGCGCGCGGGGCGAGCGGCGCGGGGGATCACCGGCGTCTCGATGGGCGGATACGGGGCGCTGCGGCTGGCGTTCCAGTATCCGCAGATGTTCGGCGCGGCCAGCTCGCACATGGGCGCGCTGATCAAGCAGATTCCGGCGGCGCTGACCGACGCGCGCGAGCTGGGCCGCGGGCTGAGTTTTCTCGGCGAGGTCTTCGGCCGGCCGTTCGACCGCGCGTTCTGGGACCGGAACAGCCCCTTCACGCTGGCGCGGGAGGCGCGGAGCCTGGCGGGGCTGAAGATTTATTTCGATTGCGGGCGCGACGACGGCTACGGGTTCGACGCGGGGACGCAGGCGCTTCATGAGTTGCTGAAGTCGCGCGGGATCGCGCACGAGTTTCACATGTATCCCGGTGGGCACGATTGGTCTTACGTGACGGAACACATGAGCGCTTCGATGGAGTTCCACTCGCGGGCGTTTGGACTGAGAGCCGCGGCGATCAAGGACCATGATGTGCTAGAATGCGTAGAAATAGAGCCTGTTCACGGGAGCAACGTGATGACGGCAAAAGAAAAGGCGCTCAAGGTAATCGAAAACCTGCCGGAAGATGTTTCGTTCGATGACATACTGGAAGAACTGTACGTTCAGGAAAAAATCGAACGCGGCCTTGAGGATGTTGAAGCGGGACGGCTGATCTCCCACGAAGAGGCCAAGAAGCGACTTGCCCGATGGCTCGAAAAATAGTCTGGACCGATCGAGCCATTTCCGAACTTACTGAAATCAGCGCTTTTATCGAAAGAGAATCTCCGGCGATCGCTGCGCTCGTCTGCTCGCGCATTGTGGCGCGCACAGAGCAGGCTGCCGAGTTTCCTTTCAGCGGCCGCCGTGTGCCCGGAAGAGATGAGAACGTGAGGGAGTTGTTCTGGAGAAGCTATCGGGTGATTTACCGTGTAGATGCTCCAAAAATTTTGATCTTGACCGTCGTTCACGGGAGCCGAGTGCTCGAGGAATCGCTGTAGAGATCCCGGCAGGAGCAAACAAAATGCGGCGGCGTAAAGCCGCCGCACCATCCACGCAAAAAGAAAAATGGCCGGGGCGGCCCGCTGAGGGGCCAAGCCGCCCCGGCCTTTCTCACCCACCTCCGCAGTCGTGGGCAAGACTTGCTCTACGCGACGTTTTCGCTTTCGCCGCGCAGAAATTCGTATCGCTCGATCGCCGCCACCACGCCGATCTTAGCTTCGCCGCGCTGCTCGGTGCGCGCGATGCGGCCCACGCAACGCACGCGCACGGGGCCCGCCAGTGTGACTTCGTGGGGCAGGGTCATGACGATCTCGATGCTCGCGCCGTTCTTCACGTCCTTGGGCAGAAAGAAGTACACCCCGCGCGAACTGACGTCTTCAGAATGAGTGCTTAATTCGGCGCTCGGCGCTCCGTTCTGGAAACGGACGTTGAGCGGAAGCTTCATGGAAAAGCGTCGAGCGGTTCTACGTTCGGTCTTCGGCAAGCGAGTCCTCCGGAATACTCAGCCAGAGTAGCGGGGGCCGCAGAAGCCTTCAATGGGCCGGATGGGTCATTTTCCAACTGGTACAGGGGTACTAGGCGGAGATGGGACGAGCGTTTCAGGGTCGGATTTCGGCTGGCGGGACGCGGGACGAGCCGAGATGGTCTTTGCGCGCGAAACACGTGATCGAGTTACTGTTCTGCGCGAGGCTCTGCGTGTCGAATATTTTTTCGTTCACCGGCTGCGACCGTCCGGTGCGTGAAGTCAGAAATCAGAAGGCAGGAATGGCGAGGTGAAGATCGCCGCTACATAAGGGCACGGCAAGCAAAGCGGCGTCTCCCGAGGCTTCGGGACGCCGCTCTCCGTTAGGGGCGCCGTCCGCCACGGCGGACGCCAAGACGAAGGCAGGGATGCCGAGCTAAAGCTCGCCACTACATGAGCGCACGGCGGCGAATGCGGCGACGTAGCGTCGCGGCACAGAATGACGACGGGAAGAGCGGAGCAGGCGGCGACGCAAAGTTGTCGCTACAAGAGGGCGCACACGCAGGTGCGCCCCTACAACCGGAATGCGTTAATCGATGACTTTATGGTGGAGGGCGTAGAGGGCGAGTTCGAGGCGGTCGGAGACGCCGAGTTTGTCGAAGATGTTGTGCAGGTGGTTCTTGACCGTCTGTTCGCTGATGAAAAGCTTTTCGCCGATTTCGCGGTTGCGGAAGCCCTGGGCGACGAGGCCGACGATTTCCTTTTCGCGGTCGCTGAGGAGCGGTTTTTCGCGGCGCGGGCCGGATTCGGCGGACTTCTTGAAGGCTTCGATGACGTCGGAGGTCTTCTTCTTGTCGAGCCAGATTTCGCCGGCGTACACGGTGCGGATGCTCTTGATGAGCAGGTCGGTGGCGGAATCCTTCAGGACGATGCCGCGGGCGCCCATGCGCACAGCGCGGACCACTTCGCGGTCGTCCTCGGTGGCGGTGAGAACGATGACGCGGGTGGGCAGCGAGTCGAAGTTCACTTCCTCGAGCACGGCCAGGCCGTCTTTATCGGGCATGCGCAGGTCAAGCAGGAGAATGTCCGGGCGGAACTTGCCCAGGAGCTGGATGCACTGAGCGCCCGTGGAGGCTTCGCCGACGATGGAAATGTCGTCTTCGGCGTCGAGCAGCTTGCGCAGCCCGTCGCGGAAAATGGCGTGGTCATCCGCCATCAGAACCCGGATCGGCTTTTTCGATTTCGCCATATCAGCTCAGTAAGACCTCGACCGTCACTCTTGCCCCGTGCCCCGGATTCGACTCTACAGTCAACACACCACCAATGGTCCTGGTACGTTCCTTAATTGAGATGGGTCCCAGGCGCAGACGATCCAACTCATCGCTGGTGAAGCGCCCCGCAAAGCTGAACCCCTGGCCATTGTCGTCCACGACGAGAATGACCTTGTCCTCTTGCTGCCATAGTTTTACCACGACGTGCGTGGCCTTGGCATGTTTTTTTATGTTGTGGAGTGCCTCCCGGTAAATCTGGAACAACTCCCGGCAGACCCGGTCGGGAACCTGCATGCCCAGGCTGTCGGCCAGCAGGTCGAGGGCGACGCCGGACTCGGTGCGGAAGCGGTCGCCGAAGCCGCGCATCAGGTCCACGAGATCGGCGCTCTGGACGCGGAGCGGGCGCAGGTCGGTGACCATGCGGCGCAGCTCCTCGCTTTCGTGGCGGAGGGTCTGCTGGAGCGCAGCCAGCTCAGAGGCCACGCGGTCGGAAGCCTGGGGGAGCAGGCGGCGAAGCACGTCGATCTGGATGAGGAAACTCAACAGGGTCTGCAAGATGCCGTCGTGGAGGTCGTGGGCGATGCGGCCACGCTCGGTTTCGATGGCGCGGGCGCGGATGTGCCGGAGCAGGAACAGGTTTTCGATGGAAGGGCCAAGCTGGCGGGCGATGCGCTCGAGCCAGCGGAGGTCGCCACGGGAGAATCTACGCAGGCCGTTGAGCACGATCAGCCGGCCAGCGGGCTCGCCGTGGCTTTCAAAGGTGACCACCATCAGGGAGCGCGCGTTCAGCTCGGCGCGGGAGAGCGCAGGCATGCGGGGCAGGTCCGGGAGTGCGCGACCGTCGCGAAGGTCCCAGCCAAAGCCTTCGCCGGGGCCTTCCATGACGTTCCAGCAGACGGAGGCGTTGAGGCTGTCCAGCAGGTAAGCGTCGCCCTTTTCTGGGGGAAGATTCTCCGGAGCGATGCGGGTGGTTTCGTTGCGGCCAGCCCGCCAGATGAAGATGCGCTCGAGGTCGGTGTCGCGATAGGCAAGGATGGCTTCCCCGCAGGCGAAGGCGCGAGCCAGCGCGACGAGCACCTGGCGCATGGATTCGGCCATGCCCTGTTCGACCTTCAGCATGCCGGAGAGCCGCGCAAGGAAGTTATGCTCGGCGGCGTGGCGTCGCTGCACCGAACCGAGGAAGCCGATGCCCGTGCCCGCAGCAAACGTCCCCGCGACCAGGCCAACCCAGGAAACCAACTCGGGCCAGTTGAGCGGCTGGCGGAGAACGGTACGCACGAGCAAGGCGAGCGTCACGGCGCCGGCGAGAATGACTACGCGGCGCATATCCCAGCGGATGCCCGCGGCAAAAGCGACGAAGAGATAGAGGAACCAGAAGCCCACCACCGAAGGGGCCAGAGCGAGAAATGCGGCCAACGCGAGCAGGTCCAACCACAAAGGCAGCGGCGGGATGCGCCAGCGCTCGACCGATTCGAGGATGGCGATCAGGCCGGCCAGCGCAAGATACACGCTGACAAAAAAGACGGCGTTGCGCTCGTCGGGGGAGATGCCGGCTTCGAGCAGGTCCACCAGCGCGAGGACAAGGAAGATGAGGCGCGCCAGAGTGATCTGGCGCTCGAGGTCACGGCGTTCGGTGGCGTGGGGTTCCATGTGCGGAGGATCGGCCCCGGACGCAAAGTCTAGCAAGCCGCGGGCGCGGCGGATACTGGGGGTTGCGTGGTGGTTACGTCCCCCGGAGAATGCACGGGGTTGACAACGGGTGGATAATCGTCGCAACGCCGAGGCACGGCGGAACCGGGGGAGCTGCAATCGTTGAGTGAACGCTACACGCGGCGCGAGGTGGCGCGCATCCTGGGGCTCGAGGAGCGGCAGCTCGCGTATTGGGAGCGACTGCGGCTGGTGCGCTCGCAGGCGCGCTGGGGCGAGCGGTTCTATGGGTTCGACGATCTAGTCGCGCTGCAAACGATCAAACATCTCGCCGCGAACCGCATTCCCGCGGCGCGGCTGAGGCGGGCGCTCGAAGCGATGGAAGGCCGGCTGGGCTGTCTGCGCGCGCCGCTCTCGGCGCTGCGCGTGGCGCAGCGCGGGCGACAAGTGGTGGTCATTCCGCCAGCGCCGTATCACCAGCCGTTCGAGCCGCTCAGCGGACAGTTCGTGCTTCCCTTCCAACACAGCGAGACAACAACGAAGACCACGGCGGTGGCGGCGCGCACGGCGGAAGAATGGTTTGAGATGGGCATGGCCACGGACTCGCGGCGCGAGTCGCTGCCGCAAGCGGTGGAAGCCTACCGCCGCGCCATCGAGCTGGCGCCCGAGTGGGTGGATGCGCGAATCAACCTCGGCACGGCGCTCTATCAGATGTCGGAGTTGGAAGAGGCGCGGCGCGCATTTGAAGCGGCGCTCGAGGTGGACGAGGGGAGCGCGACGGCGCACTTCAATCTGGGCTGCGTGCTCGACGACCTCGAGGAATACGACAAGGCCATCCACCACCTGCGGCGCGCCGCGGCCATCGCGCCGCATCACGCGGACACGTACTTCAATCTGGCGCTGGTCCTAGAGAAGCGCGGCAAAACCGGCAAAGCGCGAGAGCACTGGGCGAGCTACCTGCGGTTGCAGCCGCGCGGGCCGTGGGCCGAGTACGCGCGCACGCGGCTGCGTACGGCAAACCGTCCGCCGGGCACGCGGTTGACGCCGATTCCCTTCCCGGAAACGCGGCCGCGCGCTGCAGCGGCCGCCGCGTCGTCCAGCCAGAGCGAGACCCCACACGGCAGCGACTAAGCACTGTCATTCTGAGGGCCGACGGTCTGTGCCGACCTGAAGAGAGATCCTTCGCTTCGCTCAGGATGACAACAATGACCAACTCTGTTCCATGTTCCCCGTCTTTCGACGCGCGTGTTATCATTGTGGAAGGCGGTGAGCGTAGCTCAGCCGGTAGAGCATCGGTCTGTGGAACCGAGGGTCGTGGGTTCAAATCCCATCGCTCACCCCAAACCTTCCTGTTGGAACTTCCGCTTATTTCGAAGAGAGATCCTTCGTCCCGATCGAAACCATCGGGACTCAGGATGACGACGCGTTTAGGGTGACAGCGGGCAAAGGAGAGCGAGTCACTCAGGATGACGACGAGACAGGGCGGGAGGAGCGGACAGCGTCCATGAAGCGGCGGACGCGGTCGGTGTCCACGGGATTCTGCATGACGCCGTCTTTCTTGAGGCTGGAGCCGACGATGACGCCATCGGCGTATTGGAACAGCGCGGCGATGTTTTCGTCGTCGCTGCCGCTGCCGACGAGCACGGGGCGCGTGGCCAGGCGTTTCGCTTCGCGGACTTTCTCCACGGCGGGGGCGTTGCCGGTCATGCGGCCGGTGACGATGAGCGCATCGGCGCCGTAGAACTCGGTCCATTCGATGTGCGTGGCGAGGTCGATGCCGGGGAACGCGACGGAGTGTTTCTTGTCCACGTCGGCGAAGATGTGGATGTGCCCGGCGCCAATCTCTTTGCGCTTGCGCAGCAGGACAGCGGCGCAGCCGTGGTCGAACTCGCCGGTGTCCCAGAGCCGCGCGCCGGTGAGGATGCAGACGCGGATAAACTTGGCCTGCGCGGCCACCGCGATGGAAAGGCAGACGATGCCGCCGTTGTGGATGACGTTGATGCCCACGGGCAGCGGCGACATCTTGACGACCTCGGCGGCGGCCACAGCGTGCGCGGTCATCGCTTCCGGCTGCACGTCGTCGCCGACAAAGTACGGCAGGTCCCACATGTTCTCGACGATGAGGCCATGGACGCCGCCGCGGATGAGGGCCTCAGCGTCGCGCAGGGCGTTGTCGAGAATGGCCTGCACGCCGTAGCCGGAGTATCCCGGCGCACCGGGCAGCGGCCACAGGTGAACCATGCCGATCACCGGCTTGGGCACGCCGAAGAGGGATTCCAGGGATTTCAACCGCGGGCGATCTATGTCCTGTTTCCACTTCGGTCCCTGCTCCACGTTAGCCTCCTCACAGCCGATCGAAGAGCCCAGTTCTGCCGCCCTAAAGGGCGCCGCTACGCGAGTATCTCAACAGGTTGTCGACGAGCCGGCGGATTCGGCTGACTGAAATTCTTTTTGCAAATTGCGAATTGCGCGCTGGCGCATTTGCTCCATTTCACCGGTCAGCTTCCGCTCGTTCAAAAGTTGCAGCACGGCATCTGGCCCGGGCATGTTTTCGCCGGCGCCGAGAACGGCGGCCGCAGCCGCGCCGGCCGCGTTGGCCAGCAGTGCCGCGTGGTTCGGCGGCCATTCGCGCAGTCGCGCGCGGAGATACGCCGCGGCGAAGGCATCGCCGGCGCCGGTCGTGTCCGTCGCGGAAACGGCAAACGGAGGCACGGCGCACCAGCCGGAAGTCTCTCGAAGCAGACAGCCGTCCGCGCCGAGTTTGACGATGATTTCGTTCGTGCCCGATTCTTCCAGCGCGGCGAGGACCTGCTCTTTCTGGCTCCGACCGGTGAGGGCCATGGCCTCGCCCAAGCTGACAAACAGCAGCGTCACGTTGCGCGCGACTTCGAGAATGGTTTGAGGGATTTGCTGGCTGGGCGCAACGCCCACGTCGAGAGCGATGCGCACGCCGCGCTTGGCGGCCTCGTGCAGCAGACCCTCGGCGACGCGGCGGCTCGCGGGGCTGAGGAAATCGTAGCCCACCAGAAACAGCGCCTCGACGCCATCGAGACACGTCCACGCATCGTCGCGAAACAGAATCTCCGCATTGGCGCCGCGGCTGCCGATGATGGTGCGCTGGCCGTCGGAAGAGATGGGAATGAAAATCAAACCGGTGAGGGCACGCTCGGTCTGCTGCACGAACGAAACGTCGATACGTTCCCGCTCAAGGCAACGCAGCGCGAACTCGCCGAACCAGTCGCGGCCGACGCAGCCGAGCAGCCGCACCGGCACGCCCCAGCGGGCGAGAGCGATCGCGGCGTTGGCGCCCACGCCACCGCAGTGGTGCTGGAGTGCAGGGACGAGATTGTCGTCGCCGGGGCGGAGGTCCCGTTCCAGGCGTGCCAGCACATCCACGTTGATATCGCCGAAAACAAGCACGCCGGCCAAGCGCGTTCTCCCTCTTTTGCGGGGCACATTGTAACACCGCTGTTGCGTCTCGCCGCGGAGGCAGATGCGTGCGGCGGGCGGGGCGCAAATTGGGCATTGAAATCGGCGGAGGCTTCGTCCTATGATTCGCTGCGCCACAGCGGAACTCCAGGTTCACCCTGGTATCCCGTCCCGCACCTGCGGGAGCCTGAGACCGCTATGCATCGTTTCCGGGAAACTGGCCTCGCCCGGCACGTGTGTTTTCCTGCCGGAGTTTGGAAACAGTCCCCGGCAAGGACGCAGAGATGACCTACACCACCATTCAACAAAGACTGCGCAATGGCCAGCCGGTGCTGCTCGACGGCCCGATGAACTCGGAGCTGGTGCGGCGCGGGGTGCGCTGGCGGAAGCACGGCCTGCTGACGGACACGGCGGCGGTGCAGAAACTGCACGAGGAGTACGTGACTGCCGGCGCGGACGTGCTGCGCACCAACACGTTCCAGCTCAATCCGAAGACGTACCTGAACGTATTCCGCAACCAGGAGCACCAGGCACACATTGGAGCGCCGGGGCTGAGCAATCTGGTGCCGAAGCTGCTGCGCACCAGCGTGCAACTGGCCGCCAATGCCCGCGCCAAGCTCGGGAAGGCGCAGGAAGTGGCCATCGCCGGAATGCTCTCGCCGCTGCAGCATTGTTACCGGCCGGACCTTGCGCCGGCGTTCGAGGAGGCGCAGCGCGAGCACGAGCAGATGGCGCGCGTCTTCGCCGAGGAGCGCGTGGACTTCATCCTCGCCGAAAGCATGAACACAATCGGCGAGGCGAAAGCGGCGCTGGCCGCCGGGCGCGCGGCAGGACTGCCGGTGTGGGTGAGCTTCGTGCTCGGGCCCGAAGGCGAGCTGCTGAGCCGCGAGCCGCTGGCGCAGGCCCTCCAGGAAATGGAGAAAGGCGGCGCGGAGGCGGTGCTGTTGAGCAACTCGCCGCCGGAGGACGTGACGAAAGCGGTGGCGCGGATGCGCGGCGCGACAAAGCTGCCCTTCGGCGGGTACGCGCACGTGGGGCGCTTCTCGCCGCCGAGCTGGAAATTCGATTTCTTTCCGCAATTCATCGAGACGGAAACGTGGCCGCCCGAGCGCTACGCCGGCGAGGCGCGGCGGTGGCGCGAGAGCGGCGCGACGATCATCGGAAGCTGCTGCGGCACCGGGCCGGCGCACACCGCTGCGCTCCATGCGTGGCTGCACGGGAACGGAAGGAGCGGAAACTGACCATGAGCTACGCACCCATCCGTGAAAAACTTTCGCGCGGGGAGACCGTGATCCTCGACGGCGCGATCGGGACGGAGATCCTGCGGCGCAACGTCACCTGGGCGGACCACCAGCTCGCGAACAAGCCGGAGTTTGTGCGCGGCATCCACGAGGACTACATGCGCGCGGGCGCGGAGATTATCTCCACCAACAGTTTCCAGCTCTGCCGCCGGGCGCTCTACAACCACTTCCGCGACGACGCGCACCGGCAGCACATCGGCGCGCGCGACCTGGACACGCGGGCGGAGAAACTGCTGGCGGCGTCGGTGAAGCTGGCGCTAGAAGCGCGCGACGTGGTGAAGCCCAAGCAGCCGGTGGCCATCGCCGCGGCGGTCACCACGCTGGAGTGGTGCTTCCGGCCGGACCTCGCGCCCGCAGACACGCAAGCGCGGACGGAGTACCGCGAAATCTTTCAGACGGTGAAGGACGCCGGCGCGGACCTGGTGCTGCTGGAAACGGTGAACAGCATCGGCGAGGCGCGCACCGCGCTGGAAGTCTGCAAAGAACTCGGCATGCCCTGCTGGATCGGGTTCGTGCCCACGGAGGAAGGAAAACTCTTCACCGGCGAAACGCTCCAAAACGCCTGCGCGGCTATCGAACCGCTTGGCGTGGACGCCATCCTGCTGAACTGCGCGCCGCCGGACGACATCACCGCGGGCATGAAGCAGCTCGCGCCGCACGCGCACGTGCCCACGGGCACCTACGCGCACATCGGGCGCTTCGACCCGCCGGAATGGCTGTTCACGGACGAATATCCGCCATCGAAGTATTGCGCCGAATCGAAGAAGTGGAAGCAGATGGGTGCGACGATCCTCGGCGGGTGCTGCGGCACCACGCCGGACCACATCGCCGCGCTCGGAGCGCTGCGCTAACCGCCGGTGAGCGAAGCGCCGAGTCGCGGACGGCTGCTGCAAGTGCTCGGCGTGGCCTTCGGGCTGGCCGTCTCCATCGGCAACACCATCGCCGCGGGCATCGTCCGCACGCCGGGCGAAATCGCCACCTACCTTCCGACTCCCTGGCTGTTTATCTCCGTGTGGCTCGCGGGCGGGCTGTACGCGCTGCTGGGCTCGAACTCCATCGCTGAACTGGGCACGGCAATTCCGAAGTCCGGCGGGCAATACGTCTTCGCGCACCGCGCCATCAGCCCGTATGCCGGCTTCATCGTGGGGTGGAGCGACTGGATGTCCACCTGCGGCACCAACGCCGCCGTCTCCATCGTCATCGGAGAGTATTCGGGCGAACTGCTCGCGGCATTCCTGCCCGGGAAGCGAGATCTCTGGGAGGTGCCGATCGCCACGATTGTCGTGCTGGGTTTCGCGGCGCTGAACTGGCGCGGCATCCGGCGCGGCAGCGCGGCGCAGGAGCTGACCAGCCTGCTCAAGGCGCTCATCTTTCTGGCCATCGTTGCAGCTTGTTTTCTATTTGGAAAGCGCGGAGCGGAATCGGCGGAGGCTGCAACCGCAGCCGCGCCGGCGGGAAAAGCGCTCGTCGTAGCATTCATCCTCGCGCTGCAAGCGGTGATGTATACCTACGACGGCTGGACCGGGCCCATCTACTTTTCCGAAGAAGTGAAGAACCCGGAGCGCAGCATTCCGCGCGCGATGTTCGCCGGGGCGCTCGGCATTCTCGGCATTTATGCGCTCTTCAACCTCGCGCTTCTGTACATCCTCCCCGTCTCACGAATCGCCGGCGAAAAGTTCGCCATGGGGGCGGCCGCTCAAGTGGTGTTTGGCCCCGCCGGCGATACCATCGCCCGCGGACTGATGGTGGTGTGCTTGCTGAGCGGCATCAACGCGTACGTGCTGATGACGTCACGCGTGCTGTTCGCCATGAGCCGCGACGGTCTGTTTTCGCGGCGCGCCACGCAGGTGAACGAGGGCGGCACGCCGACGCTGGCGCTGGCGCTCAGCACGGGGGTCGCGCTCGCCTTTCTGTGGAGCGGCACGTTCAACCAAGTAATCAACATCTGCGCGTTCTTCTTCGTCGCCAATTACACGATTTCCTTCACGTCGGTGTTTGTGCTGCGCCGGCGCGAGCCGGATCTTCCGCGGCCGTTCCGCGCATGGGGACATCCGTGGACCACCGGGCTGGTGTTGCTCGGCTCCGTGGCGTACCTCGCGGGCGTGGTCCTGAGCGACCCCAAGACCAGCCGCATTTCCATCATCCTTCTGGCGCTGAGCTATCCCGCGTTCCGCTTGATGAAACTGCCACGCCACCACCGAGACCAATAGCATCCTCACAGAAGAAAGAGGGCGGGTACTGTGATGATTCGGTTTTGCGGCTTGAAGTAGGACTGCCGTGATCACTGCTTTGTTTCAAATCCCTCATGGTTTTGCTTGGATGCGATATCTGGTAAAGTCTTCAGGATATTTCTAAGTTCCTGGTCCAAGCCCTTATGTCACTCATCCTAGAAAAGTCCCTGCTTCGCATCTCTCTTGCTCTAATGCTGCTAATGCCTTTCTGCGCGCTCGCTCAGACACCTCGGCAGATCGCGCAAACTGCGTCTGCTTCGGTTGTTCTTTTAGTATTCGCGGATTCAAACGGCCAGCCGATTTCGCAAGCCAGCGGATTTTTCGTCCGTCCAGGAATCGTAGCTACGAATCTGCATGTGTTGAGAGGAGCGTCCAGCGGCATCGCAAAATTGGTGGGGCAGAAACAAGTGGAGAACATCGCGAGTGTCCTAGCTGTCGACACAGCGCACGATCTTGTGCTTCTTGGGGTCCCCAATCAGCGAGCCCCCGCGCTGACTCTAGGGGACAGCGAGAAGATTGGCGTCGGTGACGAAGTGTTCGTACTTGGAAATCCCCAAGGATTAGAAGGGACTTTTTCGCAGGGCATTATTAGTAGCCTTAGGGTACTCAGTGAAGACAAACTCATTCAGATTACTGCTCCAATTTCTCCGGGTAGCAGCGGGGGACCCGTTTTCAACTCACGTGGTGAGGTAATTGGAGTTGCCGCTGCTACGTTTCAAGGCGGACAAAACTTAAATTTTGCGATTCCAAGCGTATATTTGAAGCACCTCCTATCCGTCCCTCATGATGGTCGGCCCATCTCCACCGTCGCAAAACCTTTAGGTTCGAAGTCATTACTGCCCGGCTTAGGCGGGAAAAGCAGCGATGGGGTAATAGGCAGTCAGTTTTCCTGGGACAAAGATTCGTACGACCTGTATTTTTCTGGTGATTTCTCTTTTTCCATACGCAATTTGACGCAAGAGGCCATCGAACAAGTGCAGTATCTAATTGTGTTCTATGATCGAAGTGGGAAACCGATAGATGCGTATGAGGGCAACACCTACAAAAAGTTTGTTATTAGGCCGGGACTGGCCAGGCGAGAGACCGGACGTGTCGAAGAGAGTGTGCGGCGGCTCTGCTTTCGGGTCGAAGTGAGAATCCTGGACTTCGCCTTTTCAAAATAAGAACAGATTCAGAACGAGAGGCTATTGACCCATTGATCCCGTTTGGGTCGTTGGGCCAAAAGGAGCGCACACATGGGAAGAAAGCGACACTGGAAAAAAGTAAAGGGCTTTGAGGGTTGGGTCTGCAGCAACTGCGGTTGGATTTACCCAAATCCTTCGCTCGAAGACCCAGCCGTCCGACACGAAAAACTGGTTGAGAAATCGTTTAACGCCCACGACTGCCGACGATTTCCCAAAAGACCAAGGCGCAAGAAATAGCTCGGTCGACCGAAGTCTCGCTTTTCCCGAATCGTGAATCAGGATTCTAGGATCCTGACTCCTAGTTGAGCTTCTCCGCGACGGTCTTGGCCTGCAAGAAGAGCATCACGTACTCTTTCCCGCCGGTCTTGGAGTCCGTGCCGGACATGTTGAAACCGCCGAAGGGATGCGCGCCGACCATAGCGCCGGTGCACTTGCGGTTGAAGTAGAGGTTGCCGACGTGGAATTCCGTCGCGGCCTTTTCCAGCTTCCTGGAATTCTTAGAATACACGGCGCCAGTGAGGCCGAACTCGGTGTCGTTGGCGATTTCGAGAGCCTGGTCGAAGTCGCGCGCTTTGGTGACGGCGAGCACGGGGCCGAAGATTTCCTCCTGCTCGAGCTTGGACTTGGGCGCGATGTCCGCGATCACGGTGGGCTCGAGGAAGAAGCCGTCACCCGGAAGGCGGTTGCCGCCGGTGAGCAGGCGTCCGTCCTTCTTGCCGTGCTCGATGTACTTCAAGATGTCTTGCATGGAGCCCTTGTTGATCACCGGGCCCATGAAGTTGCCGGGGTCGTCCGCGGGGCCGACCTTGATTTTTTCCACGCGCGCCCTCAGCTTGGCGAGGAAGCTGTCGTAGATTTTTTCGGTGACGATGGCGCGGGAGCACGCCGAGCACTTTTGTCCCTGGTAACCGAAAGCGGAAAGCGCCACGCCCTCGACCGCCGCGTCGAGGTCGGCCTCGTCGTCCACAATGATGGCGTCCTTGCCGCCCATCTCGAGCACAGTGCGCTTGATCCAAATCTGGCCGGGCTGCGTCTTGGAGGCCTGCTCCTGAATGTGCAGACCGGCTTCCTTGGAACCGGTGAAGCCGACGAAGCGCGTCCGGGCATGGGCCACCAGCGTGTCGCCGACGGTCGCGCCCGGGCCGGGGCAGAACTGGATGACGTCCTTCGGCAGGCCCGCTTCCCACAGCGCTTCGAGGAATTTGAAGGCGATGGTCGGCGAGTCGCTCGACGGCTTGAGCACTACGGTGTTGCCGGTGACCACGGCGGCGACCACCAGGCCGGCCATGATGGCGCAGGGGAAATTCCACGGTGGTATGACCACGCCGACGCCGAGCGGGATGTACACGAGATAGTTTTTTTCTCCCTTCATGGGAAGGAGCGGCTGGGGCTGGGCCACGCGGAGGCTTTCGCGGGCGTAGAATTCGAGGAAGTCGATGGTTTCGGCAATGTCCGCGTCGGCCTCGGGCCACGTCTTGCCCACTTCGTAGCTGACCCAGGCATTGAACTCGAGTTTGCGCTTGCGGATGATGTCCGCGGCGCGGAACATGATTTCGCTGCGCTCGGCGGCGGGGAAGCGCTGCCAAGTGGCGAAGCGCGCGTGCGCCAGCTCGACGGCGCGGTTGGCGATGTCGAGATTCGCCTTGTGGAAGATCCCCACGACCTCGTCCGGCTTTGACGGGTTGGTGGACTTCAGCCACTCCCCCGTCTCGACCTTCTGGCCGCCGATCCACAGCGGATAGGTGCGGTTGAATTCGGACTTCACTTTCGCCAGCGCGTGTTCCATCGCCTTGAGGTTATCCGGCCTGGAAAAATCGGTGAACGGCTCGTTGATGAACTCGCCGCGGGATACGTACAGGTCAGCGGTTGCCATTGGGAACGGTCTCCTTCGGACGGGGTCGCGGAATGATTGCCAACACTGCATTCTACTTTGCTCTGCACCGCGGGACAAGAAGAGTCGCACTGCATAGCGGGAAGCTTGCATTGGAGCGGGTTCCCGGGCAGAGGCTTCCACTGCACGGGCTGCAGGGGCTGAACCCCCGCCCTGCCGAGGATTAGGGCGCGGCTTTTCGCAGGGCTTCTTCGAGGCTGCGCGCGGTCCGCAGGACCTGATTCAAGCTCGCCGCCGAAAGGACCTGGTCCACGATGTCGTTGGAGACGAGCACGAGGTCGAGCCCATTGGCCATGGTGTGTTTCAAGATGGCGGCCAGACTTCCAACACCGACGGAATCCATGAAGCGGATGCCGCCCAGGTTCAGCACGATCATACGCTCGGGCGCGGATTTCACGTCCGCGACAATGCGGTCCAGCAAGGCGTGATTGACCAGGGAGAAACCGCCGCGACAGTGCACGACCAACGCGTTGCTTCTGACTTCTTTTTCGTAGCGCAGGCTGTAGTCCGGGGCGTCGAAGTCGGGTTCCATGGGAAAACGAACCTTCCGTGCGATTCGCATTGAACGTCTAAAGCTAGTGAAGCCCGGCGTGAAAGTCAACGCTTGTGCGACATGTGCAGGAGTGTCGAAAGAAAAAGCAGCCGGTCATGACGCTTTGCGTCACTCTGGGACCATGAAAGTGACGGAAGGCATGGCAAGAGAAGCGGGGCCCTCGTCCCGATCACGAACATCGGGACGCGGGATGACACGCGCGAGCTTTATCGGCGCTCTGCTCACTCAGCACGTGTTTTCTTCAGTGCTTGAGGTCTTTGGCGATTTCGCGGGCGGCGTTGGCGCCGGATTGCCCGGTGAGGCCGGTGCCGGGATGCGTGCCGTTGCCGCAGAGGTAGAGGCCGGCAATCGGGGAGCGGTAGCGCGCCCAGTTGAGCAGCGGGCGCATGGTGAAGAGTTGGTCGAGCGCGAGCTCACCGTGGAAGATGTGACCGCCGGTAAGGCCGTAGTGCCCTTCGAGGTCGGCGGGCGTGATGACCTGGCGGTGAAGAATCATTTCCGGGAGCTTGGGCGCGTAAGCCGAGAGAGTGTTGACCACGGCGTCGCCGAGTGCGGCGCGCTGGCCGGACCAATCGCCACCGCGCAACTTGTAGGGCGCAAACTGCACGTAGATGGACATCACGTGCTTGCCGGCGGGCGCGAGCGAAGGGTCGGAAAGCGACGGGATGCAAACTTCGAGAACCGGATGCTCGGAGAACTGTCCGTACTTGGAGGCGTCGAAGGCGCGCTCGAGGTAGTCAATCTCCGGGCCGATGTGAATGCGTCCGGCCAGCGCGGCGGCGCTCGAGGCTTCGCCGTTGAGCGCGGTGAACGGCGGCACGCTGTCGAGTGCGAGGTTGACCTTGGCGACGCTGCCGGCGCAGCGGTAGTTCTGCAGCTTCACCACGAAATCCGGGCCGAAGTGCACCGGATCCACTAATTTTAGGAACGTGCGGCGCGGGTCGGCGTTGGAGACAACCACGTTGGCGGAAATTTCTTCGCCGCTCGACAGCGCCACGCCGGTGACTTTTCCGTCCTTGACAAGGACTTGCGCGACTTCCGCTTCGGTGCGGATCTCGGCGCCGGCGGCGGTGGCGGCCGCGGCCAGGGCCTGCGTCAGCGCGCCCATGCCGCCGCGCGGGAACGCTCCCCCGCCGATGGGGTTTCCGTCAGCAGGCGCGCGCAGCAGCAGCACCGCGGCCGAGCCCGCCGACCAGGGGCCCATCGCCGCGCCAAAAATGCCGCGAGCGGCAACCACCGCGCGCAGCGGCTCCGATTCGAACCATTCGGCGACGAAATCGGCGGCGGCCATCGGGCCCCAGCGCAACACCCGGAACATTTCTTCGCGGCCCAAGCCGCGGAATTCGCGGCCGGTCATGAGCAGGCGCATCAGTTCGCCGGCGGTGGGATTGTCAATGTCCGGCGGGGTCATGGTCAGCAGGCGGTCGAGCAGGGCCACGATGCGCGCGAGCGTTGTCTGGAGCTGCGGATACTTTTCCGCGTCCTTCTTTGAAAACTTCTCGATTCCCTGCGCGGATTTCGCGGCATCGCCGTAGAGAACGAGCGCGCGGCCGTCGGGCGTGGGGGCGAAGAGGCGCGGGTCGGGCTGGAGCAGGTGCAGGCCGTGGCGCTTGAGCTGCATTGCGCGCGCGATATCCGGGCGGATGGGCCCGCCGCCGTGGGCGAGCGTGGAACCGCGGAAGCCGGGGAAAAATTCTTCGGTCACAGCGCAGCCGCCGACCACGGCGCGGCGTTCGAGCACGAGAGGCTTCAGTCCAGCCTTGGCGAGGTAGAAAGCGGCGACGAGCCCATTGTGGCCGGCGCCGAGGATCACAACGTCGCGCGTGCCGGCCATGGCTAGTCGCCTCCTTTCTTTGTTTCCTCGAGTATTTTCAGCGCGGCGAGCCGCCCGGGCGCGCCCATGATGCCACCACCGGGATGCGTCGCCGAGCCACACATGTAGAGATTCTTGATGGGCGTGTTGTACTTGGCCCAGCCGGGCACCGGGCGCAGGAAGAAGAGTTGTTCGAGCGAAAGCTCGCCCTGAAAGATGTTGCCTTCGGTGAGGCCGAACTCGCGCTCGAGGTCGAGCGGCGTGACCACCTGGCGGTGCAGAATGATGTTTTTCAGATTCGGCGCGTACTCGGAGATGGTGTCAATCACCGCGTCGCCGAAGCTTTCGCGTTTCTCGTCCCAGGTGCCTTCGGCCAGCTTGTACGGCGCGTACTGCACGAAGCACGACATGACGTGCTTGCCCGGCGGCGCCACGCTGGGGTCGGTGAGGCTGGGGATGACGATGTCAATGTACGGGCGGCGCGAATGGTGGCCGTACTTGGCGTCGTCGTAGGCGCGTTCCATGTAGTCCATGCTGGGGGAAATGGAAATGGCGCCGCGGAGATGCGCGCCCGGACCGGGCATGCATTTGAGGTCGGGCAACGCGTCGAGCGCGAGATTGACCTTGCCGGAGGAGCCCCGGTATTTGTAGCGCTTCACTTCTTCGAGGAATTCGTCGTCCAGATGCCCCGGCTCGATGAACTTGAGGAACGTCAGGTTGGGGTCCACGCTGGAGGAGACCACATCGGCGAGGATTTCGTCGCCGTTCGAGAGCACCACGCCGCAAACTTTGCCGTGCTTGACCAGGATTTTCGCCACCGGCGCCTGCATACGGATTTCGACGCCGGCTTCGCGCGCGGCATCGCCGATGGCGCCCGAAAGCGCGCCGGTGCCGCCGCGACAGAGTCCCCAAGCGCGGAAGGCGCCGTCAATTTCGCCCATGTAGTGGTGCAGCAGAACATAGGCCGTGCCCGGCGAGCGCACGCCGAGAAACGTGCCGATGATGCCCGATGCGGACATCGTGGCCTTGAGCACGTCGGTCTCGAACCAGCCGTCGAGAAAGTCCGCCGCGCTCATGGTCATCAACTGCACCTGGTTGTACTTGTCCTGATAGGGCAGCGCCTGGAAACGTTTCCCGACGAAGAGCAGCTTCATCAGGTCTTTGGGATTGAGCGTGGTGGGGTCCGGCGGCGTCATGGAGAGGATGGGCTTCACGAACTTGCACATCTCCAGCATGGACTTGCCGAACTCGTCGTAAGCCTCGGCGTCGAGGCGCGAGTGGCGGCGGATTTCGCGCTGCGTCTTGGCGTGGTCGTTCACGCGCCAGAGATGGTTGCCGTCGGGCATGGGCGTGAAGGTGCCATCGAGCGGGAGAATTTCCAGGCCGTGACGCGGCAGGTCGAGCTCGCGGATGATTTCCGGGCGCAGCAGCGAGACGACGTAGGAACAGACGGAGAACTTGAAGCCGGGGAAAATCTCTTCGGTGACGGCGGCGCCGCCCAGCACGTGCCGCCGCTCGAGGACCAGAACT
>JACQDE010000034.1 GCA_016201285.1 Acidobacteriota bacterium | reverse complement strand
CGGGGCAGGGACAACGGTCCATCTGTGGATGCGGCGTGAACAACGTCCGTTTTGAGGTCTTTCCAGACGAAGTGCGGGCCATGATTCTGTTGCCTTCCGGCGTGTCCCTGCGCGACTTTCCGCTGGTGGATCGCGACTGGAAAAACTTCATCGATCAGACCTTCGAGAAAACGGTTGGGGCCAACCGGCTTCAGCGCGTCCAGCGTTTCTTGAACAGCAAAATTGCCGAAATATTGTTGAACATTACGGACCCATTTGCGCGCATCGGCCTCACCAGAATTCACAACGAGCGCCATTGGCTGATGCTGGACTCTTTGTTTCCTTTGCCCCAAACGACCTGGCTCAATGATCTCCGCTGAGCGGGGGAACATGGCCGGGACATAGGAGTGCCAGATGGTAGGGAATCGCGACCGAACGGAAAGCCGCTTGCGGCAAATTGTGGAGGATTGCCTGCGACGCTCCCTGAGGCCGGATCAGGCACTTCCATCAGACGATGTTGATTGGATCGCAAGCGACTTGCTGGATTCCATGGGTCACGTTGATGTGCTCCTGTCCATTGAAAGAGCGGCAGGGTTGACCGATTTTTTCAGCCGTGTCGAATCCGCGCCCCCCACAACGACGCAAAAGGTTCTCGCCGCTCTGCAAGATGCCGTGAAGCAAGAAACCCCAAGCCGTCAACCACAAGCAAGACGCTTGCAGGGTGGCCTCTCTGCTTCCGCGGAAATCACCGGTTGGGGATTCATCGTGGGCGCACAGCGCGTGGAGGCCGCAAGCGTGGAGCGCGAATTCAGCCTGCCCACCGGCACCATTCGCGAGCGGGCCGGGATCGAGTGCGTCGCGCGTGCGAGCGGGGATCAGTCCGAACTAAGTTTGGCGACCGCCGCTGCAAACGCAGCTCTCGAGCGAGCCGATGTGGATGCGGGCGATCTGGACTGGCTTCTCGCAGCGAGTGAAACGTCTGTGGGATTCCCATCGCTCGGATCTTTGGTGCATTCGCGCCTGCTCCTGCGTGATTCTTGCGGAGTCCTGGATTTGGGCGGCGCCTGTGTCGGATTGCTGAACGCCTTAGCAATTGCTCGGTCGCTGCTGACCTCCGGCGTGGCTCGACACATCCTCGTAGTCACATCCGATGTCCACAGTCAATACCTGCTGCCCGGGCGCGTCGCGGGCGAATTCGGAGGGCTGTTTGGCGACGGCGCGAGCGCATTCATTCTCTGCCGCACCCGGGAGGGTAGTGATTCCCCACGATACCGCCTCGGTGAATTTCAGTTTGGCTGTGCGGGCACATTTTCTTCTGCGTTAGCTATTCGTCCGAATCCGGATGGAACCATGATGCTCAAGTTTGAAGGAGATGCGCTGGCCCGCGCCGCGGTGAATCGGCTGGAGAAAATCGTTTCCGATCTTGAAGTGCAGTCCGGCCATCGCCGCCAAGATGCAAACAGCTTTGCCACTCACCAGCCCAACCCTCGCCTGGTGGAAATGCTCGCACGGCAGTCTGGCGTACCGCCCGACAAGTTTCCCGTTGTGGCGAAGGTGTATGGAAACTTGGGATGTTCCACGTGCGGCGTCGCGCTGTGCATGGCTCTGGGCACACAAGATGCTAAGGTGCCCGCGGAGCGTGGTCCGATATTCATGGCTGCGGTTGGCCCAGGGATGCTCTGGGGCGGCGGTGTTGTATTCTGAGCGCGTACGAAAGGGAATTCGCTTTTCATGGTTGACGAAAAGCTAGCCTTCGATCTGTTGCGCAATCTCGTGGCGATTGATTCCGTGAATCCCTCGCTGGTGCCGGGGGCGCGGGGCGAACAGGCCGCCGCGGAGTTCTTGCGCGACTGGTTGTCCCGGCAGGGAATTGGCGCCGAGTTGCAATTCGCTGCGCCGGGGCGTCCGAACGTGGTGGCGAAAATCGGCGGGGCGAGCGCAAGGGCAGCCGCGCACCCGGCGCTGCTCATCGTCGCGCACATGGACACCGTCGGCCCCGGCGACATGCCCGATCCATTCACACCGATCGAGCGCAACGGCCGCCTCTACGGCCGCGGCGCGCTCGACATCAAAAGCGGCGTGGCGGCGATGTGCGCCGCCGCAGTCTCCATCGTGAAAGGCGGCGCTGCACTCAGGCGGCCGTTCGTCATCGCCGCCGTGGTGGACGAGGAGTGCAACAGCATCGGCACCGAAGCACTCATCAAGCAGTGCACCGCCGACGCCGCCGTCGTTCTCGAGCCCACCGACCTGAAGCTCGTCATCGCGCACAAGGGCTATGCCTGGTTTGAATTCATCACCCACGGTCGCGCCGCCCACGGCAGCCTGCCCAGCGAAGGCCGCGACGCCATCCGCATGATGGGCTGCGTGCTGGAAAAACTCGACGGACTCGATCGCGCGCTGCAAGCGAGGCCGCCGCACGGCTTGCTCGGCGCCGCGTCGCTTCACGCTTCACTCATTGAAGGCGGCCAGGAGCTTTCGAGCTATCCGGCCGAGTGCCGCTTGCAAATTGAGCGACGCACGCTGCCCGGCGAATCCGCCGCCGCCGTGGAATCCGAGCTGCGCGCGTTGCTCGACGCCCTGCACGAGCGCGACGCCGACTTTCGCGCCACGCTTCGCGCGATGTCTTCGCGTCCCCCGTACGCCATCGAGCCCGAAGCGCCCATTGCCCGCGCCGCCGCCGAAGCCATCCTTCATGTCACAGGATCGGCCGAACTCGCCGGAATGTCCTGGTGGACCGACACGGCGCTGCTTGCCGAGGCGGGCATTCCCGGTGTGGTGCTTGGCCCGCGAGGCCGCGGCCTGCACGGCGCCGAGGAGTACGTCGAACTGGAGTCCGTCACCGCGTGCGCCGAAGTCCTGCGTCAGCTCCTTCTCACCCAGTGCGCATAGAAAACCCGCCGCGAAGCGAACTGCTCCGGAACGGAACAGATTGATTCGCTTCGATGCAGACCGCACTGAATTATTCGTCCGAGCGGCCTTCTGCCCCCTCTTAACTCGTTTTCGCACAAAGCCTTATTCCACATTCAAGAGTTCCGATTGGTTTGCCGATTGCCTCCATGTGGCCTCGGGTAAGGGAGTCGATTGTGCAGTGCTCCACTCAAACACGCCTGCGAACCCGGTCGAAGCGAGTCTGTCGCACAGCTCGAGGCCGTCGCGGCTTCAGCGCGCTGGAGCTGGTCATCAGTGTCAGCGTGATCCTGACCATGGCGGCGCTTTCGTTGCCGTCGATGGCGCGGATGCGCCGCTTTTTTCAGCTCAGCTCTACGGCCGCCGGCGTGACCAACATGGTGAAGTTCGCGCGCTTTGAGGCCGTGCGGCTGAACCGCAGCACGCCGCCGCTGGCGTGGCGCACCCAGCCGCTGGGCAACACCACCGTCGTTTGGGTGGATGCCGACGGCGACGGCGTGCTGGACAACACCGAGCCGCAGTTTGTGCTGCCGGTCGAAGTTCAATTCCTCGCGCAGTCGGCGGTACCCTCGGCCACCTCGATGGGCTTTGCCAGCACGCAGGTGGTCAGCGGCCCGATCTCTTTCGATGCCCGCGGCATGGTCGACTACGGCGCGGCCCTTCCGGTGGTCTATGTGATGTTCTTCGGATTTCCCAGCCAGCCCAACGAGGGCTTTCGCGCCATCAGCGTGACGCCCTTCGGCAAGACGCAGGTTTGGATCGCGGAAAGGGGCGGCGCGTGGCGGAGACTCTAACGGTGCGGCGGGGCAGGAGAAGGAAATTGCCCGCGCTGACAGACAAGACGCGATTGCAGCGCGGCTTCACGCTCGTGGAACTCATGTTCTCGACCGCCGTGCTCCTGATCGGCGCCGTTGCCGTCGTGCAATTGGTTCCTGCGGCGTTGCAGTCCAACCTCCGCAACCGTTACGACTCCACCGCCGTCGTGGTTGCCAAGCGCTACCTCGACCAGATAGTGGACCAGCCACTCTCGGCCGCGAGTTTCACCGATGCCGATGGCCGCACCATTTTTCTGGGTAGCGTGGCCGCGCCGGGACTGGCGGGCAATCCGCTCCGCGTCGTGGGTGTCACCGCGCGGGTCGATTTCACGGTGGGGGCCGTCGCCAACTACAACCTCACCTATGTGGACCCGAACGATGCCGTGGGCTTGAGCTACGAAGTCCGCTGGACTGTGGTGACCTCCATGCAGGGAACCAATGTGGTCGCCAAGCGGTTCCTGGTCGGCGTCTGGAAGCGCGATCCGCGCCAGGTGACGCAGCCGGTCACGCTCGATGCGTGGGTGCAGCGATGAAGCACAACACTGCCCGCCACCGCGGTTTTTCGCTCCTCGAGATGCTCATCGCTGTGGCCATCTTCACCACCATCGCCGGCATCGTCTTCGGTCTGCTGGACGCGTCCCAGCAGCGCTATCGCATGGAATCCGGAGTGCTCGACTCCATGCAGAGCGCGCGCCTGGCGATTGACCAGATCACCCGCGACGTTCAAACCGCTGGCTATCCTCCGGCCAATTCCTTCACCGCCACGACGGCGGCCAACCGCCCGGAGCGCGTGGCCTTCCCGTTTGCCTGGAGCCCGGCGTACCCCGCGACGCCGTGCACTGTGGCCACGACGTGCAGCGCCACCGGCGGCCCGGCCTCCTTCGATCTGATCATCGAGACCGACGCGGACCCGCTGAATGCCAACGGCATTGAATGGATTCGCTACCGGTTGAACGGCACCACACTCGAGCGCGGCGTCGCAACCAAGCAGGCCGGCGTGAATCCCGCCACCGCCACGCTGGCGGCCATGGCGCCTTACGTGGACAACGTCATGAACAGCGCCAGCGCTGCCCAGGTCAACGCGCTGCAAGTCTATTATCCGGGGCTCTTTCCCGGCGGCGCGCCGGTCCCGGTTTTTCGGTACAGCTTTGACGCCGGCACTGCCGGCACGGCGGCGGACATCCGGGAAGTGAATATCACTCTGATCCTGCAGGCGCAAAATCCGGACCCGCGCACACGGCAGCCGCGCGTGATCGCGCTGACCGCGCGCGCCCGCCGCTCGAACCCGAGCCGTTAGAGAGAGAGGCTGAATGAACTCCCAGCGAAATCATCGCGCGCGTGCAGGCGAAAAGGGCGTGACCCTGCTGATCGTCCTCTTTGCGCTGGTGCTGATCACCGGCGTGGCCATTGCGTTGCTCCTCATGTCCGGCACGGAAAGCGCCATTGCAGGCAACTACCGGAGCTCCACCCAAGTCTTCTATGCGGCACAGGCCGGGCTGGAGGAAGGCCGCGGACGGCTGTGGTCTGGCCACCCCAACCCTTTCGGCGCCTTTGTGCCGCAGCCGATGGCCGTCGGCCAGGCGCGCTACATCCTGAATCCTTCGGCCGGTGAAACGGTGCAGCCCAGCGACCTCTCCGCTTCCAGCGCCTACAGAGATACTCAATACCAGCAGGAGTTCGGCGTGCCGGTCACCTCGGCCACCGTCCAGACGACGGCCTCCACTTCGGGGACCCTCTTGGCTGGTGTGCCCGGGCCTTTGTTCAAGTGGGTGCGCATTACGCCCAAAACGGAGCGCGCCGCGGGCATCGACGTCAACGACGACGGAACGCTCAACAATACGACGCCCATCTACTTTGACGGCTCGAACCAGAACCTGCTCCAGCAGGGGCAGCAGGTCTTCCGCATCACCTCGCTGGCGGTGCTGCCGAACGGCTCCCAGCGCATGCTTCAGGCGGACGTGGCCGCGAATTCGCTCAATCTCACATTTCCCGCAGCCATGACATTCATCGCCAACGGCGCGACGTATTTTCTCCCGGCATCAAGTAGCTTCGCTGTGAACGGCACGGACGAAGCCACATGTGGCACTCCGGCGGAAGCGGCGAAGCCAGCCATCGGCGTGCTCTCCGATTCCGACGCCAGTAACAGCAAGGACGACCAAAGCGAGAAAGACAAGAAAGACAAGAAAGACAACGAAGACGACAAGAAGTCGAATTCTTCCAAAGGTAGCGATGAGGACAGCGGGCACACCGGCGGCGGGTCCACACCCAGCGTCCAGAACGTCAGCGGTTCGCTCCCAGCCTACCTGCAGAGCGTCACCGCTCTGGAAGCGATCATCACCCAGATTCGCGCCAGCGCCACGCAAGTGGTCACTGGCCCGGTGTCGAGTCTTGCCTCCTACGGAAGCCCGTCGGCGCCGGTCATTGCAGTCGTCAACGGCGATTTGAGCCTGAGCGGCAACATCACCGGCTACGGCATCCTCGTGGTCACCGGACGCTTGACCGTCACCGGTGACGTCGGCTGGCGGGGCATCGTTCTCGTCGTCGGCCAGGGTTCGATGACCGTCAACGGCGGCGGCAGCAACAGCTTCAACGGTGCGCTCGTTCTGGCCAAGACGCGTGACGCTGCGGGCAACCTGCTGGCCACGCCGGGCTCCACGCTTCTGAACTGGAACGGCGGCGGCAGCGGCGTGTACTACGACAGTTGCCAGGTGCGAAGCGCACAGAACGGTGTGCCGTATCGGGTGCTGTCCTTCCGGGAGGTCACCCAGTAATCCGGGGAAGGCGAACATGAGCCGCATTTACCGTTGCGCGAATTGGCTGGCCCTGTCGCTGCTTCTCTTTTCGCTTCAGCCCGCCTTCGCGCAAACCATGGCCTCGATGGAGCCGAAGCCGAAACCAAAAGCAAGGAAAGTCTGGGGCAACGAAGATGTCACGCAGCTCCGCAAGCCCTGGGATGAATTCCTCGAGCAGAAGAAGGCTGCCGAAGAGACCGCCAAAGCCAGGGCACAGGAGGCCCAGAAGGAACAGGCCGCGCGCTCCCGGAAGCAGCAGTTGAAAGACGATCCGCAGGCGCTTTGGCCCAAGACAGCCGCGGAGGCGGGGAAGCGGGTCGCTGAAAAACTGGCGGAAATCCAGGAACTGGATGAACGAATCACGCGCACGCGCCAGGAATACTTCGACGCCCTGTCGGAAGTCGAGCGCGAGGCGCTGCAGAAAAAGATCAATTCGCTCACCGCCGACCTTGAAGAGGCGCAGGCCGAACTGCGGCTCCTCCAGGCGCGACTCGCCAAGCTCAAATCCAATCCCGCTGCGCCGCCCCCGCAGCCACCCGCAAAATGACCGGCTCGATCGAATTCTTCCGCATGTTTGCATGGACCGGCACAGCGTTGCCGGCCGCGGCCGGCAACCCAGGCGTGGCGTTGGCCCGCGAAGCCGGGGCCGTGACCAGCGGCGAAGTGCATTCCCCCAAAGGGATCTCGTGGGCGCGCTTTGGTCGTGGCGTCAGGAAGGTAAGCGATTCGTCGTGAATCAGTTAACTGCAACTTAGTGCCGGCTGATAGGTGTCGTACTAGTAGTACCAGCAGGCCATTGACGGCTACGCCTTGGACGCAGATAAAGGAAGCTCGACTGATGAAACAGTCTGTCATGAGAAGCGCGTCAAGCCCAGGACGGCAAGAGACAATTCGCAGCAGCCCCGGCTTCAGTCTTGTCGAGCTGCTGATCGTCGTTGGCATTCTGTTGGTGCTTTCCGCGTTTGCCTTTCCCACCGTAACGCGCTCCATCCGCACGTATCGTCTGAGCGGCGCCGCGACAAACGTCTCCAGCATGTTGCAACTGACGCGTTTCGAAGCGGTGCGATTGAACCGCAGCAATCCACCGCTGTCCTGGCGGTCGCAGCTTCAGGGCGGCCAGTCCGTCTTCTGGGTGGACGTCAACAATAACGGTGCTTTGGATTCGACCGAGCCGCAGGCACGCTTTTCTTTGGAGATGCAGTTCCTGCCCGCCGGGACAGCGCCCTCCGTGACCTCGATGGGTTATGCGAGCACGCAGATTTCCCCCGCCGCGATTTCCTTCGATTCACGCGGAACCGTCAGCTTCGGTGTGGCGCCTCCGGTGGTTTATGTCCTGGTGCTGGGTTATGCGAACCAGCCGGCTGAGGGGTATCGCGCCGTCACCGTCACGCCCTCGGGCAAAACGCAGATGTGGAGCGCCGGCGCTGATGGCGTCTGGCAGAAAAGGTGAGTAGGCCCATGGAACCAACCGACCGAGGCAGTTGTCCGGAGTGCCAGGCACGCGCCAGGCGGCGCGGCTTCACGCTCATTGAGCTGGCCATCGCCACGGCGATGCTGCTGTTCGGCATCGCCGCCGTGGCGCAACTGGTCCCCGGCGCGATGCAGTCCAACCTGCGCAACCGCTACGACTCGACGGCGGTGGTGCTCGCCGAGCGGCTGCTGAACCAGATGATCAACCAGCCGCTCACTGCGACGCAATTCACCGACGTGGACGGCCGCGCAATTGCTCTCGGCAGCGTCACGCTGAGCGGGCTCAGCGGGAACCCTCTCCAGGTGGTGGCCAATACATCGCGCGTTGATTTCTCCGTGGCCGCAGTCGCCAGTTACAACTTCACCTTTGTGGATCCCAACGATCCGGCGGGCATTCCCTACGAAGTGCGCTGGTCGGTGATCAGCACCGTGTCCGGCACAAACGCCGTCTCCAAGCGCTTTCTGGTTGGTGTGTGGAAGCGCGATCCGCGCGGCGTCACGCCGCCGGTGACGGTGGAAGCGTGGGTACAGCGATGAACAGCCAAACGACGCGACGGCAGGGATACTCGCTGATTGAAATGCTGGTGTCGATGGCCGTCTTCACCGTGCTCACGGGCGCCGTGTTCGGACTGCTCACCGCCTCGCAGCAGCGCTACCAGATGGAGACGGAATTCCTGGACACTTTCCAGGGCGCCCGCCTGGCCATGGATCAATTGGTGCGGGATATTCACGTGGCTGGCTACCCGCCGGCGAATGCGGTAACGGCCGCGGTCCTGGCGGCCAATCCGCAAAAGGCGGCGCTCCCGTTCGCCTGGAGTCCGGGTTACCCCACGACCGCCTGCACTGTCGGAACTACTTGCAACGTGGCCGGCGGCCCGGCCGCGTTTGATTTGATTCTCGAAACCGACGTGGATCCGCTGGCCGGCAACGGCGTCGAGTGGGTCCGCTACCGCTTGAACGGCACCACGCTCGAGCGCGGGATGGTGACGAAAACGGCCGGCGCCGATCCCGCGACCGCCACGCAGGCCGCCATGGTGCCGTACGTCGAAAACGTGATGAACAACACAACGCCGGCGCAGATGAGCTCTCTCCGCACCTACTATCCGGGCCTGTTCCCGGGCAACGCGGCCGTGCCGGTGTTCACCTACCAATTCGATCCGGGCGCCGGAAACACTCCGCAGGCGATCCGCGCGGTGAACATTACGCTGATTGTTCTCTCGCCGAATCCGGACCCGAAGACCCGCCAGCCGCGCCTGGCCACGCTCAACGGTTATGCGCGCCGCGTAAACCCGAGCCAGTAAGGAAGGTCAATCATGCGCCCCAGGATAATGAATACAGCGGCCACTTCGGAAAAAGGCGTCGCTCTGCTCATTGCCATCTTCGCCTTGCTGCTGATCAGTGGCGTGGCGGTGACGATGTTGCTGATGTCCGGCACCGAGACCGCCGTGGCAGCTAACTATCGCACCTCCACGCAGGCCTTCTACGCTGCGCTCGCCGGGCTGGAAGAAGGGCGCGGCCGGCTCTGGCCGGGCCACCCCAGCGCCCTCGGGACCTTCATCGCGGCGCCCGGCGCAACGCTGGCTGTTGGCCAAGTCCGCTACATCCTGAATCCCTCGACGGGGGAAGTCATCTCGCCCACCGACCTCGATAGCAGCAATCCCTACCGCGACACCGAATACCAGCAGGAATTCGGCGTGCCGGTGACTTCCGCAACTGTGCAGACAACCACTTCGGTCTCCAACCTGACCCTGGCGAATACGCCCGGCCCGCTTTTCAAGTGGATTCGGATCACTCCGAAGACAGAGCAGGCCGGCGGAACTGACATCAACGGCGACGGCGTTTTGAACTCGACCACGCCGGTTTTCTTTGACGGGACGCAGCAGAACCTGACCAGCACCGGCCGCCAGGTGCTGCGCGTCACTGCGCTGGCGGTCCTGCCCAATGGCGCGCGCCGGTTGGTCCAGTACGACCTCTCGGCGGTTGTCCTCAACCTCTCGTTCGCTGCCGCCCTCACCTTTGACGGGCAAGGGTCCGCGCTCTTTCCGCCCAACTCGAATGTGTACACCGTGAACGGCAACGACGCTGCCTCCTGCGGCATGCCCCCGGAAGCAGCCAAGCCGGCCCTCGGCGTCGTTAACCCCGGCGACGACGTGAGCATTACCGCCTCCATTCCAGCGAACCGCCAGAGCAAGTACACCGGCAGCGGGCCCGCGCCCGATGTGCAGAACATCAACAGCTCGCTCAACCCAAGTTATCAAACTGTCGCTGGCCTGGAAGCTTTGATCGCCGGCATCAAAACGAACGCCGATCAGGTCATTCAGGGCCCGGCTTCGAGCCTGCCCAATCTGGGCACCGCCAGCTCGCCGACCATCACTTATGTTAATGGCGATTTGAGCCTCTCCGGGAGCCAGACCGGTTACGGCATCCTTGTCGTGACCGGCAACTACAGTGCGAGCGGCGGAGTGGGCTGGCGCGGCATCGTGCTGGTCGTCGGGCAGGGCAACATGACCGTCAGCGGCGGCGGGAGCAATTCCTACGAAGGCTCTGTGCTGCTGGCCCGGACACGCGATGCGGCCGGCAACTTGCTTCCCGGTCCCGCTCCCGGACCCACCATGCTGGACTGGGCCGGCGGTGGTGGCAACGGCGTCCACTACGACAGTTGCGAAATCCGCAATTCCCAGAACAACGTTACCTATCGCGTGCTCTCCTTCCGGGAGATCACCGAATAAGGAGGCCCGGCAATGAATCGAATCAGACTTCTTGTGTCCGGAACGCTCGCGCTGTTCGTATTTGTCCTGGCACCCGCAGGCGCGCAGCAGCCATCGCAGCTTTCCCAGGCGGAAAAACCGAAGCCGGCGGCGAAAAGGGTGTGGAGCAACGACGACCTTGAATCCGTTCGCAAGCCCTGGGATGAATTTGCCGATCAGAAGCGCGCCGCCGACGAAGCCGCCAGGGTGGCCGCGCAGGCCCCCGCAAAGGCAGCTCCCGCCCCGGTCGCCGAATCGAAAACGGCGGGCACGGATGCATTCCTGCCCAAGACCGTCGACGAAGCCGAGAACCGCATCGCCGAAAAGCGCGAAGAAATCCAATTCCAAATGGAGTCCATTGACCGGACCCGCGAGGAATACTCGAAGGCTTCGTCCGATCAAAGCCGTGAAGCGTTGAAGAAGAAATTGGGCAGCATGACTACCGACCTGGATGAGGCCATCGCCGAATTGAAAGCACTGGACCGCCGCTTGCACGAACTCAAGGCCAAGACAAGAGAGCAACCGCCACAGCCGCCCGCGCCATCTTCCGGTTCCTAGATTTCACGCGAATTGCCGCGTAGCGCCGACCGGAATTCAGCCCGACGATGCCGGGAGGGTGACATGATTCCGGGTGCGCCTGCGCGTGTAGCGCCGCCCTTTGGGGCGGCATGTTTTCGTCTTGTTCCGCGCAGAGTCGCGGGAGGGCGGCATCTTCCACCCCGAGAAACCGGCGAAAACGGGCTACGCAAGTCAAGATCCTCAGTTTTCCTCTCGTACAGTTTTCCGGGGCGGGTCACAAACCCCGGGTGCTACATTATGGCTGGACCAAGAGCTGGGCGCAGGTCATGCTGCCAGCGTATTCTTTTGTTACATTTCTACCCAGAATCAATTAGGCTAACAGGCGAAATGGGGTCACGGCGACCCGCTATTGTGCCTATTGTGAATTAGTTAGAGCGCAGGCCGCAGTGGTGTACGGCGTGCACATCTCGCACCGGATTTCGCGGCTCCACGAGAATGAAACGCGCCTATTCAAGTCGTGCGTTGGGGGTGGAACGATGAAGCGAAGGGAATCTGCCGGCAGGCCGCCGGCGCGGGGCTTCAGCCTGGTGGAAGTGATGATCGTTATCGCCATCATGTTTATTGTGGCGGCGATGGCCATTTTCCGCATCCAGGGCGCCTTGCCGGGCATCCGCGCCAACACCGGCATGAACCAGGTGATGTCCACTGTCCGCTCGGGACGCGAACTGGCCATCGCCCAACGGCGCAACATCCAACTCGTTTTCATCGGGAACAATGAGATCCAGCTTCAGCAGATCAATTTGCCCGCCGGGGCAGCCAACACTCTCTTGCAGGACATGATCTTCGAAAACCAGGTCCAATTCGTCCTGATGCCCGGCGTGCTTGACACTCCCGATGGATTCGGCGCCACCCGGGCTGTTGATTTCGGCGGTTCACCCACCTTGATGTGGTTGAGCGATGGCACCTTTGTGGACGCCAACGGCCAGCCGTTGAATGGCACCATGTATTTCGGTCTCCAGAACCAAGCGGCCACGCAGCGTGCGGTCACCATCCTCGGCTCCACCGGCCGCGTCCGCGGCTACAAGTGGAACGGCGTGCGCTGGATCCAGTGAGCAGGAGAACACCATGAAGGCCATGGATACAATCGGTACAAGAGAAACGGTTGGCGGTCGCGAGCGCGGCTTCACCCTTGTCGAGGTCATTGTCTCCATTCTGATTCTCAGCGTCGGCGTGCTCGCGCTGGTGCAGGTGTACACCGCCGGCATGACCATGATGTCCACTTCGCAATGGGACGTCATCGCCAAAGAGAAGGCCGCTGAAGCCGTGGAAAGCGTCTTCACCGCGCGCGACACTCGCGTGCTCCAATGGGCGCAGATCCACAATGTCGTCGGCGCCGCCGGCGATGGCGGCGTGTTCCTCGACGGCCCGCAACCGATGTACTCCGTCTGCACCTCCGCGCCAGCCAACGACGGCTTGATGAACACCGCTGACGACATCCGCTGCCCGCTGGAAGCGATCGTCACTCCCGGTGCGGATGGTCTGCTGGGGACTGTGGACGACATCACGCTGCCCCTGAACATGTTTCGCCGTGAGATCCGCATCCGCGACGTTCCCGGCGACGTGAGCCTCCGCCAGGTGGATGTGATCCTCACCTACCGGGTCGGACGTCTCCAGCGGACGTACCAGTTAACCACCTATATTTCTTCCTTCGCCTAAGGCCGGAAAGGGGATGATCGCCGTGGAAAAACAGTCCGGTTTCAGCCTCGTCGAGCTTCTGGTGGCCATCACCGTCATGCTCATCATCATGGCGGCCACCCTGGGCGCCTTCAACGACGCGCTCCGCGCCAACGAGGCCGTCACTCTCTACGCCGACATGGACCAGAACCTCCGCGCCGGCGCGAACCTCATGATCCGCGATCTGATGCAGGCCGGGCAGGGCATCCCTACGGGTGGCATCCCGGTACCCAACGGCGCTGGCGTGCTCCTGCTCAACCGCCCCAGCCCGCCGCTCGCCGCCTACACCTTCGCCCTGGGCGCCACCACGCTTTCGGCCATCACCACCGGCAACGGCCTCGGCCCGGTTTCCAACGGCCCGGCCACGGACATGGTCACCATCATGTATGCGGATAGCACCCTGGTGATCAACCAACTCCCACTGCAAGCCGTCAACGCCAACGGCTCGGACATGACCGTGAATGCCGCCACGCCGATTGCCGGCGTGCAGAACGCGTTGCAGGCGGGCGACCTCATCCTGCTCAGCAACGCCCTGGGCAACGCCCTCCAGACCATCACCCGCGTCAACGGCACCCAGACCGTCTTCTTTGATCCCAATGATTCGTTCCAGTTCAATCAGCGCGGCGCGCCAGCGGGCAGCGTCATGTGCATCAGCAACGTCGGGACGAACACCAACCCGCTCAATTGCGCGGCGAACAACGGCGGATTCCCGCCCACCACCGCCACGCGCGTCTGGATCATTTCCTACTACCTGGATACGAACACCGACCCCCTCATGCCGCGCCTCGTCCGCCAGGTCAACTTCAACCCGGGGCGGCCGGTGGCCCTCGTGATTGACAACATGCAGCTCAGCTACGACCTGGTGGATGGCGTCACCAACCCGGTGAATGTGGCCACGCCGGTCGCGCCGAATTCGGAAAACCAAATCCGCAAAGCGAACCTGTTCTTCTCCGCGCGCTCCAGCGCTGCGTACTCCCGCACCCGCTCCTTTTTCCGCACCAGCCTGGCGACGCAGGTGAGCTTGCGCAGCCTGTCCTTCGTGGATCGTTACTTATAGAGGTTTCGGAGGAAAGACATGAAAGACACTCGACAATCCGGCGTCGCGCTCGTCACCGCGATGATCATCCTGTTGCTGCTCGCCGCGCTCCTGGCCGGATTCATCATGCTGGTCATGACCGACCAGCGGCTCGGCACGGTGGACCGCGACCGCACTCGCGCACTCTATGCTGCTCACGGCGGCATGGAGAAGCTCAACGCCGACCTCGGCAACCTCTTCCTGATCAACTACGCCCCCACCGCTGCGCAGATCAATGCCCTGACCGCCACCCAGGCGCCCACGCCTGGCCAGCTCGGATGGCCCGTTCTGCCCGGCATTAATTTTGTGGATGCCAACCTCGGCGGCGGGCCGGGAACCGGCTACCGCATCACCTACACGGCCGATCCGGTAACCGGCAACCCGCAGGCCTCCTACCGCACCATTCTGTCCGGCCCGTTCCAGGGTTTTATCGGCCTGATTACGCCCTACACCATGACGATCACGGCGCAGACCTCGGTCGCCGCCGCCACCCAGACCGGCTCCGAGGTGCGCATTCGCCGCACCGTCCAGACCGTCGGTATCCCGGTCTTCCAGTTCGGCATCTTTTCCGAGACCGACCTGAGCTTCCATGCCGGCCCCAGTTTCAATTTTGGGGGACGCACCCACACCAACGGCAATCTGTTCATTGCCGAGGGCGCTAACAACGTGCTCACCATGTCGGACCGTGTGACGGTCGTGAAGGAAGTCGTCCGCACCCATATGAACAACGGGGTGCCCATTACCACCAGTGGCCACACCGGGACCGTCAACGTTTTGAGAGCGACTGGCGTGTACCGAAGCCTGTTATCCACGGAAGGCAGCCTCGTCGGCACGTTGGGCTCGGCCCAAAATGAACCCACCTGGACAAATCTTTCCATCGGTACCTACAACGGAAATATTCGGAACGGTCGTACCGGCGCGCGCGTCCTGAACCTGCCCCTGGTCACCCTCGGCGCTCAGCCCATCGACCTCATCCGCCGGCCGGTTCCCGGGGAAGATGTATCCAATCCAAACATATATGCCCAGCGCTACTTCACCCATAACATCGGCGACCAGTTCACCAGCCTGCGCATCCTGCTTTCCGATTCGCCGGCCGAAATCACCAGCCTGCCCACTGTGACGCCCACTCCTCCGGTCCGGCTGGGCAACTTGGCCCTCAACCCTATCACCGGGTACACCATCGGTGCCGCCATTCCGGGCGCCGGAGGAATCCTTCCGCCCTTTGCGCTCTCCAACGGCAATACCGCCCAGGGCTATGCCAGCCCCTCGAGTACCCCGCTGATTGACGGCTATCTCAAGATCGAAATGATGACCACCGCCGGTGCGTGGCAGGACGTGACGCTCGAAATCCTCAACCTCGGTGTCGCTGGCCGCAACCTCTCCACCGGCGTGCTGAACACTCCCGGCACGACCTGCGCCGAGCCCAATCCGAACGCCGTCATACGCTTCCAGCGTCTTCGCGACGTCCCCACCTCCTTTACTCCCTGCGGCAACGGCAGTATCAACGCCAACGACTACTGGCCCAATGTGCTCTACGACACCCGCGAAGGGAACCTTCGCGACAACATTGCCACTACGCAAACCACCATGTTTCTCGGCGGCGTGATGCACTACATCGAGCTCGATGTGAACAATCTGCGCCGCTGGTTCCAGGGGGCGATTGGCACTAGCGGCGCCAGTGCCTTCAGCTTGAATGGTTACGTGATCTATTTCTCCGACCGCCGCGGCAATAAGAACGCCTCCAACGTGGAGACCGGTGAGTATGGTTTTGAGGATTTCGTCAACCCGCTCAGTTCAACGAGTATTCCCCCCAGCGGAAGTCTCGACACTGGCGAAGACGTGAACCTCAACACCGTGCTCGACACTTACGGCCAGAACCCCATTGTGCCCACCGGTGCCCTGACGCCGCTGGTCTCCACCGCCCGGCCGTGGACAGTCACCGGGATTACCTCCGCCGTAGCGCGCGTGAACCGGCCCATCTTCTTCCGGCGCGCCCTGAAGTTGGTGAACGGCCGCCTCGGCAACATCGTCACGCCGGGCCTGACCGTCGTTTCGGAAAACCCCGTCTACATCCAGGGCGATTACAATGCCACCTCGACCGGCGCAGGGTTCGGCAACCCGCATGTCGCTGCCTCCGTGATCGCGGATGCCGTCACTCTGCTCTCCAACAATTGGAACGACATCCGCTCCTTCACTGCGCCGCACGCGCCCGGCAGCCGCGCCGCCACCACCACCTGGTACCGTCTGGCGATCATCAGCGGGAAAGGAATGAACTTCCCCAAACCCACTGCCTTTGCCACCTACATGGACATGGGCAGCGATGGCGGAGTGCATAACTTTCTCCGGATGATCGAGAGCTGGTCCGGCCAAACTTTGAACTACCGCGGGTCCATCGTCAGCTTCTATTACAACCGCCAGGGCAACGGCGTCTTCAAGTGTTGCACCAACGTTTACAGCCCGCCCACGCGGGCTTTCAACTTCGACACCGACTTCCTCACGCCGTCGCTGCTGCCGCCGCGCACCCCGATGTTCCGCGACATCAACGTCACCGGCTTCACGCAGCTCATCATGCCCTGGCAGTAAAGCGGCTTCCGCTTCTGCTAGGCCCCGGGCGGTCCACTGCGGTGGGCCGCTCGCCTTTTGTTGTGCGTTTCGCCGCAGGATTTTGTAGCGCCGGGCTTCAGCCCGGCATCTTGGATTCCTCGCATCTCGAATGGTTCGGCATGGCCCGGCATCTTCTATTGCCCATTTCGCAGCCCGGGCGCAGAAAGGTCTTTTCTGCGGGTTTTGCCGGGAGTAGCATCAACCCATGCGCTGCATCCTCCTGCGTCCTTCGCGTTTCGTCCTGCTGGCGGTGGCTGTGTTCCTGGCCGCTGTTCCGGCCGTGCTGGCGCAGGTCCAGCCAGCGCCGGCAAAGCAGCAGCCGCCGAAACGCGCGAAGAAGGTCTGGACCAACGACGACGTCGAAAACCTCCGCTCGCCCAGTGACACCTACCTCCGCGATAAGGAACGCATGGCGGAGGAGGCGCGCCGCGCCAAAGAGGCCGAGGAAGCCGCCCGCAAAGCCACCGCCGAGAAGGGCGAAGCCCCGGCAGCCCCTTCCGAGTATCCCGGCGCCGAAGCCGAAAAGCCCGCGGCCATCCCCACTACGCTCCCCGCGCTCGAAAAGCGCTTCAACGAGCTCCTCGAAAAAATTGCAAGTCTCGAGCGCCAGATCGCCGTTATCGAAGAAGAATTGCTCGGCGCCGACGAAGAAATGCGCGCCTCCGCAACGGATCGGAAAGCGCCGCTCGAAAAGGAGATGGAAAAGGCCCGCGAAGAGTTCTACACCGTCCGCGACCGCCTCAACGCCCTCCGCCGCAGACCCTGACCCCTGTAACCTGTCTTCAACCTACTGCGGCTTGATTTTCGTTGTGAAATTCGTATTCACTGCGGGCGGGGTGCACACGTCGTTCTTGGCGACCTGCCAGCAGAGGGCATCGATGGCGTTTTGGATGTCGCTGGCATCCGTCGGGCTGTCCAGCGGTTCGACAAAAATCTTGTAGCTGCGTCCCACCGGCAATCCTTCAATCTTGTAGAACCCGTCAAACTGCGACGGCAGATTCGCCGGGTTGCACGACCATCCCCCGAAGGTCCCCGCCACCACCGCGCCCGTCGCCGCATCCACCGCCACCACGTGCGCCCCGAAGATGCCGGTCACCGACCGCCCCGGCGCGGGCGACGGCAGCCCGGCCAGCGACATCGACGGGTTGGCCGGCAAGATGAACCCGCTGATCGTGCCGACGTTTGGGTCCGCCGGATTCGGGTAGAGCACGCGCAGCCCAGCGCGGTCGTCATCCGCCAGCGGCAGGTCGCACCCAGTGTTTGGCGTAGGGCACCTCACTCCGCCGGTGAACGTTCCCTGCGGCGGTGCGAAGGGGTACATCATCGCCCGCAGAACCGCAGAGTGGCTGAAGCCAAACCAGTGTCCCAACTCGTGGATCATCACCGATTCCAAGTCGAAGGAATTTTGGTGCGCGGCCAGCGCTTCACGCGTGGCGAAGGTGAGCGCGCCATCGGTGCGGAAGTAAATGTCCGCGTCCACAATCTCGCCGATAATCGTGGTTGGGGGGTTGGTCCCGAGAACAAAGCCAAGCGCGTCCCACGAATTCACCCGCGTGAACGCCAGCACGCCAGTCGTGAACGCCGGATCGGACTGGTTGAAGCAGATGGAGTTAAGGCCGTCACTAAAATTGCAAGCGCTTTGCGTTGAAATCTGTGTGAGTGCTGCGCCAAGCGATGCCGGCGTGAGCGAGGTGCCCACGCTTGTCCATACATCGAACGAATTCCGGATGGCCCGGTCAATCTGCTGCACTGGAGTCTCGGGCGGGATGATCCCGCTGACGTCGGTGAAGACCGTTTGCGGGCTGACCGACAGCGAGGTACTCCAGCGTCGGTCCACAATACCAGGTGTCGTTGCCGCGAAGCGCTGCGGCACCGGGCAACTGCCCGGCGCTGCCCCCTGGATATTGCGGTTCAAAACATACGCCTCGGCGCTCGGTGCCAGCGCGGGCTGCACCAGCACCGCCAGCGCCAGCAGGCACGCCGCGCCGCGTTTCACGTTTTTCCTCGCGTCTTTCATGGCTACTTGCCCATCCTTTGCCGTTCGAGCGCTTCTCGCACCCGCTGGCGGAACTCCTCCACCGGCATGTGACGCACGCCGCTCGGCTTGAACTGCCGCGTGGCCGTGTCGAACACCGCAATCCCCGCCGTATCCTGCGTCACCGTTTCCTTGCCCGTATGTGCGTCCACGCGTACGCGGAAGGTTCCCTGCACCCAGCTCGTCACGGAAAGGTCGCCTGCCGAGGTCGGCTCGAGGAACAGATAGACTTCTTCTCCTGTCCGGAACTGCGGCACAGAGTCCACGGTGGACGTTGCGTGCCCCACTTTGCCGCCTGGCAGCCGGATGGTGACCTGCCGGGGCACGCTGCCTTTCAGTGTCTCCGTCACTTCCAACGTGGTGAACGTCCAGATGTTGCCGCGGTCCCACCGCGCCTCGCTCGCAATGCACTTGCCCCGCGCCACCACCTGCGTCGCCCCGGCCAGTTCGTCCAGGCTCATACGCACGATGGTGGTGGCCGCGCCGGAAAGCGCGAGCAGAAAAATCGCCGCAAGAGGCGTACAGAAAAATCTTCGCCGGTTCATGTTCACTTCACCTCAATCCCGCCCACCAGTGCGGCCTTCTCGCGGTTCTTGTTCTCCGCGAAGAGTGTCCGCGGCCCAGGCTGGGCCGTGCTCGGGATTTGCAGCCTGATCTGAATGATGCTGGCGCCCCCGCCGAAGGCCGTGACGCTCTGGATGGTAATGTCAGGCGGATTCGGTCCGCTGATGGTAAACGTGTCGGAGGGTAACAAGCTGCCTCCGGCAATGCTGTTGTTCTTCACGCAAATGTCAACAAGTTGCGCGCCGGACTGTGGCCGCGTCAGCGTGATCCCGAGCCCGCTGAGCGCGCACGAGTTGTTGCTGACGATGCCGATCAGGTCCATGTTGTAGCTCGCCGTGGTGGCTCCCAAAGACGTCGGCTCGACCACCAGGATGTCGTGGCCGGTCGCATCCGGATTCCCCACCGTCAGCGTGACCACCGGCGCGCTGTCCATATCCTTCTGCTGCGTCACCGGGTCCAGCACCTTCAGCGCCACCTGATTGGAAGTGGAGTTGTCCGGATTACGGATCTGCACGCCGTAGTCGCCCGGCGAGGTCACGCTCGACGCCGACACTGTCGCTGTGCACTGGCTCGTGTTGAAACAGTTTGTTGCAAGTGCGGTGGGCGGCACCGTATTGCCAAAGAGGATCGTGGACCCGGGTCCCGGCGAGCTGGCGACGAAGAGGAGCCCCTGCACCTTAATGACAAAGTCCGTGCTGCTCGCCGTCAGCGCGGTGATGCTCGCGGGCAGGATTTTCTGAATGAACGCGCCGGCCTGGATCGTCACCGTGCCGTTGGAGCTGCGCAACGCGTCATCCACGCTGGTGGCCGTGATCATGACAGTGTTGTCGGGCGACGGTGCTGTGGACGGCGTCGTGTAAAGCCCGGCCAATGTGATTGTGCCGCAGGTTACGCCGGAGCAATTGGCGCCGGAAAGCGACCACGTCACACTCTGGTTCGACGTGCCCCGCACGCTGGCGGTGAACTGCTGCGCCTGGCTGGTGGGCAGCGTCGAGGTGGTCGGCGAGACGCTCACCACTACGTTGAGAATGACCGCCACCTGCGCCGTGGCGAACTTGGTGTTGTCCGCCTGGCTGCGCATTTCGATGGTCACTGCGCCGCCCGCCGGCACGCTCGCCGGCGCCACGTAATCCACGTCGCCCGTAGGGTTCCCCACGCCGGAACCCGACACTTTGTTTCCGCCGCTGCATGTAACGCCAACAACGCAAATGAACCCATTCGTTAGGTCGCCGCCTGCCACGCCATTCACGCTCCAGGTCACCGCGTTGTTCACGGGAGCCGTGCCAGTGGTTGTCCTCGTCAGCGCTCCGGAGAGCGTCTGCGCGTGGTTCACCGCACGCGTCCCAGCGCTCGGCGGCTGGCTTTGCAAGCTGGCGGAAATCGTGCTGAAGAAGGTCATCGTTGTTGTGCTGGCGCTCTTCGTCGGGTCGAAGACGCTGGTCGCGGTCACGACGATGGGGATGCTCGGAATCGTAATTGGCGCGGTGTAGATGGCGGGCGTCGAGCCGGGTCCCGGGTTCGTAATGAAGCCAACCGCTGCATTCCCGTTTACAACCCCATTCACATCCCAGACTACATTCTGTTGAGTCGCCTGCGCCCCGCCGACGTTGGCGGTGAACTGCTGCTGCCCTTCGATTTCCACGCTGGGCGCCGTCGGTGATACGGTCACGATGACGATCGTATTGATTGTTACCGTCACCGACTGGGCCTTCGAGGTGTCAGCCAGCGGCGTTCCGGAAATCGTCACTTGCGGCGGCGCGGGCGCAAGGTTCGGCGCGGTGTAGAACCCCGCCTGGGTAATCGTACCGAGAGTCGCGTTCCCGCCGACGATGCCGTTCACGTCCCACTGCACCGACGTGCTCGGCGCGCCGCTTGTGATGTTGAAGTTGGGCACAAACTGAAACGATGTCGCGTTATCAATCGTGCTCGACGCCGGCCCGGTGATGGTGAAACCGAAGCTCGCGGTAATGTGCAGCGTCCGCGTCGCGCTCTTTGAGGGGTCAGCCACGCTCGTCGCGGTTACGGTGACGTCGCGGTTCAGCGTGGACGGCAGAATGCCCGGCGCGGTGTAGAGTCCACCGCCCGCAGTAATCGTCCCGCAGGCCGCGCCCGCGCATCCGCCGCCCGCCGGAGGACCAACGCTCCATGTGACGTTTTGGTTCGCTCCATTTCCCGTGCTGGCGATGGCTGCGGTCGCTTGTCGCGTTGCGCCCAGCTCCACGTTGGCATTCGGCGCCGGAGCGGTAATGCTCACCACCACGTCGCTGGTCACAGTCACCGTCGCTGTGCCCGAGCTGCCCGGGCTGGCCACGCTGTCGGCGCGGATGGTGACCGCCGCGGGGGAGGGAAGAATGCTCGGTGCCGTGTAGAGCCCGGTCGCGCTGATCGTGCCGACCTGCGCGTTCCCGCCGGCGACGCCGTTCACGCTCCACGTCACCGCGGTGTTCGTTGTGTTCGTGACTGTGGCGGTGAACTGCTGCGTCGCGCCCAGCAGCACGTTCTGTGTGGCGGGCGCAACCGTCACCGTAACCGGCGGAGGAGGCGGTGGAGGAGGCGGCCCAGCGCCGCCGCCGCACGCCGCGTTCAACACGGCGAGCGCCACGGCCAGAGAGAAAGTCTTGATCCGGCGGCCGGTCTCTCGGATTCCCAGGCGCCGCTCGGCGGCAGGCGACGGTTTAATCAAGTTTGAGTTCCCCACCCAATGGCTGGACGGTAAAATACTACCATACCCTTTTAGAACCCCATATCGCGCTTCGAGTTGCTCCGGTTTTCCTTCCATTTTCGTTTTTCTATTTTCTATTTTCGTTTCGAATAGCATTCCGACCCCTGCTCACCCGTACATTTGACATCCCGTGCACCCCGCCGAATAATCCACCCCATGGCTCGTCCTGAACACGCCCGCCGCGTGAAGAGCTACTCGGCCTCGACCGGCTACGTCTATCAATACTATTTCCTCGAAACGCAGAAATCCCGCCGCGGTCTCCACGCCGGCACCGACTACGTGTACATGGTCGCAGTGGACCGCGGCGCGGCGTTTCCCTTGCGCGTTTTCATCCGCCACGATGCCGTCCGCAAATGGGGCAGGAAAACCGGCCGCGAGCTTTCCGGCACGGAGGAATACGCCGCCGCAAAGATGCGCCTCTTCCAGGCCTTCGACGAAGTCGAAGACCTCGCTGCCGCCCGCCCCGACCTCATCGTGGACGACGACAATCTGGAATCTTTGCTCGCCCAGTTGGACCTGTAGCGGCGGCTTTACGCCGCCGCCAAGCACAGGCGGCGGGATGAACCCGCCGCTGCACTGAACCGAACCCCCGCCCCCGGCGTCTGGTAGGTGGGAGCCGCAATGGATGCGCTGGTGGACAGCTACTTGGAACCCGCGGTGATCCTGGACCAATCGCTCGAACGCGAATTCGAACAGCGCCTTGCGGACTCCTCCGCGCTGGCGTTTCGTGTCGCGCTCGGCGTGCTGCGCAACCGCGACGACGCCGAAGATGTCGCCCAGGAAGCGTTTCTTCGCGCTTTCCGGAACTTCTCCCGCTTGCGCGACCGCGACCGTTTCCGCGCCTGGCTGGTGCGCACCACTTGGCGGCTGGCGCTCGATCGCATCCGCGCAGCCCGCCGCCGCGAGGCCCGTGAGACCTCCGTCATGATGGAGGAGTTGAATTCGCCCGAGCGCACCGTCGAAGACGTCCGCGCCGCCCGCGAATTCGAGCAGCGCCTGGTGCGCGCACTGGACGAGTTGTCGGAGAAACTCCGTGTCGTAGTGCTGCTCGCCGCCATCGAGGGCCACGACACGCGCGAGGTCGGCCGCCTGCTCGGCCTGCCCGAGGGCACCGTGAAGTCGCGCCTCTTCCACGCGCGCAAGAAATTGGCGGCGATGTTGCGATGATTCCGGCAAGTGTAGCGCCGGGCTTCAGCCCGGCACTGGGCATTCCACGCCATGTGTACGGGGCGGAGGTGATGCGATGAGTTGCGAACAGTACAAATCGCGAATTGCGGTCGTAGCGGCGGCCTTCAGGCCGGCATCTTCCACTCCCTCGAATGCTGTCCCGGATCTCGATTTGGCGGCCCACCTTGCCGCTTGCCCCGCCTGCCGCGCCGAATTCGACACGCAGCGTGCGCTGCTGGCCTCTATCGATCGCGGCCTCGCTTCGATGGTAGCCGGAAAACCTGCCGGCGATTTTGCCGCGCATGTTCGCAGCCGTATCGCGCAGGAGGGCATCGCGCCGCGCCCGTGGTTTGCCGGCTGGCTGCCCGTCACCGCCGCTGCGCTGGCGCTCGTCGTCCTCGTCGGAGTCCTGACCATTGGCCGTCCGCCGCGGCTGCCGCAATCCACGCGCGTGACGCCGCCCGCGCCTGTCGCGCCAGCGGAAAAGCCTCACGCAACCGCACCGCCTGAAGTGCCGCGCACCGAAGCGCCGACTACGGTCGCAGCGGGACGCCGCCCGCCGCGCGAGGGACAGTCGGCCGCAAACCGCGAACCGGAAGTGCTCGTCCCCCGCGGGGAGATGGCTGCGGTCATGCGCCTCTTCAATGCCAACTGGGAAGGGAAGGCGGACGGAGCTTCGTTGATGGCTGCGGCGATGCCTACAACTGAAATCCTGAAGCCCCTGGCCACGCCCGAGCTCAAAATCTCGCCGCTCGAAATTGAGCGCCTGGATGAAAAAGGCAAGCCGAAGGGCAGTTCGGAGAACCGTTGAGAATTTGTTTCGTAATTCAGACCAAACAGGGAGAAGGGAGAACGATATGAAAGTAGTTCGCACAGTGTTGGCCGGTCTGGTGGTTCTGTTCGCGCTCAATGCCGGCGTCGCCGCGCAGGAGAAAATGAAGGCCGCCATGGAACCCAAGCCGAACGTGCCTGTGAAAATCCTGGTGGTGTTGACCGAGTACGACGGCGAAAAGAAAATCAGCAGCATGCCGTATACGCTCTCCGCACTCGCCTCCGAGGACAGCGGGGGCAAATATTATGCCCGTCTGCGCATGGGGCTCAAGGTCCCGATCATGACGTCCAGCAAGGAAGGGCAGAGCCAGTTGCAGTATCAGGACGTCGGGACGGACATCGATGCCCGCGTCGAGCCGCTTTCGGACAATCGCTTCCAGCTCGAGCTGCTGGTCCGCCGGTCATCGGTGCACACCCTGGAGGGGGCCAACAAGGAAGTCGCCTGGGGCATGGGGGAAGGCAGCGGGCGGCCTATCTTGCGCGCGTTCAGCACAAGTTTTGATTTTGTCGTGCGCGAAGGCCAGTCTACGCAAACCACCGTGGCCACCGATCCCATCAGCGGACACGTGCTCAAAGTGGACGTGACACTGAACGTCGTGAAGTGACGCCGCCAAGTCCTGAAGCGCGCGGCGTCATCCTGAGTCCCGACGGTCCCGAGACTTCGGGATCGTCGGGGCGAAGGATCTCTCCCACTCGTTGCAAAACAAAAAGGCGTGTTCGCCGGATGACGAACACGCCTTTTCCTTTCAAGAAATCTCTATGGGAACTTGAACGGGCTGACCGCATCTTTCTTTTGCTGGTCGGTCAGGTTTTTGTTGTCCATGGCCAGCTTGACGGCGATGGCGGCAGCCACGGCGGCAATCACCCCGCCGAGGATGGCCACCTGCACGCCGGTCAGGCCGGTTGCTCCCGACGCCCCGCCGCCTTTCGGCTGCGGCTTGCCAGCGGGTGGCGCTTCCGCCAGGGTCACTTCGACGGCCTCGCCTTCGCGCAACGTGACGCTCTTTCCGTCGTGCGCGGTGGTGACCAGCAACTCGCCCATTTCCGCGCCGATGATCGCCGACTTGCGGCTCAACACGGAAACGACGCCCACCGCCGGCTTCGCGCCCCTGGCGCGCACGGTTGCGTCCGCCAGCCGCGCCATCACCGGCGCCGTTTCGCTGGTGCGGAAACGCGCCGCGCCGCTGAACATTTCCAGCTCCACTCGATTCGTGCCGCCGGCGAGTCCTCTCAGCCGGACGCGGCTCTCCGAAGACACGCGCACCTGCATCCCGCCGTTCAGCAGGATCCACGCCGAACCGCGCGGCCCGACTTCAATCATGTCGCCGCTAAAAACGGTCGTGCCCGCCAGTGCGCCGGTGCCGCCGACAATGACGGAATCGCTCTGGGAAATTGTTCCGATCGGGGTAGCTACTGCGCGTGAACCAGTGGAGGGACTCGCTCCGGCCGGGACTGCCAGTAAGGCGATGAGCAGAGCCGCCAGTCCCCTACGTGCCATCATGTGGTCACTCTCCTACGGAGTTCGTAAACAGCATGACTTGCGGCAGTTGCCTCACTTCTAGCCGCCTCATCGTAACAAAACCTCTCGCCTTGTCAAGCAATTACCTCAACTTAGCCGTCCCTCCTCTGCCCTCTATCGAATCGCAAAAACCCGCGCGTCTCCGAAAAGTTGCGGCCCGTTTTCGGGAATTCTCCCTGACCCCTCACCCTTGATCCCCGACCCCTATCTCTTTAGCACTGCCCGCAGCGCCCTTTCCAGCTCGGGATGCATGAAGTGGTAGCCCTGCTCTTGCAGCCGCGCCGGGATCACTCGCTGGCTCGAGAGCAGCAGCGCCTCGGCCATCTCGCCCAGCGCCAGCTTCAGGGCAAACGCCGGCGCCGGGAACAGCGTCGGCCGCCGCAACACTTTTCCCAGCGCTTTTGTGAATTCGGAGTTTCGCACCGGGCATGGCGCCACCGCATTCACCGCCCCGCGCAGCCCGGTGTTCTCGAGCGCGTGCCGCACGAATCCCGCCGCTTCCGGCAGCGAAAGCCACGACATCCACTGCTGCCCCGAGCCGAGCCGTCCGCCCGCGCCCAGCTTGAACGGCAACAGCATTCGCGGCAGCGCCCCGCCCGCCGCCGAAAGAATCACGCCGAAGCGCAGGACCACCGTGCGGATGCCGTTCTGTTCGGCGCGCACGGCCTCGGCTTCCCAGTCCCGCGCGAGATGGGCGAGAAAATCGTCGCCCGGCGCGCACGCTTCGGTGAGCTGTTCGTCGCCGCGGCTGCCGTAATACCCGATGGCGGAGGCGGAGATGAGTACCTTCGGCGGCCGCGCCAGCCGGGTCAGGCCGTTCACCAGGTGGCGCGTCGCTTCCACGCGGCTCGTGCGCAACACTTGCTTGCGCGCGTCTGTCCACCGACCCTCGGCGATGGACGCCCCGGCAAGGTGCACAACTCCGTCCACGCCCTCGAGTCCCGCTAGCTCCATCCTGCCGGAGAGCGGGTCCCAGCCGGCGTCCCCCGGCGCGCCCGTCCCGCCCGGCCGCACCAGACGGTTCACCGTGTGCCCGGCGTGGCGCAGCGCGGTCAACACTGCTGCCCCCACCAGCCCCGACGCTCCCGAGATCAGTACTCGCATTTTTTTTGTCTCAATCGTTTCTCCGCCTCCCTCACGCTACTTTGCCCGCGCCCCCGCGTCAAGAATTCCCCAAATAATTTGGGGCCTCTTTCTTCAATGCGGCCGGCGCTCATGTTCATTTCGGAAAATTCGAATTCCGTGAGGCTTTCACACGACGATGTGCTCTAACATGTGGCTCGCCGAACGCGGAAATGCTTGTAGCTCACGTCTCGTGCGTCCCGCATCGCGGGACGCACTGAAGTGAAGTATTTTCCGCGGCCCCGCTGGAAAGCCTGTCCCTCCACGCGCTACAATCCCAACGATGCGCGTTCGCGTTCTCTTTTTTGGGCGGCTGAAGGACATCACCGGTTGCGCCGAGGATTGGGCGGAGCTCGACGATGGCTGCGTGGTCGAGGATCTTTTTGCCCGCTACGGCCGCCAGTTTCCCGCGCTGGCCGCCTTCCGGCCGTCCCTGGTCGCCTCGGTGAACGAGGAATTCGCCGACTGGCGCGCGCCGTTGCGCGCCGGCGACGAGGTCGCCTTCCTCCCGCCTGTCAGCGGCGGAACGTCCCGAGACTTCGGGACGGCCATCCAGGATGACATCTATGAAATTACCCGCCAACCCATCCGAAGCGCGGAGATTGTCGCTGCGCTGAAAGCGCCTGGCGATGGCGCCGTCGTCGTCTTCGACGGCATCGTGCGCAATAATTCCGGCGGCCGCGAGACGCTCCACCTTGAATACGAGGCCTATGAGCCGATGGCGTTGAAAAAAATGCGCGAAATTGGCGAGGAAGCACGGAAAAAATTCCCCATCCACCGCGTCGCTATCGTCCACCGCCTCGGAAAACTCGACATCGGCGAGACCAGCGTGCTCATCGTGGTGAGCTCGCCCCACCGCGCCGCCGCCTTCGACGCCTGCCGCTTTGCCATCGACATCCTCAAGCGCACCGTCCCCATCTGGAAAAAGGAATTCTTCCGCGGCGGCGCCGTCTGGGTCGAAGGCGAAATCCCCCGTGCGCCTGAAGGGTCCACAAAACCTTTTTCCACCCCGGACGAATCTACCTCCTAGATGAAACGACCCGCCTACGCCGCCGCCTCCCTCGCGTTGGCCCTGATTGCGTTTGTTCCCGGACAGATCGGGGGTCGGAGCTTCCGCTCCGACATTTCGGCCAGCGGAAGAGAATGGGCTTTAGCACCTGAAGCTGCGCTTCAGGTGTCCCAGCGCCCCGTGCCGCCGCAGCAGGAACCGCGCATCAAGGCCCAGGTAAACCTCGTCAGCGTTATCGCCAGCGTGCTCGATAAGGACGGCCGCCCCGTGCCCGACCTGCCGAAGGAAGCCTTCGAGGTTTTTGAAGAAGGCGTGAAGCAGCAGGTAGAGGTCTTTGAGCCGGAAACGCAGCAGCCGCTCGATCTCGCGCTGATGATTGACTCGAGCCTCAGCACGCTCAAGGAACTTTCCTTCGAGCGTGACGCCGCGGCGCGCTTCATCCGCCAGGTGGTGCGCCCGCACGACCGCCTCGCGGTCTTCGAGATTTCCGACGTGGTCACGCAGCTTGCTGAGTTTTCCTCCGACGTGCCGCGACTGGCGGAAACCGTGCGCCGGATTGAAGGCGGCGGGGGCGCGCCGCTCTACGACGCCATCGTGCTCGGCTCGCAGGCGCTGGAGAAACGCCCGCCAGGCCGCCGCCGCGTGCTCGTGTTTGTCACCGACGCCGGTGAAACCACCAGCCGCGCCAAGTTCGACGACGCGCGCCGTGCCGCCCTCGCCGCTGGCGCCATGCTCTACACCATCCTCATCAACCCCGTGAAGTCCGAAGGCGGCCGCAACACCGCCGGCGAGCACGCGCTCCTCACCATCACCGAAGTCACTGGCGGCTCGATCTACTACCCGCAAGACGCCGCCGCTCTGAATGCCATCTTCGACCGCATGGACCGCGAACTGCGCACGCAATACCGCCTCGGCTACTACCCCGTGCCCCGCCCGCCGTCCCGAAGCTTCGGGACCGAGCCGCTCTTCCGCCGGATCGAAGTCAAGGTCAAGACCGGCCCTGCGCCCGGCGCGACCGCGCCCAGCGTCGCCTCGTCGGATAGCTTTGTTGTGCGCCACCGCAAAGGCTATTTCACCCCCGGCGAAATGTAGCGCCCACCTTCAGAAGGGCATCGGGGGAGGCGCGCCCCGCGGATGGGCGCCAGATGCCGCCTTCTGAAGGGCGGCTTCCCTTCGAGTGTCGCCGCGTGGTGTGCATTGTCATCCTGAGCGAAGCGAAGGATCTCGCTGACTCATTCGGGAAGGAACCGGCAATCCCGAAGCTTCGGGAGCCGGCGCTACAATGCTGCAAGTGCGCTTCTGGAGGGAGCGCTTTCCCGTCGCTTGCTGTAAACTATCGACTGTCACTATCGACTATCAACTGTGAACTGAAAACTGATATCCCCCATGCGCGAATTCCTCGACGTTGCCACTGAAATCGCCCGCGAAGCCGGCGCCATCCTTCTTTCCGAATTCGACCACCCGCCGACGATCACTTACAAAGGTGAAGTCGATCTCGTCACCCAGGCCGACCGCCGCTCGGAGGAATGTGTCGTCAACCGCCTGCGCACTCATTTCCCCGCGCACGTCATCGTCGGCGAAGAGGGCAGCGGCCATGAGCACCTTGCAAAAGGCGCCGCGCGCTCGCGCTACCGCTGGTACGTGGACCCGCTCGACGGCACCACAAATTTCGCCCACGGCTATCCGTGCTTCGCCGTTTCCATTGCGTTGCTGGAAGAGGAAGAGCCGGTCGTCGGCGTGGTCTATAACCCGGTCGCGCGCGAGTTGTTCGCCGCCGCCAAGGACCAGGGCGCGTGGCTCAACCAGAAAAAAATCCACGTCTCTAAGATTGATCGCCTCGCCGTGGGCTTGCTCGGCACCGGGTTTCCTGCGCACAAGCGCGTGGAAAATCCCAACATCCATTATTACTGGCGTTTCACGCTCGCTTCACACGGCGTCCGCCGCGACGGCTCCGCCGCTCTCGACATGTGCAGCGTCGCCTGCGGCCGCTTCGATGGTTTCTGGGAATTCGGTCTCAAGCCCTGGGACACCGCCGCGGGCACGCTCATTGTCCGCGAAGCCGGCGGCCTCGTCACCACGTTCGTCGGCCGCCCCTACCGCCCCGGCGACGCGGAATGCCTCGCCTCCAACGGCCTCATCCACGACGAAATGCGCGCCTTGGCCACGGACATCGCCGAACGCAGCCCCGCGATGCCCGGCTGAAGCCGGCCCCTACATTTTCCCGGCTTTGAACTCTGCGTAGAACTTCTCGATTGCCGCGCCGATGGAGAAGCTCCAGGAAAAGTAGCGCAGGCTCTTGAACGATTCCGGTTGCACGTATCGCCTCTGTGCTTCTTCGACCGGCACGCCCGCCCTGTACATCTTCTGCGCGTGTTCGCGGAGGTCTTCCAGCACGGCGCGCTCGGTGGCGATGCCCTCCGGCCCGCAAACGGGCCCGTGCCCGGGCACGAAGAGGGTGTCTTTGCTGAAGGCAGCGAACGTGTCGAGCGTGCGGATCCACGCGCTCATTTCCGCATCGAACGCGACCGGATAGGACCCGTTAAACAACAGATCTCCCGTGAACACGATGTTCTGTTCCGGCACGCGGACGATCAGGTCGGTCGGCGTGTGACCGGGATAGGTCTCGATCACAGCTTTCACGCCGCCGAGGTCCACCGTCATCGGCAGTTTGGCGGGCTCAAGCGGCAAATTCGGCAGCGCGACGACCGTCGAGCTCACCGTCTGCGTGACAATCTGGAGCATCCCCAGATCGCTTTGCGCCCGCTGCCGCTCCGTCTCATCGGCCGCCTCCCGCACCCGCTTCTCCGCCGGCGCCACCATCGCGCTCAGATCGCGGCCCTGCAGTCCTGCATACCGCTCCACCATCAGCGGGATCGCTTGCTTGTGCGCCCAGATGGGGATGCGTTGTGCGCCGTAGAACGCGTTGCCGAAGGAATGATCGAAGTGGTAGTGCGTGTCAAGCGCCCCGCGCAGCGGCGCCTGGCTCACCATGCGCAGCGCCTCCAATTCGTATGCCGCGCCGGTGGGCGAGAAGTGCCCTTCGATCAGCAGCGCCGCATCCTTCCCCGCCACGAACCCGCCGTTGCACATTGCGTCCAGACCCTTCGTTGGATCCGCGATCGTCGCGTAAACGCCGTCGCCGATCCTTCGCGTGGAGGCAAAGCCCTTGTCCAGCAGCGGCGTGGCTGCCACGCGCGGGTCTTGCGCGATGGATTCCGCGCCCCACGCCGCCGGAAGAAACCGGGCGCAGGCCATCGCCGCGCCCAGGCAGGATGTCGAAGTCAGAAAATCCCGCCGCGTCCAACCATTCGGTTCACGCATGTTGCCTCCTCAGTTGGTTTCGAAGATGCGTTTCGCCTCTGGCGAATGGATGCAGAGTAGCGCACCGCGGATGCAAGAACAACGGGCCAGGCCAAGCTGCTGTTGTTCACGCCGCTGCGCGCGTTTCGTTGCGTTGACTCCGCCCAATCGGGGATGCTAGTCTGCGCCGTCGATTGATTTTGTGCCGATGACACCGCTTCGCCACGCATCTTCCGGAACCGCTTCGCTGGAAAGAGCGGCGCACCCGCGTCCCGGCGGAATCGGGACCGGTGCCAGAAAACTCGTGCGCCACTGGGACCGCCTGGTCGAGCGCTGGTCGCGCGATTTCGGCTCGAGTTTCGTCGAGGATTATTCCTTCGCCGGCGCCGAGCGCCATCGCGCCCTTCACCGCCGCGTGTACGACGGCCGCATCGAAGTCACCGAGCATCGCATCCGCCTGCACAATCTGCCAGAAAACTTCCGCGGCCTGCGCATCGTGCAGCTTTCCGACATTCATCACAGCCTTTTCCTTCCCTTTCACGCCGTCCTGGACGCCGTCAGCCTGGCGAACCGCCTGAAGCCGGACGTCATCGCGCTCACCGGCGATTTCGTCACCTACTCGCGCGCCTATATCGAACCGGTCGCGGCGATTCTCGGCACGCTGCGCGCCCGCCACGGTGTCTTCGCCGTGCTCGGCAATCACGATTTCCGCGTGGACGCCGGCGAAGTCACCCGCGCGCTCGAGCGTCACGCCATCGAAGTCCTGCGCAACCGGCACACGCTGATCCGCCACGCTGGCCACTCGCTGCCCATCGCCGGCATTGACGACCTCGGGTACAGCGCCGACCTGTCCCGCGCCCTGCACGGCATCCGCCCGGGCGCGCCGTCTATCCTGCTCTCGCACAATCCCAAAATCATCCGCCGCGCCGCGCACTGTCAGGTCAGCCTCGTGCTCTCCGGTCACACGCACGGCGGCCAGATCAATTTGCCCTTCGCTGGCACGGTTTTCGGGCGCTCGCCCGAGCGGATGCGCTTCAAGTCCGGCTGGGACCGCCTCGGCCCCACGCAGATTTACGTCAGCCGCGGCATCGGTACTGTGGTGCTGCCGCTGCGCGTCCGCTGCCCCGCCGAGATCCCGCACTTCCATCTTCAGCCTTACGACTCCAGTCGCGCCGCGCCTCATCGGCTGAGCGCTGAAAGCTGACCGCTGACCGCTTCCCACCATGCGCATCGTTGACCTCATCCGCAGAAAGCGTGACTCCGGGGAACTGACCCGCGAGGAAATCCAGTTCCTCGTCAGCGGCTGCAGCCGCGGCGAGATTCCCGACTACCAGATCTCCGCCTGGCTGATGGCCACGCTCATCCGCGGCATGACGCGCGCCGAAATCGCCGCGCTCACCGAGGCCATGCTCTACTCCGGCGAAGTGCTCGATCTTTCCGCGCTGCCCGGCAAGAAAGTGGATAAGCATTCCACCGGCGGCGTCGGCGACAAAACCTCGCTCGTCATCGCCCCGGCCGTGGCTGCCGCCGGGCTCTACGTGCCCATGATCAGTGGCCGCGGACTGGGCCACACCGGCGGCACGCTCGATAAGCTCGAGTCCATCCCCGGCTTCAACGTCAATCTCTCGCTCGGCGAATTCCGTCGCGTGCTCGCCGAGTGCGGCTGCGCGCTGATCGGCCAGACCGCGGAGATCGCTCCCGCCGACAAAAAGCTCTACGCCCTGCGCGACGTCACCGGCACCGTCGAGAGCTCCGCGCTCATCTGCGGTTCGATCATGAGCAAGAAGCTCGCCGAGGGCATTGACGTCCTCGTGCTCGACGTCAAGACCGGCTCCGGCGCCTTCATGAAGCGCGAAGAGGACGCCGTGCACCTCGCCGAGCTGATGGTGGATACCGGCGTGCGCATGGGCAAGCGCGTCGTCGCTCTCATCACCGACATGGACCAGCCGCTCGGCCGCTACGTCGGCAACGCTCTGGAAATCGAGGAGTGCATCCACGTGATGCGCGGCGAATCGCGCGGCGACCTCTACGAGCTGTGCATCGAGCTTTCGGCGTGGATGTTCCTGCTCGGCGACCGCGTTGCCACCATCGAGGAAGGGAAGCGCCTCGCCGCGGAGATGATCTCCTCCGGCCGCGCGCTTGAAAAATTCCGCGAGATCGTTCGCCTCCAGGGCGGCGACCCGGCCGCGGTGGACGACCCGCTCCGCCTGCCCAAAGCGAAGCACACGCGCGACGTCATGAGCCCCGCGGCCGGCTACATCTCCGCCATCGCCTGCGAGCAGATTGGCGTGGCCAGTTGCGTTCTCGGCGGCGGCCGCGAGAAGAAAGAAGACAGCATTGACCCCGCCGTCGGCGTCGTCCTGCACAAGAAGCGCGGCGACCGCGTCGTCACCGGCGGGCCGCTTTGCACCATCCATTACAATTCCGACGCCCGCCTCGACGAGGCCCGCCGCCTGATCGAGCTGGCCTACCGCATCGAGCCGGAACCGCCTCGCCGCCCGCGCCCGCTTGTGCACGGCATCATCGGCGGCAAATGAACTTTGTTGTAGCGGCGGCTTTACGCCGCTTTGTAGGGGCGGGCTTCAGCCCCGCCCCATTTGTTCTTTTGTGTTCCTCTGTGTGCTCTTCGCTCTCTGTGTTAATGTTTGCCTCTCATTGGCTCGGCTCTGGGTGGCATCTGACCCGATTTTCGTTTTTCGAATTTCGTTTTCTGCGGAGGACATTCGATGGAACGCTTCACCGGCATCCTCGGCCTGGTCACCATGGTTGGCCTGGCGTACCTCTTCTCCACCAATCGTAAGGCCATCCGCATGAAGACCGTCGCCTGGGGCCTCGGCCTGCAGGTTGTCTTCGCCTTTCTGGTCTTGAAGTTTGAGTTTGGCCGCACCGTTTTCGCGCGCGCCGGCGACGGCGTAAAATGGCTGCTCAACTTCTCCTACGAAGGCTCGAAGTTCGTCTTCGGACCGCTGGGCGAGAAGGTGTCGCCGGTAGCCGTCCATGATTTTGCGGCGGAGAAGGTGGCTGGCGGGGTTCCGAGTTTTCTGCCGCCGGAACATATCTTCTTTTTCGCATTCGGCGTGCTCCCCACGATCATCTTTATCGCCGCGTTTTTCGCCATCCTCTATCACATCGGCGTGATGCAGTTCATCATCAAGTGGGCCGCGCGCGCCATGACCGCGCTGATGGGCGCCAGCGGCGCGGAATCGCTCAACGTTGCCGCCAGCATCTTCATGGGCCAGACCGAAGCGCCTCTCACCATCCGGCCGTATCTCCCGCGCGTCACGCGCTCTGAGCTGATGACCATCATGACCAGCGGCATGGCCCACGTCTCCGGCGGCATCATGGGCGCCTACATCGCTTTCGGCGTCGAGCCCAAACACATTCTTACCGCCGTCATCATGACCGCGCCCGGCACCCTGCTGATCGCAAAAATGCTTGTGCCCGAAACCGAACAACCGGAAACCGCCGGCCGCGTCGAGCTGCATCGCTCCGAAGAAGAAAAAAAGGAAAACTTTCTCGGAGCCATCGCCCGCGGCACCTCCGACGGCCTCGGCCTCGCCATCAACGTAGGCGCCATGCTCATCGCCTTCATCGCGCTGATCTACCTTACCAACGGCATCCTTGGCGGCCTGCACAATTTCCTCGCGGCCTACGGCGTGATGTTTTTCCCCGAAAGCCTCCAGCAGATTTTCGGCTACGTCTTCGCGCCCGTCGCCTGGGTCATCGGCGTGCCGTGGAAGGACTGCCTGCAGATCGGCAACCTGCTGGGCACGCGCATGGCGCTCAACGAGCTGGTGGCCTTCTCGCAACTCGGCCCGATGAAGGCCACGCTCAGCGACCGCTCTTTCACCATCGCCACCTTCGCGCTCTGCGGCTTCGCCAACTTCAGCTCCATCGGCATCCAGATCGGCGGCATCGGCGCGCTCGCCCCCAACAAGCGCGATGAACTGGCCAAGCTCGGCATCCGCGCCATGCTCGCCGGCACCATGGCCAACCTCATGTCCGCCTCCATCGTCGGCATCCTGATGTAACGCCGGCTTCCAGCCGGTGCTTTTCTCTGTGCCCTCTGTGCCTCTCCGTGTCCTCTGTGTTAATGTTTTGCCTCTTTGCGGCTTTAGGATGGGACTCCACCATGGCTACCGCTCGAGAAAAGCAGAGATCCTCCGCCGAATTCGCCCGCGCTGAACGCGCGGCAAAATATATCCTCTCGAAAACCAGGCTTCGCCCGCGCATCGGCCTGGTGCTCGGCTCCGGACTGGGCGCTTTCGCCGACGACTTCACCTCCGCCACGCGCATTGACTACAAAAAGATCCCGCACTTCCCGGTCTCGACCGCCATCGGCCACGCCGGAAAACTGGTCATCGGCAAGGTGGGCGACGTCGCCGTCGCTGGCATGCAGGGCCGCGTGCACTTCTACGAAGGCTATTCGATGAAGGACGTGATTTTCCCCATGCGCGTTTTCTCGCGCATGGGCATTCGCGCCGTCATCCTTACCAACGCCGCCGGCGGCATCAACACCGGCTACAAGCAGGGCTGCCTCGTCGTGATCCGCGACCACATCAATTTGCAGGGCACCAACCCGCTCATCGGCCCCAACGACGAGCGCTTCGGCCTGCGCTTCCACGATATGACCACCGCCTACTGGAAGCCCTACGCCGACGCCGCGCTGCAAGAAGGGAAGCGCCTCGGCGTGGACATCTACGAAGGCGTGTACGGAGCGCTCACTGGCCCGAGCTACGAAACGCCCGCGGAAATCCGCTACATGCGCACGATCGGCTGCGACCTGGCCGGCATGTCCACCGTGCCCGAAGTGATCACCGCGCGCCACATGGGCATCAAAGTGTTGGGGATTTCCTGCGTGACGAACATGGCCGCCGGCGTCCTCGACCAGCCCATCAATCACGTCGAGGTGCTCGAAACCGGCGAGCGCGTGAAGAGCCAATTCGTCGCGCTCCTCCGCGCAATGATTCCGCGCATCGCCGCGGATGTTGCGCGGTGAGCCTGGAGATGAATTCAGCGCGCCCGATGATCGGAAACGCCCGCTGGCGCAAAACGCGATACGTTGGCGCTCCGTTCGTCCTCGGCATCCTATTGGGCCTCGTCGGACTTGTCGGGATCTGGCGAGTGCTGAATGAGCAACTTGACCCCAGATTCAGCGTTGGAGCTGTCGTCACTTTCTTAATTGGGGCGGGGCTCTGCTACGAGGGGGAGCTTCGGAGACGTGAGAAACGATGAGTGACCACAACACTTTGCTTGCTGCCGCCCGCGCGGCGCGCGAAAACGCCCACGCGCCGTACTCCAATTTCCGCGTGGGCGCGGCGCTCCGCGCCAAATCCGGCGTCGTTTACACCGGCTGCAACGTCGAGAACTCCACCTACGGCCTCACTGTCTGCGCGGAGCGCGTGGCCATCTTCAAGGCCATCTCCGAAGGCGAGCGCGGCTTTGACGCCATCGCCGTGGTCACCGACACCGACCAGCTCACCCCGCCCTGCGGCGCCTGCCGCCAGATCATTTGGGAATTCTGCGGCGACGTGGACATCATTCTCGGCAACCTGAAGGGCAAATCGGAAACGCACCGCACATCGACACTGTTCCCAAAACCGTTTGATTCGTCGTTCCTCTAGGGTCGAAAATAGAAACTGGAGCAGAGGCCAACATGATCCGCGCTCGAATTCGCTTTGCAGTTCCTATTTTCTATTTTCTCTTTTCTATTTTCGCCTTTCCGCTCGCTGCGCAAACCACACCTCCAGCGAAGGCCCCTGCGAAACAGCGCGTGGACCTGCTTGTCTCCGGCGGCGCCATCGTCACCATGGACGCCGAGCGCCGCGTCATCGAAGACGGCGCGATTGCCGTCCGCGGCGACGCGATTATTGCCGTCGGCCCGCGCGCGGAAATCGAAGCGAAGTACGTGGGGACGCACTTCCTCAGCGCCCGCGGCCGCATTGTCCTGCCTGGTCTGATCAACACGCACACCCACGTCCCCATGACGCTCTTCCGCGGTCTGGCCGACGACCTCACGCTTCAAGACTGGCTTGAGAAATGCATATTCCCCGCGGAAGCAAAAAACGTCACCGAGGACTTCGTCATTTGGGGCACGCGCCTCGCCGTGCTGGAAATGATCCGCGGCGGCACCACTACTTTCGCGGACATGTATTACTTCGAAGACGCCATCGCCCGCACCACCAAAGCCGCCGGCATGCGCGGCGTGCTTGGCGAGTCCATGCTCGATTTCCCCGTGCCCGACAACAAAACCCACGCTGCCGCCCTCGCGTACACGGAAAACTTCTTGAAGAAATGGCAGGGCGATCCGCTCATCCGCGCCGCGGTTGCTCCGCATGCCGCCTTTACCAATTCTGAGGAGTCTCTCAAGGATGCTGCCGCGCTGGCCCGCCGCTACGGCGCGCCGATTCTGATTCACGTCTCCGAAACGAAGCGGGAAAACGATGACATCCGCGCGAAATTCGGCGCCTCGCCCGTCGCTTTCCTCGACCGCATCGGCTTCCTCGGCCCGGACGTGCTCGCCGCGCACTGCGTCTGGGTGGACGCTGCGGACATTGCCACGCTCGTCAAGCGCGACGTCGGCTGCGCGCACAACCCTTCGAGCAACATGATGCTGGCCAGCGGCGTCGCGCCCGTCGGCGACATGCTGCGCGCCGGCCTGCGCCTCGGCCTCGGCACCGACGGCCCTGCCGGCAGCAACAACGACCTGAACATGATGGAAGAGATGGACCTGGCTGCAAAACTCCAGAAAGTCTCGCGCATGGATCCCCGCGCGCTCTCCGCGCAGCAGGCCCTCGAGCTCGCCACCATCGGCGGCGCCCGCGCTCTGCACATGGAAAAAGAAATCGGCTCGCTCGAAGCCGGTAAGAAGGCCGACCTCGTCCTGCTGCGCACCGACCTGCCGCACGCCGTGCCCGGCTACAACGTCTATTCCACGATTGTCTATACGCTGAAGGCCAGCGATGTCGTCACCGTCGTCATCAACGGCCGCACCGTGATGCAGGACCGCCGCGTGCTCACGTTGAATGAAGCGGGTGTGCTGGCCAAGGCGAGGGAATTCGCAGAGAAGGTAAAGCAGTCGCTGGCCCCGCCGAAATAATCCTCGCGCGGGCGGTGCCCCTGGTGCTGTTCCAGCTTGATCCGCCTATGAAGAACCGAACGCGTTGCTATTCCGAGGAATCTGCTTTTCGCTCGCACGGCTAGTCAGAAAAAGTTGGAACGGCACTAGCCCTTGCCCATCTTTTTCTGCCGGATCATTTTGTGGGCCATCGTCCGCAGCGTTTCCGGCACGTTTTTGTTCATCGTCAGGAATTTCATATCCGTGTCGTTCAGCCGCGGCAGCAGATGCATGGAGACGTCCAGCGGCACCTTCGCGTTGGTGATCAGGTTTTTCACCACCACGTAGTTCTTGATGAACGCGCGTTTGGCGGCGATCATCCGCAGGATCTCGTCGTTCAGGCTGGTCATCGAAGCGAATCCTTCCACTTCCTGCCCCGTCAGCTTCGGCGACGACAACACCGCGCGCTGCACCAGCTTGTTGGCGTCGCGGATCAGTGCCATGCGCTCCTCGCGGTTGCCGGTCAGCGCCAGTTTGATGCGTTCCACCACGCGCATCCGGCCCAGCCGCTGGATCATCGTTTCCTTCTTGCGCGCGTCCGGTTCCACGGCGGCCACCGCCTCCGCCAGCGCCTTTTCGTCCACGCCCTCCGCGTGCAGCTCTTCGAGCAGCTTGCGCTGCTCCACGGTGACGGACGGGCTCGCCGCCAGCGCCTCGGCCAGCGCCGGAAAATCCGCCAGCCTCTCCAGATCATCCACCAGCGCCTGCACCGCCGAGGTGGTCAGGTGCGGCGCCACGGCCGCCACCAGGGCCGCGGGACACGCCTTGTTCTTCGCCATCGCGTCGGCCATGCCCGGCTTTGCCGCCAGGTTTTCCGCGCAGTGCTTGAAGAGTTGCGGTGACGCATCGGACTTTCCGAGCGCACCGGTGAACGCCTCCACCGGCAGCGAGATCAGCGCGTTGCCCGCCCGCTGCGCGATGTTCTCGTCGGCGTCGTCGGCCAGCACGCAGAGCATCTCTGCGCGTTCCTCGATGGCCAGGCCGGCGCCGCTCGCGCACACGGCGATCTTTCGCTCCTTGGTGGTCTTGCCGGAGCGGATCTCCGCCAGCAGCTCCGCGCTAATGGATTCCTCCCTGGGCTTTCTTGAGTTTGGTGCGGTCCAGCATCAGGCGGCCCGGCGCGTCCGGCAGCTCTTCGAACATCATGATCTGCCCGTTTAGCTCCAGCAGCACCGCGCCGGAGATTTCCGAGGAGACTTCGAACTTCTCTTTGGCATCGAAGCGCTCGCTTTGATTGGCCTGCATTCTGCCGTTGAACTTCACGATGCCGTCGGCGGCCACTTTCACGCGCGTCGGCTTCACCGCGTCAATTTTCAATTGCAGCACTTCGGTCTCGGGCGCGCCCGCGGGGTTCTCCTGTGGTGTGACCGCCGCGGCATTCGCCGGAGGCGGCGTCACGCGCACGGTTGGCGGCGGAGGCAGCGGCTGGCGCCAGGCGTTCCACAGCGGCGCGTAGTGGCGCCAGGCGAACCATCCACCCGCACCCACCGCGACCACCAGCGCCAGGACCAGCCACGGCAGCATCTGCGCCCGCGGCTTCACCGGCAAATCCGCCCACACCGCCACCTTCGGCGGATCATGCGTGACCAGCGCATATTCGGCGACCAGCGATTCTTCGTCCAGCCCCAGGTAGCGCGCCACCGCGCGGATGAACCCGCGGTTGAAGACGCCTCCGGGCAGCTCGTGCCACCGCTCGTTTTCCAGCGCCGCCAGAAAGCGCGTGCTGATGCGCGTGGCTGCGGAGATCTCCTCCAGGCCCACGCCGCGCATCTCCCGCTCGCGTTTCAGGCGTTCTCCGAAGACTCCGTGTGTCATTTTCTCCCGGGCCGCTTGAATTTCCGGTTTATTTCTCCTTGGCACTATAGGCACGCGTTTCCGGACTGTCAATGCGGGCCAGGAAACATCGCCATTCGTGCGCGTTGCCCCGCGCCCGCTCGTTGCTTATAATCACCGTTTAGCCGGACAATCATTCGGCGCCGGCTACGATGCCCGGCCCAGCCGCCAGGCGAACTGTGCAAAACGAGAAAGGCTTCACCGGCGTTGAACGCCGCCGCAATCCGTCCTCTCCTGCCGACACGCGCGAGGTCACTGTCCTCCACGAGTTAGGCAAAGCACTTACTTCTACGCTCGAACTCGACCAGGTTCTCCGCACCATCATGGAGAAAATCGACGAGTTCCTGCGCCCGGACACTTGGTCACTGCTGCTTGTGGATGAGCTCCGCCAGGAGCTCTACTTCGAGATCGCCATTGGCGCGGGCTCCGAGGTGCTCAAAGACATCCGCATCAAGATGGGTCAGGGACTGGCCGGCTGGGTGGCGCAGACCGGCGAGGTCGTGATCGTCCCCGACGTCAGCCAGGACACGCGCTTCTTCGCCAAGGTGGACGAGAAGACCAAGATGGAAACCCACTCCATCGTCGCCGTCCCGGTGAAGTTCCGCGACCACTGCCTCGGCGTGATCGAGCTCATCAACTGCGTCGGCCCCGATGGCTTCGGCGCCCGCGACATGGCCTTGCTCGAGGCCCTCGCCGATTACGCCGCCATCGCCATCGAGAACGCGCGCCACGTCCAGCGCATCCACGAGCTCACCATCACCGACGATTGCACCAACCTTTACAACGCCCGCCACCTCAATTTCATGCTGGACACCGAGATCTACCGCTCCCAGCGCTATGGCTACCAGTTCTCGCTCATCTTCATTGACCTCGACCACTTTAAGAATGTGAATGACAGCCACGGCCATCTGATGGGCTCCAGGCTCCTCGGCGAGATCGGCCAGATGATCAAGAGCCACTGCCGCCTCATCGACTTCGCCTTCCGTTACGGCGGCGACGAGTTCGTGCTTCTGCTCCCGCAGACCTCCAAGGAAAACGCCTTCATCGTGGCCCGCCGCCTGCACCGCATCATCCGTGAGAGCACCTGGCTGAAAGATTCCCACTTGGACGTCCGCATCACCGCCAGCGTCGGCGTGGCCTCCTATCCGACGGACTCCAGCAACAAGGCCGGGCTGCTCCACCTCGCCGACGAGGCCATGTACCTAGTGAAGAACACCACTCGCGACAGCGTCGCCGCCGTCGGCCTCGGCGTCCTCCCCGGCCTCTGACATCCCTCCCAACATGTCATCCTGAGGAGTCCCGGTTCTCCGGGACGACGAAGGATCTCTCCTGCGCTTCTTCGCGTTTTCCACAATTCGCCCCGCCTGCCTTGCTTCACTGCGAGGCGCGTGTTAGTCTCCGTTTTGCTTTCCGGGCAAGCGTGGACTTCTCTGCTTCCACGCGCAAGGGTGTGGGCGCCAGCCGGAGCGCCGCCACGAGCGAGGACCGCATGTCTTATGAAGCGCTGGGAATGATCGAGACAAAAGGCCTGGTCGGCGCTATTGAAGCCTCCGACGCCATGGTGAAGGCCGCCAACGTCGTCCTCATCGGCAAGGAGTACATCGGCTCCGGCTACGTCACCGTGATGGTCCGCGGCGACGTCGGCGCGGTCAAGGCGGCCACCGATGCCGGTGCCGCTGCCGCGCGCCGCGTGGGCGAACTGGTCGCCGTGCACGTCATCCCGCGGCCCCACGAGCATGTGGACAAGATTCTCCCCGGCGGCGGCGTGCCTCCCGGCAAAAAGTAGCATCGGCATTATTTTTGTCCTGTCATTCTGAGCGAAGCGAAGAATCCCTCTTCGTTTCTCATTCGCAGGGGCTGGCGCCTTGACTCTCCGCGACCGCGACCTACTCTCCATTCAGGAAGCCCGCGAACTCGTCGCGCGCGCCGCCGAAGCCCAGAAAATTTTCGCCGCCTTTTCCCAGGAGCAGGTGGACGCCATCGTGGACGCCTGCGCCGAAGCCGCCACTGCCGCCGGCGAACAGCTCGCCCGCATGGCCGTCGAGGAAACTGGCTACGGCAACGTCCCCGACAAAATCATCAAGAACCGCCTCGCGTCCGTGGACGTGCACCGCGCCATCCGCGGCATGAAGACCGTCGGCGTCCTGCGCGAAGACCGCGAGAAGGGCATCGTCGAAGTGGCCACGCCGGTCGGCGTTGTCGCCGCGGTCATCCCGTGCACCAATCCGACTTCCACGACCATCTACAAGACGCTGATTTCGATCAAGGCGCGCAACGCCGTCGTGCTCAGCCCGCATCCTTCGGCTGCGCGCTGCATCTGCGAAACTGCGGCGGTGCTTTCCCGCGCGGCATTGAGAGCCGGCGCGCCCGAAGGACTGATCGGCTGCATGGCGCACACCACCATGCAGGGCACGCAGGAGCTGATGCGCCACCGCTCCGTCGGCGTCATCCTCGCCACCGGCGGCACGGGTCTCGTCCGCGCTGCGTATAGTTCCGGCAAGCCGTCCTACGGTGTCGGCCCGGGCAACGTCCCCGCGTACATCGAGCGCACAGCCAACGTGCGCAAAGCCGTCGCCGACATCCTCGCCGGAAAAACTTTTGACTACGGCACGATCTGCTCCTCCGAGCAAGCCATCGTCTGCGACGAGCAGGTTCGCGACCTTGTTCTTGAAGAATGCCGCCGCCAGGGCGCGTACTTCCTGTCGTCCGAGGAAGCGGAAAAAGTCGGCGCGCTCGTCTTCCGCCCCGGCGCCACCGCGCCCAATCCGCAGATTGTCGGCAAGCCCGCCACGCTGCTCGCGGAAATGACCGGCCTCAAGGTCCCGCCGCAGACGCGCGTGCTCATCGCCAGGCTCACCGCCGTCGGCCGCGAGCAGCCGCTCTCCGCCGAAAAGCTTTCGCCGATTCTCGCGTTCTACTCCGTGCCCAACACCGCCGCGGCCATCGCGCTCTGCAACAAGCTCCTCCAGTTCGGCGGCGCCGGTCACACCGCCGCCGTTCACACCGCGAGTGAATCGGTGGCAAAGGAATTCGGCAAGGGCGTGCCCGCATTCCGCGTCTGCGTGAACACCGCCGCTGTGCACGGCTCCATCGGCTACTCGACGAATCTCTTTCCCGCGATGACGCTCGGCTGCGGCGCGCTCGGCGGCAACATCACTTCGGACAACGTCGGCCCGCACCACCTGATGAACATCAAGCGTATCGCCTGGGAATCGCGCGCCATCGAGCACCGCACCATCCCTGCCGACCGCCGCCTCCTCGCCGATTCCGGCGCATCCGCGGGCCAGTCGCCCGTGCCCGTCCAGTCCGCTGCTGCGGCCTCCGCCGCCGCCCCGCCCGCCGCCGCCCCGCCCGCCGCCGCCTCGTCGTCCGCTTCCGCTGCCGCAGCGGCATCTGAAGCGACTGGTTCCCGCGAAGCGGGACGCCCGGCATCTTCGGTTGCTTCGGTCTCCTCCGCTCCACAAACTGCGCCTGCGCTCGCCGCGCCGATAGGGGGTCGGAGCTTTAGCTCCGACATTCCGACGCAAGAGAAGGAGGGGGCTTCAGCCCCCGAGGTGACGCCTTCCACGATTGCCGCTCCGGACCGCGCCACCATTTCCAAAATCGTCGAACGCGTCATGGGACAATTCGGCATCCCTCGCGGCTCTGGTTCGAATGTAGCGCCGGGCTTTAGCCCGGCATCTTCCTCCGCTTCGCCATCTTCCACGCCCGCTCCACCCGCAGCCAAACCTGCTCCCACGTCCAATCCGCTTCCTTCTCCCAAGGACGTCGCCGCCGCCGCCGTCTCCGCCATACTCGGTGCGCGCCCCGCAACTGCCGCGTCACCGGCCGCCTGCGCCACCGCCCCGGAAGCAGCCGTAGGGGGTCGGAGCTTCAGCTCCGACAAAAGCGCAGCTTCGGGCAAAGGGGCTTCAGCCCCTGAGGCTTCTGCTCCAAAGCTCGCGGAGTTTGTAAGCGAGACCGACGTCCGCAACGCCATCCGCCGCGGCGAAAAAATCTTCATCGGCCCCAAAACCATCGTCACGCCCTCCGCCCGCGACCTCGCTTCCTCCTGCGAAGTCCTTATCGAAACGAAATGATCGTGTAGCGCCGGCCTTCAGGCCGGCATGTCTTCAGGACAAGAAATCAATCTGCACCCATCCGCGTTCATCTGCGGTTCCAAAAGGTTTTCCTCGCCTTTCGGTCTACAATGAGCATCTAATCCCGAAGCTTCGAGATTCGGGGCCGGGAGACGAATGCGCCGGAGTGAAGCCGCTCGATACGCCCGTTGGGCTGTCACCAGCGCTGCGCTACTGGCGCTGACGGTGGCGGGCGTGTACGCCTACCGCTCCTTTGAAGCCGCCCGCGCCCGCCGGAATGCGCCGCCGGTGGTGCCGCCCGCGGTGCGGAAGCAATCCGCCGAATTCTCTTTTTCCAAGGTCGAGCAGGACCGCACGCTCTTCACCGTTCGCGCCTCCCGCACCACCGAGTACAAGGCCGGCGGCCTCGCGCAGCTCCAGGACGTCTGGATCACCATCTACGGCCGCTTCGGCAAGCGCTTCGACAACATCCACACCCGCGAGTGCGACTACGCCCCCGCCACTGGAGAAATCACCTGCGCCGGGGAAGTGCAGATTGATCTCGAAAGCGCTGAGGAAGCAAAGCAGCGTCCCGGCGAACGCGTCATTCACGTGGGCACGGTCAACGTCACCTTCGACCGCGAATCCGGCGAGTTGCACACCGAAAATCCCGTCGTCTTCCGTTTTCCTTACGGCCACGGCCGCGGCGTTGGCGTCACCTACAGCACGCGCGACGCCAAGTTCACCGTGCACCGCGACGTTGAGCTGACGCTGACTTCGTCCGGCAAGGAGGGCAAGACGCCGGAGCCTGTCGTGCTCACCGGCGCGGGGCTCGAGTATCAGCGCGATTCGCGCACCATGCGCCTGCTCGCGCCGGTCCGCGTGAAGCAGGGTGAGCGGTTGCTCACCGCCGGCGCGCTCGCGCTCGAATTCGATGCCGCCCTGCGCGCGCGCCGCCTGGTCGCCGGCGGCAACCCGCAGTATCAATCTTCGGAAACGCGCGGGCAGCTCGCCGTGACCGCGCAAGAGATCGTCACGCTCTTCGGCCGCGAAGGCTCGATCGAGCGTCTCCAGGCCGCCGGCAACGTCACCGGCCGGTTGAAGAACGCGGCCGGTGAGGACCGCCTCCAGTCGCAGCGCGCCGAAGTGGAGATGGAGCCGGGACGCAACCTTGCGAAGTCACTGACCGCCAATGGCAACGTCTCGCTTGACGCGCAGCACCGCGGCGGCACGCGCCGCCTCGAAACGCAGTTGCTGCGCATCGCGCTTGGTCCCGGCCGGAAGCGCGCCGAGCGCCGCATCGAGCTGGCCGAATCGCTCGCGCCGGCCACACTTGAGATCCGCAACGGCGAAGAGTCCACGAGAGTCCGCGGCGAGCGCCTTGCCGCGCAGTTCGACGAGCGCAATGTCGTCCACCATCTCACTGGCTCGAACGGCGTCGAGGTCGAGCGCCGTTTGGGCAATCGCCCGCCGCAGGTCACCTCTTCGCGCGACCTGGCCATGAGATTCTCGGCCGAAGGCGAATGGACCGAGGTCGAGCAGAGCGGCAGCGTCCGCTTCCGCGAGGGCGACCGCAACGCCCAGGCCGACCGCGCCCGCATGGTCCGCGCCGCCGATGCGGTGACGCTCACCGGCTCCGCCGCTGTCGCCGACGGCGTTTCCCGTACCACCGCGCCGTCCATTTCCTTCAACCAGCGTACCGGCGAGATCCGCGCCGAAGGCGGCGTCCGCACCAGCTATTTTTCCGCCGAGCGCAACAGCGTCACCAACCTCGCTCCGCAGCCCGCGCACCTCTCCGCCGATCAACTCCTCGCCAACCGCTCTACGGGTCGCGCCGTCTATTCCGGACACGCGCGGCTGTGGCAGGGCGACGCCGTGATCGAAGCCGCGGCCATCACGCTTCTGCGGGACGAACAGCGCTTGGAGGCCGGCGAAAATGTCCTCGCCCTTCTGCCGCAGGCGCCCAACCCGGCCGCGGGTGTCGCCCAGCGGAACATTTGGCGCGCCCGCGCCGCCCACATGACTTACTGGAGCAGCGAGGGTCGCGTGCGGATGGAGGGTGACGCAAGCGCCCAATCCAGCGTGGGACATATTCAATCGAGGACTTTGGAACTGTATTTGACGTCTGCAAATAATGGGCCAAAACAACTGAGCAAGGCGCTTGCCACTGGCGGCGTTACCGTCCAGCAACGCGGCCGACGGGGCACCGCCGAGCACGCCGAGTACCTCGCCGACGAGGGCAAAATCGTCCTATCCGGTGGCCGTCCAACACTTTACGACTCCATCCTGGGCACAACCTCCGGCCGTCAATTGACCTTCTTTCTAGCGGATGATAAGATTCTCGTCGATTCGGAGGAAGGTTCGCGTACGCTGAGTCGCCATCGCGTCGAGAAATGAACCCCTATGCCGAAGCTCCAAGCCCTCGAACTGCGCAAGTCCTACCGTGGGCGTACGGTTGTTGACAATCTTGACCTGGAAATAGCGCAGGGCGAGGTGGTAGGGCTGCTTGGCCCGAACGGCGCCGGCAAGACGACTACCTTCTATATCCTCGTCGGTCTGGCCCGTCCGGATACGGGGCGTGTGCTCCTGGATGGGGAAGACATCACCGACCTCCCCATGTACCTCCGCGCCCGCAGCGGCATCAGCTACCTTCCCCAGGAGCCCTCGGTTTTCAGAAAATTGACCGTCGAGGAAAACCTGCTCGCAGTGCTGGAGACCTTGCCTTTGACCCCCGAGCAGCGCCGCGACCGTCTGGAAGAGCTGCTTGCTCAGTTGGGCCTCGAAACCGTGCGCTATAACCAGGCCTACACCCTCTCCGGCGGCGAGCGCCGCCGTCTGGAGATCGCCCGCTCGCTCGTGCTCGAGCCCCAGTTCATCCTGCTCGACGAGCCCTTCTCCGGCATTGACCCCGTGACCGTCATCGAGTTGCAGAAGACCATCGCCGGCCTGCGCAATGCCGGCATCGGTGTGCTCATGACCGACCACAACGTCCGCGAAACCCTGCGCGTCACCGATCGGGCGTATATTATCAATGAGGGCCGGATCTTCCGGGCCGGCCGTCCGGCGGATCTGAGCCAGGATCCCGAAGTGCGCCGCGTGTATCTCGGCGATCACTTCACGCTGAATTGAAATGGCGCTCTTGTTCCCGTCGCCAACAGCCGAAAGTATAGGTAGTAGAGGTGGCAGGGCCCGCCGAGGCGGGCGCATAAACCGATGAACTGGCTGCAGCCAAGGCTCCACCTGAAGGTCACGCAGAAGCAGATCCTCACCCCGGGTCTGGTTCAGATGGTCAGCGTGCTCGCGCTCAACCGCCTCGAGCTGCGCGAGATGATCAATCAGGAGATGGTCGCCAACCCGGTGCTCGAGGAAGTCGGCGACGACGGCCTGGCCAGCGAAAACTACACCGACGAAACCTTCGTCAAGGCGGAGACCGAGAAAGTCCCCGAAACGGAAGCCGCCAACCCCTTCGACGAATTCGATATCGGCTCCTTCTTCAGCCAGTATCTCGATACCGGCGCCGACAATTCCCACCAGGAACGCGAAGAAATCGAGCGGCCCTCCTTCGAAAAATTCCTCTCCTCTCCGCAAAGCCTGGCCGTGCATCTGGAGTGGCAGTTGCGCGTCAGCATCTGCAGCGAAACCGTCCGCGAGGTTGCCGAAACCATCATCGGCAACCTCGACGAAAACGGCTACCTCACCGCCACGTTCGAGGAAATTGCCGCCGCCGGCAATTATTCGACGGACGACGTCGAGGAAGCCCTCGCCGTCGTGCACGAGTTCGACCCCATCGGCGTGGCCGCCCGCGACCTGCGCGAGTGCCTGTTGCTCCAGCTCAAGGCGTTTGACCCCGGCAACACCCTGGCCCAACAGATCGTTTCCGATCACCTGAAATCGATCCAGAACAATCAATTCAAGGAAATTGCCCGCGCGCTCAACCGTCCCGTCGAGCTGGTCAAGCGCGCCGTGGACGTCATCAAGAAGCTCGATCCGCGCCCCGGCCTCCGTTACAACAAGACCGAGGCCCGCCTGGTCGAGCCGGACGTCCACTTCCGCAAGGTGGACGACGAATGGCAGGTCTTCATGAACGAGGACGACCTGCCGCAGTTGCGCTTGAGCCCCGTGTACCGCCGCCTGCTCGCCCGCGACGCCGCCGACCGCGACGTTCGCAACTACGTCAAGGAGCGCTTCAGCGCCGCCATCCAGCTCATCAAGAACATCGAGCAGCGCAAACACACCATCGTCAGGGTCTGTCAGTCCATCATCCGCCGCCAGCACGAGTTTCTCGATTTCGGCATGGACTACATCAAGCCCATGATGATCAAGGAAGTCGCCGAGGAAGTCGGCGTGCACCCCTCCACCGTCAGCCGCGCGGTGGCCAGCAAGTACGCGCATACGCCCCAGGGCGTTTACGAACTGCGCTTCTTTTTCTCCGAATCCGTCAACGGGCCCGAGGGCGGCAACATCTCCTTGATGACGCTCAAGCGCCGCGTCAAGAAGATGATCGAGGAAGAGGATTCCGTCCACCCGCTCACCGACGAGCAGATTGCCAAGCGGCTTGAAGAAGAGGGCGTGCGCGTCACGCGCCGCACCGTCGCCAAGTACCGCGAGGACCTGCGCATCCCCAGCACTCACCAGCGCCGGGTGAAGTCATAGGCGCCGCACAGTGAAGCGCGACGCGACACGCGGTTTCCGCCAGCTTGTGCTCCTCACGGGCCTCAGCGGCTCCGGCAAAGGCTCCGTCCTGCGCACCTTCGAGGACCTCGGCTTCTACTGCGTCGATAACCTCCCCGTGGACCTTATCGCCAAGTTCAGCGAACTCTACGCCGAGGGCGGTGGCGAGATCGAGCGCGCCGCGCTGCTCGTAGACGCCCGCGAAGGCGACAAGCTCGCCCGCCTCCCCGCCATCTATAAAAAGCTTCGCAAGGACCATCCGGCCACGCTCGTCTTCATCGAGGCCGGTGACGAAGCTCTTGTCCGCCGCTTTTCGGAAACGCGCCGCCCCCACCCGCTTGGCCGCGAGCTCTCCGTCCGCGAAGGCATTCACCTCGAGCGCCGCCTCATGGCGCCCATTCGCAAGATCGCCGACCTGATCATTGACACCACCAAGTTCAATGTTCATGAGTTGCGCCAGTTCATCACCGACCGCTTCCAGAACCCGCGCCGCCGTCCGCTCCTCGTTTCCCTCGCCAGCTTTGGCTTTCGCTTCGGCGTGCCCACCGATGCGGACCTCGTCATCGACGTGCGCTTCCTGCCCAACCCGCACTTCGTGGCCTCGCTGCGCCGTCTGACGGGACGCGACCCGCGCGTGGCCGGCTACATCCGCTCGTTCCCGCAGACCGGAGAATTCCTGCGGCGCATGGATGCCTTGCTCGCGTACCTCATCCCGCACTACATCCGGGAAGGGAAGAGTTATCTGACGATTGCGTTCGGCTGCACCGGCGGGCGTCACCGCTCGGTGATGATGACCGAAGCCCTGCGCCGCGCGCTCGAGAAGCGCGGCTATGCGGTGAAGGTGTCGCACCGCGACATGGAAAAGTCCGCGCCTTGACTTTTCCGGATGCGGCACATAGCGTAACCGTTTTGCGCACAGCGTTTCTTGCTCCACGGAGGATGCCTGCTCGTGGAATCCCGCGGTGAAATCCGGCGGCTGCTTCGCTACGTGCGGCCTTACTCCGGCCGCCTCGCCTTCGCCGTCGCGTTGATGGCTCTGGTCGGTGTCGGCGAAGCCACCACCGCGCTGATGATCAAGCCGGTGGTGGACCGCGTCCTCGATCCCCACGCCCCGGATTCCCGGCTGGCCCTGCTCACCATTCCCTGGACGAACTACACCGTTTACCTGAACTCCTTCTTCCCGGCCACCATCCGCCATGTGTGGACGATTCTCTCCATTTCGCTCGTCGTGGTGTTTCTCGGCAAAGGGCTCGCCGAATTTTTCGGCAACACGATGATCCAGTATGTCGGTCACGCCGGTGTCACCGACTTGCGCAACCGCGTCTATGCCAAGTTGATCCGCCAGCCCATCGGCTTCTTCCAGCACAATCCCACCGGCCGGCTGATGTCCGCCGTGATCAGCGACGTCGAACGCGTCCGCGGCGTGCTCTCCGAATGGCTCGCTGATTTTTTTCGCCAGTCGTTCTCGCTCCTCGGCTTTCTCGCCGTTCTCTTCATGAAAGATTGGAAGCTGGCCGTCGGATCGATGATTTTCGTTCCTCTCGTCATCATTCCCGTCACGCGGCTCGGCCGCCGCATCCGTCAGTCCTCGCAGGCTAGCCAGGCGCGCTTGGGCGAGCTGAGCCAAGTCCTTCAGGAAACCGCGAGCGGCAACCGCGTGGTGAAGGCCTTCGGCATGGAGGACTTCGAAATCGGCAAGTTCCGCTCCATCGCTCGTCGCTGGCTGCGCGAAAACATGCGCTGGATCCGCGCCTATGCCCTGACCTCGCCTTTGATGGAGCTGCTGGGTGCGGTGGTCTTTGTCATGGTCCTGCTCTACGCCCGCGACAAAATCAACAAGGGTGTGATGACCACGGGCGACTTCATGGTCTTTGTCTTCGCGCTGCTTCAGATTTACACCCCCATTAAGCGGCTGGGCGGCATTTACCAGCTCTTTCAACAGGGCCTCGGCGCCACCACGCAAGTCTTCCAGTACCTCGATTTGCAGGAGGAAGTCTCCCAGCAGCCCGGCGCACGCGTCCTGCCGCCGTTCTCCCGCTCCGTCGAATTCGACAGCGTCAGCTTTTCCTACGAGGGCGGCAACGGCTCCGTGCTGAAGGGCATCCACTTCAGCGTCACCGCCGGCGAAGTCGTCGCCATCGTCGGCTTGAGCGGCGCCGGCAAGACCACTCTCGTCAACCTCCTGCCGCGCTTCCACGAAGTCACCGCCGGCACGGTCCGCATTGACGGCATTGACGTCCGCGACGTCACCCTGCGTTCGCTCCGCGCGCAGATGGCCATTGTCACCCAGGAGACCATCCTCTTCAACGACACCGTCTGGAACAACATCTGTTATGGCCGTCCTGAAATGCCCGAGGCCCGCGTCTTCGCCGCCGCCCAGGCCGCTCTGGCCCACGACTTCATCCTTGAATTGCCGCAGGGCTACCACACCATGCTTGGCGAGCGCGGCCAGCGTCTTTCCGGCGGCCAGCGCCAGCGCCTCGCCATCGCCCGCGCCCTGCTGAAGAATTCGCCCATCCTCATTCTCGACGAAGCCACCTCCGAGCTCGACTCCGAATCCGAGCTGCTCGTGCAGCGCGCGCTCGCCAATTTGATGACCGGCCGCACCGTCTTCGTCATCGCGCACCGCCTTTCCACCATCCGCCGCGCGGACAAGATCGTCGTCCTCGAAGACGGCACCATTCGCGAATCCGGCACCCACGAACAATTACTTGCCAGCGGCGGCGCCTATGCGCGCCTCTATGAGTTACAATTTGCGGACGCGGACCACGCCGCGCTCCCGGCGGGGCCGCTCCCGTGATGCCGCACGCTGCGCTCAAATCGATGACCGGCTACGCGCAAGCGCGCGTCGAGCAGGAGGGCTGGGCGCTGCGCATCAGCCTGCGCAGCGTCAACCACCGTTTTCTCGATCTGCACCTCCGCCTGCCGGATGGCTTCGAAGCCTTCGAGCCGCGCATCCGCCAGGCGATGCGCAACCGCGTTCGCCGCGGCCACGTGGATGTCACCCTGCACTTTGAGCCCGCCGGTCCCGCCGCGGTGCACGTCAATCGCGAAATTGCCGCCGCTTACCTGAGCGCTGCTGAAGCGTTGCGCAAGCAATTCAATATGAGCGCCGAGCCGGATCTCGCCGCGATTCTCCGCCTGCCCGGCGTGATTGACTCGGCCGCCGCCTTGACCCACGAGAATTCTGATGTGCTGGGTGAACGCATCACCGCCTGCCTCGAAGAAGCCCTGGCGCGTCTCGAAGAGATGCGCTGCTCCGAAGGCCGCCACCTCGCCGAGGAAATGTCCGCGCGGCTGCTTTCCATCACCGAACACTCCTCGCGCATCGAGGAGCTCGCCGGGCGCGTTCGCCCGGCCTACGCCCGCCGCCTCGAGGCGCGCTTGAAGGAATTGATGGGCACTGTGCCGATGGACCCCGCGCGCATCGCCCAGGAGGCCGCCGTGCTCGCCGAGCGCGGCGACATCTGCGAGGAAATCTCGCGCCTTCGCAGCCACGTGCAGCAGTTCGAAAAACTCCTCGCCGGCTCCGGCGAAGCGGGGAAAAAGCTCGACTTCCTGCTGCAGGAAATGCAGCGCGAAGCCAACACCATGCTTTCCAAGACGCCCGGCGTCGAGACCGAAGGCCTGGCCATCACCGATCTGGCCCTGGAAGTGAAGTCCCTGATCGAGAAATTGCGCGAACAAGTGCAGAACATCGAGTGAACATGACCTCTCAGCGGGATCCGCGGGTACTCATCGTTTCCGGGCCGTCCGGCTCCGGCAAATCCACGCTCGTCAAGAAGCTGCTGGAGCTTCCGGGCACCCTGCTCTCCATTTCCTGCACCACGCGCCGGCCCCGCTCGAACGAAAGGGACGGAGAATGGTACAATTTCGTCTCGGCGGAAGAGTTCGAGCGTATGGTCGAGCGCGGCGAGTTTCTCGAGCACGCCCGCGTCTTCGGTCGGCATTCCTATGGCACGCCGCGCCGCTGGTTCGAGGAAGCGCGCCGGAAGGCACTCGACCTCGTCCTGGAGATTGACGTCCAGGGCGCCGAGCAGGTCAAGCTGAAGCTGCGCGATGCCGTTGCCATTTTCATCCTGCCGCCGTCCCGGCAGGAACTGGAAACCCGCATCCGCGCCCGCGGCGCCGATTCGGAAGAGGAGATCGCCCGTCGGCTCGAACGCGCCCGGCAGGAAATGCAGTGTTACACGGACTACGACTATGTCGTGGTCAATGACGATCTCGAGCGCGCCGGCCGCGAAGTCCAGGCCATTGCCCTGGCCGCGCGTTGCGCCCGCGCGATGAACGACGAACGGATTCGAAAGATTTTGGACTCCTTTGGAGGCTAACGTCCGAATGGCTCCTATGCAGGCACCGGAAAGCAGATTCGCATTTGTGGTGGTGGTCTCGCGGCGCGCCCGCCAGTTGCAGACCGGCTCGCGCGCCTTGATTGATACTTCCAAACTCCGCAAGCCCACGCGCATTGCCCGGGAAGAGCTCGTGAAGGGTTTGCTGGACTACGAGCTCCCCGTACTGCCCTTGTCCCCGGACGAGAAGGAGGGGAAGCGGCGCAAGGGGTAGCGCGCCGCATCGGCCATGAGAGTCGCGCTCGGCGTTTCCGGTGGCATCGCGGCCTACAAGGCTGCCGAGCTCGTTCGCCGTCTCCAGCTCGAGCGGCTCGAAGTCCAGGTGGTGATGACGCGCAGCGCGCAGCAGTTCATCGCCCCGCTAACCTTCGCCGCCCTCTCCGGCCGCAAAGTCATCACCGAAATGTTCGCCGAGCCCGGCCAGGCGCCCGCCAACATCGATAGCGCCATCGAACACATCGCCGTCGCCCAGTCCATTGACCTGCTGGTCATCGCGCCGGCCACCGCCAACACCCTCGCGCGCCTCGCCGGCGGCATCGCCGACGATTTTCTTTCCACGCTTTACCTCGCCACGAAAGTTCCTGTGATCGTTGCCCCGGCGATGAACGTCAACATGTGGGAGCATCCCGCCACGCAAGCCAACCTGGAAACGCTGCGCGCCCGCGGCGTGCACGTGGTCGAGCCCGATGAAGGCTATCTCGCCTGCGGCATGACTGGCGCCGGCCGTCTCGCTGGCGTCGAATCCATCGCGAAAAAAGTCTGTGAGCTGCTCGGCATCCGCCACGACTTCGAGGGCGAAACCCTCCTTGTCACCGCCGGCCCCACCTGCGAGGACGTGGACCCCGTCCGCTTCCTCACCAACCGCTCGTCCGGCAAGATGGGCTACGCGCTCGCCGACGCCGCCGCGCGCCGCGGCGCTCGCGTGATTCTCGTCAGCGGCCCCGTGCAGCTCGAGCCGCCCCCCGGCGTCGAGCGCGTCTCCGTGCGCACCACCGAGGAAATGCACCGCGCCGTGCTCGCCCGCGCTGCCGAATGCACCGTCATCATCAAGGCCGCCGCCGTCGCCGACTATCGTCCTGCTGCCGCGCCGACCCGCAAGATGAAGCGCTCGAGCGGCCGCGCCACGCTCGAACTCGAGCCCACGCCCGATATTCTGGCTGACGTGGCCCGCACGAAGGGAAACCGCATCCTTGTGGGCTTCGCTGCGGAGACCGACCGCGTTGCGGAAAACGCCCGCGAGAAACTGCGCGCGAAGGGCGCGGACATCATCGTGGCCAACGATGTCACGCAGGAAGGCGCCGGCTTCGACGCGGAAACGAACATCGTCTCCATCTTCACCCGCGACGCCCGCGCCGTTTCGGGAAATGTAGCGCCGGGCTTTAGCCCGGCATCTTCGGCTTCCGATATTCGTGAAATCAATTTGCCGAAAATGAGCAAGTTCGACGTTGCCAACCGCGTCCTCGACGAAGTCCTCCGCCTCCGTGGCCGTGCTGTGTAGAGGCGGCCTTTAGGCCGGCATTCCGCTTTCCTGGCGCCGGCGTGCTGGGTTTCCGTGGGGGCGCTGCTTGCTGCGCCCTTCGTCGCGCCGCCAGGCGCGGCCTTGGAGTGCGGCGTCCCGGCACCTCGGGATGACGCCGCTTTTTCGCACGAAGCTCGCTTCGCCCATCCTCCTTCTCCGGCCGCTCTGATTTCCTTACTTCCTTACCTCCTAACTTCCTCTTTCTCGCGCTACAATGTTTCGGATGACTCCCGACACCCGCGCCAAACTCGAAACATGGCTCACCTATTTCGAAGATCTGGGCCTTGCGCCCTTCTACGCCGACCGCGCCTCCCTCGAACTTCCTGTGTCCGCATCCGTAGGGGCGGACCTGCCTGCCCTGAGCGCAGCCGAAGGGCGTGTCCGCCCCGCCCTTGCACCCGTTGCGCCTTCGCCGATTTCCGCCAAGCAGGCGCCCTCTCTCTTCGAGGTCCTCGACCGCGTTGAAAACGATTCGCTCGAAAAAATCCGCGCCGACATTGGTGACTGCACGCGCTGCCGTCTCTCGCAACATCGCAACACGATTGTGTATGGCGTGGGGAACCCGCAGGCCGAGCTGATGTTTGTCGGCGAAGGCCCCGGCGCCGACGAAGATGCGCAGGGCATCCCGTTTGTCGGCCGTGCCGGGCAATTGCTCACGCAGATGATCGAAGCGATGGGCCTGAAGCGCGATGACGTCTACATCGCCAACGTGGTGAAGTGCCGCCCGCCGGAAAACCGCCTCCCGGAAAAGGATGAGATCGCCACCTGCTCGCCGTTCCTCATCCGCCAGATTGACGCCATCAAGCCGAAAGTCCTGGTCGGCCTCGGTGCCTGCGCCGTGCAGACGCTGCTGGCTGCGCCCGTCGCCATCACCAAAATCCGCGGCCAGTGGTACGACTTCCGCGGCATCCGACTGATGCCCACCTTCCACCCGGCCTATCTGCTGCGCAATCCCCCCGCCAAGCCCGACGCCTGGAAAGACCTGCAAAAGGTGATGGCCGTCCTCGGCCTCAAACCCCCGAAGAAAAAAACATAGGGTTGGCCTTCAGGCCGGCCCCGTTTCGCTTCAGGCCCACCCACCTGCAATTGCGCTGTCATCCTGGGTCGGCCGCAGGCGGACGACGGATCTGCTTTTGGATTTCCGGACCTGCTCAATTTTTGTGGTTCTTGGCTGTCGCATAGCGTCAGGACTGGCCGCTTTTCTTTCCACTCCGTCAAAATCTTTTTCGCGCCGGGCCGCGCCGCCCGCCCTGCTGCTACACTAGGCGTCGCGAATATGTCTGGGAAATATTGCGAAGTCGCTCTGCCCCTCCCGCTCCACTCGGCGTTCACTTATGCGGTGCCGCCGGCGATCGAGGACGCCGTCCTGCCCGGCTCCCGCGTCGTAGTACCCTTCCGCAACCGCGCCCTGGTTGGAGTCGTCCTTGAGCGCACCGACCGCAAGCCGGAGGCCGCGAAAATCCGCGAGGTCGTCGAAGTCCTTGACGCGCTGCCCGCCCTTCCGCCGCGTCTGCTCGAGCTCGGCCGCTGGCTCGCCTCCTACTATCTCGCGCCCATCGGTGAAGTTTTTCGCGCCATGCTCCCGCCCTCGGTCGAAGTCCAGCCGGAGCGCATTCTTACTCTCACCGATTTCGGCCGCGGCTACATGCACGATCTGGATTCGGCGTTGAACCGCACCGAAACCGAAGTCGCCGACCACGCTCTGCTCCAGCTTCTCGAAGTGGGCGGCAAGCCGCTCCGCGAAATCCAGGTGAGAAAGCTCCCCGGCGGCCCCGCGGCGGCGGAGCGGTTGCAACGCCGCGGCTGCATCGAGGGCAGGGAAGTGGCGCGCCGCCGCAAGACGCGCACGCAGAAAATCGTCGCTTGGAATCCCATCGCAACCCATGAGCCGTCAAGCGCAGCAGAGAAAAAACTCCGCGAAGTCCTTACTGCCACCCGCGGCCCTCTGCCCCTGCCGCTCTTGTTGCAGCAGGCCGGCGTTTCGCGTTCCGTCGTCATGCGCCTCCAGTCCCAGGGAAAACTTACCGCCTGGGAAGAGCCGCTCGCCGTCGAGGAAGACCTGTTCGAGGCGGACTTCGAGCCGCCCGCCAACGTCCTGAACCCCGATCAGCAGCGCGCGGCGGACGAAATCCACGGCTGGCTCGACGCGGGCGCATTCACCGTGGGCTTGCTCTACGGCGTTACCGGCAGCGGCAAAACGGAAGTCTATCTGCGCGCCGTGGCCGCGGCGCTCGAGCGCGGCCGCGCGGCGCTCGTACTCGTGCCGGAAATCGCGCTGACGCTCTGGATCGGCCGGCTCTGCCGCGCCATGTTCGGCGAAGGCGTCGCTGTGCTGCACAGCGCGCTGCCGGACGCCGAGCGCGCCCGCGAATGGTGGCGTGTCCGCCGAGGCGAAGCGAAAGTCGTCGTCGGCACGCGCTCCGCTGTTTTCGCGCCGCTCGAAAATCCCGGTCTCATCATCGTGGACGAGGAGCAGGAGTCCAGTTACAAGCAGGAAGAAACGCCGCGCTACAACGGCCGCGACACCGCCGTCGTCCGCGCCAAGCTCGAAGGCGCCGTGGCGCTGCTCGGCTCGGCCACGCCTTCGATGGAATCGTTTCACAACGCCCGCATCGGCAAGTACCGCCTCCTCCATCTCGAATCGCGCGTCGAGGGCCGCCCGCTCGCCGCCGTCACGGTGGTGGACATGCGCGAGGATTTCCGCCGCACCAAAAAAACTGCGCCGCTTGGCGAGTCGCTCCGCGCCGCCGTCGCCGCCCGCCTTGCGCAAGGCACGCAGGCGCTCATCCTGATGAACCGCCGCGGCTACTCGTGGTTCGTGCTTTGCCGGAGCTGCGGCGCCTCTGTCCAGTGCGAAAATTGCAGCATTGCGCTCACCTTCCACAAGCGCCGCGACCGCCTCATCTGCCATTACTGCGGCTACACGCGCCCCGTGCCGAAGAAGTGCCTGAAGTGTGAATCGCCGCACGTCTATTTCGTCGGCGAAGGCGCCGAGCAGGTGGAAGAATATCTGCGCAAGGAATACGCGGACGCGCGCATCGGCCGCCTCGACCGCGACACCGTCCGCACCAAGCGCGAATACCAGAAAATCCTCAGCGCCTTCGCATCGGGCAAACTCGATCTGCTCGTCGGCACGCAGATGGTCGCCAAGGGCCACGATTTCCAGCGCGTCACGCTCGTCGGCGTCGTCTCCGCCGATTTACAGCTCGGCCTGCCCGACTTCCGCGCCGCCGAGCGCACGTTCCAGTTGCTTACGCAGGTGGCCGGACGCGCCGGCCGTGGCGCGCTGCCCGGCGAAGTCCTCGTGCAGACCTACTACCCCGAGCACTACGCCATCCAGTTTGCCGCCCGGCAGGATTACGCCGCCTTCTTCGAGAAGGAGCTGCATTTCCGCCGGCTGATGCACTATCCGCCGTTCACCGCGCTCGCCAACGTCATCGTGCGCGACCGCAAGATCGAAAACGCCATTCGCTGGGCCCGGGCCATCGAGAGCTTCCTTTCGCCGCACGCCGCGCACGGATTGAAAGTGCTCGGCCCGGCCGCCGCGCCGCTCGCCCGCCTCAAGCGTGACTTCCGCTTCCAGTTTCTTCTGAAAGCCCCCAAGCGTGCGCTACTCACCCGCGCGCTCTCCGCCTGCCTCGATTTTTGTGTGGAAAAGGAAATCCCCGCCGACGCCGTCCTGGTCGACGTCGATCCAGTGAGTTTGTTGTGACCGGGATTGTTCTGTAGCGCCGGCTTTCGCGATTTGTGCGTCCCGACGCTTTCTGTCGGGAAGCCCGCCGCCACCCAGCGCCTTCCTAATCTTGAATCACAAATGGAATCGGCATAAAGCACAGCACGAAGATCAGCACCGCTACGCCCGCCCAGATGCGCCGCTTCGCATCAATCGGCTCCCACCGGTCGAGCAGCGGCGGATGGCGGAATCCAAGCAACAGCAGCAGCGCGCCCCAGAATCCCCAGCCGGGCCACTGGACGGAAAGAATCGCCGGCACCCGCACGCCGAACGATTGCAGCAGCGCCGGGCCGCCCAGCAGGATCAGCGCCAGCGCGACCGTCAGTGAAATTCGCCGGTGTTTTTCGCTGGCCACGCTGTACACGATGTGCCCGCCATCGAGCTGCCCGGCAGGAATCAAGTTCAGCGCCGTGGCAAACAGTCCCACCCACGCCGCGCGCCCCACCGGATGCAGGAAGATGTTCTCCACGCGCACCCCGGGGTGGAAGACCGCCGCCAGCAGCCGCTCCAGTAGCGGGTGTCCGAAGATAATTGCGGAGTTCACCTGCGACGCGGGGATCACCTTCGAATACGCGATGGCGATAGCTAGCGCCGGCACGGCAAACAGGAACCCCACCACCGGCCCCGCCAGCCCCACGTCGAACAGCGCCTTGCGGTTCACGATCGGCGAGCGGATGCGAATGAACGCGCCCATCGTGCCGATCAGTGTCGGCGCGGGGATGAAGTATGGATAGCTCGCCGCGATGCCGTAGTAGCGGCAGGCGTAGAAGTGTCCCAGCTCGTGCGCCAGCAGGATGCCCAGCAGCGTGAACGAAAACGGAACGCCCAGCAGCAGAAGCCCCGGTGCGGAGAGGATCTCCGCGTAGAATCCGAACAGGCTGAAGTCGTTGGGGAACGGCGCCTCGTTGTTGGCGTAAGCCAGCGCGAACTGCGCGCCCACCGCCAGCGTGCTCACCACCGTCACCAGGAACAGCACGATGGCCAGCAGCAGCGAGCCGCGCCGCCTCGGGTAGGCGGCGCTCCAGGCGCGCGGTCCCGCCGCGCGCACCGAAAACACTTCGACCGCGCGGGGGAAGCTGTCCGGGCCGTTGTCACCGTTCATGGGGAGTTGGTTGCGCTGGCGCCTGCCCTGAGTGGAACCGAAGGGTCCTCGCCGGACGCCCGGAGGGCGGGAAAACGGCGCGTGCCGCTATTTCTTCTCCGGCTCGGTCAGTTCCTGGAGTTCTTTGCCCGGCTTGAAGCGCACCGCCTTTCCGGGCGGGATGCTCACTTCCTCGCCGGTGCGGGGGTTGCGGCCGATGCCGGTTTTCCGCGGCTTGACGTTGAACACGCCGAAGCGCCGCAGCTCAATGCGGTCGCCGCGGCCCAGCGCGTTCTTCATCGCCTCGAACACGGTTTCCACGGCCTGCTCGGCCTTGGTCCGCGTGATTTTTTCGCCCAGGGTCGCTACAACGGCATTCACAAGGTCAATTTTGATCACGAGGGCACCCCGCTCCGAAAAGCGTGCCTATGCTATGCAGCCCGCCGCGGGTTGTCAAGCAAGCAGCACTGTACTAAACTGCGCTGCCCTCGAATCGCGCGGTACTCGTCATCCGCTTCACGGAGGCCCGTATGTCGGTCAAGCCGGATCACTGGATTCGCAAGATGTCGCTCGAGCACAGGATGATCGAGCCCTTCGAGGAAAAGCAGGTGCGCAACGGCGTCATTAGCTACGGCGTCTCTTCCTACGGCTACGACATGCGCGTCTCCGACGAATTCCGCATCTTCACCAACGTCAACTCCACCATCGTGGACCCCAAGCACTTCGACGACCGCTCCTTTGTCGAGTTCAAGGGCGACGTCTGCATCATCCCGCCCAACTCCTTCGCGCTTTCCCGCTCCGTCGAGTATTTCCGCATCCCGCGCAACTGCCTCACCATCTGCGTCGGCAAATCCACCTACGCCCGCTGCGGCATCATTGTCAACGTCACACCCTTCGAGCCGGAGTGGGAGGGCTTCGTCACCCTCGAAATCAGCAACACCACCCCGCTCCCCGCGAAAATCTACGCCAACGAAGGCCTCTGCCAGGTCGTCTTCTTCGAATCCGATGAAGTCTGCGAAGTTTCTTACAAGGACAAGAAAGGCAAATACCAGGCCCAGCAGGGCATCGTCCTCCCCCGCATCTGAGTGGCTCAGTCTTTCCTTGAAGCCCCGAAGGGGCGAAAGAAAATAGCCCGGGGCGTAAGCCCCGGGTGATGAACGACCGCGCGAAGCGCGTACCGCTCTGCCGAAGGCCGTTGTGGAGGCCCGCCCGGTTCCTCAGGGCGAGGCCGCAGCAACATTCCTAACAATAGGGACTACCTGCGCGGATCCGAATGCGCGAGAATCGATTTGGTCTGCGTCGCGCGGAATGTCCGCAACGCTTCCCGGTACTTGGGATATTTTCTCGCCAGTATCGCCACAGCCAGCAGCGCCGCATTCACCGCGCCCGCTTTTCCAATCGCCAGCGTTCCCACTGGAATTCCCGCCGGCATCTGTACGGTCGAGAACAGGGAATCAATTCCCTTCAGCGACTTCGACTCCATCGGCACGCCCAGCACCGGCAGCAGCGTCTTCGCCGCGGTGACGCCCGCCAGGTGCGCCGCGCCGCCCGCCGCCGCGATGATTACTTCCAACCCGCGCTGCTCCGCCGATTCGACATATTCCGCGTGTTGCTTCGGCGTGCGGTGCGCGGAAAGCACCCGCGTCTCATACGGCACGCCCAGTTTGTCGAGCGTCTTGCCGGCGTGCGCCATCGTCTCCCAGTCCGACTTCGACCCCATAATCACGCCCACCAACGGCTTTGCGGTTGCACTCATCTCTTCGCTCTCCGGATGTAGCGGCGGCCTTCTCCGATTTCCGGAGTCCGGTGGACTCCATCGGAGTCCGCAAACCGGACAGGCCGGCATTCTCTCTTCTTCTGATTTCTTGCTTCTTAATTTCCCGACACCATCCGCAACCCAATCACCCCCGCGATAATCAGAACGATGCACGCCAGCCGTGCCGCGTTGCGCGATTCGCCAAACATCAGCATTCCCAGCGCCGCCGTGCCCACCGCGCCAATCCCCGTCCATACCGCGTAGGCTGTGCCGATGGGCAGTTGCTTCGTCGCCTGCGCCAGCAGGATCACGCTCGCCGTGCCCATCGCTAGCACGTACACGCTTGGCCACAGCCGCGTAAACCCCTGCGTGGACTTCAACCCAATCGCCCACGCCACTTCAAACACCCCTGCCAGCAGCAAGTAAATCCACGCCATCGTCCACGCTCCCGTGTCCGCTGCTCCGTGCGCCGGAATTCTACGCGATGAAGAGCCGCGGGAAAGGGAAAAAATATCAGGCGGCTCGATCGTTTGGGGAATTGTCTTTCCGGCGGATGTAAACGACTTTTTCGACCGTGGCGTGGACCACGCCTCCGGAATCAACCAGGTCCACCTGATAGACACGGTCCACCGAAGGAGTAACCTCAAGCGCCGCCCGGATCGCGTGGAGCTCGTCCTGCGGCAGAAAGAAATGCGCCCGAAGCGTGCCGCGCCCCGGCTTGCGGAAACGCACCGTCGCCGCCTTGTCCCACACGATATACTCCGGCCCGAGCCGCTTGATCAGCATGATCATGTAGAAGGGATCCACCGCGCCGTAGAGGCTGCCGCCGAAAATCGTGCCCACATAGTTCCGCGTGCGCCAGCTCAGCGGCAGCTTTACGCGCACCTCGCTCCAGTCGGCGGCAATGTAGGTGACGCGCCCGCCCGTCCCGCGATACGCGGGGAAAAGGTTAAACGCCCAGCGCATGAAGCGCGTTCGGAAGGATTCCGCCATGCGCCGAACATTGTAACTGTCATCCTGAGCGAAGCGAAGGATCTCTCTGTAGGGGCGGCCTTGTGCCTGCCCTGAGCGATGCCGAAGGGCTGCGCCCCGCTGGAGTGCGCCGTCCCAATCCCGATGCTTCGGGATTCGGGATAGCGCCGCCTTGCAGTTCGTAGCGGCGGGTTTACCCCGCCATCTAGCGGCTACCTTATTTCGCGCGGTTCTTGTAGCGCCGCCCTTCAGGGCGGCAGGGGGTGGGCTTCAGCGCCGCCTCTGAAGAGCGTTGCCTGCGTTGCCCTACGCAGGCAGATCGAGCAAAATCAATTCTGCATCCTCGCTCGCCCGCAGCCGCAATTCCGGCTCGTCCGCGATGCGTGCCTGGTCGCCGGCCGCAAGCGGTTCCACGTTCACGGTCACGCCACCCGAGATGACAAACAAATACGCCTTTCGCTCCGGCCGGCCTCGGTGGATTTCCTCCTGTCCGGCCTTCAGGGAAGAGAGGTAAATCGCCGCGTCCTGGTCGATGCTCATCGTGCCCGGCAGATCGCCGGAGGAAACGACGGGCAGCAGTTTCCCGCTGCGGTCCGCCTCGGTAAACTGCCGCTGCTCCCATCGCGGCTTCAGGCCACGCGTCCGCGGCATCACCCAAAGCTGAAGCAAATGCAGCGGCGATTCCCGCGAGTGATTGAATTCGGAATGATTGATGCCGGTGCCCGCGCTCATCACCTGCACTTCGCCCGCGTGGATCACGCCGCGGTTGCCGAGGCTGTCCTGGTGCTCCAGCGCGCCTTCCAGCACGTAAGTGACGATCTCCATGTCCCGGTGCGGGTGCGGGGAAAAGCCCTGGCCGGGCTGGATGACGTCGTCGTTGAACACGCGCAACGCGCCCCAGCGCACGTTTTCCGGGTCATAGTATTCGTCGAAGGAGAAGTGCCACCGCGTCTGCAACCAGCCGAAGTCGGCGAAGTGCCGCTCTGCGGACCGGATCACTTGAAACATCGTTCGGCCCTCACCTCTTCTGCCTCACTGGGCTTTCTGCACGAATTCGACGTCCAGCGTGATGCTCACTTCGTCGCCCACCACCGCTCCGCCGCCCTCGATTAACGCGTTCCATGCCACGCCGAAGTCCTTCCGGTTGATTTTCGTCGTGGCCGAAACGCCCCGCCGCCAGTTGCCCCACGGGTCTTTGATGGCCGGTGTCGGTCCGTCCACGTCCAGCACCACTTCCTTGGTCACCCCGCGGATGGTCAGGTCGCCGGTCACTCTCAGCCGGCCGTCGCTGCCCTTGCTGGCGCTCTTGGACTTGAACGTCATCGTCGGAAAGTTGGCCACGTCCAGGAAGTCCGCGCTTTTTACGTGCGCATCGCGCTTCGGCTCCCGCGTGTCCAGCGTGGTGGCATCAATGCTCACTTCCACCGACGACTTCGTGATGTCTTTTTCGCCCAGTTGAATTGTGCCTTTCAGGTTGTGGAACTCGCCGCGCACGTTCGACACCATCAGGTGCCGCACCGAAAATTGCGCCGCGGAATGGGCCGGATCGAGCTGCCAGGTGCTCACCTGGGCCGGGCAGGGAAGGGCCGCGGCCATCAGCAACACCGCCGCCCGCAGAATGGAACGCATAAATCTTCTCCTTTCGCTCTTTTCGCTTGAGATGCGAGCCGCCCGCTGCCCGGAGGCCGCGACGTTGCACGCTTGAATAGATGTTGTAACAACGATTTGTGATGCCATTAAAGTTCAGCCGCCCGGCCGCGCCGCTTCCAGCAGGCGGATCAGCGCCTGCATCCGGCGGCGTCCCAAGTGCCCGAACTGACGCTCGTGGACCTCCAGCACCGGCCGGTCCAGCCCTTTCAGAAGCCGCAAACCCGCTGCGGTGATCCGCGTTGTCACCACCCGCCGGTCCTTTTCCCCGCGCTTCCGCGTCACCAGGCCACGGCCTTCCAGCCGGTCCAGCAGCCGCGTGATATCCGGGTCGCGCGTGATCATCCGCTCGCCGATCTCCCGGCAGGCCAGCCCCCCCGGCCCCGCGCCCCGCAGGATGCGCAGCACGTTGTATTGCGTCCCGGAAAGCCCCGCCGGCTTCAGAATCTCCTCGGTGCCGCGGAGCAGGGCATCGGCCGTGCGCAGCACGTTGATGTACGCCTCCACGACCGGGCTTTCGAAGGGCCGCGTTTGCTTCAGCTCTGCTTGGGCCTTGCCCGCCATGTTGGAATAATGTTCGTTATAACGACTATTGTCAAGAGGAATATTGCGTCGTCCCGCCGCTGCTTCTCGGCCCCGCCCTACCGCCGCAGCACGGTCACCACCCCGCCCTGGTCCGTCGTGTCCAGATACAGGTATCCGCCGCGTTGCAGCAGCCGCACCACATGGATTTCCCCGTTCTCCGCTTCCAGGAACAGCGCCAAGTGCTCTTCGCTGAGCCTCTGCACGCTCACCAGCCGGCCCCACTCCCGCGGCAGGAACGACGGCCGGCCCGAGCGCGAAGCTTCCACCTCGAAATTCTGCATCGGGACCACCTTCGCGGGCCTCACCGCGGGGCTCTGCGCCTGCGTGTCGCGCGGCACAATCCACGCTGCCAGCAGCGCTATCGCCAGTACGGTCACCATCGCCATGTTTCGCATGAGAAGCACCTCCCTTGCTTTCATCTTGGTCCTGGGCACGCTTCGGCACGCGCTTGTCCCAGCCTTCCATCCGCCATTGTGGTGTCCAGGGAATTCAGGGCTTTTGCGTCGGCCGCAGCTCCACTTCGCTCACAAAACTCTGCGCCGCCTGCGTCACCAGCATCGCCACCACGTGCGCCACGTCTTCCGGTTGGAGCATCTTCTTCGGGTCTTTCCCCGCGTGCGGAGAAAACTCCGTCGCCACCGTGCCCGGGCACACAGCGCTCACGCGGATGCCGTAGCCCCGGAGATCTTCCGCCAGGCACGCCGTCAGTCCCTGCAATCCCCATTTCGACGCGCAATACACGCCGCCGCCCGCGAACGCATTCTTCCCGGCCAGCGAGCTGATGTTGATGATGTGCCCGCGGCGCCGCCGGATCATCTGCGGCGCCACCGCCCGGCTGCACAGGTACACGCCTTTCAAGTTCGTGTCCATCACGCGGTCCCAGTCTTCCTCGCGCAACTCGTACAGCGGCGCAAAAAGGCCCACGCCCGCATTGTTCACCAGGATATCGACCTCGCCCAGCGTCTCGTTAACGTGCTGCACCAGCGCGCCCACCTCTGCCGTGCGCGTCACGTCCGCCGCCAACGCCAGCGTCTCGCAGCCTGACCGCCGCAGTTCCGCCTCGGCATGAGCCAGTTGCTCCGCGTCGCGCGCACAGAGCCCGAGCCGCGCGCCCATTTCTCCTAACCTCCGCGCAATCGCCAGCCCGATGCCGCGGCTCGCGCCGGTAATCAGGGCCACTTGTCCGGCCAGTGGGCGTTCGGCGTTCATCCTGTTCTTCTCCTGTGGGATAGCATCCCCGCCGGGTCGCTGTTCCACGAGCACACACGCGCAGGGCGACACTTTCGCCCGATACGCCATCTTACCATTGTGCCCGGACCCGCACGGCGTCTCCCCGGCGGGCCGGGCAGGGTAGGCAAGCGCGATGGAACCGGCCAGCCTTCGCCCGCGTCCTTTGCGGAACGGCGGGGCGTGTGCAATCATGCTTGCGCCGCGCGCAGGGATTCCCTATAATCCCGCGGTTTCGGGATAGTGGGCGCCCTCCGCGGAGGATGCGCCCGGGCGGCGCCCGTTGCGGTCAGAGTCAGGCCAAGGAGGCAGTGAGACCATGAAGCGAAACTGGCTGGTGGCAGCGATCATAATGCTGGCGCTGTTGGCGGGCCCGGCGGCGCGGGCGGCCGACGATCAGGCCGCGCAGTCCTACACTCCGCAGGAATACTCCGCGTTCAACGCCGCCGTGAACGAAAAAGACGCCGCCTTGCGCGCCAGGCAATTGGAAGATTTCATCTCTAAATATCCAAAGTCCACGCTTCTGCCGTATGTGTACCGCTCGGCTGCCTTCACCTACATGGAACTGAAAAATTACCCCTCGACCATGCAGGCTGCCGATAAGCTTCTCGCCCTCGGTGAATCCGTGGACACGTTGCAGGACCTCGAACTCGCGCGCATTGTGATGTACACCACCCGCGCTACAGCCTTCTTTCTCGCTTTCAACCAGCGCCAGATTACGACCAAGGAACAACTCGAGCAGGGACGTGACGCGGCCGCCGCCGGCATCAAGTTTCTCGATGCGTGGAAGAAACCCGAAAAACTTACTGACGAACAGTTTGCGCAGGAAGTGAAACGTCTGCGCATTCTGTTTAACACCGACGGGGGTATCGCCGCCCTTCAACTGAAGGACTACAAAGCGGCTGTGGACTTTTTCCGCGCTTCGCTGGTCGTCAATGCCGCCGATCCGGTGAACTCCTATCGCCTTGGCCTCGCCTATCTCCAGCAGGATCCGCCGCAGTCTATGGACGGCTTTTGGGCCGTGGCCCGCTCCATCGCGCTCAAGATGCAAGGCGAAGCGCAAATCCGTAACTACCTGAAGAACCAGTTGAACCGCTACCAGCAGCCCACTTGCGACGCGCTGCTCGACGCTCAGTTAAACGAGCTCATCACGCTGGCGGGAGGTTCCGCCGACCGCCCCGCTGGTTACTCGATTCCCAGCCGCCCGGATCTCGACAAAGTCATGCAGGAAGCCACCGTGGATGTGATCTTGCGCGACCTCAAAGGCGGTGGTGACCGCGCTAAGATCGTCTGGCTTGCTGTTTGCGATGCGGAGTTCCCCGAGCTGGGCGGCAAAGTGTTCGAAACCGCCGAGGCCGACGGCGTAGTAATCCTAAAGGTCTTCACCGCGGGCAATCCCGAAGAAATCCGCGCCGGCACTGCCCCGAACATGGAAGTTCGCGTCGAGGGCCAGCCGCAAGCCGTACGCCTGAAGAAGGACGACGAGATCGTCTATTCCGCCGCGCTGAAGTCGTACACGCCCGATCCGTTCATGATCCAGCTCGGCAAGGCCAAAGTGCAGGCCGAGTACCTCCCGCCGGAAGAGAAGACCCCGGCCAAAGCTCCCGCGAAGAAAGCTCCGCCCAAGAAGGCGCCGGCCAAGCGGCCTCCCCCGAAAAGCGCCGGGCGCTGAACCAGCGCCCCGCGACAATCCGAAAAATGAAAACGGCTCCGGACTTAGCCGGAGCCGTTTTCTCTTGTCATTCTGAGTCCCGATGTCCCGATCCCGAGGCATCGGGACTCGGGATGGATCGGGACGAAGAATCTGCTTGCGCTTTCGTCACGCGGCTGAATGCTAGGCCCGTCGCCGTGTGCGCCCGTCAATCTTGTACTGGTCAATCTTCCGGCTGAGCGTGTTGCGGTGGATGCCCAGCAGCTTTGCCGCCCGCGACTGGTTCCCGTTGGCGCGGTCCAGCATCCGTTTGATGAACTTCTTCTCGAACTCGGTGACCGCTTCGTCAAACAGAATTCCGCGCTCCACCATTTGTCCGACCAGGGCTTCCAGTTGATCTTTCACGTTCGCACGCTCCGCAACAAGACTTCTGCGTTGCCCACTGATCCCGTTCAGCTCAATTCACGCCCGGTCAGCCGCCGGTAGGCCTCGCGGTACTTCGCGCTCGTGCCCGCCACCACGTCCGCTGGCAGCTCCGGCCCCGGCGGCGTCTTCGTCCAGCCGATCCGCTCCAGGTAATCCCGCATGTACTGTTTGTCGAACGAGGGCTGCCCGCGCCCGGGCTCGTAGCCGTCCGACGGCCAGAAGCGCGAGGAATCCGGTGTCAGCGCCTCGTCAATCCACACCAACTCGCCGCCGCCTGCCCTGCTTGCCCCGAGCGAGGGCGAGGGGAGCGAAGCCGAAGGGTCCAGCCCGAATTCGAATTTCGTGTCGGCAATCAGAATGCCCCGCGCGGCCGCCAGTTCCGTTGCCCGCCGGTAAATCTCCAGGCTGATGGCGCGCACTTTTTCCGCCAGCGGCCGCCCCACTTGCGCCGCCGCCTCGTCGAACGAAATATTCTCGTCGTGCCCGCTCTGCGCCTTCGTCGCTGGAGTGAAAATCGGCTCGGGCAATTTCTCCGACTCGCGCAGCCCCGCAGGCAGCGCAATCCCGCACACCGCGCCGGTGGTCTTGTAATCCTTCCACCCCGAACCGGAAAGGTACCCGCGCACCACGCATTCAATCGGCAGCGGCTCGGTCTTTCGCACCAGCATCGCCCGCCCGCGCAATTGCTCCGCATAGGGCGCGAGCGCGGCGGGAAACTCCGTTGTGCTCAGCACGTGGTGCGGCACGATGTCGCGCAGCGTCTCGAACCAGAACGCTGAAAGCTGCGTCAGCACCTTGCCTTTATCCGGGATCGGCGTCGGCAGCACCACGTCGAACGCCGACAGCCGGTCCGACGCCACAATCAGCAGCCGGTCGCCGAGATCGTAGATGTCCCGCACCTTCCCGCGCCCGCGCAGCGGCACCCCGGAGAGATTCGTTTCCCAGACAACGGCGCTCATCGCTGTGGACATTCCGGGTTTCACTTCCTCTGGAAGGCGGCGGCTATTCTAGCGCACGGCCGGTTGAAGTCAACGGAGAAGAAAAATCAACAGTGGAAAAGTTTTCGTCCACTCACATCGAACGACGCTCCGATGGTTTCGATCGGGACGGAGAACAAAAATAAAAAGTGGAAAACTCTTGCGTAGCGAAAAAAGTCACTGTCAGAGTTCAAGTGCTTCTTCTGATTGGTGAACTGGGTGGTTCCGGAAGCGATGCCTGCGAACTCGTCATAGGCAACCCATCGTCTCTGTTTCAAATACCTTCTGCCAAATTCCTTCGCCTTTCTTTTTCTTGAAAATCCTGAATCGGTAGTTTTCATAGAACACAAGTCTTGTGACGACCTCATCCACGCCGTCACCATCCACATCTACATGGTCCACAAAAAAGTCTTCTTTACCTTCTATTTCGCTTGCGGCTTGTGCGTATTCGACCAAGACAGGCGCGAAGCCCGTGCCGGACACATCTCGCTGAGCGATGAAGAACAAGCTGTGCTCAAGGCCTGTTTTGTCGGCTCTTTCAATCGTTGCGGTACCAATAAGCGCTGGCTTCCCGTTCTTCTCCAGCACGCTCACAGCCAGTGCGTCTATCCGAAGTCGTTCGAGCGATGCTGCCGGAACGCCTTTCTCTCGGAAAACTCTTCGGACCAAATCTTTTGCCACCGCCCACTCGATATCGCTTGGCTCTCGTCGCGCACCCGCTTGACTGCCAAGAGTTTGCGAGTTCGTTGCCAACGCCATTGTCAGGCCGCTTAGACGCACGCGACTCTTCACCTCCACGGCGACATCCGCAAAATTTTCCTTGGGCGGCTGAACTGCGGCCGTTCCGGCAGCAGCCCCTCCGAATATAAGCCTGTATCGTGAGCCCGTCCCGAGGTACTTTGCTTCAAACTGCGTGGCCAGAGCGTCATTCGTATCGCAACTGTACGGTGCCGTGATGAACTTTCCGGAAGCAATGCGCGCCACGATCTCGATGGTCGCTTGGCCGGCTGGATTCATTTCGATTGCGAAAAGGACAGTCTCGTTCTCTTGGGTCTTTGCCTGCTGACTCTTGCCGGCGGTCGTGACCACCAATAGAAGCAAAACTGCCACGGTAAGAAAACGATTTAATGCGGACATTTTCAAGTTTCCGGGAATTGGGCACATGCGGCTTTGGATAGGGCGTAAGAGAAATGTCACGCCGCCGTCGCGGTTCTTGCTCTCGGCTCGGTGCTTGCGTCTTCGCCTTCCCAGCGCACGCTCACCAGCTTGGACACGCCCGGCTCCTGCATCGTCACGCCGTAGAGCACTTCGGCCATTTCCATCGTGCGCTTGTTGTGCGTCACGATCAGGAACTGCGTCTGCCCGCTCATCTCGCCGATGAGTTTCGTGAAGCGCCCCACGTTCGTCTCGTCCAGCGGCGCGTCCACCTCATCGAGGATGCAGAACGGGCTCGGTTGATAGCGGAAGATGGCGATCAGCAGTGCCAGTGCCGTCATGGCTTTTTCGCCGCCCGAGAGCAGCAACACGTTTTGCAACCGCTTGCCCGGCGGCTGCGCCACCACATCAATCCCCGTGTCGCCGCTCGAGTCCGGCTCGGTCAGCCGCATCTCGCCCGTGCCGCCGCCGAAGAGCGTGCGGAAACACTCCGCGAAATTCTTGTTGATCACCACGAACGCCTCTTCGAACTTCTGCCGGCTCACCTCGTCGAGTTCCTTGATCGTCTGCTGCGTGTCGGTGATGGACTGCACCAGGTCGTCGCGCTCGCGCGAGAGAAACGTGTACCGCTGCTCGCACTCCTGATATTCCTCGAGTGCCATCATGTTCACCGGGCCCATCGCGTCGAGCTTCGTCTTCATCTCGTGGTAGTTCGTGTCCGCCGCGGTCAGCTCTTCGCCCGTCAGGATCTGGAGTTCCTGCGCCAGCAAATCTTCGGGGTGCTGGTTCAGTTCCGCCAGGCAGGTCTCCCGCAGGTGCTGCCGGTCGGAGTCGTTCCGCGCCCGCGCGATTTCGTGCTGGCTGCGCTGTTCGCGGAGATCGCCCAGCTTCTGCCGCGTCATGCGCAGCGCATCGTCCACTTCTACCGCGCGCGTCCGCGCCTGTTCCCATTCCTGCTCGAGCTGTCCCTTGCGCACTTCGAGCCGCGCCTTCTCCGCCGCCAGCGACTCCATCTGCCGCTGCTGTTCGGCGGTGTTGGCCTCGAGCTCCCCGCGCTCGCGCGCGACCCCGGCCTGCTGCTGCCGCTGCGACGCCTCGCGCTCCCGCGCCTCGCGCCATTCCTCCGCTAGGTGGTTCTCGATCATCTCCGCGCTGGCCAGCCGCTCGCTCGCCGCCGCCAGTTCCGCGCGCCTCGCGCCGAGGTCTTCCTGATGCGACTGCATCTCCGCGCGCAGCGCCGCCAGGCGCTCGGTGATCTGGCTCATCTCGACTTCGTCCGCCGCCCGCGCCCGCACCGCGGATTCGTGCTGTTCGCGCGCCAGCGCCGCGCGGCGCCGCGCCGACTCCATTTCGCTGCGCAGCCTCGCCAGTTCGCTGCCGTAGTCGGCAAGCTGCCGCTCGAGCCGCGCCGTTTCCGCCAGCGACTGGTCGCGCGTATGCGCCGCGGCCACCAGCGCTTTTTCCGCCTGCATGTGCCGCGCAATCGTCTCTTCCAGCGACTTCTCCGCGCCCCGCAGCTCTTCCTCGACGCGCCGCAAAGTGGCCTGCGCTTCGTCGGCGTCATGCTCGAACTGTTGCGCCTGCGTTTCCAGCGCGCGCATCTCGCGCTTGATGGCCAGCGGCCCGGCCTCTCCCGGACGCCCGCCGCTCACCAGCCGCCCGCTGTAGCACGTGCCGTCGGTGGTGACAAACTGATATTGCGGGTACTCCCGCGCCAGTTTTTCCGCTGCCGCCGGCGAATCCACCAGGAACGCCGACCGCAGCCGCGGCAGGAACTGCTTGGCCGCGTGCCCCAGCGGGTCGCGGAACTCCACCACCTGGTCGAGTCGCGACACCACGCCCTGCTCCGGTTGGAAGGGCATCGCCGCTTCCATCGCCGGGAGGTTCAGTTTTTTCAGCGAGTCCACGAAAAACGTCGCGCGCCCGCCCACTTCGTCTCGCAGCATCTGGATGCCAGCGCGCGCATGGTCAAACGTCTCTACCACCACGTATTCCAACTCCTCGCGCAGGTACTGTTCGACCGCGCCCTCGTACTGCTCCTGCACCTCCGCGTAATCCGCCAGCACGCCCACCGCGCGGAAGCTGCGCTGCTCGCTCTCGCCGTTGGCCGCAAACAGCTTCTGCACGGCGTCCGCCGTGTACGAGCGTTCCACCAGGATCTGCTCGAGCGATTCCTTCCGCGCGCGGATTCCCGCCAGTTGCTCGCGCATCCGGTCGTAATACGTTGAAGTCGTGTGCTGCTCGTGCCGCAGCCCGATGATGCGCGTCTGCCAGTTCTTCACCGATTTCTCAAGCTGCCGCGCTTCGGCTTCGGCGTTCTGCCACTCGGCGGTGGCCACCTGCGCCCGCTCCTGGTACTGCGCCCATTCGGCGCGGATCTGCTGCTCGGCCTGCTCCACGCGCCCGCGTGCCTCGCCGTGGTGCTCAAGCGACCCTTCGGCATGTGTCTGCTCGCCGTGCAGTTTGGTGAGCTCATTGCTCAGCCGCGCCACGCTCACGCGGAGTTCTTCGAGCCGCAGCTCGCCGGCCTGCGATTCGGCGGAGAAGTTCGCTGCGCGGTTCACCAGCTCTTCCAGCGCCGCCTCGAGCGACTCGCGCTCTGCGCGCGCCGCCGTCACGCTCTGCCGGTGCGACTCCAGCCGCGCCTCGAGCTCGCCTGCTTGCCGCGCCGACTGCTCGATCTCCAGTCCCAGTTGCTGCCCGCGCGCTTCCAGTTCCTTCATCCGCTCGCGGTTGAACCCGATGCGGTTCTCGGCGCGGTCTAGCTCCAGCGCCGTCTGCCCCAGCAGGTTCTGGTTCTGGCGCAGTTCGGTTTCCAGCTCGTAGTTCCGTGCGCTCAGCCGCTCCTGCTCGCTTTCGAGCGCCCGCAGCGTTTCGCTTTCCTGCTGCTCGGTCAACGCGGCCTCGCGGAGCAGGTTCTCCAGCCGCTCGGCTTCCACGTCGAGTTCCCGCGCCTTGCTGCCCAGCAACTGCCGCAGCAGCCCCCGCATCTGCTCGCGCAGTTCGGCGTAGCGCCGCGCCTTCGACGCCTGCCGTTTCAGCGAAGCCAGTTGCTTCTCAATCTCGACGACGATGTCGTTCACGCGCGCTAGGTTCAGCTTCGACGATTCCAGCTTGGCCTCGGCCAGCCGCCGCTTGGTCTTGTACTTCGTCACTCCGGCGGCTTCCTCGATGATCCCGCGTCGGTCCGTCGGCTTCGAGCTGAGCACCTGCCCGATGCGCCCCTGCTCGATGATCGCGTAGCTTTCCGGCCCGAGGCCGGTGCCCATGAACAGTTCCTGGACGTCGCGCAGCCGCGCCACGCGCCCGTTAATCAGATACTCGCTCTGTCCCGAGCGGTACAGCCGCCGCCCCACCACGACCTCGCCCGGCTTCATGTTCATCAGCGGCTTCGGTTCGCGCCTCCGCTGGAACGGCTTCCTGTCCTTCTGATCCTCTACCTCCTTTACCTCCTCTACTTCCCCCACTTCGCTGCCACTCGCCGCAGTCGCTGTTTCCGAGGAAGTGTTTTCCTCTGCCTCTTCTGCCTCCTCGACCTCCTTTTCTTCCTTTCCTTCCAGCACAAACTTTGCCGCCTCGGCCAGTTCCGGGTCCACCAGCGTGATCATCACTTCGCTCATGCCCATCGGCGGGCGCTTCTGCGTCCCGTTGAAGATGCAGTCGCTCATGCGCTCGGCGCGCAGCGATTTGTGGCTCTGCTCGCCCAGCACCCAGCTCATCGCATCCACGATGTTGGACTTGCCGCAGCCGTTTGGCCTGCAGGTAATTCCGGTTCCGCTGAAGGTGATGGCGGTTTTTTCGCAGAAGGATTTGAAGCCCAGCAGCTCGATTTTTCGAAGTTTGAGCAACGCAGCCCCTCTTTGTGACGGCCCCGCGTCCCACTGGGCACACGGAGACGGATTTCGACTCCTCGAGCAGCTCGTTTCTGACGACACAAACGTTGGCGGGTCGCTATGCAGAGGCCCTGCCGCCTGGCGCTACGTACGGCGGTTACGGGAGCACAAAGTAGCACGCCTTGTGCCTCTTGTAAAGCCCTATCCCCTATTTGGTGCCTCCCAAAAACCCCATCATTCCCTGTAGCGCCGCCCTTTCGGGTGGCATCTTGAATTCCGCGCGAAGCGCTATGGAATGCGGAAGTGCAGCTTCCGCCGTGCCCTTCCTTGCTTTGTCCCCGCCCGTTGGGGCCGTCTTGTAGACATACACATTCTTCATGCGTATGATGGATATGACTGGAGCACGGGAGACCAACCGAAAATGCACCATCGTGTCAACATCACCTTGCCGGAAAAGACCATCCGGCTGATGGATCGCATCGTCCGGAAAGGCGATCGCAGCCGCTTCATCTCCGAGGCCATCCATCGTTTGGTCGCGGAGGAGGGCCGCGCTAAATTGCGCCTTCGGTTGAAAGAAGGCGCCAAGAAGCGCGCGCAGCGCGACCTCGAACTGGCCGAAGAATGGTTCGACCTCGAGGAAGAAGCGTCGCCGCGAGGCCGCGCGTGAGCCGTGTGCGCCGGGGGGATATCTTACTGGTGAGTTTCGATCCCACGTTGGGCGCAGAAATCCGCAAGACCCGCCCCGCGCTCGTTCTGCAAAATGATGTGGCCAACAAGCACAGCCCGATCACTATTGTTGCGGCGATTACTTCCAAGTTTGATTTGCCGCTGTACCTGACGGAAGTGCTGGTCAAAGCGCCAGAAGGCGGCCTTTCTCTCGATTCCGTCGTTCTCTTGAATCAAGTCCGCTCCATCGACAGACAGCAGTTGGTGCGCCGCTTGGGACGGCTGAAGCCGGACACCATGGCAAGAGTGGATCGAGCGATTCAAATCAGCTTCGGTTTGGTTAGAATCTAGCGCGACTCTGATTTCCGTAGGGGCGGACCTGAGTGTCCGCCCAATTGTAGTGCCGCCCTTCAGGGCGGCGTCGTTGAATCTAATTGATCTGACATGGGCGACATCCTTCTCGAAAACACACTCTCCGGCCGCAAAGAGCCTTTCGTCCCGCTCCACGACGGCGAAGTCCGCATGTACACCTGCGGCCCCACCGTGTACGACTCCGCGCACATCGGCAATTTCCGCACCTTCGTTTTTCAGGACATCCTGCGCCGTTTCCTGCTTTTGCGCGGCTTCAAAATGCTCCACGTCATGAACCTCACCGACGTGGACGACCGCATCATCCAAAACGCCGCCGCCGCGGGCATCACCATCTTCGAATACACGCGGAAGCACACCCAGGCATTTCTCGAAGACATGGCCGCGCTCAATATCGAGAGCCCCGAGCATCTCATTCGCGCCACCGACCACATCGAAGACATGGTCGCGTTGATCGAGCGCCTTGCGGAAAAATCCATCACCTACTCGACCGATGGCTCCATCTACTATCGCATCGCCAAATTTCCCGGCTATGGCAAGCTCTCCAAAATTGATCTGACCGGCATCCAGGCTGGCGCCCGCGTCGAACTCGACCGCTACGAAAAAGCCGACGCTCGCGATTTCGCTCTCTGGAAAGCGCCCAAGCCCGGCGAGCATTTCTGGCAGACGCGCATCGGCCCCGGCCGCCCGGGCTGGCACATCGAATGCTCCGCCATGGCCATGAAGTATCTCGGCGAGACGATTGATATCCACACCGGCGGCGTGGACCTCGCCTTCCCGCACCACGAAAACGAAATCGCCCAGTCCGAAGCGGCGACCGGAAAACCCTTCGCCCACTTCTGGCTCCACGCCGAGCATCTCATCGTCGAAGGCGAGAAGATGTCCAAGTCGCTCGGCAACTTTTTCACCCTGCGCGATCTTTTTGCGAAGGGTTACAAGCCTTCAACGATCCGCTTCTTGCTCGCGTCCGTGCCGTACCGCCGCCAGTTCAACTTTACCTTTGATAGTCTCCAGCAGGCCGCCAGTTCCGTCGAGCGCCTGCGCAATTTCGTCTATCGCCTGCAAAACGAAAAATTCCCGGACGGCCCGAACCCAGCGATGGCGTCACGCATCCAGCAGGCCGAAGATGATTTGCATCACGGTCTCGAGGATGACCTCAACACCGCCCAAGCTCTCGCCGCTATTTTCGATCTCGTTCGTGACGTCAACACCGCCATTGACCGTGGCGAATTCCACGCCGGCGATGCCCCGCGCACCCTCATTGCGATGACCATCTTCGACGCCATCTTCGCCGTGCTCCCCGACGACGACGCCGAAAAGCTCCGCGCGCTCGGCTTCGGCGCTGCCGGGGCCGCAGAAGTTGGCGACGCGGAAATCGAAACGCTCGTCGCAGAGCGCCAGGCCGCCCGCAAGCGCCGCGACTTCTCGACCGCCGACCGCATTCGCGCGCAACTCGACGAGCGTGGTATCATCCTCGAGGACACCAAGGACGGCGGTGTCCGCTGGAAACGCAAGTGAGCTATCTCGTCCAACTCGGTCTCCCGCTGCACGTTTTGCCCTCGCTGCAGCGTCCGTTCCTTTTCGGCGTCGATTAAGTTCTCCACGCGTAACGCTGGCGCCTCGCCGGCTCCTGTAGCGGCGGGTTTCGCGTCTTGTGCGTCCCGACGCTTTCTGTCGGGAACCCCGCCGCACGGTGGCGCTTCGCCGCCACGACAAATCTCTTTTGGAGGATTCCATGATCGACACGAAATTGCCCCGTCTGGTGACCAAGCTTCCCGGCCCGAAGGCCGCCGAAGTGCTCCGGCTCGACCAGCAGTTCATCTCGCCGTCCTACACCCGCGACTATCCGCTCGTGGCCAAAACAGGCCGCGGTGCCCTGGTCGAAGACGTGGACGGCAACATCTTTCTCGATTTCGCCGCCGGCATCGCCGTGGTCTCCACGGGCCACTGCCATCCCGACGTCGTCTCCGCCATCCAGAAGCAGGCCGCCGAACTGATCCACATGTCCGGCACCGATTTCTACTACACGCACATGGTGGACTTCGCCCAAAAGCTCACCGCCGTTGTGCCCGGCAGTGAACCCAAGCGCGTGTACTACGGCAACTCCGGCACCGAAGCCGTCGAGGCGGCGCTCAAGCTTTCGCGCTATCACACCCGGCGCGACAAGACCATCGCCTTCTACGGCAGCTTCCACGGCCGCACCATGGGCTCGCTCTCGCTCACTTCGAGCAAGAGCGTTCAACGGAAAGGCTTCGGCACGCTGCTCGGCGGCGTGACGCACATCCCCTATCCGAATTGCTACCGCTGCCCCTACAACCTCGAGCCCTCCTCTTGCGCCATCGAGTGCGCCACTGTGCTCGAGCGCGAAATCTTCAAGCGCATCGTGGACCCGGAGGAAGTTTCCGCGGTTTTCGTCGAGCCCATTCAGGGCGAAGGCGGCTACGTGCCTGCGCCGAAGGAGTTCATGCAGGAGCTTCAGCGCGTCTGCCGCAAGTACGGCATCCTGCTGGTCTGCGACGAAGTGCAGTCCGGCATGGGCCGCACCGGCAAGTGGTGGGCCAGCGAGCACACCGGCGTCGAACCCGACATCATCACCATCGCCAAGGGCGTGGCCAGCGGCATGCCCCTCGGCGTCACCATCGCACGCGCCAGCGTGATGAACTGGACGCCCGGCGCGCACGCCTCCACCTTCGGCGGCAACCCCGTCTGCATCGCCGCCGCCATGGCCACCTTCCGGCTTCTCGAAACGCAGTACATCGAAAACGCCCGCCGCATCGGCGAGCACATCTTCGGCCGCCTGGCCGACTGGCGCGACCGGCACAAAATCGTTGGCGACATCCGCGGCAAGGGCCTGATGATCGGCGTCGAAATCGTCCGCGACCAGAAAACCAAGGAGAAAGCCAAAGACCTCCGCGACATCATCGTGGACCGCGCCTTCGAAAAGGGTTTGCTCATCCTCGGCTGCGGCGAGAACGGCTTCCGCCTCTGCCCGCCTCTCGTCGTGGATCAAGAGCAGGCGGATTGGGCCGTCAACACCATCGACAAAATCCTCACCGAAATCGAAAAGTCCGTCTAACAAACGCTTTGTCATTCTGAGGGCCGATGTTTTTTATCGGCCCGAAGAATCTCTCTGTGCTTTCTCTGCGTTCTCTGTGCCTCTGTGGTAGATTCTGTCTTTCTTGCATCGGACGTCACGGAGGCGTTCTTGCCGCGCATTCTCGATCTCGGCTGCGGGCCGAATAAATTTCCCGGCGCCATCGGCGCCGACAAAAATCCCGATACCGCCGCCGACGTCCTCTGCCACATCGACCGCGGTGCGCTGCCCTTCGCCGACAACTCCTTCGACCGCGTCCGCCTCGTCCACGTCATCGAGCACGTCGAAGACGTTGTCCGCACGATGGAGGATCTGCACCGCATCACGAAGCCCGGCGGCACCATCTATATCGTCACGCCGCACTACACCGACTTTTCTTCCTTCTGCGACCCCACGCACCGCTGGCACCTGAACAGTTTTTCCTTCCGCTATTTTTATGTGGGAGGCATCCACGGCGAAGACCACTGGTACACGCGCGTCCGCCTGCGCGAAGCGCGCCTCACCGTGCGCTTGCTCAAACTCTGGCGCGCCTTCGGCTTCGAGTTCCTCGTCAACCACGCCCGCTGGTTCCGCCGCTTCTGGGAGTTTTATCTCTGCTACGTCATCCGCGGCAAAGTGATGGAATTCGAATTTGAAGTAATAAAGTAGCGCCGGCCTTTAGGCCGGCATTTGTACCGCCGGTGTCCTCGCCGGCTCTCTTCTCTGCGCTGCCTCTGCGTTCTCCGCGCCACTGTGGTAGATTTCCCAAGAAATGCCGCTCTTCGCCCGCCTCATCTTCGGCCTGGTGAATTTTGCCGCGCGCAACGGCCTCGCCGCTTCCGATGCGCCCTCCGCGAAACTCCGCGCCCGCCGGACCGGCATCCGCGGCGAGACTTTTGCCTACTGGTATCTCCGCCGCCACGGCTACATTCTTGTTGCGCGGAACTACACCGTGCCCGGCCTCAAGGGCGAGCTCGACCTGGTCGGCTACGACGGCCCCGTGCTCGCCTTCGTCGAAGTGAAGACGCGCGCCGGTGAGTCGAAGGACTTCGGCACGCCCGAAGACGCCGTCACGCCGGAGAAGCGCCATCTGTTGGTGCGCATGGCGCGCCAGTTTCTCGCCGAGCGCCGCATCCGCGATGCGCAGTGCCGCTTTGACGTGCTGGCCATTGAAAGCCGCCCCGGCCGCCGCCCGCTCGTCCGCCTCCACAAGAACGCCTTCTCCGCCTGATCGCTTGCCTACCGAACATGAAGAACCGGAGTTGGACGAATCAAATTAGGACACTACCCTCGCCGCCGCTTCCTTCTTCCCGCCGCGCTGTTTTCTTGTAGAATATAGGTTTGGGCATTCATCGTTCATAGATGTGGCACGACCGGCCCTGGGAGGACACGTTGCCTGAGCTTCGCAAGGACCCGATCACCGGACGCTGGGTGATCATCTCCACCGACCGCGCCAAGCGGCCCACCGACTTCCTCCGCGAGAGCGTTGAGATCAAGGGCACCGGTTTCTGCCCCTTCTGTTACGGCCACGAGGAAAAAACTCCGCCGGAGGTTCTCGCCTACGGCCGCAACGGTGGCCAGCCCAACAAGCCCGGCTGGCGCGTCCGCGTCGTGCCCAACAAGTTTCCCGCGCTCGGCATCGAAGGCGACCTCGACCGCCAGGGCGAGGGCCTCTTCGACAAGATGAACGGCATCGGCGCGCACGAAGTCATCATCGAGACGCCCGACCACGCCACCACTCTCGCCACGCTCTCCGAGAAGGGCATCGAGGAAGTTCTCTGGGCCTATCGCGACCGCGTCCTCGACCTGAAGAACGACCGCCGCTTTCGCTACATTCTCATCTTCAAGAATCACGGCGAAGCCGCCGGCGCCTCCCTCGAGCACAGCCACTCCCAGCTCATCGCCCTGCCCATCGTGCCCAAGCGCGTCCGCGAGGAAGTGGACAACTCCAAGAAGTACTACATGGAGAAGGAGCGCTGCATCTTCTGCGACATGATCCGCCAGGAGATGGACGACGGCGAGCGCGTCATCGCCCAAAACGACACCTTCATCGCGCTCTCGCCCTACGCCCCGCGCTTCCCGTTCGAAACCTGGCTGCTGCCCAAGCCCCACGCCTCCGCCTACGAGAACACGCAGAGCCCCGTCTACACCGGCATGGCCAAGCTGATGCGCAATCTGCTTGCCCGGCTCGACGTCACTCTCCACCGCCCCGCCTACAATTACATGATCCACACCTCGCCCATCGGCGAGGAAGTGAACGACCACTACCACTGGCACATCGAGCTGATTCCCAAACTCACCAAGGTCGCCGGCTTCGAGTGGGGCAGCGGCTTCTACATCAATCCCACGCCGCCCGAAGAATCCGCCCGCTTCCTCCGCGACGCCGTTTTGTAGAGGCCGCCTTCAGGCGGGCATTCCTGCGTTGGCTTTCTCTGCGTCCTCTGGCCTCTCTGTGCCCTCTGCGTTGATGTTTTGATTCTTCCTTGTCCTTTACTTTTTTTATCTGCGTTCATCGGCGGTTCCATTCCTTACGCCATTTCCGGCGCGAACCGCTGGTTGCACTCGTACATTTCGCAACATGTGTGGCACACGCGCTTGAACGCGCCGAAGCCCGTGAACTTCACCTCCGGCGTCAGATAGCCGTCCCTGAGGGGCTCTTCGCGCAGCAGGTCGGTGCTCAGGTATTTCTTGTTGTCGTCCGGAAAGACCGTCGCCACCACCGCGTCATCGCCCAGTGCGTTCTGCACCTTCAGCGCCGCTACGAAATTCGCGCCCGACGAAATTCCCACCGCCAGCCCCAGCTCCGCCGCCAGCTTCTGCGCCATCAGAATCGCATCGCCGTCGGCGACGTCCACCACCGCGTCCAGTTTGTCCAGCTCGACGATGGACGGGACGAACTCGTCGGAAATTCCCTGGATGCGGTGTTGCCCCGTTTTGTGCCCGGTCGAAAGCGTCGGCGACTCCGCCGGCTCCATCGGGTGCACGCGCACGCCCGGCTTCTGCGACCGCAGGAACCGCCCTACGCCCATGATCGTGCCGCCGGTGCCCACGCCGGCCACGAACGCGTCCGGCGAAAGCGAATTGAAGCGCAACTGCCACCAGATTTCCGGCCCGGTCGTGTTTTCGTGCGCCGCCACGTTGGCGCTGTTGGAGAACTGGCACGGCAGAAACACCCGCGCATCTTCGTGCGCCGTCTCTTCCGCCAGGCGGATGCTCCCGAGAAACCCGCCCTGCGACTTCGCCACCGGCACGATCTTCGCGCCCAGGCTCTGGATCAGGTCCACGCGCTCGCGGCTCATCCAGTCCGGCATGAAGATCGTCACCGGATGCCCCAGCGCACGGCCCAGCGCGGCGAAGCTGATGCCGGTGTTGCCGCTGGTGGCTTCGGCAATCGTGTCCCCCGGACGGATTTTCCCCTCGGCGTACGCCCGCTCCAGAATGTGCAGCGCCATGCGGTCCTTGATGCTCCCGGTCATGTTGAGCTGCTCGGACTTGGCGTGGAGCACGCGGCGCTTTCCGCGATAGGTGAACTCGATGGCCAGCAGCGGCGTGTTGCCCACCATCCGCGCCAGGCTCTTGAAGCGGTTTGTGATTTGCGGATCCACAGTCTGAGCGCCGTGGCGCAGCCACTCTTGGCTGCGCTCTTTCTCTTGCGTTGTTGATTGTTTGCGAAGAGTGGTCATGGCAGACCTCGCGGGACACCAAAGGGGCGGCGTCGGCGGCTCGTGAATCGTAGCACAGCCCGCCGTTTTTGTAGGGGCGACCGGAAGGTCGCCCCATGTAGAGGCCGCCTTGAGGCGGGCCTCCCTGCCGGCCTGTCCGATGGTCAGGACTCCGGCGGTCCGATGCAATCCATCGGACCTGAAACCGGAGAAGGCCGCCGCTACGAAGAGGCCTTTGCACCGGGTTCTCCTTCTTTCTTGCTGAGGAAAGTTGCTGGCGGATTTTGTCGTGGACGTGACAGTGTTTTGTGGAGTGCGGCGATCCCGAAGCCTCGGGAGCAGCCCGCCACCTGGTTGTCATCCTGAGGCCGCTGCGGCGGCCGAAGGATCTCTCCGCCGCGCCCGCCTGCAATCTGCGGGAATCTGCGAAATCTGCGGATTCTTTTTCCCCTTGACTCGTAGTTGACTATAAGTTATAATCAGTAATATGTATCACACCTCCAAGCTTAGTTGGATCTCCACCATTCAACCCTTCAACCCTTCAACGTTTAACCCCTGTAGAATGAACACTTACGCTCCGTTTTGCCCTCAAGTCCTTTGCCATGAACACTTACGCATTTCAGGTGGGTGGGGAGGGGGTGCCATTCCCCACTTCCTCCTTTCCTCAATTCTTCCCGCGAGGTTCCCATGACCGACTCACGCAAGAATAACTCTCGCTGCGAATTCCTCTTCGCCGATGGCCGCCGCTGTCGCATGCGTCCTGCCGACCCCGGTCTCTCGCTCTGTGTGCGCCACTTGCAGCTTCGTCAGCAGCAGGAGGCCGCCGCCCGCATCGGCGAGGAAATCGTCGCTGCCGACGATCCCCTCAACACCCAAGAAAGCATTCACAAGGCTCTCGGCAATGTCTTTCGCTTTTGTGCGCGCAACCTCATCTCGCCGCGCAGCGCCGCCGTCCTCGGCTATGTTGGGCAACTAATGCTCGTCAGCCGCCCCTCCATCGAGCGCACCGTCAAGTCCTTGCTTCCGCTCCTTCAGCTTTCCTTGAAGACCGCGCACCAAAACGAAAAGTCCAGTTCTGACGCCGGCGATCGCCTGCACAAGCACGCCATTCTCGAATTGGAGGCCACCAATGGCCTCATCGATCTGTTCAAGACCTTCCAGGAAATGTCTGCTGAGGAAAGCCTGAAGTTCATGAAGTTCGCTGCCTCCTTCGTGGACAAGAAAGAGGACAAGAAAAATGAAGAACCACCCAGTGCCAAAAGTTAGGTTCGCTAGCGCAAGCACTCTTGCTTGTCCCGAGCCGAGGGGCCTGCGCGGTCTCTTTTCTGCAGCTTGCGCAGCCAGGAGTGGCTGCGCTACGGTGCACGCCGAACAGAATTACGCTCTGCCGAGTTTCGAGTTTCGTCCCGAAGCCTCGGGATCGAGTTTCGCCTTACCTCGACACTCGCCACTCGCCTGTCCCGATCCCGCAACCGCGGGACGAGGGACCACTCGCCACTCGCTTGCCCGGAGCGTATGCGAAGGGCCACTGATCATGATAACTTCTGTTATCTGGCGTGCGAGGTTTTCGTATTCACTCAGTAGAAGCAAGGGCAGGCAGAGATTCGGAGGAAAGCGATGACGCGGGGAGCGAAGAAAGTCTGGTTGTTTCTGGCGGTGCTGTTTGTGGCCGTGCTGATTGTGTCCGCGGTGAGCGGGCGACTGGCGAAGAACTCAGTGCTGTTGGTGGACCTGAGCGGGCCCATCGAGGAGCAAAAGCCGCAGGGCATCTTTGCGCAGCTCTTCGGCGGGAAGGTGACTGTGCTGCACGACGTCACCGACGCGATTGACACGGCGCGCAACGACGACAAGATCGCCGGCCTGGTGGTGAAAATCACCACGCCCGATGCTGGCTGGGCCAAGCTCCAGGAAATCCGCGCGCACCTGCTGGCCTTTCGCAAGAGCAACAAACCCAGCGTCTGCTATCTGCACAGCGACCTGGTGATGAACCGCCAGTATTATCTGGCCACGGCCTGCGACCAGGTGTGGATGGTGCCCACCGCGCCGCTGGCCATCACCGGACTGATGACGCAGTCGCTGTTCCTCCGCGGCACGCTGGACAAGCTGCACATCTACCCCGACATGTACGGTATTGACGAGTACAAGACCGCGCGCAACCAGTACACCGAGAAAAAGTACACACCCTGGCACCGGGAGATGTCCGAGTCGCTGATGCGCAGCACCTACGAGAACTACGTGAAGGACGTTGCCGAGGCGCGCAAGATTGACAAGCCGTGGTTTGAAAAGTGTCTCCAGGAAGGGCCGTACATTTCGAAGGACGCGCTGGAGCGCAAGCTGGTGGACAGGGTGGCGCACTGGGACGAGGTGCAGAAATTCTTCCGCGAAAAAACGACGGCGTGGCGGCCGGTCGAATTGGGGCGCTACGTTAAGGACCAAGTGCAGAACTTTGGCTTGGAAAAAATCGCCGTGGTGCACGCCACCGGCGTCATCGTGGTGGGCCAGTCCGACTCCGACACCGACGGCAACATCATGGGCTCGGAGTCCGTCTCCGCGGACCTGCGCCGCGCGCGAGAGGATGCCTCCATCAAAGCCATCATCCTGCGTGTGGATTCGCCGGGAGGCTCGGCGGTGGCCAGCGAAATCATCCGCCGCGAGGTACAGCTCGCGCAGAAACAGAAGCCAGTGGTGGTGTCCATGTCCGACGTGGCCGCGTCCGGCGGCTACTGGATTGCCATGTCCGCGAACAAAATCATTGCCGACCCGGGCACCATCACCGGTTCCATCGGCGTGGTCTTCGGC